>CAZSVM010000013.1:0-76018 GCA_964610315.1 uncultured Actinomycetota bacterium
TTCTATATTAACTATTTTTAGTATACAATATGTCTAAGTATGGGGTTCACCCCAAGAGCAAATTTTTCTATAAAACTTATATTTTTTTAGTTCTTTGATAATTTAATATTTTTATCTTTTCTTTTTATAGAATGTCTTTCCTACTTATTAATAATTTCGCTTACTCTTTTTTCTCCAAAATAAAGGTCTCTTTCTATTCCCAGACCAAATTGACTTTTAAAGCTTTCAAGCTCATCAAGGCTAAAATATCCCCATTCATCGTTTAAATCACCAAAGATTGAAACATACCCGAAAAATAACCTTTCTTCCGGGTTATATTCTGTAGCATACCAGGTTCCAGCTCCAGAGGGATTAAAGTACTTGGCAATTATTATCGGGTCTTTATTGTCTTCCTGGGAACCAACCTCTTTAAACCTTGCCTCTAACTCTTTAGTCATGAGTTTCATTTCTCATTCTCCTTTCCATAAAAATTTAGGCTGACCTCCCACTCCATGCATAAAAAGCCAGCCTATAATATTCTTTACTCTTACACAGCATGCTCTCTATAGTTGGGACAGCTCCAGAAAGGACCGTATTTTCCTTCTCTTTCAACTACAGGATTTCCACAGAGAGCTCCACTTTTTAGTCTCTTGTTGCAGCGACGCACTCCGTCTTCATCAATATAGGTTTTGTTCTGTTTTTTTGATGGACTCTTCTCACTATTTCCACTTTTCTTAAAAGCAGCATTGTTATTTCCAAATCCCTTCCGTTTAACAGGAAATCCTCCAGAACTGGTAATACCTTCCATTACCTCAGATGCTCTATGAACAAGGCTTTCCTCGTCCCCATCTCTTAGAGTAATCTGACACTCAAAGCCCTCCTTGGATTGGTAAACTGTGTTCCAGCTTGACCTTGCTTCATTCATTTTTTTTCTCCTTTCATTTAGTAAAACAGTAATCTTGATTTCTCTTAGAACTATTTCTTTCTGTTTTATTTATTTTCAAAGTTCTACTTTTAATATAACTTTCCGGCTCATTCCAACAAGGAGGGGTAATTTGATTTAAAGGGCAGTTTCTCCTTTCTTTTATTGAAATAGAAGGGGGATTATTATTTGTCTATGTCTCAAAAAAACAATGACAAAAATCAGATCACCCCCTTTGCCATAACCAACTGGAGAGATATTAAAAAGAGATTCGGGATTAAAAAAAAGAATAGGAGAAGCCATATGTATATCATTGGAAAGACCGGGACTGGAAAATCAACCTTGATTGAAAACATGGCTATCTCTGACATCAAGGATGGAAACGGCTTAGCCTTAATCGATCCTCATGGGGACTTATCTAAAGACATCTTAGATTTTATCCCTAAAAGAAGGATAAAAGATGTTATCTACTTTAACCCGGCTGATTTAGACTACCCCATTGCCTTTAATCCACTGGATAGAGTTCACCCTGATTATCACTTTCTTGTAGCTTCAGCTCTTATTTCTATCCTTAAAAAAATATGGACTGAATTCTGGGGGCCAAGATTAGAGCATATCTTAAGAAACTCTCTTCTAACCCTCTTAGAATACCCAAAAAGCACTCTCTTAGACATACCAAAACTTTTAACTGACAAGGAATTTAGAAAGAAGGTATTAGAGGGTATTACCAATCAGCAGGTAAGAGAGTTCTGGTCCTCTGAGTTTGAAAAGTATTCAGCCTGGCTAAGATCAGAGGCTATATCTCCTATCTTAAACAAGGTAGGACAATTTCTAGTAAATCTTCCTCTTAGAAACATAGTGGGCCAAAAAGAAAATACCTTTGACCTAAGAAAGGTAATGGATGAAGGAAAGATACTTATAGTAAATTTAGCCAAAGGTAAGATTGGAGAAGAAAACTGCTCCCTTTTGGGAGCAATGTTAGTGACCAAGATTCTGCTTAGTGGACTAAGCCGGGGAGATTTACCTCGTAAGAAAAGAAGGCCGTTTTACCTTTATGTAGATGAGATTCATAATTTTATAACCCTGTCTTTTGCTGATATTTTATCTGAAGCCAGGAAGTACGGATTGAATTTAATTTTTGCCCACCAATATATTGAGCAACTTGATGAGAAAATAAGAGCAGCCATCTTTGGAAACGTAGGAACAATCATCTCTTTTAGAGTAGGGGTTAGCGATGCCAAATATTTAGCTAGTGAATTTTATCCTGTCTTTGACATCAATGATTTAATTAACCTACCCAATCACCATATCTATCTTAAACTACTGATAAATGGAGTAACCTCTCAGGCTTTTAGTGCCACCACATTTGCTCCACCTAAAAGAAAAACTTCCTACAGAAAGGAAGCTATTGAGGCCTCAAGAAAAATATACGCAAGGCCAAGGAAGGTTGTGGAAAGAGAGATTCTTTTTCAGGCTTATCAAAAAAACACTCTATATAATCAGAGACTATCGATCTGACCTACAATCCTTACTTTTAATCTATAAGAAGACGATCCTTTATAATCAATGAAGTTGTTCTTTTTATTTCTCTTCTAATATTTATATATCTTAAAAAGGAATTCCTTATCGGAGAAAAAAGTTATATCAAGATAAGATAAAGAAAACTTCCGTTAATTTACCATGTCTACCTATCTCTATACTCATCTCTTAATATGCTATAATCACTAAATTTAAAGTCATAACTGCAGGTTTCAAGAGCCACCTTGCCAACAATGTCAGTTGATTTAACTGGTGGTGTAAATGTAACCTTATCGCTGTAATAGGACCTAACCATAGCTCCAGACGTATTTTGACTATCTACGTATGCTTCAACCAAATAAACATTATCATCAAGCTTTGTGACATTAACTTCAGGGTCTTCTATATCTGGGAATACAGCACTTGCAGGGGCTAATAACAAACAATGGCTTAAAAGATCTTGAGAACATTTTAATACATCTTCTAATTGAAGCACAAAAATACCATCTTCCATTAAGTATTCTTCTGTTAGTTTTTGTTCCTCTTCCTTTTTCCCAGCTTCCGCAAATTCTTCTTTAGATTCTTCTGATACAACTGCTTCTTCATCTTCTATGGTTTGCGAGACTTGATCTTGTGAAAAAAAGTTTTTAATTTTCTGCCACCAAGAGAGACTAGTCTTTTCTTCTATAGGTTGTGAGACCTGAGCGTTTAATTCCTTAATCGCAAGCACAATATTATTTTGAAGACTTTCTTGAGCCCCGGAGTCAATATTTCCTTTTACTCCTGTTGGAGTATAATATTCGCCCCAATTTTTCCATAACGATTCAAAATATTCCTTTTCACTAGAAGTTAATTCCTTATATGTAAAATTATCTAAAAAGGTATAATTTATTTCATTAGACGAAGCCCCTCCATAACGCTCATTAAAATAATATTTAAGTTCATTACAATATAATAATTTTTTTAATGTTTTAAGTGCTATGCCGGTTTCTAAAAGTTTCGGTATTTTAAGTAGGACACTTTCGCCAAAGCCGGATCCCCCTCCTTCGTTAATTAATCCTACAAGAAGCTCCGTGCTTTCTAATTGAGCTACTTGGGCAGGAACATTTATATCTAAAATAGCATTCCAAAGAATGTCTGCTTTTTTCCCATATTCTCCAGAAGCAATAGATTTTATTAGGTTTTTCTCATATAAAGCAACCAATATATAGCCTCCGTAAGTGAGACTTGATACTCTAGGTTCCATTGGTCGATTGAGGGCTTCCTTTAGTTCAGATGGGGTATAGAATATTCTCTCTTCATCTATATCAATAAAATATCTAGAAAGATTAAGTTCTTCTAAAATTAAATTTAATTTATCATCATCAATTTCTCCTACCCCTTCAGCTTTTAAAATAGGAGTATTTAACGAAAAGAAAAAACAAAAAACTAAAAAAGTAAATAATCCTATTTTACTTAACTTTAAAATTGTAGGTTTGAATCTCAAGTGTTAGTTCCTCCTTTCCGAGTATTAAATTTACAATGACCATCTACTATTTTGGAGAATATTTTGACATAAATTTTCCTCTGGACAAACAATATTATAAAGTTTTGAATTTATTTTAAAACAGTAATTTACTTGATAACTATCTTTTGTTATTAGCACTTCAAATTCTCCTTTTTGTTCTAAATTTATTGTGCTGTTTGCGAAAAAAGAAGAGGAATTCTCATATATCTGTCTTAATTTCTCTAAATCAATACCATCTTTTAATTTAAAACAGCTAATTTTTACTTCTGGAAAACTTGTATATTCGCCAAAGAAAAGATCTGTCCCGGAAACAAATAATTTTTTTACTTCCTGTGAGAAAAAAGGAGGAAGTGTTTTCTCTATATCTTGACGTTCTTCAAAATAAACTATTTCTAACTCCTTTTTAGGCCAATTTATTCTGTATCCATCCTGCTCGTTTATTATCATGTATTGCCCAGTTAAACTTTTTACAATCTTTAATCCTTCCGGTAAATCCTTATTTAGTTCTCTTAATTCTTTTCCATTGTGCCACCACCAAAATACCCCTCCACTGGTAAGGAGTAGAACAATGATTATTAAAGGAATAAAAAGTTTTTTGTTCATAAAAAAATTAATTATAAAAAATTGTTTCTTTTAAAATACATAAAATTTTTTTAATTTTCAATCTGCTTTAAAAAAGCAAAAACAACGAACCTAAGACATTAAAATTATTGGTTTGAGCTTCTCTGGCTCTGAGACTCTTTTCTTTACAGACCGTACACCTTATTGGCTAAATCCTCTGCCATTACCTCAATAGAGATCTCTTTTATAGTATCGTCTGGGTTTAAATACAAACCAATACTTATAAAATCTCCTACTTTAATATCTTCAAAGCTAATCTCTCTGTGGCCTGTTTTAAATTCTTCCTCCTTAGTTCTACCGAGCCAATCTACACCACTCACTCCAATGCTGCCTGTTACCTTTTCTTCCGGCGCTCCTTCTGGCACAACATATCTAAAATTAATTTCTGCGCTTTGGCTAACCGTAACCATTAAATAAAATGCTTTCCCCATTCCCCAAGTAAGATCAAGAATAGTCAAATTATTATCAGAAATCTCCTTTACTATAGCACATGCTATCATACCATAACGAATAGAGGCGTCTTCTTCAAATATTTCAATTTTTCCTGAGACTATTGCATAATCTAAGTCATAAATTGGTATTGACTCTTCTTTTATCAGAACTGACGTCAGGTTTCTTTGATAACGGTAAAATTGATAACGTTCAACGAGTCTACCTATCTGTGGGGTACTAAATAAAACTATTACAACTATTGCAAATAAGCCAATAATAGTTCCTAGGATCAATAAGATTTTGGTTCTTCTCCTCATTGTTACCTTTCTTTTTCCTATTTAATTTTTAAAAAAATACTCTAGTAGTTGATTATAACATTTTAGAGATTCTGTTAAATCAATAGAAATTTTTATTCTTATATGAATAAAGTAAATGAGGCAAAAATTACCTCTTTGTGAATTATCAACCAGTCTGAATTCCTTCGACTTTAAGAATTTCTTTTTTTAAAAATCGAATAAATCCTGTGGTGACACCTCAATTTCAACACCCTCTATGGTATAATCTGATTTTAAATTTAAATGAATAAATACATTATCTTCTACTTTAATCTCTTCAAAGTTAGTTTCCTTTCGGCCTGTTTTAACTTCTCTATCATCAGTGTAGATTCTTCCCCAAACCTCTTCTTCAGGTGTTCCTTCTGGCAAAATATATTCAGTAAAGATTTTTGCGTCTTCGCTGATTGGAATTACAAAATCAGCAAAGCCAAAGCCCATAATGATTAGACTATGATCAGAAATTTCTTTTACAGTACCATTAACAGAGAGACTCTCCTGAATTACCTCTGAAGTAAACAAGGAATCAATTCTTTGAAGCTTTTCCTGCATTTCTTCTATTTCTTTCTGTGATTCTTCCTTTAGCTCACTTATTTCCTTGTCTTTATCCGATAACTCTTGCTTTAATTCAGCTATTTCATTTTCTAATTCTTCTTGCTCCTCTGTTTTTTGCTCCAACGCTTGGCCAGCTCTACATGAAGCTCCAAAGCTAAAGCAAAAAACCAAAGCCAAAAACACTATAAAATACTTTAAACTTCTTCTGAAACTCATGATTGCTCCTTTCAATTCTTATTTTTAATAATAAAACAATAAACCCCTAAAAATTTTATTCTCTATCATAAAACTTTACTTGCTGCTGAATTCTTAAAGAGTCCTCTTTAGTTAAAGTTGAGAGGTATCTCATCACCATAACAGTTGAGGAATGCCCTAAATGGTGTTGCAGTGCCTTTGGATTTCCTGTCTGCCTTAATCTCTCAATAGCATCTGAATGTCTTAAAAGATGAGGATAGATTCTCTTGGTAAGGCCTGCTTTCCGGGAAACTTCTTTTAGTATCTGCCAGGCTCTTTGTCTGTTGATCGGAAAAAACTTGCGTTCTGGCTCAATTTTGTGTCTATTAGCATAAGCACGAAGACCGTCTGTTAATCCTTCCGGGCATGCTACCACTCTTGGTTTTTTGCCTTTGCCTATAATTCTTAAAACCGGCCTTCCTTCAAAAAGATCAATATTAGATTGGGTTAGTGACAGTGCTTCTGAAATTCTCAGTCCAGTTTCAAATAAAACTAATATTAAAAGAGAGTCTCTTTCTCCATTTCTTCTTTTTTTAGCTTCCAAAGCTAAAAGCTTAATTTCTTCAGGAGTAAGATAGGGAACGATTTTAAATGCCTTTCCTAAATTTGTATTTCTCTGTATGAGAGATCTTTCCCTCATGTTTTTTACACACTTTTAATTTTTCTACAAATTTAATACCTTACTTCCTTTCCCCAACTATAGTAAAAACATCTTAAAATACCCTTTTCTATACAAAATTGCTCCTTTTGTATAATTTTCCTGGAGGGGTGCACTTGATATAAAAGATACGCAGTTTAGGCAATAAAGCAGAGATTAAATAAATGCTAAAGAGATTTTAAAAGATGTATTTTACATTTAAGGAAAGATTATCATTATCCAAGTTTTAGTTTAAATAAAATAATAAATTTTTCAACTCTAAATATAGTTTTTAATTTTAAAAATTAAAGCTTTTTAAAAGCGAGGTGGTTTAAGTTATAAATAGAACAATCATTATTTTTCTGATATGTTTGTTCTTAGTTTCTACAGTAAGTTGCAGAAAAGAAGTTGTAGAAGAACCGGTTATCGAGAAACCAGAAGAAAAGCTTACCGTTGAAGAGCCAGTAGAAGAAGAGTCAGTTGAAGAGGATCAGGCTATTGTTGAGGAACCTGTTAAAGAAGAGGTTGTGGCAGAGGAGCCAGTTGAGGAAGCCGAACCATTACTAAATGGGATTATTGTTGAAAATCTGAGTATTGCTCTTACAAAAATAAAAAGAAAACAGGACTACTGGGATTCAAAAATAGATCACATATGTTTAGATTTTACTCTTCGTAAAATAAAAACATCGGGGGAATCCAATCTTAAATTTTCTTTTGAAATTATTGATGATCATGGAAATATTTATGATGAAAATAATATGAGCCTCTTTTATGGCCCCGACTCTGGCGAAACTAAAATTGGCCCAAACCTTGGACGGTATGACGACACTTATTGTCAGGATGCTAATATAGACATCGATAAAGCCCCTATTGGATTCACATGGACTGTCCCTCTCCGTTCTTTTGAAATACCTAGTAGTGCTCCTTTAACAAAACTTAAAATATATTACCAAAAAGGATACCGAGACGAAAAAAAAGAATTAACCACCATAGATCTTTCCAACTTTAAACCTTCACCGGTTGAAGATTTTTATTCTCAATTAAAAGATGAAAACCTTCTTTTCCTACCATATACTTTTAAAAAAGAATATTTGTCAATGACTATACAAAAAATGCAAATTAAAGAAGGAAAAGAAATACAAGAAGGAGTATCTCAACCAATGGATGAACGAGAAGCCTTCATAATCCCGATTACTTTTATAAACGATGATTATAATTCTATTAATTTTAGTTTAGAAGGCATTGGAATCCAAAATCCAAATGGTGCAATCCTATGGGGATATTATACTGGATACGAAGGCGGCACACTGCCAGGAGATGGGGGTTTCACAGCTTCAATTCCAGAATTAAGCCAAAAGACAACTGAATTTCATATAATAAGATTTTCAGATGAAGGGACGCCAAAAGCAATTCTATTTTATTCATTACCTGGGAAAGCCTCTGACAATATTACCATTTTGAAGATTTCTCCTGAAAATTTTGAATAAACTTTTTAATTTTTTATTTTTTCAACATTTTAGTATATTTTTTAAGTTTGATACAGAAAGATGCAGATAAAAAAACTCTAATTACTTTGAAAGATATAGAAAGATACTATTAAAAATTTTTATTTAATAAAGATAATAGATGGTATATAAACAAGATTTAAACGTTTAGATTAATAACAAATTCTTTTATAAAATAATAGGCCTTAATTCAATAAGAGGCTTATTTTATTAATTTAATTGATAAATATTTGACATATCTATTGTAAAACACTTAAAATATGGGGAGAATTCTATACAAAAGGAGCAATTTTGTATAACTATTATATTGTTCTAGTAATTTTATAACTTTTATTAAAATAATGTCAAGACGTAAAGATCTCTCAAACCTTTTATAATCCCACATTTGACTGCAACTGCGCTACTTTTGGTTCTTTCTACCATCTATCAAACCTCCATACACCTATTTTGCCCGAAGGGCGAACCTTTTATACTGTGTTAGGCGACTGCTTTGCCTGGCGACATTTTATAATTTTCCATTTTTTAATGTATTCAAATCGAATTTTTCAACTGATAAAATATTTAAAATGGGTCTTATATCACCCTCCCAGTCAAAGAGTAGGTTGTTAAATCCAATATACAAAGGTTCACACTCGATTTTAAATGGAATACTTTTAATTTTTCCCTTATTTCTTCTCTTCCCCTCCACATATAAAGATTTTGGAAGATTATCTGCACTACCAATTGCTACTTTACTCAAAACTTTATCCCACACTTCATTATGAATTAATTTCCTCCAATAATTAGGCAATAGCCTTCCTAATTCAGGAGATAATTTAGAAACTTTTTGGTAATCTCTATAATTAATCTGCTTGTTTAAAGAATTACCTTTTTCGCCTTTATACCTCCAAAATGTAACCATTGTATCCTTCAGGAGTGATAGGTCTTCTGTTACTCTCTTAATTATCAACATACGTGAAACTTGGAACTTTTTTGAAAGTTCTTCAATCATATCTATTGAATTAGAACCTACTCTGTTAATTTCTAAAAAACTTTCTTTTATTAAATTGTCTGGAAGCAATAGGTATCTTGCCATGTCGTGACACCAATCCTCAGGTGAAACCATCTTAAGCTTAGGAACTAAAGATGTGCAATCATAAAATAATATATGAGCTAATTCATGGCAAATTGTTGATCGTATTCTTACATCAGAGAATTTTTTATCCTCAGTGTCTAATGTACCATATTTGATTATAAAACCTCCTTGGATCGGTACTAAAAAACCCTCATCAAAAGTTGAGATTTTTTTATCTGGTTCTATGATAATTTTTATTCCCCTCAGATCTTCAATAACTTTGCATAGTGTTTTTTCGCAGACTGGAGGGGTAATAAATCTAGTTTTCTTTTCATACTCCCGAAGAATATCCTTTACCCATTTCTGGATAAAATCCTTCTTCCTAATGAAATTGTTAGAAGTGCTCAAATAGATATTCATATTGGTAATTCTTCCTGTTTATACCTGGCTTCTACTTTATTTTTTGCAGCTCTTACTATTTCTTCTACCCTATTATTCACAAGATCAAGCTTAAAATGCTTTCCACTCCTTTCTCTTACTAAAACCTCCTCAATTGTAGATGGAATTTCCTGATATACTTCAGGTATTTGAGGTTTTGGAGTGGAGTTCTCTAATTCCTCGTATATCCTCCCGCTGACTTCATATTCATAGCTTTGATAGACATAATGATCAAAGATTGAATCACCTACTCCAATATCCTTTTTTAACTCTTCTTTAATCACCTTACCATAAATAGGTATTAAAAGAGGATCAATAAATACATACAATTTCCACAAAGCCTTATATTGTTCCATAACATTTCTAACTCTATCAGCTAGGCTCTTATGACGTTCCTCTAAGCTTTTCAAACATGTTTCACTATTGAGTTTCTCAATAACTTCATTAGGATTACCGTTATTATCTATTTTTTCGTATGAAACTAGAGCTTCTGCTTCCTTTAATGCCATTTTACTAGTGGGGCAAAATATAAGTATAGAACCCACTGGTAAACCGAATTTCTTTTCTATTTTTTCTTCTAATTCAGATCGGTTTTGAGGAAATGAGTACTTTACTGATAAATCAATCTCATCTGGTTTTCTTTGTTTATAAGCAGGTATTATATGGAATCGTTTGTAAAATCTTCTGCTTTTTAAAGAAACTAAGAGTCTTTTAGCACCACTAGCTCTACTTTCATATTTTGGATTTTTGCTCATCTTTTCTATCTTTTTCTCAAGTAAGCTTATAAAACCTTCATCTCCAATATTATATAACTCATCAGATTCTGTTAAATTACATAAGGATGCAATTTTACCCAACATTGCACTTGCTTCACATTTTGCATGGTGATAGATAACTGCCTCAGTAAGAGCATATCTTACGTTTAAAATACCAATAATTGCAGAAAGAACATCATGACGCCAGTCTCCTCTTTTAGTGAGTTTAATCACCATTCGAGTCTTCCCATAGGTATCTTTATTTTGCCTTAGTTCAATATAATCAAACAGCCGATACAAAAAACCAGGTTTCATTTCTATTCCAGTAAATTCCACATCTCTTAAGATATAGCTAAGAAGGTCAGCGGATATTGTATTTCCTATTATGTCTGAAATATAAAATCTATCGGGGTTTAAGAGATTTTTTTCAATTTTTTCCTGTATTTCAGCTCTTTCTTTCTCAGATAATTTTTTTCCTTTCTCATTCTCAGTTTTTTTATCTTTTCTCTCAATAAACTGTTTTATTGAACCCTCGTCTGGAAAGGCAATTGTCCATAAAACTTTTCTTGCATCTTCTAAAAGTCCTTGGTCATTTTTAATTATTTTCTCAAACTCATCTTTTTCCTTAAATCCAAATAGAGTGTAGGGAGCTAATTCTGGGGATTTCTTTAACACTTCAAGCTCGTTATTTATTAAATTTATCATTTTATCAATTCTTTCACTCTTGTCTCCTTTTTCAAGGATACCATTTTCATCCTCTAATGTATGAGAATATGGAATATGCATTATATCATGTAACAGAGCCGCTACTCTTATAAGTGGGGTATCATCTTTTATCCGCTTTAAGAACTCCCCCTTCTCGTCTTTATTTATAGAGATTGAAAGTTCAATATTTTCCTTTAGAGCGTCTATAAAGCGTTGAGACATGTCTAAACAATCCAAACAATGAGCTGCTCTTGTATGAGTAGCAAAAGGGTATACTCGGTCAGCTATTCCAAGTTGTTTTATGCTGTATAATCGTTGAAAACATTTGGTATTAATAAATAAAAGTTCATATCCTTCAATTTTAACATCCCTATTTGGAATCCTAAAATTCTTTCTTTTCATATAGCTTCCCTCCATTTTCAGGAATAAAGTTGTCAATCAAAATGCCTTTTTTAACTTGTTTCTTTACGAAATATTTTATTTTTGCCTTAATAATATATATTATTTAAATTATAAATATAATACACACAATATTCAATTATTTACTTTTTTTCAGTTCTAGACAAAAAGTATAGTCCTAATTTCCTCTGGTTTATTTTCATAAAACTCTATGCTAAACTTCTAAAAGTAGGTAGTTTATGACGAATTTTTTAATAAGCTTCCTAAAACAGCTTACAAAACTTTCTCTTACGGAGACTGATAATGGAAAACGAAAAAGCAGTTGGTATCTGGATCCGGGTCTCTACTGAAGACCAGGCCAAAGGTGAAAGCCCAGAGCATCATGAAAAAAGAGCCCGTCTTTATGCCGAGTCCAAGGGCTGGAAGGTAAAGGAAGTATATCACCTTGAGGCAGTAAGCGGAAAATCAGTAATGGGTCTTCCAGAAACAAAAAGGATGCTCGCGGATATAGAAAGTGGCTACATTACTGCTCTAATCTTCTCCAAACTTGCAAGACTTGCCCGAAATACCAAAGAGCTTCTAGAATTTTCTGAAATCTTCAGGGAATACAATGCAGATTTAATCTCCCTCCAGGAATCCATCGATACTTCAACCCCAGCTGGAAGGCTTTTTTACACCATAATTGCTGCAATGGCCCAGTGGGAAAGAGAAGAAATCTCAGATAGAGTGGCTGCCTCTGTTCCAATTAGAGCTATGCTTGGAAAATCCATTGGTGGCAAGGCTTCCTTTGGTTACCACTGGAAAGACAACAAATTAGTTCCCGATCCAAAAGAGGTACCAGTCAGGAAGTTAATCTATGAGCTTTTTTTGGAGCACAAGCGTAAAAAAACAGTAGCCAGAGTTTTAAATGAAGCCGGGTATAGAACCAGAAAGGGATCAAAGTTCTGTGATACAACCATCGGAAGGCTTCTCAGAGATCCTACTGCCAAGGGAGTTCACCGAGCTAATTACACTAAAACTCTTGGAGAGAATAAAAAATGGGTCCTAAAACCAAAAGAGGAATGGGTCTTTACCAAGGTAGAGCCCATTGTCTCTGAAGAGCTCTGGGACGAGTGTAATCAGATTTTAGATGAGCAAAAAAAGAAAAACAAAATCCCGACTAGAAAACCTGTCCATATTTTTACCGGAATTGCCTACTGCCACTGTGGAAATAAGATGTACGTACCTTCCAATTCCCCTAAATATACCTGCTATAAATGCAGAAACAAAATAGGAAAAGATGATTTAGAAGAGGTCTTCCACCAACAGCTTAAAACCTTCTTTTTCTCATCTTCAGAGATCAGTGACTACTTAAATAAAGCAGATAATGTTATAAAAGAAAAAGAAGAGCTACTGGCTAGCTTAATAGATGAGGAGAAAAAAAATAATCAGGAAATGGATAAAATCTACAATCTATATTTTGATGATAAGATAACAAGTGATGAATTTGGAGTTCGCCACAAACCTTTTGAAGAAAGGTTTTTACAATTAAAAGATAAAATTCCTAAACTTCAAGGTGAAATTGATTTTTTAAAAATCCAGTATCTATCCAGTGATAGAATACTAAATGAAGCTAAAGATCTCTATTCCAGATGGCCAGAACTAGAGACAGAAGAAAAAAGAAAGATTGTTGAAAATGTTGCTGAAAAAATAATAGTTGGAACTGAAGATGTGACTATAAATCTATGTTACCTCCCGTCATCCCCTCCCAAAATAGCGACATCTTCGCAACGCAATCTCAGGGGTTGGTAGCCACTATCAACATAAAATTACAGGGAAAACTGTAAGAAAAATTATTTCTGGTAATAATTACCTCCTTATTTTCCAGGGGCTGCCTTAAATCCTCTATAAAATTTCTGGGGAATTGTGAAAATTCATCCAGGAACAATAAACCTTTATGCGTCAGACTGATTTCACCTGGTCTGGGACTGATACCTCCTCCAATAAGTCCTATCCTGCTTATAGTATGATGAGGGCTTCTAAAGGGCCTTTTTTGTATCAGGTTGCTGACATTCTTTTCACGTAAACTATAAATTTTGGTAACCTCTATACATTCCTGCATATTTAAATCAGGCATTATGGTAACCGCTCTTCTGGCAAGCATTGTCTTACCGCTGCCGGGAGGGCCTATAAGCATTACATTGTGCCTTCCTCCTACAGCTATCTCCAGAGCTCTTTTTGCCTTAAGCTGACCTTTTACATCCTTAAAGTCAAAGTTATAAGAGGTATGCTTTCTGGCAATATTATTATTGACCTTATATATAAACTTCTCCGTTCCCTCTTTACCGGAAAGAGCTTCTACTGCTTCTAATAGATTCCTGCAGGCAACTATTCTTACACCGGAAATAAAAGAAACCTGGTTGGCTATCCCATAGGGCACGAAAAAAAAGCTTTTTGAACCCTTCTGTGCTTCTTCTGCCATAGAAATTAAACCTCTCACCGGATTTATGCTTCCGTCCAGTGACAGTTCACCTACAAAACAGGATTCCTTTGAAATACTACAATTAATTTGGCCGCTGGCGGAAAGAATGGAAAGAGCTATGGGTAAATCATAAAAAGAGCCGTCTTTTTTTATATCTGCCGGCGACAGATTTACAATTATTTTTTTTACCGGAAAATCAAAACCGCTGTTAATGACTGCAGATCTTACTCTCTGTCTGGATTCATTTACTGCCTTTCCCGGAAGGCCCACGATTATAAATTCAGGCAGACCTCTTGTTATATGAACCTCTACCGATACTCTTACCGCATCGACACCGGTTAATGTGAAGCTGTCTAACTTAAATAGCATGTACTAATTGTATATGTAAATACACATTTAGTCAATTATACATATAATGCGCTTATTTCTTTTTAATTTCTCCTAAGGCTAATTTTTTCAGGTAAGAAAAGAGTTATAATAGAGATCAGGACAACCCAGGACTATGAATATGCTTCCAATCTTTTTTTATATTCGAGAAGAGCTGTTTTTTTTCTTTTTCTTTCATTGAACATAGATTTCATCAACAGCCGATAATATCTTATTCTTTTCGTTTTTCTATCAATTTGCCCCTTCATCTCTGCTGCTCGGATTCCAGGACGTTTCTGAAACATGTAAACCTCTACGTAGTCTAAGCTCACTTCATCCAGTAACCGGCAGGTATCCTTAAAGTCTTCTTCTGACTCGGTTGGGAAACCCACCATGAGTTGACTCCGAATCATTATTTTTGGGAACTCTTTATTCATAATACGAATGGTCTCTTTAAAATTACTTATTGTATATCCCCGGTTCATGAGGCTTAAAATTCTATCATTCCCTGATTCCGCTGCCGTGGAAAGATAAGATATATTCCCGGTTTGGAAGATCTCGCGGAGCTCGGGCATCATCTCAATCAAAAATCGGGGTTGGATGTTTCGCAGTCTGATTTTGAAATCGCCCTTCATTTTAATTATTTCTCTGAGAAGAATAACCAGGTTTATTCCTAAATCTCTGCCATATGCCCCCACATTAGTTCCAATCAATCCAAATTCTTTATAATTTTTCTCTAGTCCCTTTTTGACTTCCTTTATGATGCTGTCGATGGATTTGCTCTTCAAATTTCCCCGGCTAAGTTTGACCGCACAATAAGAACAATTACTCAGGCAACCTGTAGATACTTTTATTAGGAAAATACCTGGCCCATAGACATTGATTGCCTGGTCAACAGAATACATTTTCATTAGTTTCAGAGGATTTACAAGGATTCTTCTAATCCTAGAATTTTTGGAATTTCTATTTTCCTCACCAAAGTGGAATAGTGGAATTAAAAAATTCGCATGGATATTTTCTGCCTTTTTTTCAAAAGCAAACATTTCATCCACTCTTGTTAAATCATCCGAACCGAAGGTAATTCCCTGGTAAATCTCCCGAATACAACTGTTATTGATTTTGGGAAGGCAGCCCCATACTATAAATTCAGTGGAGGGATTTTTTTTTGTCTTTAAATAATTAATAATGCTCAAGGATTCTTTTTCAGTTTCTTCTGTGAGCCCACATGCATTAAAAAATATGATGTCTGCCTTTCGAAAATCGCTGGTGATTTTCCAGCCATTTTTTCTGAAAAGCTTTACCATTCTTGCCGAATCGATTCGACTCTCAGGACAGCCATTGGCAGTCACATAGACGAAAGAATTAGATTTCATTGTAATAGTCCCGGAAACCCTGACATTGTTGATAAACTATCAGAAAAAAAAACAGCTGTCAAGCTCGAAATGAAGGTCTATTTTTGTCTATATATAGGTTGGTTATCCAGAATTAAGTTCTTATAAATTCTTATAAATTTGGGTAGTGGGTCAATTTAACCATTAACACCTTCTATATTATTTCTTTGATGCCAGTTTTTTAGCTGTCTCTACAGCCACTTCATAAGAGACCAGTGGAATAAGTTCGACCTCAATAAAGGGATACATTGGTGTTTGAGCTATTAATCCCTGGAGTTCTTCATTAGAGTCCACTTCAAATATGGCATAGCTTCCTTTTCTACCAGCTATTATACCTCCCGCTAAAATTTTTCCTTTTTGTTTATAGCTATTAAGGATTTCAACCTGCTTTCCAGAAATTTCGAAAAACTGCTCGAGCGGAATTGATGGTAATCCTTTTACTTCACCTTTGAATAAAAACAACATAGTTATCACCTCCTTTTCTTTTTATTTTGGCAGTTCATTACTAGTGCAAACTCCTTTAGTCCGTAATCCATCTTGTTTTATCATGGCCTTCTTTCAAGTACTATTTTCAACCTGACAAAACATTTAGCTTTTAAAAGTAAGCAGTGCTATATCAATATATTCATTTAAAATATTTTTTAGGCACCTTTATATTAATACTTAGAAAGAAAGGCCTCTTCTTCTGGCAGCTGCGGCAAGTTTGGCGATGGGTTTCCCTGCTGCCGCACGGGAACGAATAAGTGACAACAGCTCCCTATCTGACAATCTATTAGTTTGTTCACAATTAAGTGCATGCAATAAAGAATTGGTAGTACCGGTATAACCTCTGGCTTCCAGTTCTTTTATGCGTTTCCTCAGTTCCTTATCAGACAGATGTGAATATAATGACATATTATCTTCTTAAAAAATTAATCAAATTTAAATCCCTGCCGGATAACAATTTTGACGCAGGTATCCACTACTCCAGGGTCATATAATTTACCCTTGTTTTCTTTTATTTCATCAATTGCTTTTTTTAAGCCAAGAGCAGGACGGTAGGGTCTGTATGAGGACATGGCTTCCACTATATCGGCCACTGTCAATATTTTAGCTTCCAGCATTATATCTTTTCCTTTCAAACCCCTGGGATATCCCGAACCATCCAGTTTCTCGTGGTGCTGGAGTATAATTTCGGCAACAGGCGTCGGAAATTCTATTTCTTTAACCATCTCATATCCCACCTGGGGATGAGTTTTAATCAAATTATATTCTATATCGGTCAATCTTCCCGGCTTGGTTAAAATTGAAGCAGGTATATTTATCTTTCCTATATCATGAATTTTTGCCGCCGTTTCTATACATTCAATCATTTCCTGGCTAAGATTAAGTTCTTTTGAAATAGCCACTGCCAGTTTGGTAACTCTTTTTTGGTGGCCGGAAGTATAAGGATCCCTGGTTTCCACTATTGCCGCCAGCGCATTTATGGTACCCTGCAGGGTTTTCTGTAGTTTATTATAACTTTCTTTTAAATCATTCTCCATCAATTTACGGTCAGTTACGTCAAACCAGGTTATTATCCGGTATGTCAATTTTTTATTACTGAATACCAATTTGGAATTAACTTCAACCCAGAATTCCTCTCCCATTTTATCAATAAAAAGATACTCGAGGTTGCTGCGACTCTCGTTTAAGCCGTTATCGAACTCCTTCTTATATCTCCTCCTCAACTTCTCAGGCCACCAGGGATAAGGCGGTTTCTTACCCAGAATCTCATTCGATTTCAATCCTACCCGGCTTTCCAATGCCGAGTTTACATATTTTATGGAGGAATCCGCATCGATTACCAGAATAGGATTGGGAGAATTTTCCATCAGGCTGGAACTAAACTTTTCACTATCCCTCAAAGATTCTTCTGCCTGTTTTTGCCTGGTCAGATCATCATAAACGGCTACTATCTCTCCTGAAGGCAGTTTATAAATATAATTACGCCTCCAGCCTGAAATTCTACTATCTTTATAAAAAGCAATGGGATATTTCTCAGGTTTACCTGTCTGGTATACTCTTTTAAAAACATCAAAAATGCCGAAATTTTTTACTCCCGGAAAAATCTTTAAAACACTTTTTCCGATAATGGCTTCTCTTTTAACTTTTTCTATTCTTTCTGCCGCCTTATTAAAATCTCTTATTATAAAGTCACTCCCATTATCTACGGCTTCATATACGGCTACACCACTGCTCATATTATCAAAAAGCTCTTTAAATCTATTTTCGTTTGTTTTTACTTCCTCGAAAGCTTTTTTTTGTAAGGTGATATCTTTAAAACATTCAATGATTCCAATTATTTCTCCCTTTTTGTTCCTGATAGGACTTGAATTCAAAATACAGAGAATTTTTTTACCGTATATATTTTCTCTTGGCACTTCAGCATCAATAATTTTTTCACCACCGATAGTCCTTCTAAGTATGCAGTTTTTGGTATGACAATCAGATCCATAAAATACCTCAAAACACTTCCTGCCCACAATTTTATCTCTGCTCAGACCAAATAAATCAGTAAATGCTTTATTTATTTTCATAATAATATAATCTATGCTTATAATTCTCATCGCATCCACCGAAACATTAAAGACCTGATCCAGTTCTTCATATGCATCTTTTAGGGTATCTTCTATTTTCTTTCTTTTTATGGCTGCAACCAATTGTTCCGAAATAATATTGATTCTTTCCAAATCGAAGGCAGTGAAAGGTTTCCGCCCAGATATATCCATTAATCCTATAACATCACCGTTTGAAATGAGAGGGACAACCATAATTGATTTTATATTCAGAATTTTATAAATTTGCGGTATAAATTTTATAATGGTGTTTTTTAATAATTTTTTCTCTTTAGGTAAAACCCCCACAAATTCCATAATTAATTTTTCTATTTCGACAGCATCATTTATAATGACCGGCTTTTTTTCTTTAAGTATTTTAAAATAGCAACTTAATTCCTTTATTGGAATTTTTACTTCCGGTACTTTGATTTTTATTAATTGCTCGATTTTCTTTCTCTGAGCTGCGGACAGATTAAGTCCCTGCATTATAAGGTATTTTCCATCATCGCTGAGTAAATACACTGCTATACCCGAACCTGAAAACAATTTTTTGGTTTTTACGGATATAAGCTTGATTATTTTTTCCAGACTCTCACCGCGATTTACGGCAACGTTTACGGAATTTACCAGTTCCAGATCTTCCAGTTTCTGCAGCATTTCATCCGTATTCAATATTTTTCCACTTTTTCTTTTCTGGGAATCTTTTACCGGTTTCATTTCCTTTCTCATTTAATTAGTAAATAATTATTTGAATCAGGAATTAACCTGTCATATTAAAAAAATACTATACACTACATGGTTGCATTATATTATATTATATTTTTGTACTTTTTTACGTCAATTGTTATATCTTTTTTATTCAATTTATTAGAAGGCATTTTCTATATGCTCAATTTTTATATCTCCATTATCTTTTAAAACATCTGGTCGGATTATTTTTAAAAAAGAATTTTTATCTTTCAACGCTTCTTTGACCAAACTGCTGCTTATGGTTATGGATATAACATTAAAATGGGGGTCGAATGTTAAAAGCTTATTCCTGGTTATATATAAACCGGCGATTTTCCTTATTCTGATAATT
This sequence comes from uncultured Actinomycetota bacterium, assembly GCA_964610315.1. Taxonomy (GTDB): domain Bacteria; phylum Actinomycetota; class Humimicrobiia; order Humimicrobiales; family Humimicrobiaceae; genus JAQVEM01. The sequence goes on from CAZSVM010000013.1 coordinate 19,472, forward strand.
TTTGATTTATTAACGGCTTCCAGCGGATCCCCATATTCAAGACTGGTTCTGGTCTTGACTTCTATAAAAAATAAATTTCTACCTTTTCTGGCTATTATATCTATCTCGCCGCATTTATTTCTATAATTTTTTTCTAATATAAGATACCCTTCTTTTTCCAGATGCCTGCAGGCAATTAATTCTCCCAGTTCACCTATAAATTTTTTACTTAAGATTACTAACTTAAAACACCCCTGTAAGATACTCTATGAATAATTGAAGGACCGTACTTTTGAAGTGACATTAAATGCTTTCTGGTGCCATAACCTTTGTTATGATCAAACCCATATTCCGGATAGTATCTGGAAAACTTAAGCATTATCTGATCTCTAATTACTTTCGCAATTATGGAAGCGGCAGCAATGGAAACACTGAGCTGGTCACCTTTAATAACCGGCAAACATTTTACGCCTAAATTTACAGTAATAAAATCCGTCAAAGTAATATCCGGCTTTATTTTTAAACTGTTTATGGCCATTTTAAAGGCAATGGCATTTGCTTTGGTTATAGATAACCGATCAATTTCACCGGAAGGAATTTTTATTACGGACCAGCACAGACAATTTTTGATTATTTTTTTAAAGATGAATTTTCTTTTGAATTCGGTCAGTCTTTTACAATCATCTATGTCTTCTATCATCAATTTCTTTTTATCCAGAATAACAGCCGCCGCCACCAGAGGACCGGCAAGTGAACCCCTTCCCGACTCATCGACCCCGGCTATTTTTTCATAGCCTGATATATACAGTTCATTCTCATATCTACACAAGTTTAAAAGTCTTTTTGTTTCCCTAAATTCCATTCTGCCATTAAAAAATTACCATCTGGATGGAGGCCAATAAATTATGACAAATTTCCCAAAAATGTCATCTTCCGAAATTGTCCCAAAAAATCTGCTGTCAAAACTGTTATTCCGATTATCTCCCATTACAAAAACTTCATTTTCCCCAACAGCTATGGTCTGATTTATATAAGATATATTTTCATCTTTCGGCAAATAATTTTCAACAATTTTTTCACCGTTAATATAAATTTCACCTTCACTGGTCAAAGTAACTTCGTCTCCTTCTACGGCAATAACTCTCTTAACCAGATCCTTTTTTTCTATAGGTGAATGGAAGGCTACAATATCTCCTCTTTTAACCGGGCCGAATTTATAGGCGAGTTTATTGATTAAGACTTTATCTCCTACTTCTAATTTTGGCTCCATCGAAGGCGTGGGGACAATAAAAGGCTCCAGAATAAAGATTCTAATCAAAGTAGCCGATGTTACTGCAATCAACACGATAAAAGCATAAATTAGAAATTCTTTAAAAATCCTTCTTCTTTTGGTGGTAGCTACCTCTTTATTTTCTAAAGGCATTAATATAAAAAGATAAGTGATTATATTTTACTTAAACCTGATTCTGGAATTTTTACCAATTTTATCTCTAAGATAATATAATTTGGCTCTTCTTACCAATCCTTCTCCAACCTTTTCCACAGATTGGATTATTGGTGAATTAACAAGAAAGGTTCTTTCAACACCTATATTATTAAAAGAGATTTTTCTCACCGTAAATGTTTTATTTATTCCCGAACCTTTGACTCTAATGACAATCCCTTCAAAAACCTGAATTCTATCTTTATTCTCTTCACTGATTTTTATTTTAACTTTTATTTTGTCACCCGATTTGAATTCAGGTATATCCGTCCTTATATATTTACTCTCAATTTTATCTAATTTATTCACTTCATTCTCCGGCTTATCTCTTTTATACTAATGAAACCAAACAAATATAATTAATTTAACCTTCTTTGTCAAATAAATCCGGCCTTTTTATTCTGGTTATTCTTTCCGACTTTTCTTTTCTCCACTCCTTAATACTTTTATGATTTCCACTTAAAAGAATTTCAGGAACAGCCATTCCTTTAAAAACCGGAGGTCTTGTATATTGCGGATAATCAAGCAGGTTCTTCTCAAAAGATTCAACTTTTAAGGACTCTTCTTTTCCCACTACTCCAGGCAGTAATCTTATTACCCCATCAATTATAATCATTGCCGGAATCTCACCACCGGTTAATATGTAATCTCCTACGGAAATCTCGAAATCCACTAACAGATCCACTATTCTCTGGTCTACACCCTCATATCTTCCGCAAATAAGTATTATATTTTCAAGTTTTGACATATATTTTAATTTATCCTGGTCCAGCTTATCTCCAGCCGGTGAAAGCAGTATTATCTTTTGCTTCTCCTTTTTTTTAATTTTATTCTTTTTTTTAATGAAGGTGACAGCATTATCTATTGGCTCCGGCATCAGTATCATACCGGGACCCCCTCCATAAGGTCTGTCATCAACCTGTTCATGCTTAAAACCGGAAAAATTCCTTAAATTATATATATTGAGCCGGCAGATATTTTTTTTGAAAGCTTCCTTTATAACTCCGAACTCCGTAATACTTTCAAACATGCCCGGAAAAATAGTAACTACATCTATTGTAAGCATTCTTGTTGTAAGCATCTTAAAATAAAAAATATAAAAATATAAAAGAAAATAATAATTTTAGAAATTCTATATATATTCCGGAATTCTTTTCAATATTATCTTTTTATCTTTAAGATCTATATCATGGATGTAATCTTCAATAACCGGAATATAAAAAATATTATTTTTAACAGGCAGTATATTTAAGTTCTCGTTCTCTATTTTCACCACCAAATTATCATTAGCGGCAAATTTTTCTATATCCACGACTGTTCCCACCGGAATATTGCTTTTAATGTAAACCATACAGCCTATTATATCATCCGTCCAAAATTGATTTTCTTTAAGTGAGGGGCTGTTTTTTATGCTCCGAAAAATATTGATGCTCTTTAGGCTCTCAGCACAATTTTTGCTATCTATGCCTTTAAATTTAATTACCAAAAAGCTGGCATTCTCTTTTACTTTCAGGAGCTTAACATTCTCGACTTCCGCTTTTCTGGTACATTTTTCATCAAAAAAGAGTATATCTCCTATTTTAATAGTTTTGGGATAATCAGTAAGCAACATTACCACTACTTCTCCTTTTATTCCATGCGGCTTACTAATTATCCCAATTAATCTTGCATCCACGTTTAATTCTTACATTTACCGGTACTTATTTTAAATAAGTCTATCTATATTTATATATTATAAATTATCAATCCATAATTTTTACAATAGAGGATTTACCCCTCTTAGCAGATGCAGCTCTCATTATAACCCTCAAAGCATTTGCGGTTCTTCCTTTTTTCCCGATTACTTTCCCCAGATCCTCTTCAGCTACTTTGAGCTTGAAAATTACTGTTTTATCATCTTCCTCCTCTTCTGTAATATCAACATTATCCGGGCTGTCAACCAGCTCTTTTACCATGTACTCTAGTAGTTCTTTCACTATTTACCTCCAGTTTAAATTGTAATAACTACTTCTTTAAATCAATTTTATCAAAAAGTTTCTGAACCGTATCTGTAGGTTTTGCACCTTTCTTCATCCAATCAAGAGCCTTATCTTTATTAACCTCTATTTTGGATGGATCACTTTTAGGATCGTATATACCTATTTTTTCAATGAACCTCCCATCTCTAGGGGATCTGGTATCTGCTACCACAATTCTGTAAAAGGGCTGCTTTTTCGAGCCCATCCTCGTCAACCTGATCTTTACGCTCAATCCATAACCTCCAAATATTCATATAGATAGCTTTATGCTCTCATAATTATATATTTTTCTATAAAACTTGCAAAATATTTTTTTAACTAAAAATTACTAAAAGGTAAATTAAACTTCCCCTTTAATCCCGAAAACTGCTTTAACATTTGTTTTGTTTTGCTAAATTGTTTTAACAGTTTATTAACCTCCGACACCGAACAACCGCATCCTCTTGCTATCCTTTTTTTTCTGCTGCCGTTTATTATATGCGGTTTTCTTCTCTCTTCCACTGTCATAGAATTGATTATAGCCTCTATCCGGGTAAGATAAGAGTCATCTAAATTTACTTTTTTAAATATCTTATTTTTATTGGTAATGGGCATCATAGAAAATATTTTATCCAGGGATCCTATTTTCTTTATGCTCTTAAGCTGACTAACGAAATCTTCGAAATTCAACTCATTTCTGTAAATCTTTTCTTCAATTTTTTTTGCCTCTTTTTCACTTACTACTTTCTCCGTTTTTTCAACCAGAGTCAGGATGTCTCCCATACCCAGTATCCTAGAAGCTATCCTTTCAGGATAAAAAATATCAAAATCCTCGATTTTTTCTCCATTGGATATGAACTTTACCGGTTTTTTTACTATATAATAGACCGATAGTGCTGCGCCTCCTCTGGTATCACTATCCAGCTTGGTTAGAATTATCCCATCAAATTCAACCTTCTGGTTGAAACCATAAGCGATATTTACAGCCTCCTGACCGGTCATGGCATCCAGAACCAGGTATATCCAGTGGGGATTAACTTTCTTTCTTATATTAACGATTTCGTTCATCATATCCTGGTTAACCTGCAATCTGCCGGCAGTATCGATTATAATCACGTCACTTCCGGCTTTCTTGAATAATTCCACTCCTCTTACCGATATTTTTACCGGATCTGAATTACTCTCGGAAAATACTTCTATATCAATGCTCTTTGCCATGTCCTCAAGCTGAAGCACTGCAGCCGGCCGGTATACATCTGCAGCAACGATAGAAACTTTTTTCTGAAACCTGGTTTTTATAAAATTAGCCAGTTTTATAACCGAAGAAGTTTTTCCAGAGCCCTGCAGTCCTACCATCATAATAATTGTGGGACCCCCCGAGGTAAAATTAATACCGCCGCTGCCCGAACCAAGCATTTTAACGATTTCTTCATTTACTATCTTTATTATCTGCTGATAGGGAGTTAAACTTTCCAGTACTTTTTCACCAGTTGCTTTTACTCTGACATTTTCTAGAAATTCCTTGACTACTTTAAAATTTACATCAGCTTCCAGTAAAGCAAGCTTAATCTCCCTTAAGGCAACATCCATATCACCGGGGCTTAATTTACCCTTGTTTCTTATTTTATAGAATAAATCCTCGAATTTAGCGGTTAAGTTATCAAACATTTAAAAACCTGCCTTCAAAATTTTAATCAAGAAAATAACAAGTCAGTAAACTTTACCGGATCAAAATAATATATATTCTCCAATCTTTCACCGTCGGTAACTATCTTTACCGGTATATTAAGGTCATTCTTTATGGTAAGTACTATTCCCCCTTTTGAAGTACTGTCGGTTTTAGTGAGAATTATTCCGGTCAGGCCCAATGAATTATTAAATAATTCCGCCTGATTCTTTGCATTCTGACCGGTGGTAGAGTCCACAACCAACAATATCTCGTCAACATCCCGGTTAATCTTTCTATTTATCACTTTTTTTATCTTTTTCAGTTCCTCCATAAGATTATAAGAAGTCTGCATTCTCCCGGCAGTATCGATTATAATCAGATCGATCCCCCTTGCCATTGCTTTTTCCAGACTATCATATACTACTGCACCTGGATCGGAGAATTTCTGATGATAAACCATATCCAATTTCAATTTCTGTGCATAATGCTGTATCTGTTCCACGGCAGCTGCTCGATAGGTATCAGCAGCCGATATTAATACCTTCTTCCCATTTTTCTTAAACAAATTAGCCAGCTTGGCTACAGAAGTGGTTTTTCCTGACCCGTTTACCCCTACTATTAAAAATACCGTAGGCGGTGCGGACGATATATTTAATTCATTATTTTTATTGATTTCAAGAATTTCAATAATCTGATCCTTTATTAAGGATTTTATTTTTTCCGGATCATTTATGTTTTCACTGTAGGCACACTTTTTAACTTCATCCAATATTCTGACCACCGTATTGATACTTATATCACTGGCCACCATCTGCTCCTCAAGCTCATCCCAGAATAATTTGCGGTTATTTTTAAATTTATTCCATATATAATTCAGATTCTTAATTAATTTCTGCATACTTCTTTCCCATTTTTTCGGAAATTATCTTTGAAATTCCATTGGGCTGCATGGTTACTCCGTAAATAGTATCGGCAATTTCCATTGTTCTTTTCTGGTGAGTAATTATGATTATCTGTTGTTTTTCCGAAAATTTTTGTATCAGGGTCAGAAATCGGTTGATATTCACATCATCCAGAGCAGCATCCACTTCATCAAAAACATAAAAGGGAGAGGGATTTATGGAATAAATGGAGAAAAGAAAAGCTATTGAAACCAGAGATTTCTCCCCTCCCGATAGAAGGGAGAGGTTGACGAACTTATTATTGCCAATATCTACCTTCAGGTCTACACCTACTTCATCATTACCATTCTCACGGCTGATATTATTATTCTTTTCAAGCTGCATTTCGCCTTCGCCCAGAGGAAATAAAATCTTGAAATAACTTCTAAAACACTTCTTAATCTCATCGAATTTTTTATAGAAAAAGTCGGCAATCCGTTTGTTTATATCTCCAATCAACTCTTCCAGACTTTTTTTACTTTCGATAAGATCGCTTCTCTGAGCAGCTAAAAAATCGAATCTCTTTTTGATCCTGTCATATTCGATGGCCGCATTTGGATTTACATTTCCGTAACTCTTTATTTCATTTTTTAATTTTCTTACCTTGATTTCCGACTGTTTTATATCGGTGCTGGGGCTATAGCTTTTTAAAGCATATTCAATGGATATATTATAATTATCTACCATATTTTCGGTAATGGCTTCCACTCTTTCTCTTATCTGTTCTTTCTTAAGATCACTCTTATATAAGTTATTTTCCAGCTTCGACTTGTATGAATTCAATTGATTTATCTGATCTTCCAGATTATTTATTTTATCCCGGTTTTCCGAAATTAAATTATTTCTTTTTTCAAATTCCGGGTAAAGCTTTCTTTTTATATCCTCTGAAACCGATAAAAAATTCTTCGAAATCGAATGCAGTTTTTCGGATCTTTCCAGATTAATGGTACAAATTTTCTTTAAACTTTCTATTTGTTTTAATCTTCCTTCAATATTATGGATACTTTTTTTATCTTCCTTATCCGATTTTTCCACCATACCTGCCTCTTTGCTCCGCTTCCTGTCTTCAATTATCTTAACTATTTTTTTTATCTCTCCTATAATTAATTTAATTTCATTTCTAATATAATTTGCAGCACTATCATCTTTTACTTTTCCCTTTAGGTTATCCAGAAATTTTAATAAAAGATTTATAATTTCATCCAGTTTGATAGAAATATTTCCTGGCAAAGGTATACCCATATTATTTTTATCTTTTTCCAATAAATTCCGGGATTCTTCTTTACCCTCTATATAGCGATTAAACTCCAGATCGAACATATTACCCAGCGTTTTAAAGAGGTTTTTTTTACTTTCAATCAGGGATATAAAATTTTTTAAATCATTTATTTCCAGGTTAAATCGGTCAATTTCATTCTTCCATAACTGGTACTCATCCTGTTCTGTACCCACCACTTTCATAAGGCTATTTTTCTTACTCTCCATATTTGGAATTTTACTTTTAATCTCTTCTAACTTACTGTCATTTTCTTTATAAGAATCATTCTCCCTTTCCCATTCACCGTTCAAACGATCTAGTTGCGCCATAAAAAGAGAAATTTCTTCATTCTTTAACAAATTAAAAATTTCCGAATATTTCCGGGCCCTTTTTGCTTCTATCTCAAGAGGGTCCATGGTCCTTTTTATCTCTTCCATCAGGTCATCTATTCTATCGATGTCATTTTTTACTTTCTGGAGCTTGATCAGTGATTTATCTCTCCTGTTTTTATGTTTCGATATTCCCAGTACTTCGTCTATTATGGCTTTTCTTTCCAAAGGCTTAAGTACTGCAATTTCATTAATCTGTCCCTGATTTATAATTATATGAAGACCCTTCCCAATTCCGCTATCAGCAGTTAGCTCCTGTATATCTATCAGCCGGCAGGGTGAAGAATTAATAAAATACTCACTTCCTCCTTTGGAAAAAACCCTGCGGGTAAACTTGACATCTCTAAACTCGGTATTAAATAATTTGTTGGAATTATCAAATACCAGGGAAACTTCTGCAATTCCCATCTCTTCATTTTTGCTCCTGAAAATTACGTCTGCCATCGAGTTTCCCCTCAGCGTTTTGGGGCTCTGTTCCCCTAAAACCCAGGATATGGCATCTGCTACATTACTTTTACCACTTCCATTGGGCCCTACGATTACACTGATTCCAGGTTCAAAAAACAATTGACTTTTATCTTTAAAAGATTTAAAACCCCGAAGTGTTATGTTCTTTAAGTACAACTTTAACTTCCAAAATAAATATTATAAATCCAAATTATATAACTTTTTTAAAGTATTTCTGGCAGCATTCTGCTCAGAATTCTTTTTACTTTTACCCTTGCCCCTGCCCACTACTTTATGATCAATCATTACCACCGAATAAAATGACTTATTGTGGTCGGGACCTTCCGACTTAACCAGTTTATATCTTGCCAGCCTGGAGTAATCTGCCTGGATAACTTCCTGAAGATAAGTTTTATAATCTATAATTTCAGGAGTTTTAATATGCTCGTCGATTTTCTCTTTATATCTTTTCAGAACCCAGCCAGAAGCAAATTTTATCCCTTTATCCATATAAATAGCCCCAATCAACGCTTCTAAGCTATCGGCTAAAATGGACGCCTTTTTTCTGCCCCTGCACGATTCTTCATTTTCACTTAAAAGTATCTGCTGATCTATTTTAATTTCCTTGGCTATTTTTAATAGAGTTTTTCTATTAATTAACACAGATCTTATTCTGGCCATTTTCCCTTCCGAAAAACTACTGTATTTTTTATATAAATAAGATGTGATTATAAAAGAAAGTACGCTATCGCCCAGAAATTCCAGTTGCTCGTTGCCTCTTGACTGGATATTTTCCTGATGAGCATAAGATCTGTGAGTTAGACTTTGTATGTAAATTTTTAAATTCGCAGCATCGATTCCAAGACTCTTCAGCCAACCTCTTACTCTTTTTTCCAGAACTTCTTCATCATCGTTTATCAAAAGAATTTCGCCACCTTGTAAACTTAAGTAGATTTTCCCGGTAATTTCTAAAATTATTTTTTGGAATGGGCATCAATATAATCCAGAGCATCCTTTACAGTAATGATTTTTTCGGCATCTTCATCACTTATTTCTATCCCGAATTTATCCTCAAATGCCATAATGAGTTCCACCAGATCCAGCGAATCAGCTCCCAGATCGTCAACAAACTTACTTTCAGCTTTAATATCCTCCTCCTTAGCACCAAGTACTTCAATCAGAACTTCTTTAAGTTTGTCAAAATTTTCCATTATTACTCCTTTTGCCGTTTTTTACCCTTATTATTGTTGGATTTACTTTTTTATTAATTCAATTATTAATTTCCCTGCCAATCTTACTAACAAGATTCGATTCCACACTTTCCATGGCCACTTTTACCGCATTCTTAATTGCTTTCGATTTCGAGCTTCCATGCGAAATTATTACCAGTCCGTTAAGTCCTAAAAGCTGTGCCCCTCCGTACTCTTCATAATCAAATCTTTTTTTCATTTCCTTAAAAGAACCCTTAATGCCTAAAGCTGAAAGTTTTGCCAGTAGACTTGAAGTTAAAATTTGTTTTATTTCGCCAAAAAAGAAATCCGCCATACCCTCAACCAGTTTTAATATTACATTTCCTACAAATCCGTCGCAAACAGCCACATCAGTTGTACCTCCGAACAGTTCTCTGCCTTCTATATTTCCGATGAAATTAATATTGGAGCATTCTTTAAGTAATTTATAACTCTCCACTGCCAGTTCATTACCTTTCTTTTCTTCTTCTCCTATATTAATCAAAGCCACTCTGGGATCTTTTACCCCTAAAATATTTTCGGAATATATTTTTCCCATAATGGCAAACTGCTTCAAATACAGCGGTTTACAATCAGCATTGGCCCCGGCATCGATTAATACGAACTTTCTGTAACCCAGAGGTATTACCACTGCAATGGCCGGTCTGGCTATACTTTCTATTCTTTTTATATTAAAAAGAGAGCAGGCCATTACTGCACCGGTATTTCCGGCAGAAATAAAAACGTCACCACCTCCAGCAGATACAAATTGTGAGCCAATAAAAATTGATGAATTTCTTTTTTTCTTTAATACTTCGGAAGGAGATTCATTCATACTTACTTCCTGCCAGCTGGGGATAATCTCTATACCATCCAGGCTCATCTGGTTTAATTCTGCTACCTCTTTTATTTTATCTACGTTTCCTACCAGTTTAATATTTACCCCAAAAGCTTCTTTTGCTTCTATGGAGCCCTTTATAATTTCCTCAGGAGCGAAATCCCCTCCCATCGCATCTATAATAATTGAATAGTGATTTGAACTGAGCTCTGCCATAATCGATTTCGGATTTAATTATTTTTTTGATATTTCCAGTAACCTGTTTATATCTATATATTCCCTGACTACTTCAATTATTTTATCAATCTTTTTAATCTCGTGGAATCTTACATGGCCGATAATCTCTCCCACTCTTTCCACCGCAGTTAAAGTATCATAATTAACCAGAATCATAGGTACACCTAATTCTTCAGCTCTTCCCAGTACCACGGTGCTAGGCTGAAAATTACCGGTAAGTATCAGGCACTTAGTAGGAGTTTCCAGGGCAGCAAGTTGGACATCTGCTCTGTCTCCGCCGGTTATTACTGCTTTATTGGTTTTCCTCCGGAAAAATTTTAGAGCCTGTTCCTGTCCCATAGCTCCAACCATAAATGTCTCTACCAGTTCATCGATTTTATCTCCGGCACAGATAATCTGCCCTCCCAGGAGCTCGGACATTTCCTTTATACTTACCGATGATAATATTTTATCCGAAGCGACATATCCCAGAACCTCAATTTTATTCTTGGTTAAAAATGGAACTACCAGTTCCTCCAGATAATCCATCTGACTTCTTGGAACCCAATTCACAATTACTCCCGCCAGGCAATCTTTTAAAAATTCTTTGGAATAAAGGATCTGATCCACAATTTCAGAGCTGTATTTTACTACCATAATTACTTTTGCACCTAATTTGTCGCAAATTTTAGGGGCAGATATTCCCAGAAAATAACCATCTTCTATGCTCTTTGCACCCTCCAGGATCACAATGTCTTTGCCCTTCTGAATTCTGCTATACGCTTTGGCAATTAAATCTATAAATCCTTTGGAGAAATTCTCATCTTTTAAACCTTCCCTGTTGTATTGCTGGGTCAATACAATTGGACATATATCTTCAAGTTCTTCTTTTACGTCCAGAATATTCGATATATACTGGGCATCCTCATCCGTGGTAATCCCCCCTACCCGGGTGGGCAATGTTCCTACCGGTTTCATGTATCCAACTTTTAAGCCCTTTTCACCGAATAGCTTTCCTACACCCACACACATTGAACTTTTACCGGAAAAAGGTTGGTTTGAAATAAAAAATAACGGAACCATTCTAACCTCCTATTCTTATTCTTACATCACCGGCTATAGATCCTTCTCCCCGTTTCTTTACAAATAACGGGTTTATATCCATTTCCATTATTCCCGGAAAGTCCGTAACCAGCTGGGAAACTCTGAGTATAATTTCGACTATACTGTCGATATCGGAAGGATCTTCACCCCTGGTGCCTTCCAGCAGTTTAATAGCTTTAATTTCGTTTATCATTTCACAGGCAACCTGCCTGCTTATCGGAGCAATCCTGAAAGAAACATCTTTCAGGGTTTCAACATATATCCCTCCCAGTCCGAACATAATCATAGGGCCAAACTGGGGATCTTCGTTTACTCCTATAATAGTTTCTTTTTTATCTCTGATAAATTCCTGAACCAAAACTCCTCTTATGTTAGCATCGGGCATATATTTTTTCACACTAAAAAAAATCTGGTCATAATTTTCTTCTAATTCTTTCTCATTATTTATCCCAACTTTTACCCCGCCAACATCGGTTTTGTGTAAAATATTAGGAGATACAATTTTCAGTACCAGCGGATACCCAATTTTCTTTGCAATTTCTTTCGCTTCACCTATATCGCGGGCAAGTTCAGCTTCAGGTATTCTTATTCCGTACGCCTCCAGAATTTTCCTTGACTCCATTTCTCCCAGCTCTAATCTGTCTTCGAAACGGCACCGGTCAAATATTTTTTCAACCTTTTCCCTGTCAACATCAAAACTCTCTATGGGAGGACTTTTTTTGGATTTCCAATCAGTATATTCCATCATTACTCTTAATGTATCTATTGCTTCCTCCGGAATATTAAAATTTGGGATGTTTTTTTCAGCTAAAAATTCTACTGCTTTTTCGATTTCTGCGCCTCCTATAAAACTGGTCAGTATTGGTATTTCTTTTCCACTACTCTCCCTAACTTCCACAATTGCCCTGGCTGTTTCCAGAGGCTGGGTCATTGCCTGGGGAGTAAGCAGCACTACCACTGCATTAACACCGCTATCCTTTGCCACTACCTCCAGGGCTTTTTTATATCTATCCGCTAACGCATCTCCCAATAAATCTATTGGGTTATAAAAATTTGCTGCTTCCGGTAAAAATTTTTTTAACTTTTCTATGGTTTCTTTTTCCGGATTTGCCAGCATTATATTATTTTTTTCACAGGCATCAGTGGCCATTATACCGGGACCGCCTGCATTTGTTATTATGGCAACTTTTTCACCTTTAGGCAATGGTTGATATGAAAAAGCTGTTGCATAATTAAAAAAATCTTTTATGGTATCGGCCCTTATTATTCCTGCCTGTTTGAAAGCCGCTTCATAGGCTCTGGCTGAGCCGGCAAGGGTACCGGTATGAGAAGATACTGCTCTGGCTCCGGCATCCGTATTACCTGATTTTATAATAATTATGGGCTTTTTTTTGGAAACCCGGGAAGATATTTTAATAAAATCTCTCCCATTTTTTACCCCTTCAAGATAAGCAGTTATAACCATAGTGTTTTTTTCATTTTCCCATTCATTAAATAAATCATTCTCTGCAATATCGGCTTTATTACCCAGTGAAACAAATTTGGAGAACCCGATATTGCCAGTTTTTGCCCAATCCAGAACGGAAGTACCCAGCGCTCCCGATTGAGATAAAAAACCAATATTTCCCCTAGGGGGCATACTGGTTGAAAATGAAGCATTCAACGGACAGGTGGTATCTATTACTCCCAGGCAGTTGGGGCCCAGTATTCTAATCCCATGTTTTTTTGCTACCTCAATCAACTGGCTTTCCCTTTTTACGCCCTCAATTCCTATTTCTTTGAAACCCGCGGAAATGACAATAGACCACTTTGTATTTTTTTTTGAACACTCTTCTAGAACTTGACATACATATGGTGCAGGAATAGCTATTATGGCCAGATCAATGTCTATTGGAATATTTAAAACCGAGGGATAACATTTTATATCATGTATTTTTTCTGCGTAAGGATTAACCGGGAATAATTTCCCTTTAAATCCGGAGTTTACTATATTATCCAGTATTACATGACCAACTTTTTCTTCTTCTCTGGCTGCTCCTATTACTGCCACAGAATGGGGACAAAAAAAATTTCCTAAACCCAAAATACAAACCTCCAATTTTGGCTATAACAAATTTCTATTTACTCGCTTCCTTTTTTTCCTTCTTTTTGCCCTTCTCTTCAAATGTTATTATCTCGTTTTCAGAATAATATCCGCAATTCTCACAAACCCTATGGGATATTTTTTTGCTATGACATCTGGGACATTCCACTATATTTAACATCTGCAACCGCTGGTGAGTTCTTCGTTTATCTCTTTTTGATTTTGATGTTTTACTTTTTGGAACAGCCAATTCTATTTCCTCCTAATGAATAATTTGTTACAAACTTGTTATAAATAAGCACAAGTACATAAATATAGCATAAAAAGATTAATATTCAACAAATACTGCATACCCTGCCCATCTATAAATATTATTTATCTCCCGTACCTACGGCACCTCTAAACTGCTCTCTTCCTTTCTCAATAGCATTCAGCAATTTATGCAGCACTGCTTCCAGATTAGCTAATTTTTCATCGGCATAATCTTCAGCCTCGAGTCTTATGGTCCTTGCTCTGGCCTCTACTGCGGTCATTAATTCTTCTGCTTTTCTATTGGCATTTTTGAGTACCTCGGTCTCACTTACCAGAATCTCTGCTTTTTCTTTTGCTTCCCTTATAATTTTTTCGGAGTATCTCTTAGCTTCCTCTATCATGTTTTCTCTCTCTTTTACGATCCATCTGGATTGCTTGAATTCTTCCGGAAGTATATTCCTTAGCTCATCCAATAAATCATATACCTCGCTTTCATTAACCATCACATTGGATGAAAAAGGAATTCTTTTACTTTTATCTAAAAGCCCTTCAATACGATCGACAATTTCAAATGCATCCATGTTATTCTCCATATCTATTCTTTTTATTTAAAATTATTTTTATTAAAACTTTCAATTATATCTTTTTCTATTTCTTCCGGAACCAGACCTTTTATGCAGCCTTTAAACATAGCTACCTCCTTCACCGCGCTGGAACTAAGGTAGGCAAATCTGGGATTGGTTACCATAAACATGGTTTCTACTTCCGGATTTAATTTTTTATTTATCTGCGCCATTTGAAATTCATACTCAAAATCCGATATAGCTCTTAAGCCCTTGACTATAACCACCGCCTTCATTTTTTTGGCCAGCTCCACCAGTAATCCATCAAAGGTAATTACCTCCACATTTTTCATATCATCCAGCGCTCTCTTTACAAAATCAACTCTTTTTCCTACAGAGTAAAGAGGTTTTTTCCTGGGGCTTCTTGATATGGCTACTATCACTTTAGAGAAAATCCTGGAACACCTGTCGATTATATCCTTGTGCCCCTCAGTTAGAGGATCGTAAGTTCCGGGACATAATGCTATCTTTTCCATAATTTAAATCCTATCTTCCGATTTTAATAAGGAGAAAGGTAAATTACTTTTTTATCTCCAAAATGTGATTCTTTGATCACCTTTAATTTTTCTATCTCTTTTCCAATATCTCTTTTAAAAAAATATTCATAGATTATCAGAGTATCCGCTCCGCCAATTCCTTTTTCCGGTATAATATCGAATATTTCCCTCATTATATCATCCTCAATCCTGTATGGCGGATCCAGAAAAATTATATCCCACTTTAAACCATTATGAAACTTAAGGAATTTCAAAACATCACTTCTCACTATTTTATACTTTTCACCGCTAATTTTTAAGCTTCTGATATTATATTCTATCAAACCAATAGACTCAAAGCTTTTATCTACAAAATACACCAGATTACAGTTTCTACTTAGGGATTCTATTCCCAGTGATCCCGTTCCAGCAAATAAATCAAGGACATTTGCTCCTTCTATTCTTCGGCCAAGGACATTGAAAATACTCTCTTTAACACTATCTAAAGTAGGTCTGATTTTATAATCCGGGGGAGATTTTAATCTTTTACCTTTAAATTTACCTGAAATAACCCTAATAGTTCATCACCGTATAGTAGAATTATTCTATTGAAAATATGTAAGGATATAAAGGCTGCTCGCCTTTATGTATTTCTATATCTATTTTAGGAAAATACTTTTTAATCTTTTTCTTAATATTATCAGTATCTTCCGGTCTGGCATCTTTTCCAGTATAAAAAGTAATAACTTCTTCTGTCGGGGAGGCAATATCCCTTATCAGATCTACTACCGCATCCACTACATTATCCGAAATCACCCTGACCTTGCCGTTGGACAGTCCGATATACTCCCCTTTCTTTATTTCACCAACCATAAGGTTTGCATTTCTTACTGCCTGGGTTACCTCCCCGTCTTTGGTTTTTTGGGCCGATTCTTCCATATTGTATATATTCTCTTCTATCCCCGTATCGGGGTTGTAACTTAGAATCGCAGATATTCCCGCCGGTATGCTTCTGGTTGGTACCACATAAATACTTTTTTTCTTTATAATTTTTTTGGCTTGATTGGCAGTAAGTATAATATTTTTATTGTTGGGGAATATGATAATCTCGGAAGCCTCGGAGTTGTTTACGGCCTTTACTATATCGTATGTTGAAGGATTCATACTCTGCCCGCCGCTCACTATAATATCGGTACCTATGCTTTTGAATATCCCCTCCAATCCATCTCCGTTAGCTATTGCCAGCAGGGCTCTTTTTGTTTCTATTCTTTCTTCTTCCAATTTTTTCCCTCCTGCTGCTTCCTGTCTTTGATCCTCCATATTATTAATCTGGATATCGTGCAGGGTACCTTCCTTTAATGCTCTTCTTAAAACTTTATAGGGATGGTTGGTATGTACATGTATCTTGACCAGATTTTCGTTTCCTACTACCATGGCACTATCGCCAAAACTCTCGATTCGTTCTCTAAGTCTTTCTATATCTATCCCGCTGCCCTTCACCATAAGTTCCGTACAATAAGTATATTTAATATCATAGGTGCGTTTTACTTCTTTCAAACTTTCTTTTTCAACCGGTGCAGTATCCGATTTATTACTGGCATTATTTTTTCCTTTTGGTTTTCCGCCACCGCTTTTATTACCACTACTGCCCTGCAGGGACAGTATTTTTTGAGGCTCTTTAAAATTTTTCTCCAGTTCCCTATCTGCACCATCGATCCCATTCAAAGCTTTTCTGGTTCCAATCAGTATATCCAGAATACCCTGCGCACCGGCATCTACCACATCTGCCTTTTTTAAAACCGGCAGGAGAAAAGTGGTTCGCTCTACGGATTTCTCGGTTTCGAAAATAATCTTATCCAGAAAATCCATAATTTTTATCTTATGAGTATTGCTGGTTAAATTTTCGACAAAATCACAGATATCCTTTATAGTGGTAAGCATGGTTCCTTCGGTTGGATTCTGTACGGAGCTGTATGCTAGATCTCTTGATGATTTTAAGGCTTCCTTAATTATATCCAGATCAAAATCGTTGCTTTTTATTATTATATCAAAAAAACCCTTAAGTATCTGGGATAATATTACACCTGAATTTCCTCTGGCTCCCATTAATGCTCCGAATGAAGCTTTTTCCAGCACACTTTTTATGGTAAAATTCCTCAGCTTCGAAAGCTCCTCTTTAATCGAATTCAAAGTCAACAGCATATTGGTGCCGGTATCTCCGTCCGGAACCGGAAATACATTCAAATCGTTGATTTTTCCTTCATTTACCTTAAAATTTTCTATTATAACATCGATTACTTTTTTTAAATCCTGTTCGTTTACTTCATTAATCATGTTATGATACCGCCTGCTTTAATTTAAAATTATCAGGCATTCTGTACCGTTTGCTACTCTATTATACCAAAATCCTTTTTATTTCTGCCAAAATAAAAATCTTTTTTCTACCAGTGCTTTTCTACATTGCTTAAGACTTTATTAAATAAAAATTGTTTCTATCAATATTCATTTACCTTTTGGTAATGGGTCAATTTGGAAAATATTAGTTATAGACAGAAAGGAGTTTTTATAGAATAATTAGACTATGCAAAAGCGGTCAAGCAAAAAACATAAGCAAAGACTTAAATGCTATAGCTTTTCGTATAGTCAAACAAGCTACTAGTGAGCATGTCAAAAATCCTGCTGCAGTTGCTCTAGGCAGGCTGCAGATAAAATTAAATATTATTTTTCTCTGCCGCGGGTTGCAACATCGAATACCACAGCTGCAGCAAGTACACCGGCTCTGACGATATACTGGTAAGCTATGTCCATACCCATAAGATTCATACCGTTCGTAAGTGACGACATAACCAGTGCGCCGATAATGGATCCCGAAACCTTGCCAACACCACCGGACATGGATGCACCGCCGACAAAAGCGGCCGCGATTGCATCAAGTTCGAATAACTGTCCCGCTGTAGTTGTAGCAGACTGCAGACGGGATGCAAAAAGGATACCTGACAGGCCGGAAAGCATACCCATTGAAGCAAAAACCACTAAAGTTATTTTCTTTACGCTGATACCACTCAGCTCAGCCGCTTCGGGATTTCCGCCCACGGCATAAATGTGCCTGCCGAGCAGAGTCTGGGTGGTAATAAAATTATAGATCACAAATACAATCAGTACCACTACCGCGGTCCACGAGAGGCCTCTGTATCCAGCCAGAATCCAGGTAATACCGCCGATTAAAATCGATACGAATACCAATTTAAGAATGTAGAAATTCAATGGTAATACTTTGAAATCATAAGCCCGGGTTTTTCTGCGGTCACTGTTCGATCTTATGATGAAATATATAATGACCATTATACCAAGGATAAGAGTTACTTTATTTACCCCTGGTAGAAAATTAATGCCTGGAATATCCGGAACATAGCCATTACCTATGGCATTAAAAGCTTTATTAGGAATAATTATGGTGCCGGTGCTTATGGTTGCAAGCTGGAGCGCTCCCCTGTAACCCAGCCATCCGGCGAGAGTTGCCACAAATGCCGGGATTCTCATCTGAGCTACCAGAAAACCGGTAAAGATTCCTGCCAGAATTCCAAATCCCAGTATAAGCAGTATGGTTACAGATGAAGGCAGGTGCCAGGATACCATTGAAATGGCCGCTACTGCACCCAGAAAGCCGGACAGATAGCCAACTGACAGATCTATATGCCTTATGATAATTACCAGTGTCATGCCGACTGCCAGTACTGCTATATAGCCGGTTTGATTTATAAGGTTGCTTATATTTCTTGATGAAATGAAAATACCTTTAGTGGCGATAGAGAAAAAAACTACGATAACAAATAAGGCGATGTACATACCAAATTCACGGACATTCTCCTGTAGCAAATCCTTTGCGTCGCTTAGGAATGATTTCTTAAATCTCGTTAATTCCATAATTAATTTCCCTCCTGATGACTATTAGCAAAATCATCACGAGCGCCAATTATATAGGCCACAACCTGCTCGCGGAAAGTATCAAGGTCACCGATTACGGGAGTTTCACGCACTTTGCGCCCATGACGCAGCACCATCATCCGGTCGCTTACCTGGTAAATATCTTCCAGGCGGTGACTGATGATAATAATCGAATTACCCTGCGCTTTAAGTTCCCGTACCAGGTCAAGTACCTTGCTGATGGCTGAGACGCTTAGAGCCGCAGTGGGTTCGTCCATTATGGTAACCTTGTTGTTGAAACCAGTTGCACGGGCGATTGCTATTGCCTGGCGCTGGCCTCCCGATAATCTCTCTACCCTGGAACGTACCGAGGAGACATTAATTTTGAGGCGATCCAGGAGTCGCTGTGTCTCCTGTTCCATATAATGTTTGTCCATTACACTAATTGGGCCCAGTCTTGTACTTACGGCTTCATGTCCCATAAAAACGTTGGCTGCCACATCAAGATTATCGGCAAGGGCCAGATCCTGATATACCATTTCAATGCCCAGCTGGCGTGCATCCCAGGGACTGGTGATATGTACCTTTTTACCTTCGATAAAAATTTCCCCTGCATCGGGCATATATGCGCCGCTTAGAACCTTCATCAGGGTAGATTTACCAGCGGCGTTGTCGCCTACCAATCCCAGTACTTCATTATAGTATAGTGTCAGGTCAACTCCGCGCAATGCCTGTACACCGCCAAAATTCTTCCTAATATTCCGCATTTCTACGATAGGAGTAGCTTTTGCCATGAACTCTTCCTCCTTTCTTAGGAAAATATAAAATTATAAACATGCTGGAAAGAACTAAATTTTATAATGCCGAATGAAGTGAGGTACTCCTTCTCTGATTAAGATAACTTTCACTTCGCTTGAGTTTTTCACTTTTTGTAACAGTTGCAGATATTATACAGGAATAGTGATGTATTAGTCTATCACTATTCCTGTATTGGTTAACTGTTATTTCTTCCGCTATTTTTTACTGCGGTAAATTTTCCAATCCAGTAAAATCGCTAGCTGGCCAGTAGCCAGAGTCGATTATAGCGGATACGAGATTACTCTGATCTACAGCAATAATTGCGGACGGTTTTGCAGGTACGTCGATAACACCATTGTTGTAGGTGGTAGTTTCTGAAGGAGTTCCACCACTGAGATAAGCTACAGCTGCGTTAATGGCATCGTCAACCAGTGTTCGAACGTCCTTCAATACAGTCATTGACTGTTTGCCGTCGATGATGTACTGTACGGAAGCTTCTTCAGCATCCTGGCCGGTGACCACGTAGCTGGTAACATCACTGTCAGCTGCAAATGCGTCGGCAATAGCACGGGCTGTGCCGTCGTTGGGAGCGAGTATAAATACATCGCCTTTATCGGCAGCGGTGGCAACGGTCAGGTTAGCTTCTGCCAGGCTCTTGGCATCATCAAAATCCCAGTTGGTGGTAACCTGGCCAATGATCTTGCCCATTTCATCACGGGTAAGCGTAGCTTTGTCCTGCAGAGCAACAGCTTCACTGGAGTTTACGATATAAAAGGTTCCGTCAGCAATCTTGGGTTGCAGAACGTTCCAGGCGCCCTCGAAGAACAGGAAAGCGTTGTTATCAGTTGCTGCGCCGGCATACAGATAAAGCGGGTTGCCAGTACCAGTAGCATGATCAACCAGGTACTGACCCTGGGCTTCACCAACGGCAATGCTGTCAAAGGTCACATAGTAATCAACAGCATCAGTGTCACGGATCAGGCGGTCATAGGAGATAACCTTTACACCTGCATCCCTGGCTTCTTCTGCAGCGGCAGCGGCAGCGGTAGCGTCCTGGGGGCAGATTATTAGAACCTGGATGCCTTTGGTGATCAGAGATTCAACATTCTCCTTTTCTTTGGCAGAAGATGCCTGGCTGAATAGAATCTCTACATCATAGCCAGCAGCACTGAGCGCATCATTGAAGCGGGTTTCATCCTGTATCCATCTCGGTTCATCCTTGGTTGGAAGAACAATACCCACAGAACCACTAACTGCTGCTCCTCCAGCTGCTGCTTCTCCTCCTTTACATCCACTACCAATGAATAATAACGATATTATAAAAACTACTGAAAGTAGCAACACTAATATTCTTTTCAATTTAACCTCCTTATTAATCTTTATCCTTTGATTAATTAGACATAGTTATAAAGAGTTTATTTCTTGCCTGGGATACACCTCCTTTCTAATTAAATAAAATTTCTGCTGTATATAATAACCACCTCCTTTTAGTATTTACATTCTTTATTTTTTTTCAAGATGATGTCTCTTGATCCATCCTGTAGGGGAACTCATGTATAAGTATAGATTCAATTGCATTAAATGAAGCACCTCTTATGCATGTATCTTCTCCAAGTGAAGATACTTTAATCTCTGGAATAACGAAAGGTATAGAACTTTTAATTTTTTTTGTAATTGGCTTGATAAATAATTTACTTACTTCGGGCAAGTTAAATATATCACCGCCCAAGACCACTAACTGTGGATCTACAATTAAAATTAGATTGATTATCCCTACAGATAATAATTCGGCTATGTTAGTTATAATGTCATTCGCAAGCCTATCACCTTTTATTGCTGCTTTGCATACTAAGAAGGGAGTTATTCTTTTAATATTATTTTTTGCCATGTCTGTGATTATAGTTTTTTTACCCTTTTGGATTTCTGCTATAGTCCTTTCCCTGATACTTCTTATTGAGGAATGTTCTTCCAGAAATCCTCTGTCTTTTACTTTAAAAGCTAGTTTTTTAGAATCGGATATTGTGAACCCTATCTCACCTGCAGAGCCATTGGAACCTCTGACTAGTTTGTTGTCGACGATAACTCCTGCCCCAATTCCATTACTTACCTCTACAAATATAATAGTTTTGTATTTTTGCCCCTCTCCATAATGCTTCTCTCCTATAGCAGATAGATTGGCATCGTTTTCCATCAATACAGGTATATTAAATTCATTAGTGATAATGTTTTTTAAATTAAGGTCTTTCCATTCCCAATCTTTATAATGGTTGGTACTTAATACTCTCTCAGTTTTTATATTGACAGCTGCCGGTACTCCTATGCATATAGCCTCAATTTTATACAGTTTTGAATTCTTACCAGTGGTGTATTTTTTTATAAACTCTTCTATTTCAGTAACAATTCTTTTTATTGCTCTTTTATTCTTTAAAATTACAGAGCCTTTAAATTTCTCGACTATTTCACCCCTCAAATTAACTAAGGCAATTTTTAATCTTTCTTTTCCCAGGTCCATTCCTATTACAAAGAATTTATTTTTATTAATTACCAGCGGTGTTGGCCTTTTCCCCATTTTTGTTTTAATTCTTTCGGTTTCAATCACATAACATTTTTCTATAAGTTTTTCTACTGCTCTGGAAACTGCTGGTGCGCTGATACCTAAATCTTTAGATATTTCAGCTCTTGAAATAGGATTTTTTGCACGCAGATGATTAAAAATTATTGACATATTAATCTTTTGTTGCAATCTTGGATTAGCAGCATTCAAAAATTTAAATGAGCTTCTCATATAAGTTACTTACTTACTTAATGTTACTAAGTGTAAGCTAAAATTATAACAGAAAGAATTTATTAGTCAATAGATCGAATTGTCCAGTGTGGATCAATTTGAATCAATTAATCTTACAATTTCCTCAATTGTCCAAATATGATCCTCTATCCCTGTTGCCGTTGCAGGTGTTTGGGATAAGGATTAGACAAAGATTTACGAACACGAGTAAAATTATAATACATAAAATGTAAGGCAACAGCATATTCCAAATTTTTTATCTTCTTTGAAATAACTATATAATATTGAATTACTATAAGACAAAGAAAAGAAATCTACAATCAATATTTGATTATCAAAGAGTTATTAATTCAATATCGGTTAAGAAACAATTTAGAAATTATTATTTGCTCCAACGTTCTTTTGCGGCTTTTTGGGCAATCTCTTTTCTTCTTTTAGCACTGAGTTTTTCTGCTCTTGCTTTACCGCCCTTTAAACCGCCTAGCCTGCCTAGAGCAACTGCAGCAGGATTTTTGACATGCTCACTAGTAGCTTGTTTGACTATACGAAAAGCTATAGCATTTAAGTCTTTGCTTATGTTTTTTTTGCTTGACCGCTTTTGCATAGTTTAATTATTCCATAAAAACTCCTTTCTATCTATAATTAATATTTTCCAAATTGACCCACTACCTACCTTTTATTTACCTTGAAAAGTAAGTAATAAAATGCTAATATTCCTTCCTGACTTATTTATATTAATTTTATATAACCGCTGAAATTAGAAATATAAAAAAATAAATTTTTAAGATATAGGGGAGAAAAAATGTCTAAAGTATGTGAAATCTGCGGTAAAAAGACTACTTTTGGAAATAATGTAAGCCATTCACATAAAAAAACCAAAAGAAACTTCAAGCCCAACGTTCATAAAGCAAAGGTAGAGTATAAAGGTCAGGTTAAGACTATAAATATATGCGCCAGCTGCTTAACCTCGGGTAAGGTTAAAAAAGTAATTTAAAGCTCTACTTCCAGATAGGAATCATTTATTTTATATCCCATCTTCTCATATAATCCACGGCCAAACCGGGAAGTGTTAAGTCCGATCTTTCTTACTCCCATACTCCGGGCATATTCATGCAGATACTCCATAATTTTTCTGGCAAAACCCTTGCCCCGATACATGGGGTCTACGTAAATGTTTAAAATATAGGCATACAGGTTTATCTTATGTTTGGGACTGGGCGGTCTATCTTCCAGCAGTATGGTTCCGCACCCCACTGCAGTTCCGCTTATATACGCAATAACACTGTAATGGTTCCTGTTATTTATATCATTAAGGTAATACCGGGTGTATTCACCGATAATTTCGGTTTTTCTTTCCTCCAGATTATCATCCGGGAATACCTCATCGAACATTTTAAAGCGGTACTCAGCCAGCTTAACAGCATCTTTTCTTTCTGCTTCTTTAAAAGATAATTCATTCATTTGTTACCATTTATGCCGCGTTACCATTTAACTTGTAGTAATATTACTATTTTACATTTTTTTTTGAAAGGTAACAGGCTATAAACCAATACTACAATAATGGGTAATAAGAGAATGAGTTCACGACTGATGTATAATTTGCCGGGTTGCTATCACTCCGGCATATTATTCCCAATGGTCTTCCAGATAATAATAGAGCCTTCACCGCCACCGGAAGCAAAAGAGCCGCCATCAGGAGAAAAAACTGCAGTATTTAAAAAGTCATGACTTCTTGGAATATTTAAATTCTCTCCCGTCAGTGCGTCCCGGAGAAGAATGTTATTATCCGCTCCAGCAGAGAGAATATATTTGCCGTCCGGCGAGAAATCCACACTATGCACTAAATCTGAGTGATCCTGAAGAGTATTTTGTACTTCTCCGGTAGACACATCCCACAGGATGATATTTTGATCTTCCGATCCCGAAGCAAGAGTAGTACCATCCGGGGAAAAAGAAACACTGGTTACCGGACCAACATGACCTTCCAAAGTACGTATTGATTCCCCTGATACTGGATCCCACAGAACAATAGTATTGTCTTGCAAACCGGAAGCAAGCATTCTACCATCCGGTGAGAAATCGATACTGTTAATACCCATAGCCTCTCCCTCAAGAGTGCCTATAACATTGCCAGTAACAACATCCCATAATAAAATTGTGTTTAATCTATCACCGGAAGCGAGCATTTTACTGTCCGGTGAGAAAGCAATGCTAATTACGCCGCCAATCTGCTCTTCAAGCAGATAAATAAGCGCACCATCTGCAGCATCTCTTAAAATAATAATATTATCCTCGGAACAAGAAGCGAAATACTTACCATCCGGTGAGAAAGCAACATCACTGATACTGTAGGTATGATCATCAAAGGTGTGAAGAAGTTCACCTTCAGATAAGTCCCAGACCAATACAGAGTG
Organism: uncultured Actinomycetota bacterium; assembly: GCA_964610315.1. Taxonomy (GTDB): domain Bacteria; phylum Actinomycetota; class Humimicrobiia; order Humimicrobiales; family Humimicrobiaceae; genus JAQVEM01. Next base: position 44,377 of record CAZSVM010000013.1, read on the forward strand.
CCAGTATGGTACAATATCAGGATAGTCACTATAAGTACCTGCAACAAGAATCCCGCCATCTGGCGAGAAAGCCAAGCTTCCTACATTCGCGCTCTGCCCCGGAATGGTATATAGGTTTTCACCGGTTTCTATATCCCATAGTCTTACAGAGCTGTCGTATGATACCGAAACAAGGATATTACCCTCCGGAGAAAACGCAGCATCAGTCACATTATTTTCATGACCTTCCAGAGTGCGAATTATATTACCGGTAACTACATCCCAAAGAATAACAGTTTTATCCTCTGATGATGAAGCAAGCATTGTACCGTCAGTGGAGAAAGTAACACTAATTACTAGACCATTATGTCCATCCAATCTTTTTAAGATTTCACCGGTAGCCGCGTCCCATAAAATTACCAATCCATCTACTCCGGCAGAAGCAATTACTCTGCCATCTGGAGAGTAGGTTACTCCGTTAACCCAAAAAGTGTGACCTCTAAGTGTATCTAGAAGAGCTCCTGATTCTACATCCCAGAGTTTGATGGTGCGGTCCCATGAAGCTGATGCAATAGTTTTTCCATCAGGAGAGAATGATACGCCACGTACCCAGTCACTGTGTCCTTCCAGAATTTTAAGCTCTTCACCAGTAGCCGTATCCCACAATCGTACCGTATTATCCCTGGAACAGGAAGCTATAATTTTACCATCTGGAGAGAATGCCACATTGCTTACCCAGTAGGTATGTCCCTCCAGAACACGAAGAATTTCCCCGGTCGCTGCATCCCATAAAACGATAGTATTATCATCACTTACAGTAGCCAGGATGGTGTTATCCGGAGAGAAGGCTGTCTTTGACGTCCAGAGAGGGGTAGCTTTTCCCCATACTTTTTCAAGTGCATTATCTTTATATTCGTAGACAACCACTCCCGTACTTCCCGTAACCGCCACATATTTTCCATCGGAGGAAAAATCCACTCCATTCAGCCAGCCTCTACCCAGCCGCATCAAAGCTCCTTCCGGTATCGGGCCGGTCCATTCCGATGTAATCTCTGATGTAACAATTTCGGATACATCGGTATTAGTTGTTGCTTCGATTTCTGATATATCTATATCAGTTGTTACCTCAGCTGGAGGTATTTCAGCCTTTGAACAGCTAAGATTAAAGATTAAGGTACTAATACAAAATAAAAAAGTAATAATCAATATAGCAACTACTTTTCCCGGTCTATTAACCATAACAAATCCTTCCTTTAATTCTAATTTAAAGTTTATTTATCATTTAAAGCAGTACCTATAACATATGGAAAAAATAATGTCGTCAGACTATTTATGGACTCTAAAAAGTAGGACTTTCTTAGTGATAATAAGAAAAAAGAGGATGAATAAAAGAAAACAGTATTACTTGATGTTTTTATTATTCTTCCAGGCAGTAGGAGTTACACCAGTGTATTGTTTAAATATTCTATTAAAGACCGATTTGCTGTTAAATCCGGCAGAAAAAAGTATTTCCAGAACCGTTTTATCTTTTGCCTTTTGTAAAAGATATTTTGATTTTTCAATTCTATAACTATTAATAAAATCAAAGAAATTTTTATGGTACACTGTATTTATTACTTCAGAAAGTGAACTGGGAGGTATGCCCACTTTATCAGCCAGCCTTTTTAAAGTTAAATCAGGATCCAGATAAGGTTCACTGCTATCCATATATTTTTCTAACCTGCGGGCATATTGTTCAGTAATATTCTCCGATAGATTCCTCCTCTTGAAATTTACCTCAACTGCCGAAAAGATTTCCGGTTGTTTTAGTCCTTTGTAAATAATAACAACCATAAAAATATACTGACTTATAAGTAAAAAAAACGTTAAAACCTGACTGAAATATCCTGTCAAATGAAAAATATAATGTTTGGTAATACCTATAATTCTTATAGTCAGAATACCTATTATTATAGTTCGCAGCCATGATAGGTTTACCCGTTCTATTGAAGAAAAAGTATTTTTAATCTGCGAGCCGTATGTTTTTATGACATATAACGAAGCAGCTAAATAAACTATAAATTGAGTATCAAAAATTATATCACGAATTAATCGCTCATCAGAGCCAAAAAAGCTGTAATAATAAAACATATTACTGATGAAAACAGAACTTTTAGAAAAATACCTGATGGTAAGCTGTAAGAAATCAATAAGGAAAGGAGCCAGATGAAAAAGATAAATTTTTTTAAGTTTAAAATCCCGGTAGGTAAGTGAAATTGTATACAAGAAAAATAGAGGAGGAATTAAAAAATGGATCGAATTATCGGATATTAAAAGAGGATATATATAACGGAACACAATAACCCTGGAATTGATAAAAAACCAGGCAGCCAGACCCCATCCATTAAAAAGCATAAAAACTGCAAATAATCTATTACTGATTAATCTGCCTTTCCTCTGGTTGAACAGAAAAAAAGAAAAGAAAAGATATTGAAATGCAATAACAACCAGTATTATATTTTCAGGATCTTTCAGGTGATTTATCAGTAAGTTCATGTTAATTCCATTTTCTATAGTTTATAATCATTCTACTGGATTCCATTTACAGGCAAATTTTATATCCAGCTTTCCTAAAAATTATATAGAATATCAATTTATTTTATCGGGCTTAGAACAATTCTATAATTCTTAAATAAATATAATCCTGGAGTCTATATAATTAATAATTTATTCAACTATTTTTTATAAGGCTGCAGACAAAGCCGGCCTCACTCTCAAAGTAATAGGGCATAATCTCCAGGCAGGTTTTCTTATCTGGATCTATAATTTCTTTTTTTAAATTTAAAATTGACATTAACTCATCAGGAATATCCGATTTTACAATTGTATATTTTCCTTTAAATTCTTCTAAAAACCGGTTTATTACCTGCTGATTTTCGATAGGTGAAAGGGTACAGGTATAAAAAATCAATTTCCCTCCTGCTTTTAAATACCGGCCGCTATTTACCATCATCATGTAAGACATCGCGGAAAGCCTTATTATATCATCCATGGTCTTATTATATTTTACATCCGGATTCTTGGAAATGGTTCCAAAAGCGCTGCAGGGAGCATCAATTAAGATTTTATCAAAGTACCGGTTATAACTGTTTGGTATTTTTTTGCTCTCAAAATCCTTTCCTTTTCTCACCTCTCTGCCTTTTTCCAGAAAATCAGATTCAGCGGCATTCGCCTCTATAACTCTTACGTTCTTTATGTTCAGCCTTTCCATATTATCCTGCAATAACTTCAATCTCTTTCTGCTGATATCAACCGATACAACCTCTGCTTTATCCTCAGTCAGTTCAGCAATATAGGCGGTTTTCCCACCGGGAGCGGCACACAGGTCAAGTATCTTTTCACCTTTCCGGGGCCTTAAAAAATATTTTACCGCAATCTGGGATGAAATATCCTGAACCGAGACCATCCCCTTCCTGTATACATTTGTACCTGAAATATCCTGAACACTGGAAACTTCTATGGCATCCTCCAGTACACCTTCATGTGATATAAATTGTTTATAATTATCACTCCCGGCTTCAATATCTGATAAAGGTTCATATATCCTTTTAGCGTCCAAGCTGCCGGATTTTCTATTAATTAATTCCCTTGACCCTGCATTTAACTCTTTTAATAACTTTTTTCTGGTAATTTTATTTTTATTGAGTCTCAAATAAGTATGGGGACTTTGATTAAGTGATCTGCAGATTAAAACCGTCTTTTCTTTTCCATACCAGGTGGTCCAATATTTTACCAACCAGCCAGGGTAAGAATAATTTATACTAATTCTTTCCGCTTCATCTTCCGACAGTTCTTCAGTCTTTTCTCCCATAAACAAATTTAAATCGGAAACCGAGCTTATCCTGCGAAGTATTGCATTCACAAACTTCGAAGAGGATACAGAAGCATTTCTCTTGGCCAGTTCAACACTCTCGTTAACCGACGAATAATCCGGAACCTTATCCATATACATCAATTGATAAATTCCCATGCGGAGAATATTGAGCACCTTAAAATCGATACTTTTAATTTCCTTATCGGAAAATAATGAAATTACGAAATCAATTTTCAGATAACATCTCACCGTACCTTTGACTATATTAAAGATAAAACGCTTATCCAGTTCCGAAAGTTTATAATCCATAAAGCAACTATTTATTATATCCTTGAGGGATTTTCTTTTCTTAAAATAGCGGATTAAAATAAGAAGGGCAATTTTACGGGGACTGGTCCTACTTCTCTTTTCATTCAAAATTCTCACCGGCCTTTAACCCGTACCCATTAATAAAATCAACCGCAGACATCACTTTCCTGTCCTGAGGCTGCAGCAGTTTAATTCTTACTATTTCACTTGTGTTACATATGACCAGAATACCCGTATTTTTATCAGCTTTTATTATAAAACCATTTCCTGCACTTTTATCAGCCTTTAATCCGGTAAAACACGAATCGTTAACAAATTTTTTAAAGATATCTGCTTCCAGTATTTTAATTCTCGAACTTTTCCATAAGCAATAGGCACCGGGGTCCGGGCTGAAAGCCCTGATTTTATTGACTATTTCTAGCGCACTACTTTCCCAGTTGATTTTTAAATCTTCTTTGGTAATTTTACGGCTATAAACCACATTCTTATTGCTCTGGGGATAGGGTTTAAGGCTGTTACTTTCCACCAGTTCCAGTACGGTCATCAACATCGACTTTCCAAATTTTATCACTTTCTGCTCATATCTATGGCGGTTATCATTTTCTTCGATTTTAAATTTTACCTGAGCATATATATCGCCGGCATCCACTTCCGGTACCACCTCTATTATGCTTACACCACCTGTTTTATCGCCATTCAGCAGAGCACTTATGGTAGGAGTGGGACCTCTATATCTGGGGAGCAGTGAAGGATGGACATTCAGCCATCTGGCGGAGGCCAGTTCAAATATCTTTTCAGGAAGTATTTTCCCAAAAGAAACTACTACTGCCGTATCAAATTTTAACTTTTTAAACATATCAAAAAAATTACTATCGAACTTTTCAATTTGAATAAAATCGATTCCTAATTCAATAGCTTTACTTTTTACTATATTGGGAATAACTTTCCTTCCCCTTCCTGCCGGTTTGTCTGTGGAGGTTACCACCAGAGATACACTATGTCCGGATCTGGATAATTCTTCCAAAAAAGGAACCGAAAGTTCCGAAGAGCCAATAAACAGGATTTTCAATTCAAACTCCCTAATCTAAGTGTTCAATTTTATTTCATTAATCATAGCCAGCAGTTCCCTTCTGGATTTGCGATCCAGACGGTCAATATATAATACTCCGTTTAGGTGATCAATTTCATGCTGGAATATCCTGGCCAGTAAATCCTCTGCTGTTAGAACTATATTTTTACCTTTTAAATCTTTTGCTCTTACTTCGATTTTATCGAATCTTTTGACGCAGAAATCTTTTATGGAGTAAATGCTCAGACATCCTTCATTGGACTCGGCCTGCTTCCTATTTAAAGCTCTAATTTCCGGATTTACAAACACCTTTATCTCTTCTCCCAGATTAACAATAATTACTCTTCTGGTTACTCCTATCTGGGGTGCAGCCAAACCAACACCACCTGCTTCTTTTAAAGTATCTATCATATCGCCAACAAGATTTTCAAGTTTATCATCTATTTTTTCTATAACCTTACTTTTTTCTCTCAAAACCGGATCACCGATTTTTCTGATTTCCCTAACCGCCATTATAAACCTCCATTAAATTTATAAAATCCATACTGGATCCACATCAACTATTATCTTATTTTCATTAAATTTTTTAAATCTCTTCAGTATTTCAGTAATTGCCCCGCTTAAATAACTTATATTTTTAGCTTTTATCATTATATGCCACCTGTAAAATAAATTTATCCTGCTAAAAGGTGCGGGAGCAGGGCCCAGTATACTGCTTTCACCCTTTATAATTTTACTTAATTGTAGAAATAGATCCCTTATATTTTTTTCTACTTTAACTCTATCTTTCCCGGAAATAATAATATTTATTAAATTGGAAAAAGGGGGATAACTGAGCTCTCTTCTGCTTTCCAGTTCCTCCCGGTAAAACGACTCATAATCGTTTTCCATTATACTTTCTATAACTTTGCCCTGGGGATTGTAGGTCTGGATTATTACCCTTCCTTTTTTTCTCTTCCTTCCCGCTCTTCCGGACACCTGGGTGATAAGCTGATATACTCTTTCGTTCATGTGATAATCAGGAAGTCCCAGCATACTGTCACAGTTAATAACTCCCACCAGAGTAACGTCTTCGATATCCAGCCCTTTGGTTATCATCTGGGTACCGATAAGAATGGACCCTCCCGGAGAAACAAATTTTTCCAGTATTTCCTGATGCGATTTCTTCTTTACAGTTATATCCGAATCCATTCTAAGAACTGGTACGTCTTTAAATCTTGTTTGAAGTTTTGACTGTACCCTCTGAACTCCGGTCCCATACAGAAATACGCTATCCGACCCGCAGGCAGAGCATCTGCCGGTATAATTTTTTTCCCTACCGCAATGGTGGCACATCAACTTTTTGGTATCACTGTGGTAACTATAAGAGAGATCACAGGCAGGACATTTTGGCACATTGCCGCAATTATTACAAATTATAAAATTACTGTATCCTCTTCTGTTTAAGAAAATAATCACTTTATTATTTTTCTCCAGTTCACTCTTTATTGCCCTGAACAATTTAGCGGTAATGGTTATATCTTCTCTGCGGCGGTCTATCTTTTTTAAATCGATCACATCCATTTCAAGAGGACTACTGCTTTGGGCTTTAACGGGAATCCTGACGAGGGTAAAATCTTTTTCTTTTTCGGATCTGTACCTGGTAACTATGCTGGGAGTGGCACTACCTAAAACAATGGGGATATTCAATATCTCTCCCATCTTTATACACACATCCTGGGTATTATATCTTACTCCCGTTCCTTCCTTATAGGAGGGGTCATGCTCTTCATCAAGTATTATTATACCCAGATTATCCAGGGGGGTAAAAACAGAAGACCGGGTCCCTATTATTATGTCAAAATTGCCCTCCCATATATCCAGCCACCTCTCATATCTTTCCGCTTCATTCATATTGGAATGATATACACAAACCTTTGGTCCAAACTCAGATTCGAATCTTGAGAATAACTGTGGTATCAGTGAAATCTCAGGGGTAAGGATAAGCGCCTTTTTTTTATTTTCCAGAACCTTTCTGCAAGCAGCTATATAAATATCGGTTTTACCACTGCCAGTAACCCCTTCGATTAAAAACTTATGAAAAATATTTTTACCTAAAACATTTTCTATACTTGACAGTGCCGCCTTTTGATATGAATTTAAAATTATCTTCGTTTTACCCTGATTTTTATTATGCCGGTACTGGTACCTGAAGTCTCTTTTTTGTCTTTTCTTCACCATGAAGATTATATTTCTATCTAGAAGGCTGGTAAGACTCGCATAACCGGATCCGGTATCTTTTATCAATTTCTCCTTTAAAACCTCGCCATGGAGGATCAGGTAATCAATTATTCTTTTTTGTGAATAATTTCTTTCCCAGTTTATTTTATCCTTTAACTGGCGGTATTTATCCTTGTTTAAAAATATATAATCTTTAAACTTTAACCTAATCCCGGTACCGGCAGCAGTTTTTTGGGATTTTGCCCCCGGGGGGATAAAAAATTTTATAACTCTACCCACCGGCTGGATATAATACTGACTTATCCAGTTAATAAGCTCCAATTTTTTGGGGTCAAAAACAGGCTTCTTATCTATTATTTTCAGGATATTTTTTATCTCATTGTCTTCTAATTCCGATTTGTTCTTGGTTCTTACCACATAGCCGGCTTCTATTCTGTTTTTAAAAGGGACCTGAACCATTATACCGGTATGAATATGCGGGGATAAATGAGGGGGTATTTGATAATCAAAAGGATGATCAATATTAAGAGTTTTTATATCTACATAAACCTCTGCATATTTATTACTTGTATCCATTTAAAACAAAGTAATTTTATTTAAGGCCCAAAAAACTCTTGATTTCGTCAACTTTATCAAGTTTTTCCCAGGTAAAATCCCGGTCATGTCTTCCAAAATGACCGTAAGCTGCTGTTTTTTTATAAATTGGTCTTAATAAATTAAGGTTTTTGATTATCGCTGCCGGCCTTAAATCAAATATTTCCTTTACAGCTCGCTGGATTTTCTTGATATCTACTTTTTCGGTACCAAATGTTTCTATCATAACCGATACCGGATGTGCCACTCCTATGGCATAAGCAATTTCTATTTCCAGTTTATCAGCAGCTCCGCTGGCTACCAGATTTTTAGCCACATGCCTGGCAGCATAGGCAGCTGACCGATCAACTTTAGAGGGATCTTTTCCCGAAAAGCATCCCCCGCCGTGCCTTGCCATCCCACCATAAGTATCTATTATTATTTTTCTGCCGGTCATTCCGGTATCGCCCATAGGGCCGCCAATGGTAAATTCTCCGGTAGGATTAACAAACAGTCTTAAATCCTTGCTCAGATATTCCGGGGGGATAATTGGTTTTATTACAAATTCCTTCATATCCGGTTTTATCTGGGATTCTATATCTATGCGGGGAGCATGCTGTGTAGCTATTACAATAGTTTCCACCGAAACCGGCCTGTCATTCTCATATTTTACAGTTACCTGCGATTTACCATCGGGCCTAAGATAAGGCAAAATCCCTGCCTTTCTAACTTCAGACAGGCGGTGGGCTAATTTATGAGCAAGTTGAATGGGAAGAGGCATCAATTCCTCGGTTTCATTACAGGCATAGCCAAACATCATTCCCTGGTCTCCGGCACCCTGCGTATCGAATTCATTTTCATATCCGTTTCCCACTCTGGCTTCATAAGCATTATTGACACCCTGTGCTATGTTGGAGGACTGTTTTCCAATAGAAGTAATAATCCCGCAGGTCTCATAATCAAATCCGTATTTTGCTCTGGTATATCCAATATTTTTCACCACTTCTCTTACAATATCCGGTATTTCCACATAAGTAGAAGTGGTAACTTCACCGGCCACTATTACTATTCCGGTTTTAAGTAAAGTCTCAATAGCAGTTCTGCATCTGGGATCATCAGCTATCATAGCATCAAGAACAGCATCAGAGATTTGATCGGCCATTTTATCCGGATGGCCTTCGGTAACTGATTCCGAAGTAAACAAGAAATCTTTTTTCTTTATCATTGCTCCTCCCATTAATCCTCCTATTAATTCCTTACTCAGGTAAACTTTTTATAATTTCATCCCAGATTCCTCTGGCAATAATTCTTTTTCTATCCCTGGCCAGCTTTCTTACCGATCCATCCTGCTTTATTATATCAACTTCATTAAAATCGCTTTCCATCCCTATACCCTCTCTGGATATATCATTGGCCACCATCATATCTACACTTTTATCCTTGAATTTTTCCATAATATCCCGGCTGCTGTAACCACTCTCCGCCGCAAAACCAACCAGGTATTGGCTCTTTTCCTTTTTTCCGGTTAGAAATTTAAGAATATCTTCATTTTCTTTAAAGCTTATGCTGGATAATATATCATTTTTCTTCTTTAACTTAAAATCATATTTTTTAATAGGAATTATATCGCTTACAGCCGCGGCCATAATTATAATATCGCCGGCTTTGAAATGTTTGATCAGGGACTTCTTCATATCTTCGGTACTCTCAACATATTCAACATCAATCCCATAAGGTGGAGGGAGACTTTTAGTGGTACTTATAAGTATTACCTTCCGGGCTCCTCTGAAATAAGCTTCCTCAGCCAGGGCATAGCCCATTTTACCGCTGGATCTATTGGAAATATATCTTACCGTATCCATAAATTCCCTGGTTCCACCGGCAGTAACTATAACATTTTTATCTGTAAGATCTTTCCTATAACTTAGAAGCTCCGCTAACCTCTCTATTATAATGTCCTCATTTTCAAGTTTTCCCAGTCCTTCTTCACCACAGGCCAGTTTACCGCTCTCCGGCCCTATAAAGAAATATTTCCCGCTTTCCTTGAGCCTTTGGATATTTTTTTGAATTAAGGGGTCAAGATACATGCTCTCATTCATAGCCGGTGCAACAAGTACCGGACAGGTTGCTGATATAGCCGATGTAGTCAGGAAATTGTCTCCAATACCGTAAGATAATTTTGAAATAATATCGGCTGAAGCTGGTGCAATCAAAAAAACATCCGCACTGTGAGAAAGTGATATATGATAAATTTTTTTCTGATTTTCAAACTGATCTATAATGGTTTTATTACCGGAAATTGAACTGAAGGTTAAAGGAGATATAAAATTCAGGGCATTAGGCGTCATCACCGGAACCACATTCGCCCCCATACCACTCAATCTGCTGCAAATGGAAGCTGCCTTATAGGCAGCAATAGAGGCAGTAATTCCAAGGACTATCTTTTTTTTTAAGAATATTGATTTATTTAAAGTCAAACTTATGCAGATTCCTTTTTCTTCTTTTCAAAAATTACTTTTCCATCTTTTATTTCATTAAAGGCAATCTCCAGCGGATCATGTGACTCCACATCAACCAGCGGTTTTACTACACTAATCCTCTCCATGTTTTTCTGTGCCGATAGGTATTCACCAAGCTCCCTGGCTCTTTTGGCTGCCGCTATACATAATTTATATTTGCTGTCTGTGCTTTCCTTGTACTCATCAAGATACTGTACTTTCATTTTAGATTAATTCCTCCCCTTTTTTTAAGCATTCAGAACTTTCTTTAATTTAAGCAAGGCTTCATTATAATTATTATTTACAATTATGCAATCATAATATTTCTCATATTTCAATTCTTTCCCAGCAATCTTCAGCCTTCTTTCTATCTCCTCCTTGCTTTCGGCTCCCCTTTTCCTGATCCTTTTTTTTAACTCCTCGAATGAAGAAGTGGTAATAAAAATAAGATAGACCTCTTTTATTTTCTTTACCACCTGCATGGCACCCTGAACCTCAATGGTTAAAATAACGTTTTTACCCTTTTTTAAATTTTCTATTACGAATTCTTTTGGGGTACCATATAAATATCCTGCGTAAGAAGCCCATTCCAGTAACCTGTCTTCTTCTATAAGTTCATCGAATTCTTTTTTGCTTATAAAATGGTAATGACTGCCGGAGGCTTCACTTTCTCTTTTGGGTCTGTTAGTAACCGAGATGGATCTTACAAAATTATCTGACTGCTTTACTATGTCATCAACCAGGCTGCTTTTACCTGAACCGGACGGCCCGGAAATAATAAACAATTTTCCTCTAGCTGCCATAAAAATATATAAAATCCATCAGTTTATTTAATCTTGAAAAACTGATAAAAACTATTTTTTTGATTCTTGCCCAGCCCTCCTACTTTTTTGTTGGGGCTTATTTTTAAATTTTTTAAAATCTTTAAAGCATTTACTCTTCCATTTCCGGGGAGTGCACCTACCAGATCTAAAACCTTCATATTGTTTAAGTATTTTTCAAAGAGCTCTTTATCTTTAAAAAGCTTCTGTATATTCGTTTTACCCTGCTTCAATAAATCTTTTATCTCTGCCCTTTTCTTTCTTATCAGTCTGGCTTTTTCCAGCCCTTTTTTCCTATCGCTTTCACTTAAATTATTTAAAGTCATGCAGCTCCCTTTGTAATGAAAAAATTAGACACATTAGAGTATACAAATATATATATTTAATATCAACTTTTTTCAGCCATTGATTACTTATATTTTTTTCTGCTGCCGGGATATTGCAGAGGGAAATTTTCCATGCAGAGCTTACACCGGGAAGGTTGATAATTATCGATATCCAGTTTGATTAAATAGTAATAAGGACATTCAAACTTTAGACCTGCCGAGCGGTCCACGATGCTGACCACTGCTCTTACCCTGGCGCCATGCTTCACACATATATCTATCACTTCTTTTACCGAACCCCCGGTAGTAATAACATCTTCGGCAATAATAATTTCCTCATTCTTTTTTATTTCAAATCCGCGCTGCAGTTCCATATTTTTATTTTTTCGTTCGGTAAAAATCATCCTGCAGCCTACTGCATAAGCAAGCATATAACCCCATAATATCCCCCCTATTGCCGGTGATACTATGGTATTTATCTTTTTTATATCAATTTCTTCTCCTACTAAATCCAGAGCTTTACCGGCAAGTCTGAAGGTAATATCGGGATACTGGAGCAGTCTGGCACACTGGAGATAATAATTACTGTGATATCCCGAACTTAACTCAAAATGGCCTTCCATAATGGAACCGGTATCCTGCAGTATTTTAAATAGGTCCAATCCTTCAACCTGCCTGACTACTTTAAGCATATTTATATACTCCTTTCCATTTCCTCCAGATAGGAGTCTACCGCACCGGCCACATCATTTTTAGTAGTTATGGGACGGCCCACGATTATAAAATCAGCTCCTTTGGCTATTGCCTGCCGGGGGGTGTTTATCCTTTTCTGGTCGCCGGCTGCATCCTCAGGAAGCCTGATTCCGGGAGTGGCAATATAGAACCCGCTGCCCAGTTTTTTTCTTAATAGCTCCACTTCATTAGGCGAACACACTACTCCATCCATTCCCGACTCTATGGCAATTTTTGATAAATTTAAAACCGAATGAGTAAAATCCTCTTTAAACCCCAGGATTTTAAGATCGGCATCATCCAGACTGGTAAGAATAGTTACTCCCAGAAGAAGCGGTTTTAACCCGACTTTTATTTTTGACTGTTTCTCTATAACCTCCCGTGCGTCCAGGAGCATTCGCTTTCCGCCAAGAGTATGTATGGTCACGGCACTTACACCAAGTTTGGCTATAGCCGCAGCGGCACCGCTTACGGTATTGGGAATGTCCAGAAGTTTTGCATCAAGCATTACTTTATAGCCAAAACTTTTTATGGTACCAATTATATTTAATCCCACACTGTATATTAATTCCAGTCCTATTTTTATAGTGGACACCTTACCGGCCATCCTCTTACACAGACCTATAACCTCGCTTCTGGTACTGGTATCCAAACTTATAATTAATCTATCCTTTAAAGGTAATTGACTGCCTTTCAAATTCTCAGCCTCCCTATTATTTCATTAACGTCATAAATTCTCCTATTTTCAAGGTAGGTTCTCAGGCTATCTATTATCTTTTTGCCTATGTCGTACCGAACAAAATTTGCGGTACCGATACCCACCGCACTGGCACCGGCTACCAGAAATTCCAGAGCATCTTCGAGATTAAAAATACCGCCCATTCCTATGACCGGAAGAATTTTTTCCCTTGATAAAGAGTATACTTTTGCCAGAGCAATAGGTTTTATTGCCGGTCCCGAAAGCCCTCCGGTTATAGTGGCCAGCCGTGGCCTGAATGTTTCTACATCTATGGCCATACCCACTACTGTATTAACAATGGATACTGCCTCGGCCCCCCCTCTTTTTGCCGCAATTGCGGCTTCCATCAGATTGTGCTGATTTGGACTCAGCTTGGCTATTACCGGAATTTTTAAAATATTTACAACCGACTGCACTATTTTTTTTACTTCAGGAGGTACAGCACTGAAAGCTATTCCTCCTCTTTTAACATTGGGACAGGAAAGATTGAGTTCCACTGCTATAATTTTTTCCTTGATTCCCGAAACCTTATGGGCTAACTGACTAAATTCTTCCATATCCTGGCCGAATATGCTAAGAATAAGTTTTATCCCCATCTTTTCAGCCTGCGGCAGGTGTTTCTTTAAAAATTCGGCTATGCCGTCATTTTGAAGTCCGATAGAATTCAATACCCCGCCGGTAGTCTCACAAATCCTTGGGGGCGGATTCCCTTCCCTGGGTTTTAATGAATAACTTTTGGTGGTAACTGCTCCCAGCAGGGCGGTATCATAAAACTGACCATATTCCAATCCATAGTTAAACGTTCCGGAACACATAATCACCGGATTATCCAGTTTTATTCTTCCCAGCTTTACTGAAAGGTTTACATCGCTGCTGCCGGTATCCCTTTCATATAAAAACAGGCTGTTCTGCTCAATCAAATATTACCTCCTTCAGATTAAATGCCGGACCATCCTGACATATCTTTTTGTAAGAAAAGTTTCTCTTGCCCTTCTTTATTTTTACCACACAGCTATTACAGACTCCTGCCCCGCAGCCCATCCTCTCCTCTAGAAGTGCCGTTATTTTATTATCTCTATCCCTATAAATATTCTTTAATGTTTTTAACATATTCCTGGGCCCGCAGCAGTAAATATCATAATCTGCAAATAATTTTATATTGTTCTGGATATAATCCGAAACCAGGCCTTTCTCTCCCCAGGAACCGTCTTCGGTAAGTACCACATAATTTGACTTGAGCTCAATTAAATCTTTTTCCAATCTAAGATAATTTTTATCCCTGAATCCTGCCGCCAGAAAAACATTTTTTTTGGCTCTACTGGCCTGCCTGGCTATAAGATATAATGGAGCAATACCAATTCCTCCGGCAATTAAAAGGACATTATTTTTAATCCCACCTAGATCCAGACCTTTGCCTATAGGACCGGCAAAATCCAGAACATCGCCTTTCCTGAGATCGGAGAGAAATTTTGTACCTCTCCCTATAATCCGGTACAACAAAGAAAAAACATTGAATTTTTCTTCTATATCAAAAATACCAAACGGACGTCTGAGCAGAGGGTCCAGTATATTTTTGGGTGAACATTTTACATTAATGAACTGACCCGGCCGGGTTTCTTTACATATATAAGGTGAAAAAACTCCCATCTTGCACAGGTGATCATTATATTTTTCATTAGAAATTATTTCTCCGTTTAATAGTTTCATCAATATTCCTGTATAGGTTTAACCTTAACTTTAGAGTTGTTCTTTATTTCCTTTATCCCCTGAACCACCGCCGAAGCTCCCGATATAGTGGTAATAGAAGGTACATTATGAAGAACCGCTGCAGTTCTAAGATAATATCCATCACTTCTGGCAATGCTGCCTTCTGGAGTATTTATAATCAGATTAATTTCCCCGTTTTTTATCATATCCAAAACATTTGGCCGGCCTTCCCTCATTTTTAAAACCTTATGGCATTTTATACCTTTCTTTTCCAGAGTCTCACCGGTTCCTATGGTAGAAATTATATTAAAGCCAAGTTTGGATAACTCACTGGCTATATCTATTATGGCATCCTTGTCCTTATCATTCACACTTATAAATACCGAACCGGAAGTAGGAAACACCTGATTTGTAGAAATCTGCGTTTTCGCAAAGGCAATTCCGAAACTACTGTCTATACCCATAACTTCGCCGGTTGATTTCATTTCCGGTCCCAGTATGGTATCCACACCAGGAAATCTATTAAAAGGCAGTACCGCTTCTTTGATGCTATAGTAATTAAGTGAAGTGGAATCAACCCTCTTAAAATCTATATCTTTTAATTTTTTGCCGGTCATTGCCAGAGCGGCTATCTTTGCCAGGGGAATACCAATGGATTTACTCACAAAAGGAACCGTACGGGAAGCTCTGGGGTTTGCTTCCAGCACATAAACTATGGAATCCTTTACCGCATATTGAATATTGATAAGCCCCTTTACTCTAAGTTTTTTTGCCATTTTGTAGGTATAATCCTTAATAATTCCAATTATTTCTTTACTGAGGTTAAAAGGGGGTATCACGCAGGCACTGTCACCGGAATGTATTCCGGCCTCTTCTATATGCTCCATAATTCCACCGATAAAGAGTTCATCTCCGTCATAAATAGCATCAACATCAACTTCTATGGCCCGCTCCAGAAATTTATCTATAAGTATTGGTCTGTCATTGGATACCACAGCCGCATTCTTAACATAGTCAATAAGGCTTTCCTCGTTATAAACTATACTCATCGCTCTTCCTCCCAGCACATAGGAAGGTCTTACCAGTACCGGGTAACCTATTTTTTTAGCTATCCTTTTTGCCTTATCAACATCCATAGCTGTTCCGTTTTCAGCCTGAGGGATATTTAATCTTTTAAGCATGGAACCGAATCTTTTCCGGTCCTCGGCCAGATCAATACTATCGGGAGATGTTCCCAGAATATTTACACCGGCATCCTGAAGCCTCAAAGCCAGTTTCAGCGGAGTTTGTCCGCCAAATTGCACTATTACCCCAGAGGGCTTTTCCGCTTCCACGATATTTAAGACATCCTCGAAAGTCAGGGGTTCAAAATACAAACGGTCCGAAGTATCATAATCGGTACTTACGGTTTCAGGATTACAGTTAACCATTATGGTTTCAAAGCCAGCATCATGAAGAGCAAAGGAAGCATGCACACAGCAGTAATCGAATTCTATTCCCTGCCCGATGCGATTGGGGCCGCTGCCCAAAATTACAATCTTCTTCCTGGCTGCTGGCAAAATCTCGTTTTCGGATTCATAAGTGGAATAATAATAAGGCGTATAAGCCTCGAATTCTGCGGCACAGGTATCAACGGTTTTAAAAGTGGCAATTACCCGCATCTTTTTCCGCAGCGCTCTTACCTCATCCTCGCTGCAGCCGCATAAATAACTTATCTGCCTGTCCGAGTAACCGTATCTCTTGGCTTCGTACAAAAGCTTTTTGGTAATATTGGCCAGACTGCAATTTTTAAAAGTACTTTCAAATTCAACCAGCTGTTTTATATTATTAAGGAACCATGGATCTATTCTGGTAAATCGGTATATATCATCAATACCTTTTCCCAATTCAAAGGCAAGTTTTATGTAAAACACTCGATCCTGATTGGGAATGGAAAGTTTCTTATTCAATAATTCCTCGGTTATATTATCCATTCCATCCGATCCCAGTCCGTAGCGGTCAATTTCCAGAGACCTTATCGATTTTTGGAGGGCTTCTTTAAAAGTTCTTCCGATAGCCATAGCCTCGCCAACCGATTTCATTCTGGTAGTAAGACTTATGTCCGTTCCCGGGAATTTTTCAAAAGCCCATCTGGGAAATTTTACCACCACATAATCAATGGATGGTTCGAAACAGGCCGGTGTTTTTTTGGTAATATCATTGGGAATTTCATCAAGTGTATATCCTATGGCCAATTTAGTAGCAATCTTGGCAATGGGAAATCCGGTTGCCTTGGAAGCCAGGGCACTGCTTCTGGAAACTCTGGGATTCATTTCGATTACGGCCATTTTTCCGTTCTCAGGATTTATGGCAAACTGAATATTGGACCCACCGGTTTCGACCCCGACTTCCCTTATCACCGCCATGGCCGCATTTCTCATTTTCTGATATTCATCATCCGACAAGGTTTGAGCTGGCGCTACCGTAATACTATCTCCGGTATGTACTCCCATAGGATCGAAATTCTCGATGGAACACACTATAACCACATTATCATTTTTATCTCTCATAACCTCAAGCTCATATTCCTTCCAGCCTGCTACCGATTTTTCTACCAGTACTTCGGATATGGGAGACAAATCCAATCCCCGGGTAACAATATCGGTAAATTCCTCTTTATTGAAAGCCACTCCGCCTCCCAGACCTCCCAGAGTGAAGCTGGGTCTTACCACCAGGGGAAATTTTAATCTGCGGCTGAATTCAAGGGCTTCGCTTAAACTGTGAGCATAACCGCTGGGAGGAACATACAAGCCTATATTAGCCATGGCCTCTTTAAATTTCTCTCTGTCCTCAGCTTTATTTATAGCTTCTACATTTGCTCCTATAAGCTCTACACTATATCTGGAGAGAATATTCTCCCTTGCCAGCATAACTGCAATATTTAAGCCCGTTTGCCCTCCCAAAGTTGGGAGAATAGCATCCGGCCTTTCCCTCTTTATAATCTTTTCTACGAATTCAAAACTGAGTGGTTCGATATAAGTTTTATCCGCAAATTCCGGATCAGTCATAATAGTGGCCGGATTACTGTTAACCAAAATCACTTTGTAGCCCTCATCCTTCAGTACCTTACATCCCTGTGTTCCGGAATAATCGAACTCACAGGCCTGTCCTATGACTATAGGGCCGGATCCTATTATCATTACTTTTTTTATATCTTTTCTTTTAGGCACGAATCTTCTTCCTGTTTTAACTAAAATTATTAATCATATCTGCAAATCTTCGGAATATGTATCTGGCATCATGAGGTCCCGGTCCTGCCTCGGGGTGGTGCTGTACGGTAAGAGCATTTATTTCCGGATATTCGATTCCTTCTATGGTTCCATCATTCAAATTTATATGAGTTACTTTATGACCGGTAATATTAATTCTTTTAAGAGAATCCATATCCACTGAAAATCCGTGGTTTTGAGTGGTTACCTCCACTTCGCCGGTATCCAGGTTCTTGACCGGATGATTGGCACCGTGATGGCCAAATTTTAATTTATAAGTAGTGGCTCCCAGGGCAAGAGCTAAAAGTTGATGGCCCAGACAGATCCCGAATATTGGTTTTTTCCCGATCAGTTTCTTTATATTGGAAATGGCATAATCAACCGCTGCCGGGTCTCCGGGGCCGTTGGATAAAAGAATACTGTCAGTGTCCATAGCCAGAACCTCAGCAGGATCGGTAAAAGCAGGGACCACCTTTACTTTGAATCCGGCATTGGCCAGACATCTCAAAATATTTAATTTGACTCCGTAGTCATAGGCAGCCACCGAGTACTTACAATTTCTGCTGTGAGGATTGAAAGTATAGGTTTTTCTGCAGGTAACAAAATCAACCAGGTTTCTTCCAACCATATCCGGAAAATTTCCCAGTTTCTGCAGCAAACTATTCTTATTAAAATCAGAGGTGGATATTACACCTTTCATAGCTCCCTGTTCTCTTATGTGCTTGGTAAGTTGTCTGGTATCTATTTCCGAAATCCCGATAATCTTATAATCCTTAAGATACCGGCCAAGGCTGGCTTCGGCCCTCCAGTTGCTGTAATTATCCTGATATTCTCTAACAATAAAGCCTCTGACCTGAACCCTATCTGATTCTATGTCCCGACTGTTTATTCCGTAATTTCCAATTTGAGTATAGGTCATGGTAACAATCTGTTCACAGTAGGAAGGGTCAGTTAAAATTTCCTGATATCCGGTCATGGAGGTATTAAAAACCACTTCTCCCAGCACTTCCCCGGAGCAGCCGAAATTTTTACCTTCAAATATTTCTCCGTCTTCAAGCATAAGTATTGCTTTCAAAATCACTCACTCCCGTAAACTAGTTTACCCCTGCTGATAGTATATTTTATCTTCCCTTTAAGTTTTTGACCTATAAAGATACTGTTTTTACTTTTGGAGGCGATATTTTCCCTTTTTATTTCTTCCTCTTTTTCCCTGTCTATAACTGTAATGTTAGCAATTTTTCCCACTTCTATTTTCCCGGCATCAATACCCAGAATCTTTGCCGGCGCAGTGGTAATAAGGCTTATAAATTTAGGCAGGCTGACTTTTTCTTCAACACATAATTTACTAAAAGCGGCGCTGAAAAATGTTTCCAGACCTATAGTCCCAAAACTGGCAAGCCTGAAAGTGGTATTTTTTTCTATATCCAGATGAGGTGCGTGGTCACTGGCTATAGCGTCGATAACTCCCTCTTTTATTCCTTCAATCAATGCCAGTCTGTCCTCCTCGCTCCTTATGGGCGGTTTTACCTTAAAGTTGGTATTAAAAGAGGTAAGACAGCTGTCATTAAAGAAAAGATGGTGAGGAGTTACGTCACAGGTTATATTAACTCCTTCTTCCTTTGCTTTTTTTATCATTTCCACACTGCTTCTTGTACTCAAATGAGTTATATGAATTCTGGCGCCGCTTCTTTTGGCCAGAATTATATCCCTTGCTATCATTAAATCATCACTCAAACTGGATATTCCTTCCAATCCCAGCATTGTAGAATAGTAACCCTGGTGGGCAAGCCCCTCGCCGGAAATGAAATTGTCTTCTTCATGCAGTATCAGAGGAAGGTTAAATTGTTTAGAATACCGCATAATCTCGTACATAAGTCTGCTGTCATTTACACTTTTTCCATCATCGGAAAAACCAATGGCTCCCGCCTCCGCCAGGAGTCCCATTTCGGTGATATTCTTTCCCTTAAGCCCGGCAGTCATAGCTGCTACCGGCAATACGGTGCAGGCTGCATTCTCCGATTTTTCCAAAATGTATTCTACCAGAGACTGATTATCTATAACCGGTCTGGTATTGGGCATACAGGCAACCGCAGTCACTCCTCCCTTGACTGCCGCCAGTGCTCCGGTTTCAATTGTTTCCTCGTCTTCAAATCCGGGATCTCTCAGGTGCACATGCATATCCACAAATCCCGGGGATATTATGCAGCCCTCTGCATTAATTTTAATTACGTCATTCTGTGCAATTTTAATATTCTCTTTTATTTCGGATACCACACCCTCCTTAATATAAATATCGGAGGCGAACTCTTTACCCTGCTGCAGATCAATTATGGTGCCTGATTTTACAAGAATATTTTTTTTCTTATTATCTTCCATAATAATTTAACCTAATATTAAATAAAGTAATGCCATTCGCACTGCCACTCCGTAGGTTACCTGCTGGTCTATGGCAATTTTTTCTCCCAGCTTACCGTCCATATCCATGACTTCATCACTAATTTCTATTCCTCTGTTTACCGGTCCAGGATGCATGATAATAGAATCCTGCTTCATCCTGCTAAGTCTCTCTACATTAAGACTCAAAAACCGGTTATATTCCATCACGGAGGGGTAAAATTTCCTGTCCTGTCTTTCGAACTGCATTCTAAGAACATATATAATATCTGACTTATCTATAACCTCATCAATACAGTGTTTTACATTTATTTTCGAAAAATCTTCAGGAAGCAGCATAGTGGGCGAAACTATGGTTACTTCCATACCCATTCTTTCAAATAAGTTTATATTGGATCTTGCCACTCTGCTGTTTATGAAATCGCCGATAATTGCTACCTTAAGACCCTCGAACTTTCCAAACCTTTTCTTTATGGTATACAAGTCCAGCAGAGCCTGAGTAGGATGCTGATACTTTCCGTCACCGGCGTTTATTACCGGAACATTTACAAACCTGTCCACTATTTTAACCGTTCCGCTGTCACTGTGCCTTATGACAATAAGATCGACTTTCATGGAAAGTATGGTTTTTAGAGTATCGATAATAGACTCGCCTTTCCTGATGCTGCTGGTGGATGAAGAAAAATTAATTATGTCCGCACTAAGTCTTTTAGCAGCGATCTCGAATGAGGTTTTGGTTCTGGTACTGGGTTCGAAAAATAAATTGATTATGGTTTTACCCCTGAGGGTTGGAACTTTTTTAACATCCCTTCCTGATATTTCAAGAAAGGAATCGGCATTGGAAAGTATTAATTTTATATCTTCCAGACTAAGACTATCCGTATCTATTATACTTTTTTTCCTTAGCATACTTATTCCTTCTTTACTACTATGACACTGTCCATATCATCGGTTTCCTTTAAGTTAACCTCTACCGATTCGTTATGGGAGGTGGGAAGGTTTTTCCCCACATAGTCAGCCCTTATAGGAAGTTCCCGGTGTCCCCGGTCAATTAAAACCACCAATTGTATCGATTTCGGCCTTCCAAAATCAATCAAAGCATCCATAGCTGCCCTTACCGTTCTTCCGGTATACAGCACGTCATCAACCAGAATTACATTTTTACCCTCTATATCAAAAGATATATCGGTTATCTGGGCTGTAGGCTTTATATTCTGTCCTATATCGTCACGGTAAAAAGTTATGTCAAGCTTGCCTGTCTTGATTTTTATTCCCTCAAACTTTTCGATATTTTCCGCTATTCTTTTTGCCAGGGGAACTCCTCTTTTTTGAAGCCCTATAAAAACCAGATTCTCCGGTCCCTTATTTCTTTCCAGTATCTCATGTGAAATTCTTCTGATCACTCTGTCTATATCGTTTTCGTTTAATATATTTGCTCTTTCTATCATAATTTTTCTCCAAATAAAAAAACCTCCTTACCATAAAGGTAAGAAGGTCAAAATATTTTCTTTATTAGAATATTTTATTAATATTTTATTCATTCCTTTTTAGCCTCTCCGGACTATTTTAAAGGTAATAATATTTTAATTTTGTACTCTGTTCATCAGATACTATAGGGGATTGCAGACAAAAAAACAAGCATAAATTTAAAAAACTTATCCGATGTTTTTTCTTAACTGTCTCAATTTGTAGTTCAAATCACCCTTGCCGCCTTCTCTCTTATAGCCGTAACCGCCTTCTCTGGAGTTGAAGTTTCCTTTATTCTGAGTTCTGGCTTCATTGACTACAATAGTTCTTCCTTTGAATTCACTCTTGTTAAGCTTTTCTATTGCTGCTTTTGCCTGCTCTTCGTTTTCCATCTCTACGAATCCAAAACCTCTTGATTTTCCATCCATTCTGGTGATTACTTTAGAGTAGGTAACAGTACCCTCCTGAGCAAATAATTCCTCCAGTTCTTTATCAGTAGTACCGTAGTCCAGATTTCCTACATACATTCTCTTATTCACTTAAAAATACCTTTCTTCAAATTACTTTTTTTATATATAAAAGAGAAGTAGAAATATATTATTTGAAATATGGATTAAATGAAATAAGAAGATATTGATAAAAGTAGACTTACTTCTATTTTATTTATTTACTTCTAATAAAAAATCCCTACTACTCTAATTTAAAATTTAAAACTATTTAAGCAACATCAACATATTATATAATATATTTTAAATTTGTCCAAAGATTATTTTTTCCGTTATAAATTATAAAATAAGTAAAAAATAAGCCGCTAGTGGCAGCGGCTTATTTTTTTATTGAAACTTACTTATTAAATACTATATTATGGCGATAATATCCAATTTAAATGCTTCCTATATACCAATATATTATTATCTTACGGTTCCACAACTTTTCCCATGAATAAAATACTCCCGGTCCGATCATCAGCAATTACGAAGAAGAAAGGCCTGTTTACTATAAATTCCGTTATTTCCTCGATAGGCATTGCCGCTTCCATAATTTCCACTACTGTTGCAGCAGCAGCTTTACTTCCTTTTTCGTTCACCTCTATAACTGCTTTGTGAAGCACTCTTGATATCCAGGGACTTTCGCCAGGTTCACGGTAGAAAATACCACTAAAATCTGCTAGACGCCAGTCAAAGGCAATTCCCATTCCCAATTTAATGAGCGCATCATTTAAAAGCTTTATACCGTACTCCAATTTATACCTGGGCATAACCACATGAACCTTACTACCATAAAATGAATCTTTAATCTCATTCCATTTCTCTTCATCCAGGGATTCGATTACAGTATCGACACTTATACCTTCATCGGGGAGGATTATATACATAGCCATCTTTTCCTGACCATAAGGAAGCTTAACACCCGAAAAGTTATCCCCTTTATAGTAGCCAAAATTTTCCTCCTGGGACATCATGGGAACTTTTTTGGTGGTTCCGTCACTGAGGTAAAAATCATCATCTGTGGTCAAATTCTCATCAAATGGATAAGTCCAGTTTCCCTTAAAATATATGGCGTTTATAAGATACATGACTGCGTCGTCTGGTATTACCGAAATCATCTTGTCAATCTTTCCTTTAGTTGCTTCCTCAATCCAGCCGTTTATGGTATCAACTGCATCCGGGGCAAAAAAATCAATTTCATTAATTTCTGAATTAAAATATTTGTTGTTCCTCTCAATAAAATCCTCTTTAACTTTATCACCTAGTCTATACCAGATAGAATTGGCAATAGCCAGATCTATATCGCTGTCCGCATTTTCGATACTGGCCAGAAGATCACGAAATCCGGAATTCAGCTCTTCCAGATCGAAACCCTTAAACTGCAATGCTTCAGCCATTGCCAGATTGGTATCGCCAACCGCCCCATTATAGGTCATAGCCAGAGCCAGGAGTATGGAGAGAGGAGATATGAATATATTCTGATCACTGTCTTCCGAAATAAGTTCCTTAAAGATATTTAATCCAAAACGGGTGTTGGCGCTGATAAGATTTTTATCTACTGAAGCTGCCATTTCATCCGATTGCTTGCCGGTAACTTTTCCCCCGAACTTTTCCTTTGAGCATTGGGTAAATAAAGCAGCATTGGATAAGAGCATAATAATAATTAAAACCAGCGGAATCAAAAACAGCTTGCTCCTCTTCATAAAAACTCCTTTAATTGTGTTTATAAATCCATAATATATATACGATAGATATTAACCGGTAATTAAGGTCGAATTATACAATGAATAATTACTTACCAACAAATACTAAACAATATTGGAAAATTTTTAGGGAGGATTTAATTACGGATAATATAAATCAAGAAATCAAAGTAATAAATCCGGGTATTATTTTAATTTACCTGTAAATTCCTTCTTTAATTATTTGGAGGTACTCCTTAACTTCGGCATTAATTTTCTTATATAACTTGATTGATTCCGATGCAGTACATTTTTTAAAAATCTCTATATGCCTGTTCAGGTAACCTTCTAGAAATAAAGTTATAACCTCTACCGCTTTTTTAATATCAATACCCTCCCTGAATTTTGAGGTGTCTATACCTTTATATATACTTGATTTACTCTCTGAGGTAAATTTTAAATAACTTTTATATATCTCTCCTTTAAGGTGATCAGGTGCGCTTATAACCGATTTATAGATAATTTCATACAATAGTGGCTCTTCCATGGCTATTTTTAGCTTAAGCAACCCACTTTGTTCAAGCCTCTCAAAAATATCGGGAGATAAACTAATATTTTCTTCCCTGAATCTATTCAGGAATTTGCTTGTGGTATAATCCAGAATATATAAATATAATCGTTTCTTATTTCCAAAAAAATAGAAAAGCGTCCCCTTGGGTATCCCTGCTTTTCTTACAATGGCATTGGTTGAAGCCTGCTGGTACCCTTTTGCAAATTCTTCCAGACAGGCATTGATAATTTTGTTTTTTTTATCCTGCGATATTTTTTCAAAATTCCTGTACAAGATTCAATTTCACCATCTCTTTATGGTAAGTTTTATTATTTTTGTGATTATCGGCCATCTACAATCAGCTATGCATATCTTTTTTATGATAAAAAATATAGGTACCGGCTACCGACAGACATACGATTGAAACCATAATAATTATATATTTATAATCAATTCTGGCCCTGGTTATTATATCAGCAGCGTTTACATATTCAAAAGGTGAGATATATTTAAGAACATCGAATTTGTCCGATAGCGATGATATTATCCCTAAAAAATATGTGCCTATAACCATACCCAGTGATATGGACATTAATGCCCTGGCCCTGGTAATAAATACGGAAATAAGAAGACCCACCGAAGCAAAAGTAAGGTGCAGCAGAAATGCACCCCCTGAAAGCCATAAATATATTTTCATATCAAATCCATTTGATTTAAATGCTTCTATCAACCCCAGATCCGCAATAAACAAACCCATATTAAAAGCGAATATATATGACAATACGGACAATGCCTTTGAAGTTACAATTTTTTCTCTGGATACCGGTTTTGCCAGGAGAAATTCTATGGTTTTATCATCTTCTTCTTTGGAGATTATACCGGACCCCAGTATCATTGAATAAATACTGCCCAGCAGGGTAATAAATAAAAAAATTTCCAGCCCAAAAAAATCAAGGATATTGGTTAGATTCAGCTTATCTATACCAAAGATTTTGATAAAAGCATCCGGATAACTTTTAAGCAGCAGCTCAATATTTCCAGTCTGGCCGGCAAATGATGGATAAACAGAAAAAACAACTGCATTTAGCACAATCAGAACAACAAACCAGATAAAAAAAGATTTTTTATTACCCGAAATTTCCCTTAAATAAATCGGCATATTATTTATCCTCCTTCCTGTAGTAATGCATAAATATCTCTTCCAGGGTAGGTTCCTCAATCCACAGATCGTTGATTTCTCTTTTAGCAAGTTCCTGTATTATTTTTTCAATTTCGCCAAAATAAATAAATTCCATTAAGTTACCGGTTACTTTTTTATCTTTTATACCAGTAATATTTATCTGATTGTCTTCTGTAACTTTACCAGACAGGGTAACCCTGATTTTTTTATATTTGCCCTTCCTAAGTTTATCAATCTCTTGTATATCAACTATATACCCCTCTTTTATAATAGCTGCTTTATTACAGATTTTCTGAACATCGCTTAATACATGAGATGAAAAAAATATGGTTACCCCCTTTTTATTTTCCTCTTTTAGTATGTTAAAGAATTCACTCTGGACCAGAGGATCCAGCCCACTTGTAGGCTCATCCATTATTAAAAGTTTGGGACCATGCATAATTGCCTGTATAATTGCCAGTTTCTTCTTGTTTCCGGATGAAAGTGAGCTTATTTTTAAATTTTGCTCCAGTCCAAGTATCCCGGCCAGTCCTTCCATTTTTACTCTACAGTCCTTGTGATACAGCCTAGCTGCATAATTTAGGAGATCTCTTACTCTTAAATCCTCATAATAATTTACCTCGGCAGGTAAATAACCGACCATTTTTTTTATCTCTGAAGATTGCGAAACACAATCCATTCCGAATATTTTTGCACTTCCCCCCGTAGGATGTATCAAATTTAATAGAGTTCTTATAGTTGTCGTTTTACCAGCTCCGTTTGGGCCTATAAATCCAAAGATATCTCCGCTTTCGATTTTTAGATTTACATCAATTATTCCTCTGGCTTTACCATAATATTTCGTAAGATTTTTTGTTTCTATTACAACCATAAGACCTCCTTTTTTTATTACTGACCAACCGGTCACATAAAAATAATATACTAATCTATCAATACAGTCAAGAGGAAATATCAATCAGGATCGGGGAAATTAATATGTGCTCCCGGTTACTTCCAATTTTAATTTCATTTCCCCTGCTTTTAGGAATAATGGCTGTTCCTTGATTTTTCCCGGACCAAATCCATCAAGTGATATAACTTCCGTTCTGGATTCAGTTTCGTCCGAAAGAAGCATAACCAGTTTAAAAGTTCCATCAAAACTCAGCGTACTGCTTATATTCTTTAATCTAATTCTTAAACTTACGTTATCTACTATTTCATATGAAAATTGTATAATTTCCTCAATATCCTCAATAACTTCCGGCTGCTCTGTAAAAGAATATATACTCTCAAAAGTAATGGTTTTTTCTTCCCCGGCAGTCATGGCCACAGCAGGTTCTTTTATGCCTTCTTCTTTTTGTTCTTCTGCAGTTTCTTCGGCTGGTGCTTCTTCACCAACCGTCATTTCCTCCCTGTTTGCATCTTCAGTAAATAAAGTAATATTTCTCGAAGCATAATATTGCCTTAGATACCATACCCCGAAAACAGAACCTACCACCACTACTATTACTACTGAAGCAGCAACAGCAAAGCTTCTGACCCATTTTATATTTATATTTGCCGTTTTTGGCTTAAAGGCATATTCTTTGCTAACTGTAATTTCATCACCAATCTCAAATACCCCTGACGGTATCTTTTGCTTTATAAACTGCCCATCTCTGGTCATAACTATACAGTAGTCCTTACCTATTTCCATTATTGTCGCTTTCATTGTCCACCACCCCCACGGATATCCACATAGCTAAGGTTATTTATTATAGCCAGAACCATAGCTATTATATATATTCGTCCTCTCTCCAGTTTTTTGCGGTGTACCCATACAATATCCTCAATTTCTTTTAAAGGAAGCCTTTTTGTCTCCATCAGAGTTTTTAAAATAACACCGTTTTTAACAATGGTCCTGGCTACTTCAATATATTCTTCTCTAAGGCTTTCATTTCGGGGAGATATTTCTGCCAGTTCTTCAAGACTGATTCCCCACTTTTCCAGCTCCGCCCTGTATTCTATTATTTCCAGTATTCTCTTCTCTTTTTCATCATCAATCAGGTACTGTTCTCCGGAATTTACAGCAACAGCGCCGGTAAAATCTGCAGCTAACCAGTTGTTATCATCCAGACTTAAAGTTTTTTCCTTATTCTGCTTTCGGTAATAATCAATAAGGCGCATATTTATTACCAGTTTGGCAAAACTTAAAAACTTACCTTTCTTTATGTCATAGGAATCCATTGCTTCTTTAAAAGCAGTAAGACCAACGGAGAGTTCTTCATCCACTCCGTATTCAAGGAATCTTCCCACTCTTTTTTGAGCTACACTGGCAATAAACGGTTTAAATTCGGAAATGAGTCTGCTGGTCTTAAAATTATCCTCTCTTACTTCAATTACTCTGTTTTCAAGTGTTTGCCTGTGTAAAGCCAAATTATTCTCTCCTCATTAATTAAAGTATAATTTGTTTGATATTATAAAATAACTTGGGCTTTTTATAAATCTTATCAACAGTTATGGTATAATTAATTAGTAATTTTTAAAAAGGAGGACTTGCTATGGATGTAAAGCTTCTTATAACTTACGATCCAGCCCATCTTGAAAGCAGCAAGGAAAGGATTGAAAATCTTTTTAAGGAAATAAAGGTAAAACCAAAATTTTTAAAATCAAAATACAGCGGTATTTTCCTTCTTGATGTTTCAAAACCGAAGGAAGTGGTAAAAAAGCTAAAACCGATATCGAAAAAGAATAAAGATTTGTTTGGAAAAACTTACCGTTACATTCCAGTAGATAAGTGGGTTAAATCCAGAATAACCGATATGCAGAAAGCGATAAAAGCGCTGGTACCTAAAATTAAAAAAGAAGAAAAATGGATGATGGACCTGGAAAAAAGATATTATGATAAACTGGATTTCAAGGAACTTATTCTCAAGCTGACTGAGGTAGTGGATCGTGAAAAAATTGACTTGAAAAAACCCCAGAAGATAATAAAAGTCGAAATTGTGGGAAGTGATGCCGGAATTTCTCTTCTGGAACCTGATGAAATGCTGTTGGTATCCTGATTATCTGTTTCTGGTCCCTTTTTTAAAGTATTTGAAAAATCTATCCTGATATTGTTCGAACATTCCCCACCTATCTAATTCCTGCTTTAGATCCAGGGGCTCGATTTCTCCTTTTTCAAATAATCTGAAAAGAATTTCTATCTCATTTTTGGCTATAACCGGATACCCCATCCTGTCTCTGGTGATTACAGGAAATCCTCCGCCGCCCACTTGAACAGTGCTGTTTCTCAGCAAATCCGGCAATTGCGAATAGTGGGCACTTTTAGCTACAATTTCCTGAATAAATTTTGAAAGGGAAACATCCCAGAATTCATCTACTCCCTTTATAATTGCACTATATGGATCCCTTTTCTTCTCAATATCACTGGATATATTTCCAGCCACTGAAGCCAGTGAATTAGATACTATATCCATTTTTTCAAAATCCCTGCTCAGCCTTAAACCATAAAGAATCATAGCCAGGTCAGTATCTTCTTCAGCCAGCATCTCAAAGGCTTTCCTGGCTTCTCCGCTGAATCCTTCCACTCTCAGCATATAGGATGGAGTGATAACTTTTGGTCTCTGCCAGGTTATTCTGCCTTCTCTTATAACTGTTTCAGTCTCAGGGCTTTTCCCTTCAAACTCCAGATAGAGGGGTACAGTCAGCATATAATAATGTATAGTAGTAGAATCAAATGAAGCCAGGAGTTTCTCAGGCGGCTTTATAATCTCCGTATTTTCCATTACCTGTTTGATTTTTTCTTCCAGGTTCATAATAAAATCACCTTCAAAACAGGACATATTGTAATGCTAAGCTGGTTAAATATCAATTGTTTGGTATTTAAAAATAAAATTCAGGTTTATATTATATGCATGTATGTCTGGTCTATCATCATTAAGTAGATCCCTTGTCTCCCTTCCTCCCACTGCCCTTAAAAGCAATATCCCTATATCTGATGTAATCATGTATGGAAGAGAAAAATACTTCAATTCCGACTCCAAAAAAAACTAAAGATTAAAAATAAGATAAGATATTTCATATACGGATATTATCATTTTATTTGAGATTTGACAGAACCTTATAAATTTTCCTCAAATTCAGATTAAATCGTAGACTCAGCTTTTTCAATAAGCCAATCAACATTAAATCCAATTTGTCCATTTTTTAACTCTTCATCTAATTGTCTAACTACATCATATGATAGAAACTTTACTACTTCATTAAGATGAAGATAAGCATTAGAAAATGTTGGTCTTTTGAGTTGTTCAAACACCTTGCTTCTTTTACCTCTTTCAGCAACAATGAATAGTGGATAATTTGAATTTGGAGCTAGAGCTCTAAGGTCTGAAAGTCGTAGAAGGCCTGAATAAATTTGAGTAGAATGTTCTATCTCAAAAGCTGATTTAATAGAAAAACCTAACTTCCAAACTGCATCAATATTTTTAATATATGAAGGTACATCAAATGTTTCATGAAATTCAGCAATAACAAAGTCCCCAAATCGTTGACCCCCATATAGTTTATTCTGATCACCACGGGGAACCCAAACATCAAAATGTGACTTATTGCCTAAGCTAATTAACCGCCATTGCATTTCATCATGTATTGTAGGAGCTTTTTCAATTTGTTCTTCAATAATTAACTCAAATTCTTTCTTCTTTTCTAAATTAATCTCTTCAGGTTTTTCACCTTTTTTTATCCTCTGTAAAAGTGAAATCAAATCACCATATTGAATCAGAAGTCTATTAACCTTATCTTGGTGAATCGGTGTAAATCCTTGCGGTGAATAATTAGAAGCATAACTAAAGTATTTATTTACTTCTGTTTGACTAACATTAACTTCAATTTCATTAATCAAAAAATAGATATATTCCCACGTCTGGCCTCTTGTATCCACTTTCCAAAAATATTTAGCTAATCCAGGATTATGTACTTTCATTGCTACCTCAGCAGCTAAAATAATTTTTCCTCTTCGATAAATCATTACGTAATCTCCTGGTTCCATCGAATTCCAATTACGAATATTACTACTGCCAGGAACAGCTCCCCAAACAGTATATGATTGTCCATGTAAGTATCTTTTCAACTGTTCAATTTCTTTAGGTTCTAAAAATTGAGCAGCCTCTTCAATAGTTCTTTTATTCTTAATTGTGTCATAGTAATGACGATCTGTATCATGCCCTCCACTTACCACTACAAAAAAGATTTTACGTTCCTTATTCATAGTTTTCTTATTATATATTTGCCTTAAAGTAAATATTACCTCTTGAGTTAATTTTACTCCTCTTAACTCTTGAGTTCAAAAATTATTATAATCCTTGAATGTGTCTTTATATCATTTTTAGTCTAGTTTTAAAATCTATATCAAACACATATTCTAACTACATTTTATAAACAGTTTCGAAAATATATATGAAATTAGAGATAATAAATATATTCATGGTAGCTATAAATTTTGTTCTATAGTAAACAATTTTTGTAAAACAAATTCCGAATTTGACAGAGATATTGATTCAAGCATTTTCAATGCTACACCTTGTTCTTTTAAAACAGATCTTTTAAATGTTTTTAGGTAGAAATAGAAATAGAGTTAGCCCGTAAGCCGAGTTATATATCAAATTGTTTTCATTAGCCTTTAAAAAATAATCCAGTAGCTATTCACTTACTAAATTGGATATAATTTGCACTCCACTAATTTTATGTAATACCTGCAACTTTTATATTCACTGTTCCTACCCAATACTTCTCCTGTCAATATTCAGCGATTATGTCACCTAAAAGTCCCAGTTTTGTTCAGCGAAAAT
>CAZSVM010000014.1:0-71624 GCA_964610315.1 uncultured Actinomycetota bacterium
TTTCGCTGAACAAAACTGGGACTTTTAGGTGACATAATCGCTGAATATTGACATAGCGTATGTACATCCGGTTTTACCGCTCTTCGGTGATAGAGCCGTTTCTATTCTATTCATAGAAAATACCACTTCTACCCGTTATAAAGAGTGCAGTTTTACCCCGGAATACGAATTTTTTCTTTTTTCAAGTTTTCTTTTTTTCTTTTTTGCCGGTATCTAAATTTAGCATACCCTTTACTTTTTTCTCGATCTCATCCATTGTTTCCACATTCTGGGTTAGAAACATTTTTGCATTCTCTCTTCCCTGTCCGATTCGTTCACCTTTATATGAATACCATGATCCGCTTTTTTCCACAATCCCCAGCTCCGTAGCCACATCGATTATGCTGCCTTCCTTTGATATGCCTCTTCCATACATTATATCAAATTCTGCACTCTTAAAGGGAGGCGCAACTTTATTCTTTACCACTTTGACCCGAACCCTGTTACCGATAGCTTCGGTTCCGCTTTTAATACTGTCGATTCTCCTTATATCCAGCCTAACCGAGGAATAGAATTTTAATGCCCTTCCTCCCGGTGTCACTTCCGGATTGCCAAACATAATTCCTATTTTTTCTCTGAGCTGATTAATAAAAACTACTGAAGTTTTGGTTTTACTTACCACCCCGGTTATCTTTCTTAAAGCCTGGGACATCAATCTGGCCTGAAGTCCCACATGAGAATCTCCTATTTCACCCTCCAGTTCTGCCTTGGGTACCAGAGCAGCTACGGAATCTATTACAATCACGTCCAGGGCACCGCTCTTCAACAAAATCTCACATATTTCCAAAGCCTGCTCCCCGTTATCCGGCTGAGAAAGCAGGAGTTCTTCAACATTTACACCCACATTCCGGGCATAACCGGGATCCAACGCATGCTCGGCATCTATAAAAGCTGCGATACCGCCCGCTTTTTGAGCATTGGCAATAATATGCAGAGCAAGAGTTGTTTTTCCAGAAGCTTCCGGCCCAAAAATTTCGGTTACCCTTCCCCTTGGTATTCCACCAATTCCCAGGGCTATATCAAGTTCCAGCGAATTTGTCGATATGCAGCCTATATCCAGGAGCAAACTTTTTTCTCCCAGCCTCATTATAGCGCCGCCTCCGTACTGCCTTTCGATTTGAGATACCGTATTTTCTATAATTTTTTCTCTATCCATATCAAATCCTCCAATAAACAAATATATTTAAAAAAATAAAATATTAAACAACAACAGCTTTACGCGTAAGCAATAACTATATACCCAATTACACATAAGCTCATTTTAACATATTAATAATATTTTTAAATAAAAAAATACGTTCAAGAAGCTATTTTTTATTTTAAACTAAAATTATTCAGAATGATATACTCAGCTCCTTCCGGTTTGAGCCTACTTTCGAATAATGTAATTTCCGAACAATCCATGTTTATATCAAAATTCACCTTATGTTTGCCGGTTATTTGTTCTATATTCTCCTTATTCTTTATCCTGGCAATAGTAATGTGTGGAGAAAATTTCCTTTTTTCTCTTTTTATCTTAATCCGGTTAAGATTATCTTCCAGCTGATTATAAACTTTGCTTATACTGTCGCCGCCCCTGTCTATTTCTAAAAAAATAACTCTGGCATTAACGGGATTTGGAAATGCACTTATTTCCCCGCTTATATTATATTTAAACTTTTCAAATACATCGACGGTCGTCTTTATGGCTTTTTCTATTTTACTTATTTTACCAGCATCCACATTCCCCAGGAATTTTAAAGTTATATGAATGTTGGAAGCAGGTACTAATTTTATGAACCTATCTTTTCCTAACAAATTCACCGTAAAATTATATATATTATCTTTTACGGCTTCTGGAATATCTATGGCTATGAATAATCTTTTTTTTGATTCATCTCTATTATCCAATAAACTATCTCTCTTTTAATCTTTTTTCATTTATTGCCGTTCTTAATTCATTTAATATAAATTGCGCGGTCCTGAATTTGATCTCACATCTGGTACCCGGAAAAAACTTTTCAAATGCTTTTTCATATCCGTCCGGTCCCAGCACACAGCAGTAAACCAGGCCAACTTTTTTATTCTCTGCTTCCGGTCCGGCATAACCGGTCACGCCTAACGAGTAATCCGAATTAAAAATCTCTTTTACCTTTTTTGCCATGTTCAAACATACTTCTCTGCTTACTGCCCCGTACCTAGTCAGAGTATTTTCATCAATATCGAGCAATTTGACCTTGGAAAAATTTGAATAGGATACTATGCCTCCCAAAAAAAATTTTGAACTTCCAGGTGTGTCGGTAATAATACTGCTAATCAAACCTCCGGTTATGGATTCAG
Source organism: uncultured Actinomycetota bacterium (assembly GCA_964610315.1). Lineage (GTDB taxonomy): Bacteria > Actinomycetota > Humimicrobiia > Humimicrobiales > Humimicrobiaceae > JAQVEM01. Next base: position 2,359 of record CAZSVM010000014.1, read on the forward strand.
CAGTACTGACAGTTAAATCACCGCCAATTTTTTTAATAATTTCCTTCAAATTATCTGAAATTAAAGTATCATCCTTCCCATAAAAATAATTTCCCAGTTTATCGGAAATCTTCTCCTCAATCTTCCTCAAATTTCTATCGGCCTTTCCTGCATCCGGGGCTTTTGCTACCAGTATTATTTTTATCAAACCGGGATCGGCAGTAATTCCTATCTGTACATTTATTTTTCCGGCTTCGCTGGTAATCTCTTTGATTCTTTCTTCTATTTCTGTTTCACTAATATCAGTAGTCAGAAGCGTTGATTTTCTAATCTTTATTTTGATACCCTTTGAAGCTCTCTTCCTCATCATTTCTTCTAAAAATGGCGTAACATCTTCCTCGAACATACTCGTCATCTCTCTGGGAACCCCTGGTATGCAAAACAAAATTTTCCCACTATCCAGCATTATTCTAAATCCGGAAGCACTACCTAATTTTGGTTTTATAGGAAAGGAACCTTCAGGGATATAAGACTGCCGCAGCAACCTCTCGGTGATTTTTTTACTCTTTACTTTCCTGGTAAACTTAAGACTGGTATTATCGAGACTTTTGTCTCTTACCAGTTTTAAATTTAATACCGAAGCAACTACACTTCTGGTAACATCGTCATCGGTAGGACCAAGCCCCCCGTTAATTATTACCAGATCACTGTACTGCAGACTTTGCCCCACGACATTGGATATCTCCTTCAGGTCATCTCCGACCGTAAACATATATTTACACTCTATACCCAGATCGGTAACCCTTTCTGCAATATATCTGGAATTCTTATCCAATATTAATCCGAGATTTAATTCGGTTCCAATGCTTATTATCGAACAAATCATGTTTATGCTTCTATGTAACTCTAGATTTCTTCCTCTTCCAATAATTTGACCAGTTCTTCTTTTGAAATCAGTACCTCTCTGGGTTTACTGCCGTCATAACCGCTAACCATTCTTCTGTCTTCCATTTGATCAATAATTCTTGCTGCTCTGGAGTATCCTATCTTTAATCTCCTTTGCAGCAGCGAAGCCGACGCGTGTCCGAAATCCACAACCACTTTCAAAGCTTCATAGAACAGCTCATCTTCATCGCTTATATTAATCTCATCTTCACTCATTTTTTTTGAGATCTCCAGACTATACTCGGGGGTACTTATGTTTTTTATATAGGCGGTAATCATTTCTATCTCATTAGAAGTCACAAACGACCCCTGTACCCTTTCAGGTCTGTTGGAATAATAAGGTAAATACAGCATATCTCCTTTTCCTACCAGTTTCTCTGCCCCTGCGCAGTCCAGAATAACCCGGGAGTCCACATTAGAGGAGACCATAAATGCTATTCTTGAGGGTATGTTTGCTTTAATTAATCCGGTTATTATATTAACTGAAGGCCTCTGGGTAGATATCAATAAATGAATGCCCACTGCCCTTCCCATCTGGGCAATCCTACAGATACTGTCTTCTACTTCCGTAGCTGATAACATCATCAGATCGGCAAGTTCATCTATAAAAACCAGAACATAGGGAAGCGGCCTGAAATTTTCTTCTCCATTTCTACTTCTTTTGGCCTCGAAGTTATACATTTCCAGAGATTTAAAATTTTTATCGACCAACAGTTTGAATCTATTCTCCATTTCTCCTACTACCCAGGAAAGTGCCGAAGCTGCCTTTTTGGGATTGATAACCACTGGTGATAAAAGATAGGGAATTCCATTATAAATACTGAGTTCTACCATCTTGGGGTCAATCATAACAAATCTAACTTCACTGGGTTTTACTTTCATTAACAGGGAAATGATAATACTGTTAAGACAAGAACTTTTTCCCGAGTTAGTGGCACCTGCAATCAATATATGGGGCATTTTAGCTATATCCATATAAATTATATTTCCGGAGAGATTCCTACCCAGTGGAACATTCAGTAAATTATCAGTTAAATTTCTATCATCATTAGAAAAAATATCTCCCAGAGTAACTATGCTTCTAATACTGTTTGGTACCTCGATACCAATAGCAGATTTCCCTGGGATAGGGGTTAGAATTCTAATATCGGGCGAACCGAGAGCAACGCAAAAGTCATCCTCAAGACTCAGCAGTCTCTGAACTTTCACCCCCGGTGAAAGTTTCAATTCATAAAGAGTTACTGTAGGGCCGCTGATTACTCTATCTATTCTGGCATCAAGATTGAAATCGCCAAACAACTTATTTAAGGTATGTGCCCTTTCCTTAACACTCTGTTTGTATAACCTGGATGGTATATCTTTGGATTTTTTTAACAAATTTATAGGAGGCAGTCTGTAATTATTCTCCAGCTCATTATTTTTCACTATGGGAATTTTTAGCTGATTGACGTCAGATTTAGTCATATCCGGCTTTTTTATAAACTCGGCCGGTATTCCCAGTTTTTCCCTCAACGCACTATCCGTACCATCGATGACTTCGAATTTCTTAAATGTTGTCTCTTTTTTATGGCTATATATTTTATCCACATCCCCTTCGATTTTTTCTGATATTTCAGCTTCTTCCATAAGACCTTTTTTTCTGAAAAATTCCCCTGCCGGCTTTAATTTTATCTTTTTGAACAAGTATATTATTTTTCTTCCAACATCCACCAATGATATCTTGGTAATAATCAATATGGATATAACTATAAAAACAGACAATATTACCACCGCACCGGCACTGCTGAAAAGCTTGTATAATCCATAAAAGATCCCTGCCCCTACAATACCTCCCTTGGTTCTTATCAGCACTTCATCAAAAACATTAGCGTATCTGAAGTTATTGCCAAGTATTCCCAGTATGGAGAAAAACAGCAGGAAAAATCCCCATCCCAGGCTGGAGGGCAGAAGACGGATTCTTTTCAGGAAAAAACTAAAACCCCAGATTATAAGCATAAAAGGGATTAAAAATTTTCCAACTCCAAAAGTGAAAGATAGAAAATTATTAATCGATTTATTTATTAAACCGGCATCCGAAAAGCCGTATACACTAATGAACAATAAAATGGAAAGCATTATTATCAAAACACCATATACTTCGGTTCTTCTTTTGACATATCTTTTTTTAATTTTAGAATTAACTGCCATGGAACTTTTCCCAGCCTTCTTAATTTTTCTTCTTTTATTCTTTGATCGATTCATTTTTAAGGGATTTAAATTTTAATTAATGTTTGTAAGAACTTACTACTCTCGTTATTATTATAGGTCTTATTCCTGCTTTTTTAAAAATAAATTTTTCTACCCTGTCATTAATAAAATTCTCTATGGTGGTCCTACCGGTAACATTACCAGAAAAACAGGTTTTTATGGAATCCTTTATAATTTTTATGGATTGATCGATAATTTCTTTTAAATTTTCGATATATATTATTCCCTTCATAGTAAAATCAGGTTCGCATAAGATAACCCTCTTGATATAATCTACTCCGACCACTATAAATATAATCCCGTTTCTTGACAATGTCCTCCTGTCTTTTAGTACTATATCTTCTATATTTCCCATTCCTATGCCATCTATATAAATAGTCTGGGGATGTAAATTTCCGGAAACTCTGCATAAATTGGAATTCATCTTAATAATATCTCCATCTTCCGCTATTATAATATTATCTTCGCTCATTCCCATTGATTTTGCTATTTGTGCATTCTGTACCTTGTGTTTATCTTCTCCATGAATAGGAATAAAATACTTAGGATTGGTTAAATTTATCATAATTTTTATTTCTTCACGCGCGGCATGACCGGATACATGTACACCGGCTATGGACTCATAAAAAACATCTGCTCCCTGTTTGATTAATCTATTGATAGTATCGGATATAGCTCTCTCATTTCCGGGAATTGGAGAAGCAGAAATTATTACCATATCCCCTTTCATAATATTGATCCTTTTATGTTCCCCCAAGGCCATTCGATTTAAAGCCGAAAGAGGTTCACCCTGGCTGCCGGTGGCAAGTATTACTATTTCTTTTATGGGAAAATCATCAATTTTGGTTATAGGGATTATAGTATCCTCAGGAATTTTTAAGTAACCCAGTTCGGAAGAAACTCTAATAGTTTTTAAAATCGATTTACCGGAGATGGCAACTTTTTTCCCTAATTTACTGGCTACATCCAGTACCTGCTGTATTCTATGTATATGAGAGGAAAAAGTGGCCACAATAATTCTTTTAGAAGCCTTCTCAAATTTATCGAGCAGTGTTTTACCCACATCACTCTCCGGAAGAGTAAATCCTATTTCTTCAGCATTGGTGCTGTCACATAAAAGAGCCAGCACACCTTCCTGGCCCGCTTTTGCAATCTTTGAAAATTGAGTAATCCTTTTATCAATAGGAGTATGATCAAATTTAAAATCCCCGGTATGCACTATAGTACCGATATCTGTTCTTATAATCAGTCCAACCCCATCCGGTACACTATGATTGACTCTAAAAAACTCTATATGAAACGGTCCGATATTCAGTAGTTTATCAGGGTCTATCTTATTATATTCTACTGGGATTTGGCTCTGTATATTATCGAACTTTATTTTGGTTAAACCTATAGTAAGCGGGGTAGCAAATACAGGAACGTTTATCTCTTTGAATAAAAATGGAAGAGCACCAATATGATCTTCATGTCCGTGGGTAAGTATTATTGCTTTTACCTTACTTTTGTTCTTTTTGACGTATGAAAAATCCGGTATTATAAAATCAACTCCAGGCATATCTTCATTGGGAAACATCAATCCGCAGTCGACAACTATAATCTGATTATCCTTTTCAAAGACCATTATATTCTTGCCGATACCGCTTAATCCTCCCAGCGGTATTAATTTTAGACTAGTTCTCTTTGCCATAATTCTTTATATGCAAAACTTCACCTTCCAGTTAATTAATTATCTTATGTCTTTTTAAAATTTCCTTAAAAGCTGCTAGTTCCTTTTCTTCCATACTACACAGCGGTAACCTACAGGGACCGACATTAATACCTTTTAGATTTAACGCCTCCTTTATGGGAACGGGATTGGTAGCTATAAAAATACCATAGAAAATATCCAGTAGATCCTTATGCATTTCAGCTGCTTTATTAAAATCTCCTCTTTTAAAACTGGTTACCATTTCCTTTATTTCCCTGCATACTATGTGGGAAGCCACACTTATTACTCCATACCCACCCATAGATAATATAGGTAATGTATCTCCGTCATTCCCACTGTAAACCAGGAAATCTGCTCCGGTATCTCTGATTATTTCAGAGATTTGCCTTATATTACTGCTGGCTTCCTTTATACCATTAATATTATCTATTTTTGATAATTCCACACAGGTTCTGGAATTTATGTTAGATGACGTTCTTGATGGAATATTATATAAAATTATGGGAATTTCGACCTCACCGGCAATTGCTTCGAAATGTTTGAAAAGACCCCACTGTGAAGGTCTATTATAATAAGGTGCAACCAGCAGCAAACAGTCCACTCCTATTTTTTCCGCTTCTTTGGATAGCTCTATGGAATGCCTGGTATCATTGGAACCGGTTCCGGCAATAATTTTAACCTTATCCCCAAAATTATTCTTTACAAATTTAAATAATTCTATCTTTTCCTCATCGCTCAAAGTGGAGGTCTCTCCGGTAGAACCGGCCAATAGAACTCCGTTACTTCCTTCATTTACAAGATACTTCAATAATTTACTGCAGGATTCAAGATCCAGATTGTAACTTTCATCGAATGGTGTAACCATTGCCGTAATTACCTCACCTATATCTAACATAAAATCCTCCCCCAATAAATAATGTAATTAAATATCTATAAGCTTATCCAGCCCAAAAGTATAAGCTGGAAGTTTATCCAGATTCTTTATAGCAAGAATAACTCCGGGGTAAAACGATAATCTATCCAGACTGTCATGTCTTATCGATAATGTTTGGCCTTTTGCTCCAAAAATAATATTTTGATGAGACAACAGTCCCGGTAACCTGACACTATGAATATGAATTCCGTCTACCAGCCCGCCTCTGCAGCCTTCCACAGTTTCAGTTTCACTTTCTTTCAACCTTGATTCATTAAAAATTTTACCAAGACCTATCTCCTCGGCCGTAAATATAGAAGTACCCGAAGGAGCATCTCTTTTTTTATCGTGATGAAGCTCTATTATTTCACAATTCTCGAAGTATCTTGATATCATTTTAGAAATTTTAATCATGACTACGGCTCCTATGGAGAAATTGGGAACGATAAGTGTTTTGCTTCTGGACTTTAAAGCTTTGCGTTCTATACCGGTTAAATCCTTCCTGCTCAAGCCGGTGGTCCCTACTATTATATTTATATTGTTGTCAATAGCCCAATTTATATTTTTCCTGGCCGCATGAGCATTGGTAAAATCAATAATAATATCCGGATTTAATCTTTTAATATCTTCATATGAATCATAAATTCTATATCCGGTCTTTTCTCCGGTCAAAAACTGTCCTATATCCGTACCCGCATTTTTTATATCCAGACCTCCCACTAATTCTATCTCATCTTCCTTTATCAATTCTCCGGAAATGGAAGTTCCCATTTTACCACAAATTCCGAACATCACTATTTTTTTCATATTAGCCTGCCTTAATTTACTTTCCCCATCATTACCAGACTCATTTTGTCCAAATCAAAATACCTGGCGACAACATCATTTAAATCTTTTCGTTTTACATTATCTATTTTCTTTAATATCTGGTTAATAGTCAAAACTTTTTTATCAAATAATATTCCTTTTCCCAACCGGAACATCCTTGAACTTATATCTTCGACACCCAACACAATGTTACCCTTTAAATTCTCTTTAGCCCTTGCCAGTTCGACTTCTCTTACCCCGTTTTTAATAATATCTTTTATATCATCCTTGATAAGGTTTAAAATTCTATCAATATTCTTAGGTGACGAGGCTGCATATATGATTATTATTCCCGTATCCCTGTATTGAATATTACTGCTGAAAATGGAATAAGTTAAACCTTCTTCCTCTCTTATTTTCTGAAATAACCTGCTGCTCATACTGCCGCCCAATAAATTGGTAAACAGTGAAATTGAATATTTATCTTTACTGTCACGTCTGCATCCTAAACCACCAAAACACATATGAACAGAACTGGTTTTCCTGCTTGGTATTTTCTTTATGCCTCTTATCTGCTCCGGCTTCCGGCCCTTAAAAATCTCTATTTGTTTTTTATTTCTGCTTTTACTAACGTTTTTTTTAATCTTATCTATTAAATCTTTATGTTTCACATTCCCTGCAGCAGAAATAACCATTTTACCGATATCAAATTCATCTTTAAAATATTTAAGCACAGTAGACTTTTTAATTCTTCTAAGTGATTTTTCCGTACCCAGAATTGGCAAGCTCAGAGGATGACCGTCCAGAACCATTTCATAAAAATAATTTACCACACTCTCGGAAGGGCTGTCCTCTACCATTTTTATTTCTTCAATTACCACCTTCTTTTCTGTCCTTATATGCTCTGTCAGGAAAGAAGGATTCATGAGAATATCAAACAATAATTCGGTACAATTATCCAGATAGGTATCAATAAAATCAGCATATATACAGCAATTTTCCTTGTCGGTGAATGCATTGAATTCGGCACCCATTAAATCAAATTCAATAGCTATATCCTTATAACTTCTCTTATGGGTGCCTTTGAACACAAGATGCTCTATAAGGTGGGTAACTCCATTGATATTTTCACTTTCATTTCTGGATCCTGCCGGTATCCAGAAACCTAATGATATGGATCTGAAATGGGGTATATATTCGCTAATTACCTTTATTCCGTTATCTAATTCAGTTATCTCATACTGATCAAATTTTATACTGCTTGATGAAACTATTTTTTTATTTACCTCGCTAATAAAATATTCAGATATCAGCTCTCTCCAGCCCTATCTTCCTGGTTCTGGGGTCAACGTTGTCCACTTTAACCAGTATTTTATCACCCATCTTTAAATAGTCTTTGACGTCTTTAATCCTTTTATTTGTAACTTTTGATATGTGAAGAAGCCCATCTACTCCCGGAATCAAATTCACGAAAGCTCCATAACTGGTTATTCCTACTACAGTTCCCAGAAATTCTTCACCTACTTTTATATCTTCTATACTTTTTAACATCCCCTCAATTTTTTTCCTGGCCATTTCGATATTATTATCATTAGAGGAAATAATAGAAACCAGACCTTCCCCATTATAATCACTTATATCGATTTCATCCAAATCAAATTCATCCTTTAAATTTTTAACCGTCTTTCCACCCGGTCCTATGATCTCACCAATTTTTTCCTTGGGAATCTTAAAAGTGGTTATTTTCGGCGCACATCTGGACAGGTGCTCTCTGGGTTCGGGAATAACTTCCAGCATTTTTTCCAGTATATACAATCTGCCTTCCCGTGCCTTTTCCAGAATTTTCTTTATAATATCCAGGCTGACTCCTTTTACCTTTATATCCATCTGCAGGGCGGTAATCCCGTTTCTGGTTCCCGCAACCTTAAAGTCCATATCGCCATAAAAATCCTCTATCCCCTGAATGTCTTTTAATATTACACAATTATCCCCCTCGCCTTTAATCAGCCCCATGGCTATGCCGGAGACCGGATTTAATATGGGAACACCGGCATCCATCAAAGCCAGAGTGCTTCCACATACGCTGGCCATGGAAGTGGAACCATTCGATTCCAAAATTTCGGATACCAACCTTAATACATAGGGAAACTTGTCTTCATCAGGGATCATAGGTCTCAAGGCTTTTTCTGCCAGTGCCCCATGACCGATTTCTCTTCTTCTAGGACCCCGCAGGGGCCATGTTTCGCCCACACTAAAGGGAGGGAAATTATAGTGATGGATATATCTTTTAAATTCCTCTTTTCCTAAACTATCTATTTTCTGGGCTTCCCTTATCGAACCCAGGGCCAATATAGTAAGAGCCTGTGTTTTTCCTCTGGTAAAAAGGCCAATTCCATGTGTGGTATCCGGAAACAGGCCTACTTCGCAACTTATATCTCTTATTTCATCAGGTTTTCTTCCGTCCGGCCTTATTTCTTTCTCCAGAATCATTTTTCTTACCAGTTCTCTTTCAAGCTCCTTAAAACTTACATCTATACTCTCCTTATCTTCGGGAAAATCTTTTTCCAGCTCTTTTTCAATCTCTTCCTTCAAAACTAAAACCCTATCCTGAAAAAAACCTTTCTCAGTGTTATCCAATAAAATTTTCTTTTCTTTATCTTTTGAATATTCGATAATTTTATTCAGAATTTCCTGAATTTTAACCTCGGCAAGCTTTCTAACCTTCTTCTCAACAACACTATTCAATTCAAAATTAACAGTTTCTTTTTTTCCCTTACCGGCTATTTTCCCGAATTCTTTCTGAAAACCGATAATTTTCTTTATTTCATAGTGTGATCTTTCTATGGCTTCCATTATTACTTCTTCAGTAGATTCCTTACCTCCTGCTTCAACCATTAAAATGGCGTCTTCCGTACCAGCCACCACTATATCCACGATGCTTTCTTCGATCTCACTATATGACGGATTTATTATCCATTTTTCTCCTATTTTACCCATTCGTACAGCACCTATGGGTTCATCGAATGGTATATCCGATATATATAAAGCTGTGGAAGCCCCGTTTATTACAGAAATATCATAGGGATTGACCTGATCGAATGAAATCACTGTAGCAATCAATTGAACTTCATTTCTTATATTCTTATTGAATAAAGGCCGCAGTGGCCTGTCTGTTAATCTTGCATTAAGAATTGCCTTATCGCTGGCTCTACCTTCTCTTTTAAAAAAACCTCCCGGTATTTTCCCCGCTGCGTACATTCTTTCCTCAACATCCACAACCAGAGGAAAAAAATCCGTATTCTCCTCCGGTTTTGGATTCATAACCGCGGTAACCAGAACTCCATTTCCGCCAAATTTAACCAAAACCGAATTAGCCTGTTTTGCCACCTTACCGGTGGAAAATTGCATTTTCTTCCCACCAATTTCAATCTCATAACTTCTTTCCATTTATATTTTACATACTCCTTTAAACTGCAAAAATAAAAATTTATTTTTCTCAATATACTCTTATTTTTACTTTTATTTTCTCAAACCTAATTCTTCTATTATTTTTTTATATCTCGTTATATCATTCTTCTTCAAATATCCCAGGAGCCTTTTTCTTTTTCCAACCATAATAACCAGACCCCTTCTGGAATGATGATCCTTTTTATTTGCCTTCAAATGTTCATTAAGCCTGTTAATTTTTTTCGTAAGAATAGCTATCTGAACTTCGGAGGAACCGGTATCATTCTCATGAATTTTGAATTTATCAATAACCTTTTTTTTATCCTCTTTTACTAAAGTCAACTTTTCTCACCTCCTAAAATGCCCGTACTATAATTTATCATAACTATATATTAATTACAATTTAATCCCACCGCTGCTTCTAGTGCCCACAGGGTAAATAATCTTTAAAACTGCTAAAATCTTCCAACATGGACCCTTATTCAAATCAACTTAAAATTCATTAGCTTTTACCGGTATTATTTTTCATTTTAAAATACCTGCCGGCATATTTAAGATCCAGTTTCATCTGGCTGATCAATTTATCCTTACTATCAAATACTATCTCATCCCTTAACCTTTCCAGGAAAGTAATTTTTATTTTTCTTTGGTACAGGTTATCTTTGAAATCCAATAAAAAGGCTTCGATCCACTTTTTGGATTCTTTAAAAGTGGGATTATCGCCTATATTAATTATTGCCGGGAACAATTTATTTTCATTTTCATCGATTACAACCGTACCCAGATAAACTCCATCCTCCGGAGTTATAAAAACTTCACATACATCTATATTAGCAGTCGGAAATCCAAGCTTCCTTCCTCTACCGGCACCCCTGGTGACCATCCCTTCAATTTGCGGATTTCTTCCCAGCAGGCTGGCTATTTTTTTTATCCTACCTTCTGAATAATATTTCCTTATACTGGTACTGGAAACTATCTCGCCCCTTACTTTAACCAAGGGTACTACATTTACTCTTACATCATGAGGCTTAAAAAATTTTTCTAAAAATGATATATCCCCGGCAGCTTTAAAACCGAAACGAAATCCATTTCCCACGAAAACTTCTTTTATATGCAATTTTTCTATAAGAACATCCCTGCAGAACCGCTCCGGACTCAGCCTTAAAAAATGGGAATTAATACCGGCAGTAACTATAAAATCAACTCCCAGATCATTGATTAATTTAATCTTTTCTTCATAAGAAATTATAAGTTTTTTATGCATTTCACTTTTTATTACATTCAGAGGTGGTTTGTTAAAGGTTAGAACTATACTAACACTGCTCAATTTTTTTGCTCTTTTAACGCAGGCACTTATTATTTTTCTGTGTCCCAGATGCACCCCGTCAAAAAAACCTATTACTGCTACTGGATCTTTGAACTTAAAATAACCTCCATCTATTTTTTTCAACTCCAATAATTCTGACAATTTTACTCCTGACTTCCCATTTAGAATTTTAAAGAAACAACTTTCATTTAACTTACGTAGCCATTAAAAAATTATAATACTCTTAGTTAATTTTAAATTTTTATCTTTCCGGTCAGAAAATATTCTTTTACTCAAAATTTCATGTACCGCTAATAAGTTTTTGTTTCTATCTTTTATTTTTACAAAGCTGCCCTTTTTCAGTAAACCTAAATCTCCAGCCCTGTATGTTTCCATCATTTCACCAGTGATCGGCCAGCCGTTAATTACATTGGATCTGTATTTATCCTCTATATAAATATCCTGATTCTTATCCAGTAATCTTATTATAGATATCATATATGGTACGGACTCTAAATACTCTTTTTCAAATTCCTGTTTAAGAAATTCTCTTATGCCCATACTGTCCCCCAGTTTATAATTGCCGATACCCACTCTCCTCAACCCTTTCAATGAAGCCCCGAAGCCCAGTAAATTTCCAATCTCATAAGCCAGAGATCTGATATAGGTACCTGAACTGCAATTTATTCTCAGGGTAAGCAGATCATCTTTTAGTGAAATAAGCTCCAGACCATGAATATTCACTGTTTTTGGTTTTAAATCTATCTTCTGCCCTTTTCTTGCAAAATTATAAGATGGCTTTCCCTTATATTTTACAGATGAGTATGCAGGCGGCACTTGTTCGATCTTCCCTTTAAATTTATTCAGAGCTGCCAATACTGTCCGGGTATCGATATCCTTAACGTCTCCGGTAATCAAAACTTTTCCGCTAATATCCCAGGTATCGGTAATCACCCCTAATTTTATATCTGCAATATATTCCTTATCTAGAGTTAGAAAATAACTAAATAATTTAGTAGCCTTATTTATTAAAATAATAAGCAAACCTGCCGCTATCGGATCCAGTGTCCCGGCATGACCGATTTTCTTTAAAAAAAAACTTTCTTCAATTCTCTTATAACATCATAGGAAGTTATTCCCGGCGGTTTATTTATCAATAAAACACCGTCGAAGTCTCTTAAAAAATCCGATTTGCTGCTGTTATTCATAGTCTCAGTTTATATTATCTTTTACTGATCTTTCCAGATTGTTTATCACTGTTCTCAAACTGCCCTTGTCTGAATAAGCAGAAGCCATCCGGTGACCGCCGCCATTAAAATTACTGGCAATCTTAAATAAGTCGATTCTATTATCCGAGGTACGTAAACTTATCTTGAAACATCTTCTTTCGGTCTGCTTTATCAAAGCTGCAATTTTTACTTTTTCCGCACTTCTGAGGAGATTAATCAATCCATCTTGAGCAGAAAAAGGTAAATTTAATTTTTTAAAATCTCTCTGCAGGACATATGAATACACCAATCCGTAAGAATCTACATATTTTACTCTTTGAAGAACCAGCTGAATCAATTTAAACCTTGCCAGAGGTTCACTTTCATATATATATTTATGGATTTCCGAAGGATTAAGATCAAACTTTAGCAGCTCACCTACCACTTCATGAACCATATAATTAGTATTGCCATACTGAAAATTACCGGTATCGGTTAATATCCCTACATAAATACCCATTGCCATTTCCCTGTCCAGAAGTCCGCCGTAATACTTATATATTAATTCATACAATATTTCCGCAGTTGCAGATTTTTGTGTATCCACCAAATTTATATGGCCAAAATTATCGTTATTATTATGGTGATCAATATTTATTATGCACTTTACCCTTTCTTTTAATGCCTTAAAATCCAGGTTCATTCTGTATTCATCTGCACAATCCAGACAAAAACAAACATACTGTTTCCCCAGATTTTCTATTTCATCCGGATTTTTTTTAATTTCATCAAAATGAGGTAAAAATTTATACTGATAAGGAAGTTCACTATTGCATACGGCCGCTATATTCTTTTTTAGCAGGACCATCAATCGATATAAGGCTACCTGTGATCCTAGTGAGTCGCCATCCGGATAAGCATGGGTTATGATTAGAAAATTATTATTATCATCTATGATTTTTGATATCTGATTATATAAATTGTTTGTATCCAATTAAATTACCTTTACTACCGCTTATCTTCATCCAGGGTTTCCAGTATTTTTGATATTCTAATACCATTATTAATAGACTTATCATAAAAAAATCTTATATTAGGTATATTCTTTAATTTCAACCTCTGCTGTAAATTTTTCTTTATAAAGCCGCGGCAGTTTTTTAAACCCTCGAGGCTGCTTTCTATATCATCTTTTTCGCCCATAACGCTGACAAAAACATTCAGCCATTTAAAATCGACAGACAATTTTGTGCCGGTTACAGTTACAAATCCTATTCTGGGGTCATTTATTTTTGCGTTAATAATAAAACTTATTTCTCTTTTTAAATCTATTTCTGCTTTTCTGGTTCTATCCATCTCAGCACCACCAATCAGGATTATTTCTCTTCAAAGAATTCCAGCAGGTCGCCAGCGTTAAAATCCTGAAAATTTTCCAGCCTTATACCGCATTCATATCCTGAAGTAACTTTTTTAACATCTTCTTTAAAACGATGCAGGGAGGCAACTTTTCCTTCATGAATTACTTTTTTATCTCTTATTACATTTACCAAATTACCCCTATCAACTTCACCTTCAAGAATATAGGAACCGGCAATTTCTCCTACCTTAGGCAATTTGAATATTTCCCTTACCTCGGCTTTACCTTTACTGATCTTCTTTACTTCAGGCTTTAACAACCCCCTGAAGGCAAGTGTAATATCATCAATTAATTTATAGATAATATCATAAGTCCTTACTTCTATATCTTCTTTTTTGTATAATACATCCGCACTTTTAGTAAGAGTAACTCCAAAGCCAATTACAATTGCATTGGAGGCTACGGCAAGCATAATATCACTATCGGTTATGGCTCCTATTGCTTTATGTATTATATCAATTTTTACTTTTTCCCCTTTTATATTATTTAAAGATTTTTCTACAGCATCCAGTGAACCTTCAGAATCAGCCTTAAGAACTATCTTTAATTTTTTTATCTCATTTTCTTTTGATAATTCTGATAATTTTTCTAAAGTCAAACTTCTCCTGGAATCGGCAATTTTTATCATTTTTCTATCGTAATCCTTTCTCTGTAAAAGTTCCTTGGCTGCCTTTTCATCTTTGACCACAAATAAGCGGTCGCCTGCTTTTGGTACCAGAGGAAATCCGGTAATTTCAACCGGCTGTGATAAAACCGCTACTTCGAGGTTATTTCCACTTTCATCTCTTATCGATCTTATCCTACCCAATGAATCACCGGCAATAAAAGAATCGCCCACCTTTAATTTTCCTCTTTTTACTATTACCGTACCTACCGGACCCAATCCTTTATTCAATCTTGATTCGATTATAATTCCAGTGCCTTCGGAATTCGGATTACCTTTTATTTCATTTAAATCTGCAACCAGAAGAACCATTTCCAGAAACTCATCCAGATTGATCTTTTTCTTGGCAGAAATTTCTATACAGATAGTATCTCCACCCCATTCTTCGGGAACCAGATTGTATTCGGTAAGGCCCTTTTTTATTTTATCCGGATCTGCGTTTGGAAGATCTATTTTATTTATGGCAATAATAATAGGAACACCGGCATCCCTGGCGTGGTCTATAGCCTCCACCGTTTGAGGCATAATCCCGTCATCTGCAGCTATAACGATCACTGCAATATCGGTTACTTTTGCTCCCCTTGCCCTTATAGAGGTAAATGCTTCATGTCCCGGTGTATCTATAAAGGTGATCTTTCTATCTTTATAGACGATCTGGTAAGCACCTATACGCTGGGTTATTCCGCCCTGTTCGTTTATTGCAACACTGGTTTCTCTGATAACGTCGAGCAATGTCGTTTTCCCATGATCTACGTGACCCATAATCGTAACAATGGGGGGCCTTGGTTTTAAGTCCTTTTCAGAATCTTTATAAACCTCATCCAGCTTCTCTTCAAAACCTATAATGTTGTATTTAAAGTTATACTCATGTGATAAAAATTCTATTAAATCCTTACTTAGAGATTGATTTACATTAATAACCTCACCCATATCAAATAATAATTTTACAATCTCATTGGAAGGAACATTTATTTTTTCTGACAATTTTTTTATAGTTGTACCTTCCGAAATTTCTATTACTTTTTTTATCTCCGGTCTTTTCTTTAATTCCTTCTCTAAACCCCCCTCTTTTTCCTTTAATGCTTCCTTGCCTTTTAATTTCTTTGCCGGTGTAATTTTCTTCTTCGGGGTCAGTTTTAACCTGAGCCTTCCTTCCTTTTCTTCCTTATCAAGCTCTCGATCAATCACGCTCCTTATGCTCTGTTTTTTTTCTTCTTCCCAATCTATTCTAGTTTTCTGTACATCTTCAACCTTTAATGATTTCTTTACTCCCGGTTCTTCTTTCGTTTTTACCTTATCCTCTTCGACAGCTTCTTTTACAGATGCTTTTTCAGTAGTGCCTTTCGAAATCTTTATACCCTCGGATTTGGTTACAGTTTTACCTTTAGCTTTAACCAGTTTGGCTTTGCTTACAGACTTTACACCACTCTTTTCCTTTACTTCTTTTCCAGCTTTAACTCCTGCTTTAATTTCTTTCTTCTCCTTACCGGCGGCTTTTAGGCCGGTTTTTTTACTTACTTTCCGGCTTGTCTTTTTCTCGCTCACAGCTTTAACTTCATTTTTCTTTTTAACCAAAGGCCTGCTAACAGGCTGTAACTTACCTTCAGATACTACTCTGGCTTTATTCTTCGATTTATTTTCCTTTATTTTTTTTGAACCAGCCTCTATGTTTTTTTTACTTATTTTACTTTTACTATTTTCTTTTTTTGCTTCCATAATCCTCTTTAAACTACATCTTCTCCTTTGCTTTTCAGCCTTTCTTTTCTGGCTTCATCAAGTTCTTCCTCAAATTGTTTTTCGCTCTTTATATCAATTTTCCATCCGGTCAGTTTAGCTGCCAATCTAGCGTTCTGCCCTTCTCTTCCTATTGCCAGTGAAAGCTGATCATTGGAAACCACAATCAACGCAAATTTATTTTCCTCATCGGTAAGCACCTTTAAAACCCTTGCCGGGCTCAGGGCATTCTTAATGAAAGTCACGATATCCTCACTGTATTCTATTATGTCTATTTTTTCTCCTCCCAGCTCATCGACAACCATTTTAACCCGTGAACCTTTGGGGCCTACACATGCTCCCACAGGATCTACATTTTTTTCATTTGAACTTACTGCAATTTTGGTTCTGTAGCCCGCCTCTCTGGCAATACTTTTTATCTCTACAATTCCTTCATAAATTTCAGGTACTTCCAGTTCAAACAGCTTTCTGATTAAACCGGTATGTGTTCTGGATACTATTACCTGGGGTCCCTTTGTTGTTTTTCTAACATCGGAAATAAAACATTTTATTCTTTCGCCATGTCTGTACTTTTCTCTGGGAACCTGTTCATAAGGCGGAAGCAATGCTTCTACTTTACCCAGATCCACCAGGGTAAACCTGGCATCACTTTGCTGGATAATTCCGGTCACCATATCTCCCACTCTGTCTTTGAACTCCTCATACATAATTTCGCGCTCTGCTTCTTTAATCCTCTGTTTTATTACCTGTTTAGCCGTTTGGGCTGCAATTCTTCCAAAATTATCG
This sequence comes from uncultured Actinomycetota bacterium, assembly GCA_964610315.1. Taxonomy (GTDB): domain Bacteria; phylum Actinomycetota; class Humimicrobiia; order Humimicrobiales; family Humimicrobiaceae; genus JAQVEM01. The sequence goes on from CAZSVM010000014.1 coordinate 19,520, forward strand.
GGGGTAACTTCCACCTCATTATTCTTATCGGCACTTTCCTCTGATTCAATTTCTTCTCCATTTTTTTGCAAAATCTTAAAAACCTTTATCTCGCCGGTTTTCATATCAATATCCACCCGGCAATCATAATCTACCTTATAATTTTTTTTATAGGCTGAAACGAAAGCAATTTTAAGAGCTTCTACCAGTGTATCTAACTTTATGCCTTTCTCTTTTTCCAATTCAACTAATGCCGTTATTAATTTTTTATTCAATCTCATCACCTGTTTATAACAGAATTTAAACTAAAAAATAGTGGGCCTAACCCACTATTTTTTATAACTATTCCCATTAAAATTTCTATAAAAGTATACCACAATTTAAAAAAAATACAATCAGCGCTGTTAGCTGTTTAAGTTTATTTATGCGAAATTTTTGATAAAAAAATTCATACAAATAACCTTCTTTCAGAAAAATAATATAGTATTAAATAGGTGTAATTTAAAAGGCGGGTACTTTAGGAGAGACTTCTTAGCCGGTCTTTTAAATTTGTATATCGTCTTTCAACATTATTTCTATTTACGGCCATACCTATTGCTTTCTTGCTTCCCACAATTATCACCAGCTCCCTGGCTCTGGTAATTGCAGTATAAAGCAGATTTCTCTGCAGCAGCATATAATGAGAAGTGAGGAGAGGTATTATAACACATTTAAATTCAGACCCCTGAGATTTATGAATAGATATGGCATAGGATAGGCTTATTTCATCAAGCTCAAAAAAACCGTAACTAACATTTCTGCCGTCAAAATTCACCGTTATTTCTTCCGTTTCCATATCTATTCCATTTATAATTCCTATATCCCCGTTATAAATATCCTTTTCGTAATTATTCTTTAACTGTATAACCTTATCATTTAACCGGTACTGCATGGGCTCTTTCGGAATTCTTTGACCGTTATAATTTAAAATATTCTGAATTCTGGCATTTAAATTATTTACTCCCACCACTCCCTTATTGGTGGGAACCAGAACCTGAATATCGAAAAGAGGATGGTAATTAAAACTTCCCGGTATTCTTTTGGTTAGCAAATCCAATATAAGATTTACTACTTCTTCCGGCTCATTTTTTTCAATAAAGAAGAAATCATTATTTTTTGGTTTACCGATAAAGGGAAACTGTCCATCCCTTACTTTATGAGCATTATATATGATCAGACTTTCACTTTCCTGCCTGTATATCCTCTTTAGTTCAATTACGGGAACTGTCCCCGAACCGATTATATCACTCAAAACATTCCCCGGCCCTACCGAGGGTAACTGATCTATGTCACCTACGAAAATAATTTTGGTTTCCGGCCTTACGGCCAGAAGCAAATTTTTCATCAACCTTATATCAATCATTGAAGCTTCATCTATTATTATGACATCTGCTTCAACAGGCTCTTTCTCATTCTTAATAAATTTATTTAATTTTGGATTATAATTCAGGAGTCTGTGGATAGTCTTAGCTTCCCTGCCGGTGGTTTCACTTAATCTTTTTGAGGCTCTTCCCGTGGGAGCACCTAAAAGAAAACTTTTATTCCTTTTTTCGAAAATTTTTATGACAAAATTAAGTATGGTGCTTTTTCCTGTTCCCGGACTTCCAGTTATAACCAGCATTTTTTCGGTTACTGCCTTCTCAATTGCTTTCATCTGGATCTGGTCCAGGGTTATTTTATCTTCTGCCGATAGCTCCCTTATTAAATCAGGCAGGTTATCTTTTTTACTCTCTCCTGTTTTTTCTTCATTATATAAAATCTCCATAATTTTTTTACCTACATATTCCTCAGCATTATAAATACTGGTAAGATATACTTTATCTTCATCATCTTTCATTACTATTATCTTATTTTCTTTTTCCAGCTCGACTAAAGCACTATTTATATTTGCCATTTCCGTACCCAGGAAACTTTCTGCTGCTTCAATAAGCTCCTGATGGGGGTAGTAACAGTGTCCCGCATTTTCGGCTTCCTCTAATATATAAGTGATCCCTGCCTTGATTCTGAAAAGCGAATCTTTTCCGATACCGGTTCTTAATGCTATTTTATCGGAAGTTTTAAAACCTATTCCGAATATATCCTCTGAAAGTCTATAGGGATTTACCTTGATAACATTTATGGAATTATCTCCGTAATTATTATAAATTTTCATTGCATAGGTGCTGCTTATTCCCAGCGACTGCAGAAAAATCATAACCTCCCTGATATCTTTATGTTTTTTCCATGACTCCAGAATTAAATTTATTCTTTTTCTGCCGATGCCGCCTATTTCCTTTAGTCTTTTTGGCTCTTCATCCAGTATTTTTAAAGTTTCAAGCTTAAAGTGGGATACTATCCTTTCTGCCATTACCGGCCCGATACCTTTTATCAAACCCGACCCCAAATAATTTCTGATCCCGGTAATAGTAGCAGGTTCAACAGTTCTGATGCTTTCAATTTCGAATTGCTGTCCATAATTTTTATTCAAAACCCATTTCCCCGTTATTTCCAGACTTTCACCGCACTGAAGTTCGAAAGCATTACCGACAATAGTAACCAGACTACTGTCTTCCAATCTTACTTTTGCAACTATAAATCCGGTTTCGGAATTCTTAAAAACAATCTTTTCTAAAATTCCTTTTATTTTGCTATTCTGAATTTCCATTTTGAGGCATCTAGAGGTTATTGGCAGATTTAAACTCATTTATGAATCCCGGGATTGAACGGACATTAAGTTCTATTTTTTTTCCGTTTTTTCTGTACTCCACATCTATCAGCTTTTTATCCAGAAATTTTTTTCCTACAATAAATTTAACCGGTATTCCTATCAAATCGGAATCCTTGAACTTTATTCCGGCATTTATATCCCTGTCGTCATAAAGAACTTCCACATCTAATTCTTTCAAAGTTTTATATATTTCATCGCCCGCTTTTGACATTTGCTCATTTTTGGCAGTGGTAACAATAAGATTGACTGTAAAGGGAGCTATGGATGCGGGCCATATAATTCCTCTGCTGTCATGCAGCTGCTCTATAGCTGCTGCCATCATCCTGGTGATTCCAATTCCGTAACAACCCATAATCAAAGGTTTTAACTTCCCATCAGTATCCAGGAATCTGGCATCCAACTTTTCACTGTATTTACAACCCAATTTAAATATATGGCCTATTTCGATTCCCTTTTCATTCTCTAGCTTTTTTCCGCAATTGATACAGTTATTACCACTGGTTTTGAATGCAGATTCCGATACTTCGAAATTTGCCGAATACCCGCATTCAGGACAAAAAACCAGTTTATCCTCACCATTTTCAGCAAGTATTATAAATTCGTGAGAGGAGCTTCCCCCAATCAAACCTGTTTCAGCCTCCACTATCCTGTACCGGAGGCCAATTCTTTCTAATATCCTGCAATAAGCGCTGTGCATCTTTCTATAAATAATTTCCAGATCATCATCGTTCCTGCAAAAACTATAAGCATCCTTCATAATAAATTCCCTGGCCCTTAGTAGTCCATATCTCGGCCTTACTTCATCTCTAAACTTAACCTGGATTTGATAAAGATTAAGAGGTAAATCCTTATATGATTTTATATCCGAATAAGCCAAATAGGTTATTAACTCTTCGTGAGTAGGTCCCAGACAGAAATCCCTTTTGTTTCTATCCTTCAACCTGAATAGTTCAGGGCCATATTCATTCCATCTTCCTGATTTTTTCCATAAATCGGAGGGCTGCATAACCGGTAAAAATAACTCAACGGCGCCGGCATTATTCATTTCTTCCCTGACTATCTCTTCAATTTTCCTTAACGATTTAAGCCCCAGCGGTAAAAAAGAGTAAATACCGGATGCTACTTTCCGTATAAGCCCGGCTCTCAGGGATAAGGAATGACTGGGTATCTCAGCTTCGCTGGGTTCCTCCTTTAATGTGGGGATAAAAAATTCGGAAAACTTCAATCTAAACTCCCTCTTTTAAATTAATTTTTTAAGTTCCTTCTTGAAATCTTCTAGTGCAACTTTCTTATCTATTCTGCTTATTACTTTGCCCTTTAAAAAAACAGCTGCTTTCTTCTTACCAAAAGCTATTCCCAGATCCGCATCTTTTGCTTCTCCCGGTCCGTTGACAATACAGCCCATCACAGCCAGCCTTAAATTCTTTTTTATACCGGCAGTCAATTTTTCTATTTCATTTACAACCTGCAGAAAATCTTCCGGTGTTCTACCGCAAGTAGGGCAGGATATAATATCCACTCCCCCTTTTCTTAAATTCAAGCTTTTAAGAATTATATGTGCGGCTTTTACTTCATCCAGGGATTTTCCGGTCAGCGAAACTCTTATAGTATCTCCTATTCCCCTGGATAATAAAATACCCATACCCACCGAAGACTTTATACTGCCGCTGAATACAGGACCGGCTTCGGTTACACCCAGATGCAGGGGGTAATTAACTTTATCCGATATGGCTTCATATACATTTATAGTATCCAGAACTGACGATGCTTTTGCCGATATTTTAAAATTATAGAATTTCAGGTTTTCTAAAAGTCTAACATATTCCAGTGCACTTTCAACCATTGAGTCTACTATATTTCCTTTATTTTTTTTCAATACCCTTCTATCTATGGAACCAGAATTTATGCCCACCCTTACTGCAACTTTTTTTCTTCCAGCCTTATTTATAATTTTCGCAACCCGGTCGCTGCTTCCTATATTACCCGGATTTATTCTTATGCCATCCACCCCTATATCCATACAATCCAGTGCCAGCTGGTAATCAAACTGAATATCGGCTACCAGTGGAATAGTAAAAATTCTTCGGTCAATTAACTTTTTAAGAAAATATACGGATTCTTTATCCGGTATTGCTATTCTTATGAGTTCGCAGCCGCCGTTGATTAACTCTTTTATTTCATTTTTAATCCTGTCCGGATTCTCCAGTCTGGATTTAGTCATGGACTGAACGATAATAGAACTGTTTCCTCCTATTTTTATTTTTCCTACCTGTATCACTCTGGTTTTTCTTCTTTTTATTTCCATTTTAAAATATGGTTACAAATTACTGATATCAAAGGGTTTTATTATATCCAGGACAAAAGCCAAAACTAATATGGAAATTATAATAAAGATTCCTATGGAACTAGCAATTTCAAGAACTCTTTTGGGAACCGGTTTTCTTCTTATGGATTCGATTATAATAAATAGAATGTTCCCTCCATCCAGAGGAAGAATAGGAATTAAGTTTCCATATCCCATCAGAATGGAAACCAGGGCAACAAAAAAAATAAAATCCTGCATTCCCATCGATGCCGACTGCTGAAATATGCTTACTATGCCAACCGGTGAAACCGGTCTGGCTTCACTTAAGGGTATTTTACCGGAAAATAACATTCCAAATACTTTCACATAGGTAACACTTATATCCCAAGTAATCCTGAAGCTTTCCTTTATAATCCTAAAAAAACTCATCTTTTCCTTTACATACCGGGGACTTATTCCCAGATATCCCTGTCCATCCTTATTATCCAGCCTTACATTTAATTCTATTTCCTTATCTCCCCGGATAACCATATAGGTTACTTCTTTCCCAGGATATTCTTTGGTTATCGCAGAAAAATCATCCCAGCTGTTTATAGTCTGGTCTCCCAGAGCAACAACTTCATCACCTACTTTAAAACCGCTTATATCGGCAGGTGATTGGGGCTGGACATAATCAATGATGTTGGTGGGAGCAAAAACTCCCATGCTTAGATAAATTCCTATCAGCAGCACTGCAAAAATTATATTAAACCCGATCCCGCCGATGGAAACCAGCAGTTTTTTATAAAAAGGTTTATTATAAAAAGCTTTGCTCTTCATGTCGGAAGGTATATTTTCCTCCCTGTTCATTCCCAGCAGTTTGTTATATCCCCCCACCGGTATGGCACTTATACCATAAGTAGTACCTCTCCTGTCTTTTAATTTAAAAAGTTTTGGCCCAAATCCAATAAAGAATTCTTCAACATATATCCCGCTCAATTTAGCCATTGAGAAGTGCCCTAATTCATGAACTATTACTATCACGGACAGCCCTGCTATGGCCAGGATATACTGCAGAATAGTGGTTATAGTTTGCATAAGAGATCACAACCTGCCGAATCTTCTATTTCTTTGCTGATAATAATAAATAGCTCTAAGGAAGTTCTTCCGTTTAAAATCGGGCCACAGAGTTTTCACAAAATAAAATTCACTATATGCGATTTGCCACAAAAGAAAATTACTTACTCTATATTCACCGCTGGTTCTGATTAGAAAATCCGGATTGGGGCAGCCTCCAGTATATAAAAAATCTGAAAATTTCTTCTCACTTAATTTCTCGATATCTATATTATTTTCGACCGCTTCCTTATGTATTTTTTTTGCGGCCTCTATAATTTCCTGTCTGGAGCCATAATTGAAGGCAATATTAAATAAAAGCTTATGGTTGCTTTCGGTCTTTTTTTCGGCATTCTCAAAAGCTTCCAATATATCGAATGGTATTTCTTCCCTGCTGCCGATTAATTTTACTCTTACTCCGTTTCTATCCAGTGAATCCAGCTCTTCTTTCAGTGATTCCAGGAACAAATTAAGCAGAAAATTAACTTCCTCTTCCGGCCTTTTCCAGTTCTCACTGGAAAATGAATATACGGTTAAAAATTTTATTCCTAATTCTATACATACAGCTATTATATCTTTAAGAGCTTCAACACCCGCTTTATGACCGGCGGAACGTGGTAATTTCCTTTTTAGGGCCCATCTACCGTTTCCATCCATGATAATGGCTACATGCTGCGGAATGTTATTCCTTTTTAATTCTCTAACGGTCGGATTTTTTAAAGAAGAAAAAAAAGAAGAAATCAAACTCAAATTACTTTCTACCTACACTTCCATAATTTCTTTTTCTTTCTGGGCCAGGGAAACGCTAATCTTTTCTATAAATTCATCAGTAATTTCCTGAACTTCCTTTTGAGAATTTATCAAATCGTCTTTGGTTATTTTGCTTTCGCTTTCTAATTTTTTAAATTCGTCATTTATTTCTCTTCGGATATTCCTTATGGCTACCCTTCCGTCTTCCGCAATTTTTTTAACTAATTTTACCAGTTCTATTCTTCTCTCCTCATTCAACGGAGGTATATTAAGTCTTATAACTTTTCCGTCATTGGACGGATTGATACCCAGATCAGATTTAGATATTTGAGTTTCAACCTCCCTTAAGAATTTGGGCTCGTAGGGAGAAATCAAAATAACCCTGGGTTCGGGTATGCTTATATTGGAGACAAATTTAAGCAAAGTTTTACTGCCGTAATAATCTATATAAATATTATCCAGTAATGATGCCGATGCCCTTCCGGTTCTGATAGTATTAAATTCATGCTGAGTTCTTTCCAGAGACTGATTCATTTTTTTTCTGGCATCAACAAGAAGCATGTCTTTCATTTCTTACTCCTTTGTAACTATGGTGCCAATTTTTTTACCCATTATAACTCCCTTTATATTACCAGGCTTGGTAATATCGAAAACTATAACCGGTAAATTATTTTCCATACATAAAGAAGTAGCCGTGGAATCCAGCACTCTAAGATTCTTTTTCAGTACATCAAGAAAATTCAATTTTTCGAATTTCCTGGCATCTTTAAACTTTAAAGGATCTTTGTCATATATGCCATCTACCTTTGTAGCTTTAAATATAATTTCAGCTTCTATCTCCAGCGCCCTTAAGGCGGCAGCCGTGTCAGTAGTAAAATAGGGATTACCGGTTCCTCCAGCAAATATTACTACTCTTTTCTTCTCCAGGTGCCTAACTGCTCTTCTCCTAATGAAGGGTTCGGCAATTTCCTGCATGGATATTGCAGTCTGAACCCTGGTAATTATGCCTATTCTTTCCAATGAATTCTGAAGGCCCAGGGCGTTCATAATAGTAGCCAGCATTCCGATGTAATCAGCAGTGGTTCTGTCCATTCCGTTTACACTGGCAGATACACCTCGCCAAAAATTTCCTCCGCCTATTACCACCGCCACTTCAACTCCCAGCTCCACTACTTCCTTAATCTGACTGGATATATTGTTTGTAACCCTGGGGTCTATCCCATAATCCAGATCACCCAGTAATGCTTCCCCGCTAATTTTAAGTAAAACTCTTTTATATCTTGGCTTTTCCATAAAATTTATTTATTATCTTTATTCAAAGCAAAAATATTTATAAACTTTACTTTTCTTCACCCAGTACATATCTTTCGAATCTTTTAATAACTATGTTTTCACCTAATTTCGCTATATTATGCTTTACCAGATCGCCTACTTTGGTATCATTATCTTTTACAAACGGCTGTTCCAGCAGGCAATTTTCTTCATAAAACTTTGTAATTTTTCCTTCGGCAATCCGGTCCAGAATTTTTTCCGGTTTTCCTTCATTTAAAGCCTGTTTCCTGTAAAGTTCCTTTTCTTTTTCCACTACTTCTTCGGGAACATCTTCTCTGGAAACATACAAAGGTGCCGCAGCAGCAATATGAAGAGCAATATCATGCACCAAATTCTTAAACATTTCATTTCTGGCCACAAAATCAGTCTCACAGTTGACTTCTACCAGTACTCCTATTCTGGAACCGGGGTGTATGTAACTTTCGATTAAACCTTCCTTGGCAGTTCTGAAAGCTTTCTTGGAAGCCTCCGCCAATCCCTTTTCCTTTAATATTTCTTCTGCTCTCTTTATATCTCCATTGCTCTCAATAAGGGCTTTTTTACAGTCCATCATTCCGGCATTGCTCTTTTCCCGTAATTCTTTGACCAGTTCAGCTTTAATTTCCATTATTTGTTCCGACACCTCCTTAATTGGTACCTAGACCCATACATCATCTCCCGGTAAATCTTCTAAATCATCTTCGGTTTTTAGCTCTTCCAATTCCTTTGCTTCTTTCCCCTCCGGGCCTTCCTCAATTTTGACTTTCTGTTCCATTCCTTTTTTTACTGCATCGCATATTATATTGGTTATTAAATTACAGGAACGGATGGCATCATCATTACCGGGAATAATAAAATCAATAAGATCGGGATCACAATTGGTATCGGTTATAGCTATTATAGTTATCCCCAGCTTCCTTGCTTCTTTTACAGCAATTATTTCTTTATTGGGATCGATAATATAAAGAGCATTAGGAAGCTTTTTCATATTTCTGATGCCCCCGATATTAAAAAGAAGTTTTTCGTACTCTTTTCTTATTCCCAGCACTTCTTTCTTGGGTAACTTCTCAAAAATACCCGATTTCTCCATATCTTCTATCTCATTAATTCTTTTTGTTCTCTTACTTATGGTCTCGAAATTAGTAAGAGTTCCTCCCAGCCACCTGTTTTTAACATAGGGCATTTCACATTCGGTGGCATAGGATTCTATAATATCCTGTATTTGCTTTTTTGTACCCACAAATAATAATGTTCCACCCTCACTAACCATCTTTTTAACATATTCATAAGCCTCTATTAACAGCCTCTGGGTTTCCTGCAAATCAATTATATATATACCATTTTTATCCGTATATATATATTTTTTCATTTTTGGATTCCACTTTTTGGTCTGATGACCAAAATGAACTCCTACTTCCAGGAGTTGCTTAATGGTTACGACGCTCAAAATTATACCTCCTCGTTTTTATGGTTTTTCCTCCACCACTTTAACTGTCGTATTCTCCACCATTTTACTGTAAGTGGTGTGTGTGATTTCAACGTTCAAGTCTAGCATAATACCTATATTTCATCAAATAATCAATAATAAATTATTATATTGAGCTGAAGATAAAAACTCTATTTTTTATCACTTTTATCTTCCGCTCTAGGGTGAAATTTTTTATAATCTTTTTTCAGTTTCTTAATATTCAGATGCGAATATATTTGGGTTGTAGATATATTCTCATGACCCAAGAGTTCCTGGATCTCTCTTATACCGGCACCCTCCTGAAGCAAATGGGTAGCAAAACTATGTCTTATGCTGTGCGGGGTTATATTCTTGTCAATGGCCGCTTTTTTTACATATTTTTTAACTATGGTTCTTATACTTCGTGAAGACAGCCCCCTGCCGAATCTATTTAGAAAAAAGCGTTTTTCACTTATGTATCTGCTCTTATTTAAATGAACCAGTCTGTTTCTTACCTCAAGGTATCTTTTTATCCAGTATACTGCAGCATTATTTAGATAAACAAACCTTTGCTTTCTGCCCTTACCGGTTACCACTACCTCACTATTTTCAAGGTCGATATCTTTGATTTTCAAATTCTCCGCTTCACTTATTCTGGATCCGGTAGAATAAAGGAACTCAATTATGGCTCTATCCCTGATTTCCAAATCGCTTACCGGTTTGGAATTATCAAACAGCTTTCTTACTTCATTTAGGGACATAAACGAATAAAACCGCTGTCGCACCCGGGGGACATTTATAAATTGGGTCAGCTGAAAATCAACATAATCATTTCTTTCCATAAATTTAAAGAAGTTAATAAGAGAAGAGTATTTTCTGATAATAGTCCTGTTTGAATAATTATAATTATCCAGGGATTTTAAAAAATCCCTGAATATATCCAGATTTAATTGGTTTGTCCGGGTAAAATTTTTGCTTTTTAAAAAATCTAAAAACTGTAAGTTATCTTTTCTATATGAATTTATGGAATTAAGAGATAAATTTTTTTCATATTTTAGATATTTTATATATAATTCCAGACAATTAGATAGATCCATATTTATATATAATCACTCTCGATATCCTTCATCTTACTTTTTATAACCTCCCGTATTTCCATTATTTCCGTCATTTGAGAAATATCGCAGGCCTTTTCCAATTCGAACGGATCAAAATCATGAGTCTTTGCTTTTTTAAGAATACTCTTGAGTTTATTTATCATATCAATAACTATATATCTTATTTTATCGGACCTGTAATCAACTTTTAGCTTCTCTTTGGATAGATCTGCCAGTATACCATCAAATTTATCAGCAACATTATCTACAATAATACCGGCTCCTCTTGTATTAAGCTTCTTCTTTGCATCTATTCCATCCAGAATCTTCTTTAAATCCTTTTTAAGGATATTATCGTATTGATATAAAGCCAATCCCAGAGGACTCTTGGGCGTCTCTGCTTTCTTTTTGCCAAATAATGCCATATCTTATACTCCAATAATCATCAATTATAAAATATATTATTATTCTAATATAAAATTCAAAATAATCTACTATATTTATTGAAACTATCTTCCTTTATTAGCTGATTTATTTCAAGAGATGTCAGTATTCTCAAAACATCTTTGACTTCTATTCCCGAATATTTTACTATATCTTCCACACTTTTTGATTTATAACCGATAAATTCATATACCCTGAGTTCATCACCAAAGAGCTTAATATGACACCTTTTATTTTCTTTTTGGTGATTGCTGCTGTCAAATGTTTTGATCTGTTTAAAAAACTTCTGCCTGTACTGTGAAAATTCCTCCAGTATATCATCGATATTTTCCACCAGTTTCGCTCCTTCTTTAATTAATCGGTGACATCCTTTATGGGAGGGGCTAAAAATACTCCCCGGAACCGCCAGTACTTCCCTGTTCTGCCTTAACGCTGTTTCACAGGTTATTATGGCTCCGCTTTTTTCTCCTGCTTCCACAACCACCACACCGCTGCAGAGTCCACTTATTATTCTATTCCTGACCGGAAAATTGTATTTAAGCGGAGGGGTACCAGGAAGAAATTCGGTTATTATACTGCCGTTAGCCGGGATATACTCATATAAAAACTTATTCTCCGGCGGATAAACAATATCAATTCCACAGCCAAGCACCCCGATACTTCCCCCTTTCCCTTCCAGTGCTGCTTTATGTGCACAACTATCGATCCCCGCCGCCAGTCCGCTAACGATAGTTATCCCCATTCCGGATAAGTTCTTACTTATATATGCAGCCGCTTCCTTGCCGTAAGCGGTACATTTTCTGCTTCCTACCACCGCTACACCGAACTCCATATTTTTTATCTTGTCCCCCTTAAAAAACAGTAAAACAGGGGGCAGGTATATTTGTTTCAAAAGCGGGGGATAATTATTACCGCTGATCTCCAGCAGTCCTATTTTATTTTTTAAAATAAAATCGATAATTTTTTGATAAGAACTGCCACCGTCACCATTAAAATTATGGTTCTTCCCCCCGATTTTATATTCCAGTTCCAAATTTTTATACCTTAAAAAATATTTTAGAGTTTTATTTATATGACCATTATTTTTTCTATATATATCCATAAATCTTGACGGTTTGATCTTCTTCTCAACCAGCATATATAATATTTTTTTACCGGTGATACTAATTTTCATAAACAATAAATACTGTCATCAAAATTATAATTAAAGCTGACCCTGTAATTAACCGCTTCCATAATGTGATTTTCCTTTATGGAATCACTACCTTCCAGATCAGCTATAGTCCTGGACACCTTTAATATACTTACCGAACCCCTGGCTGTTAAATTATACTTTTTGGAAATGGTATATATCAAATCCCTTATATGTTTATCATCCTTCAGCCACTTATTGATAATATTTATTCCAATTTCGGAATTATAATTGACATTCTGCTCTCCAAATCGATAATTCTGAACATCCATACATCTAATAATACGGTCTTTGATTCGATCCGAACTTTCACTATACCCGGTATCTATAAAACTACTTTCCGGAAGCCTGTCTACGGCAACCCTCATATCAATTCTATCCATAATGGGGCCGGACATTTTTTTCCAGAATTTTTTAACCTCCCTCAAACTGCAGACGCATTTCCTACTATCATTCCCAAAATATCCGCAATAACATTCCTGCACTACCTTACTGCAGGGTTACTTTACGAGCTAAAAAACCAATTTCAGTTTCTTACCCTAAAACTCTTAAAACTTTGGGTGATCATCTAAGAAAAAGGAGGCTTGACCTAAAGCTTCTTCAGAAAGAGGTTGCCCAGACAATTGGAGTTAATGTAACTTCTATTTTTAACTGGGAAAATAACAGAGCATCTCCTTCTATTTACTCTATCCCAAAAATAATTAAGTTTCTTGGTTATAGTCCTTACGATACTAAAGCAAAAACTATCGGAGAAAAAATAAAAACTTACAGGTTTATTTTTGGTTTTAGCCAAAAACAGCTAGCTATTCTTCTGGACATTGATGTAAGCACCATTGGCCATTGGGAAAGAGGAAGAAATAAACCTCTAAAAAGACATTTAAAGAAACTTGCTACATTTTATAATACTATTAAACACCATTACATCCAAGATCATAAATTGGGTAAAAAATTCCATAATCTTATGTAAAAATCTTCCGTAAATGACTCCAAAAACAAATTATTACAATCTAATAACTAAGTTCAAAATAAATTTTATTTGTAATCTATATTAAATTTATAATTACCATATGCTAATTCAACTCTTATAAAATATTTATCATCATCACCTTTAAAGGGGGTAGAACCACTTGTTGTACACCCGTATATTTCTTATAACTTCCCTGCCTACACTATTGCATCCAGACCCGTATCTGCCCTCCCTCGATGGCAAAATGTACGTCCTCCGCCGGATCAATTACCTGACATTCTATGCCATGCCCAACAGTCCCTTTCGGAGCAGTACTAGCAGCTTGCACGTTCAGACTATAGACCCCATCGCCCATCTCCTCTAACGATAGGCCCACATCGTTAGGACTGAGATCCTGGCGGCTAAATGGGATGAGGTGAGATGTCTCTGACCCAGACCAGCTATACAACTTTTCTCCCGTTTCACGATTGATAGGAATATGATACCAGCCGATAGGCGGTGATCCGCTGGGGTCAAATGCACCTGGGATGACAGGGGGTGGATTCCAGGTTATTAGGATGCCAGTTGCTACAACCTCGGCCTGAACGTTGGACGGCGGGTCCACCTCGTAGCCACCGACATAAACGTCACTGGCTACTTCGCCCGGTATAGGCGTACCTTCAGAATCGAGTGCAATAAACGTGTAGGTTCCCCCAGCCAAGGGCATTCCCTGGATTTGCCCTAAAAAGCTTGGACTCCACTCATAGGCTACTTCACCGATTGGTAGAACAATAGTTTCTCCATCTGGGAGCCTTATCAAGACCTGTGTCGCATCATTGCCCTGGATACCTCCCATAAGAGCGATTCCAGGGTTACGAGAAACCGGGTCGCCGGCTGGACCAATTAAAAAGCTATTAACGTCACACCACAAACTAACCCCTTCGCATGGCCATCTTAATTCTATGGAATTTGTATCAGACCCTTCTGAATTTGTAGCATTAGCAGTAAGTATATAAGTCTCATTCGGGTCATAAAGATTAACCTGGGCTATTTTATAACCCCAGGCACTATTGCTATCATCCTTGCTAAATTCAACTGTAGGCTCTGGATTACCGGTTACTGTTGCTTTTATCCTGTAGTAGCATACGCCATCTGCTACTGAATAAGTAGGACCTTCATATATTTCTAATCTAATAGTTGGGGTTGTTAGTACTCCCTCAGCTAATTCTATAGTAGCTGTGGTTATTACTTTCTCAGATAAACCATTACTATCATCTTTTACAGTTAATGTTACTTCATATTCACCTGCTTCTACATACATATGAATTGGCTTGATTCCACTACCTTGATAACCATCACCAAAATCCCAGATGTATTGAGTTATACTGCCATCCGGATCAGATGAAGCCGAACCATCAAAGGTAATTTCCTCGTCAACTGCAGCGGTATATGGCCCGCCCGGATTGGCTATTGGATCTTCATTTATATTATTTATAGTAACGGTTAGAGTATCTGTCGATGATACATCTTCAAAGGCAGTAACCTTTAAAGTTACCTCATATGTTCCGGCTTTATCATAGGCGTGGGTTATTACTGCATCTTCTGCAGTTTCATCATAGGTACCGTCTCCATCCCAATCCCATGAATAGGTAACTACTGTTTCTTCAGTAACTGGTGAAACCGTACTTTGAGAAGCATCAAAGGTTAATGGGTCACCTACATTGCTACTTTGATCTTCTCCAGCTTTGGCAATAACTATATATTCGGGTGGTGATACAGGTTTGCATCCACTAGCGCTAAATCCTGCCAATAGTGATATACTTATTATTAAAATAAGAACCCATAACAATGGTTTTAATGATTTTTTCATTTTCATCTTTCATAAATAACGTTTTATTTTATTGTAACTATTATATTATACTAATCTAATATTTTCTATTTAACGTATTAATTTTGTCTTTAATTTTTTCATCTATCCTGTTCGGAAATTTTTGGTATTAAAAAGTAATTTATAAAAAACTTACTGGTTTATCCTTGGGCTCAGTCAAAAAAAATTAGCTATTCTTCTGGATGTTGATGTGGGTACAGTTGACCATTGGGAAAGAGGAAAAAAACAAACCCCTAAAAAGATATTTAAAAAAACTTGCTACCTTTTCTAATTCTTTTTCCTCAGACGCCTGAGAGCCTGAAGAATAACCTGGCCTACAGCCTCGCGTTTCGCTTTCTTCTCTGTTTCTCCAACCGGCTGGTATCTTACCTTTACCTTGTAACCTTTTACCCTTTCCTCTTTGCCTTTTCCAGAAGCTGCTTCTTCCTCCAGGTATGAAAAAAGCTCTTCTGGCTGAAAAAATAAAACCTTCTCTTTATCAGACTCTTTTAATTTTTGCATGGCCAGTGTCTTAATCTTATCTAAGTTCCTTTTTTCTGGTGAGCATAAAAGTATCTTTCCATAACCAGCCAGTATGCACTTTTCGATATTTGAAAACTCCTGCTTATCGGTCGAAGTCAATGAAACCTCGCAGGCAATCCTCTTCCCATCTCTTTCAAGACCCACATCAACTCTTCCCAGGCCATCAGGGGTTGGCTGCTCCACTATAGCCCGGTAGCCTTTTTCTTCAGCCATCTGTTTAATTAAGCTCTGTAGATATTTGTGTTGACGCTCGTCTTTTTCTTTAGATAAGTAAACTTCTTCTTTTATT
This sequence comes from uncultured Actinomycetota bacterium, assembly GCA_964610315.1. Lineage (GTDB taxonomy): Bacteria > Actinomycetota > Humimicrobiia > Humimicrobiales > Humimicrobiaceae > JAQVEM01. The sequence goes on from CAZSVM010000014.1 coordinate 35,531, forward strand.
CCAGCCTTCTCTGATGAAATAACTACTTCTTCCCTAACCAATTTTTTTGTCTCTTCTAAAGGAGGCTTATAAGATACAGGTACCGGCTTTCTCTTTTCCAATCTCTTTCTAATTTCCTCTTTTAAAAGGCTATAACTTTGATCTAGCAGATTGGAAAGTTTCTTTCTAGAAATCAAATAATTTCTACCTAAGGGAAGATTTTTTACAAATTCCAAATATTCACTTTCTTTCATTCCTAAAACTTCCCAGGCAGGTTCAATCTCAACTGTCCGAAGTGGAATAATTCCGCCTTCAACCTTGTGCTTTACATAGCACACTCTAGGAAGTAGGCTTTGTAGTTCCTCTATCTTATGCTCCCATTCCTCACTGTAGCTCCAGAAGATAGGACGAAGATTACTTACCGTCTTTACTTCATATCCAGAATATTCAAATCCCTCTTTTGCAAGTAACTGGGCATCGTGGCGGTTAAGTCTAAAATAAACCTGGATCCCGGTGTTGCCCAATATCAAGTTTTTTAGTTCATCCGGTAGCTGGGATAAGGTCTGATGAGCCATGATAAGGAAAAGCCCGTATTTTCTGGCCTCAGACAGTATAACCAAGAAAGATTCTGTAGCAAAGTTTTGAAACTCGTCAATATAAAGGTAAAAGGGAGTCCGCTTTTCCTGGGGAATATCCGACCTGGAAAAGACAGCCATCTGAATCTTTGCCATAAAAAGTGAACCTAAAAGGTCAGCTGAGCCTTTTAGCTTTCCTTTGTCCAGTTTTATAATAAGGTACTTCCTCTTTTCTATTATCTCTAATATGTTAAAAGAACTTTTTTTAAAAGAGAAAATCTGTCTTATTCTATCATCAGAAAAGAAGGCGTTTATCTTATTCATAACTGGTTCAATCCAGGTAACCTTTCCTCTATCTGTTAAGGTATCAAACCTTTTAAAGTACTCCTTGGCTACGGGACTGCTAACTTTCTCCAAAACTATTTCCCTAAAAGCCCTTTCAGTTAAAAACAGAGAAAGCTCAGCCAAGGTAAACTCGGCCTCACCCAGAGAAATTAAGGAGTTCCTTAAAAGGTCCTCCATCCTTACTCCCCAAGAGTCAGACCATATTTTCTTAAAGGCACCTACAAGCTCGTTTACATGCTCTGATATTAAAACACCGGGTATTTTCTCCAAAGGATTAAAAGTTACAGTAAAGTTAGGGTCAGTAGGATCAATCAAGACCACTTTATCTGAAATTTCCTTTTTATCTCCATAGTCTTTATAGCGACAGGCTAAAAAGCCTTTAATGTCCTCAGCCAAATCCCCGTGGGGGTCAATAACTCCAAAGCCATTTTCATTTTCAATATCCTGCCTGATTAAAAACTCTAAAAACTTTGTCTTTCCCGTGCCAGTAGCTCCAATCACATAGAAGTGAGTAGCCCTATCTTTCTGGGCAATTTTTGCCATCTGGTATTCTTCTTTATTTTCCGACCAATACCAACCGAGATCTAAGGTATCTATCACCAGTAAACCTTTCTCTTCAGATATAAGATTGGATTAATTAATACTACAATCAGTTCCAAAAGTAAGCTCCTCCCCCTAGGAAATACATAAAAACCCTCTTGATTTTCTCTCTATCTTTGAGGGATCCTGATGCAGTTCAACAATAAGCTTTTCTACAGCCTCAAGCAGGCAGTGGTGGGCATTAGTAACATAAGCCCTCAAATCCTGTTCATCGAAAAGGTCAAGATCGAGAAGACCCGAACTTCCTGCCCTTATAAGCCTTATAATAAGGTAGAATGGAAGTATAAAAAAGTTAATAAAAGGGATAAATAAAAGTATAACTACCGCTTTTCCCCAGAAGGATAGCTGATAGACTAAATACCATGATACCTGTAGATTATTTCCATAATCTCTGGCATTAATGTACATCTGATACAATTTAAGGTGATAGCTTGTATCATTGTAGATAAGTAAAAATGACCTTTTCCCACCCAAAAACCCCCGCAATGCACCAGGGGCAACATCCTGTCTCTCCATCTTTATGTCTGGCGCCTTAGTGGCATCAACAAGCTTCTGGGTACTATCAAAGATACTGTCAGCCTTACCCTGGCCACCCCCAATTAAAACATCCCATTGGTCTACCACATTTTCTTTTTCTATAATGGGAATAGCAATGCGCCTTATAATCAGGACAAAAAGCCAGATAAATAAAAGAGCTATTCCTAAAAAAAATATAAACCAGAAAAATCCCCTTCTGGTTACTAACCATCCAAAAAAACCAATGATTAACAAAATATAACTTGCCAGCAAAAGCTTGGGGTGTTGCCTTAACCAGTTTTTAAATTCAGACCGATTAGATTCTATTTTTGAATTCCTTTCTAAATGTAAACGATAGTACAGTTTTTCTGAAAATCAAATGTAATTTACTACATACTAAAAATACTGTCAATTACTAGATTGCGAGGCAAGTAATTCGTATTCTTTACAGTTACACAAAAAGATTTATAATCAATAAAAAAATATTAAGAAGATTAATATGAAATTTAATAGAAACATAAAATACTCCTTCATATTTCTAATATTAATATTGACAATTAGTTTATTGCTTTACGGGTGTAAAGAAGAAAAACCAAAAATTGAAGAGTCTGAAAAGAAAGTAACTGAATTAGAAGAAGTAGAAGACGAAGTAGCTACAGATGAATTTGAATGGTTTCAGACAGGAAATACACTGTCCATAACCAAGCTTAAGACTAAGCAATCAAATGAGCTTGAAGATAATAGGATTGGTATTCATTTTAGTGGTCTGTGGATTCTAGAGCCGGAAGTCTTCCCCAACGCAGTCTTAGATGCAAGTCACATTCTCGAAGAAGGTGTGAAGCGGGCTCGCTTTGCGATTAACGACTTAGATTCGGGCAAAGTACACTGGAGTAAATCTGAACTCTCCATCGACCAAAGCCACGATGACTTCATAACAAGCTTAGCGGACAACGGTGTAACGATTACATACGTGCTTTCTTTTTGGGACAAAGAATACAAGGCCAAGGGCGGCGAAATATCTATCCCAAGGTTCAAAACAGAAGACGAGATACAACGTTACCTCGACTTTGTCCAATTCATCGTTCATCATTTTAAGGATCGCATCAATTACTATGAAATATGGAATGAGCCTAATATCATAGATACCGTTCAATGGATAGAAGTGGAGGACTACGTAAACCTTGTCAAGCAGGCTATTCCCATTATCCGTGAAGAGTATCCAGAGGCGAAAATAGTGGTTGGTGGCACCAGCTCTTTGATTGATACAGAATCCCAGGCTTACTTGTTTAGCATCCTCAGATCTGACCTAATGCCTTTGGTGGATGTTGTTTCTTGGCACCCTATGTATGGATCTTCACCAGAATATGATTGGCATAGGCAGTATTACTATGAATATCCGTTCATTGTAAAAGATATTAAGAATGTGGCTTCTGCCCATGGTTTTACAGGAGAATACGTAGCTGATGAGATACATTGGTGTACACTAGAAACACCAGAGCCACCTTGGCCAACGTATAGCGAAACTAAGAGTGCAAAGTACTATGGCCGAGGCATCTTGATGCATTTGGGCATGGGTGTTACTGTATCACAATTCTACCCTGTAATTTCAGCCCAAGAACATCCAGTACAAATAGTCCACACCATTCAAAACCTTTGCACCATCATGGCCGGGGCTGAGCCAACAGATTTTCCAATAGGAATACAAAGCGAGGCAACAAACATTAAAAATTATAGTTTTTCTCTGACAAATGGCGATAATCTGATAGCTCTTTGGAAAGATGGTGTGGCTATAGAGGAAGAACCTGGTGTGGAAGCTAACTTAACCATCCACGGTATTACTTCTGAAGATGTAATAGGAATTGATGTCCTGGAGGGCTTTCAACAACCTATAATAACAGGCAACAAAAATGGGAACCTTGTTATTCAAAATTTAATAGTCAGAGACTACCCATTGATACTTTACATCACAAAATCCAACCAATAGTTTGTAGATAAATTAGTCAATGATTCTAATTTTTGAAGAATAATAGTTTTTTTACATACTAATTCCTTTTAACCTCTTATCATAGCCATTATCCCTAAAGATACTGCATCAAACATATTTTGATGATATCGCTCCTTCCAGGACCTGTCTTGGGTAAGGTAAACTTTAAGTTCGGGATATTTTGAAGTGACTACTGTTGCTACCTCCTTTTTACTTGCCCAGCCATTACCACAGATAAACTTTTTAACCGTACCTGGAGCGTAGCTTATAAACCTTAGCTTCTTTCTTCTGCCTATAGCTTTTATTTCATCAAAAAACACATTTAAAAGAGCAAGATTTCGGTTCCTAGCAAAAAACGCCTTCTCTACCACCAATACTTTGGGTTTAAAATCTTTTATCAGCCTCAATATTATCCTTCTTCCTTCTTTTAAGGTTTCATGAGGTGATTTTCTTTTCTTTATAACCTTAACCCCGCAGTAGATAAGTTTTCCTTTTTCTAAAAATGCAATACCTATATTTTTTGTGCCGGGATCGATGGCTAAGATTTTTAATTTATTTTTTGACATATTAAAAGAAGGGATTTTAATCCTCTACTAATTTCTATCTAATCTACAGGAGCAAACTAAGCCTAGGGCTACTGCTTCAAACATTCTTATGTAATAGGAATTTCTATTACTATTCTCTTTTCTGAGTTCATGGCATAGGTCAGGATAGGCTTTGGTAACCATTTCTGCCATCTTCTTTTTACTTATCTTACCTTTTGGAGAAAAAAATGCCTCCAGATCATCCAGTGTATATTGGTAAACTACTAAACCTCTAACCCTGGCGAGGTTTTTTATTTTGATAGAAAGTCTTTTAAGATTCGAGGAACTCCGGCAGGGATTGAGCTTTTTTATTGCAAAAATATCAGGCTCATGCTCATTAATAAGATTTAAGATGATCCTGTTTATTTTACTTACTTTTTCTTTTGACCACTTGCCTTCAATCACCTTTACTCCCCAGTCCCTTAAATCAGCTCCTCTAAATATAGCTATTCCAAAATATCTTGTTCCTGGATTAATTGCCAATATTCTTATAGGCTTTCTTATCATATTTTTTAACAAGGTAATTAAATAGAGCACCTTTACTTTTCTTAATTTCCACAAGTGGTACTTCCTTTACTTCTCCCAAAATCTTTCTTAGGAACGACTCAGGGTATTTTTTAGAATAAGTAAGATATAAAGGCAGACCCTGAAGATCATTAAGAGATTCAGCTAAATCTAAGGCTAATAGTTCCCGTCTGTTTTTTAGTCTAAAACTCTTAGGAGTACCTGAATTAAAATTTAAAAAATTTTTATTTTCGATATCGATATTGTTATTAATTCTTGTTAGCTTATTATTGTTAGTGTTCACCTGGTTTACATCTGAGTTTCGCCTGCTTGACATCTGAGTTTCACCGGCTTTACCTCTGACCTTTAGCAGTTTATAAACACAATGGTATCTGGACCTTTTATCTTTTCTGATTAACCTATTTTTTTCTAAAAGTTTAAGAGTCTTATTTACAGTGGCCCTTGAATAGCCAAGAGAATCGGCAATATACTTTTGGGAAGGAAAACAGCCCTGACTCCTGTCGGCTAAAGAAGCTAAGAAACTATAGACAGCTATACCTACTGCTCCTACTTTTGAAGTAAAGTTCTTAATTACCACTTTGTCTATCCAGTACCAATTCCCATTTCTTAGATCCCTTATCTCATTTTTTTTATTCTCTTCCATAATTGCCCCTTATTTTATTTCTTAAAATCTCCTCTTCTCTTTTATACAGGTTACCTTTTAGTTCTCTTAACTGGTCAATAAACAAAGCATCCACCATCGTCCGGTAGATGAGAGCTAATTTAAAAATATTTAGTAGGCTAGGCAGACAAATTCCTTTTTCCCAGCGAGAAATTATACTGCTGCTTTTTAGCCCTATTATCTCTGCTACTTCACTTTGCTTAAAACCCCTGGACTTTCTATATTTTCTAAGGCAGTTATGTATACCTTTTTGGCTAACATTTTTCATATCCCTCCTAATGAAAAATTAGTATATGTTTTTAGAGTATCTAGAGGGTTAAATTGAAACAAGAAGGGGGAAATTGCCTTTTTAGGTGAACTAATAGTAATTCTGGGGAAAAACTGTAGATAAAATAAAAAAAACCACCTGTAAGGGTGGTAAAAGTTTCTCTATAATAACTGATTCCTAGTCTATAGAACTAGACATATTTTATATTTAAATTTAATTTTTATTGGCTTGCATGGAGACAAAGAATAGACTACTAGTCAGAGTCAGATAAAAAATAGAGTTTACACCATTTTTTTTAATCTCCTAGTATAAATACTCTATTTAAAATTGCTATAGTCCTCTTTTAATAACTTCAGCTACTATTGTGCTAATCCCTTTTATAACTACATCCCTACCAAGGGTTTTAGTAAAATCAACAATCGACTTAAGAGCACTTTTTATTTTTGATTCATTGGTTTTTTGATCAGCCGTAGCTAATAAATTAGCATTTTTCAAAAGTATGTTTTTCTTTGACTCATTTATAACATTGGAATTAATCAAGTTTGTTAAAGTCTGGATATCCATTTCTAATGGTAAATGCTGTGCAATTTTCATACTCCCATTATCATACATTTCCACATTACCGTGTATTGTTACATTTCCATTAAATATAATAGGCATAATTTCTCCTTTGAATTAATTTTTAAGACTCTTATTATCTAATTAAATTTTTCCTAACTTAGGCCAAATTTTGATTTCCCCATTTATTTCTTTTTCGCAATTTCGAATAGTTTTATATATTCCCTACTATACGGTTTCCAAATAACTGGCTCACCCTCAACGTCCCACGGAAATCCCTTTTTATAAAATTTACATGGAAATTCGTCGCAATAAAAACAATATTTTATTTTTCTTTCTTTTGCACATTTTACAATTTTACATTCATTAAGTGCCCAACATCCAGAACATTTCTTTTTCTTATATTTTCCCCTATATAAAGGGCAAAGAGAACAAGCTATTCCACAATAACTAATTAATAATTTTTTCTTTTCAGATCTATTTTTCATATTGTTAATTCTCTTCCCTCCAGTGAAATGCATCTTCTACTACTGAGTCTCTACCTTTTATCTTATTCTACTAATTTTTTGCCGTCCAATTAGATTCTATAATGATTTATTTTAATTTTATAACCCCAGCTCTCTCCCAAGAAATAATCACATCGACCATAAAATTTAAAGTGTCCTGAGCGTCTTTTTTACTCATCTTCTTCTTTGTTACAATATCCTTGATTTTTAAAAATCCCATTTTTTGAGATAATGTTAAAAAATGAAGTGAGGTAGAAATTAAACAAAGTTGGTTTAAAGCCCGCCCTACTTCCACAGCTAATCGATTCTTTGGATAAATTTTTTCAATATAATCTTTGTGAATTAAATTTATTAATTCTTTCCCGGCTCCAAAAAGTGCTGAAAGTTCACCACCACGAAACCCTACATCAGCGGGTTCCTCCCATGTAATAAATGAAAAAACCTCCCAGCACAAAGAAATAGAATTTTTATACTTCTTTTTCCTTACTAACTCTTCAGCTTTTAAAAATCCTTCGTGAATTTGTCTGTTCTTAATTAAAGAAACGAAAGATAATTCATCATAATTAATCTCAAAATAATCCTTTAAAACCTTTTCAATAAACCCCTTAGTAAAGAATCCATATCTTTCTATATCTTCGGAAGAAGGAACATTAGCATGATGTTGAATCTTATTTCTTAAATCATGTAAACCTAAAATCTCATCTTTGAAGGGTAAAATTTTTTTACTTTCCCCTTCAATTTTTGTACACAACTCATAAAATGAGATGTACCTTTTTTCTTTTGATAAGAAAATATTAATTTCTAATTGTAATGCCACAGACCTTAAAAGCCATTCGATAGCATTGTCGAAATTATGAATAGCAATCATTCTATCTACTGAAAAGCCACTCAGTGTATGCTGCTTCCCGTGCTCAAAGAGGAATTTTATTAAAATTAATCTATTTTCTTTAATTTTCATTTTTTTATTTTTAGTTTGACAAATTATTTATTTCTCTAAACTTCGGGCTAAATTTTGTATTTTATCTCTGGGAACTTCACGGTTCCAATCTGGACAAAGAAGGATTTGCAATTCCTTCTCTATATCAGGTTCAGGATAAAAATAGATTAATACTATACTTCCTTTTTCAAGCGTTTTAAATAACAATCGGTTTACATAAAAAGTCGTCATTCTTTTAAAACTCGGTGCAAGGTATTGCCGCAAACGATCTGCAATTGTGCCGCTTGCCCGACCTATATATTTGTATTCTATGTTATTACCTTTCATTGATACGAAAGCATAAATTCCAGGCAATCGCCAGACATTTCTGAGATTCCTTGTATCATAATATTTTCGATTTAATTTCGTACGTAAATGGTTAGGAAGTCTCGTAATTAATTCGGGTTCACCACTATTTGTTAGCTCTGTTTGAATACTTAACAAGTAGCTTATCTCATCTTGATTTTCTTCCCTACAAATAATTGGCTTCCCTCTTTCATCTTTTTCAACCTCAAACTTTCCTAGATACTGCAAATCTAAAGTTTTACTTTGGAATTTTACTTTTAAATCGGGATATTTCATTTCACTAATTCCTCTTGAAACACTTTATTTAAAATTGACTGTTTGGGTTCGTTTAGCTCTCCTGATTGTTTTTGGAGTTGCTCTAATTCTCCCACTTTTCCTTTCAAATTGCCAAGACAAGCCACAATCCTTTTGTCCAGAAATAGGTGTAAGAGTATTTTTTTACTGACCAAACATTTATTATAAGTATTTTAGCTATTTCTTTAATTATAAGAAGCTTGTCTAGCTAATTCTTTTACTACCTTATACTACACATAAAGGGAAAGGTCCAACATCTGTTCAAAAACATCCTCTTTTGTGAGCACTGCAGGATAATAAGATTATAAAGTATCTGAGTTACTGCTAACTCGGACTTATTTTTGGCTTTGTTAAGCAATATTTCCCTTCTTTTGGAATATTTCTGCAATTTTTAAGCTAGAAATAGGATAATCACTTAATGAAATATTCCTATATAAACCGGAATAATTATTTTTTTATGGCAAAGCAGAAAAACGATAATATTAAGGTTCAATTACTATACAAGTCCTGCCCTGAAACTAATTTTAGATTAAGCAAAGCTCTTTCAATGCTTGTAAACGAACAGGATATTTTTAATTATTTCCAAAAGTCTTCAATAAAAGATAAAACAACTGAATATAAAATAGTAACCAACCAAAACAATTAGAACTTGACACATCTTTATATTGTGCAACTATAAAATTAGATAGCAGTAGGCTCACTTATCTGCCCGCTATGAGCCTACTGCTTAAGGCGGGCTTTAATTAGAAAATCATGAAAAAAGCAGCCATTTATTGCCGTGTTTCAACAGCGCTCCAAGAACAAGAAAAAACAATTGATTCTCAGCTAGCAGAATTAAGAGAAACTTGTAAGGATTTACAGATTTTTAAAGAGTATATAGATAACGGATGGAGCGGAGAAACGCTTGATCGTCCGGCACTAGACCAGTTAAGAAACGATGCCAAAGAAGGTTTATTTGATGTCGTCTATATTCATTCGGTTGACAGATTGTCAAGAAACCTTTATCAGCAAGGTATTTTGGTTGAAGAATTGAAGAAAAGAGGAGTGGAAATCCTTATTAGTGGCAAACCAATAGCAGATACTCCCGAGGGAAGATTCATGTTCAATGTTCTCGGTGCTGCAGCAGAATTTGAAAAAGAAAAGATTCTGGAAAGGACAAAAAGGGGAAGGCTTTTTAAGGCTAAGCAGAAAGGGATTGTAGGTACACTGCCTCCATTCGGTTATAACTATATTAAGAAAGATGCATTAAGAGAAGGCTATTATAAAGTAAGTAAAAAAGAGGCAGAAATTGTAAGTCTAATATTTGATCTCTATATTGAACATTGTAGTTTAAAAAAAGTTATAAAAGAACTAGCTTTAATGAAAATCAGAACAAGAAAGAGAAGAGAGATTTGGGGAACTAGTGTAGTAGCAAAAATTTTAAGAAGAGAAGACTACATAGGAATAGGTTATTATAGAAAAACTTATAGCGTTGAAATAAACAATGGAAAAAGATATAGAAAAGTAGTTAAAGAAGGACGAAGATTAAGAGACAGGAAAGAATGGATTCCTATCAAGTTTCCACCAATTATAGATCAAGAAAAGTTTAGATTTGTCCAGGAGATACTGTCAAAAAAATATAAGCCTTTTGGAAACAGCAAGCACTTTTATTTATTAAGTGGATTAGTAAAATGCGCTAATTGCAACTCACCTTTAGCAGGAGATACAACCATGGGCCATTCTTATTACAGATGTAATAACAGGCATAGAAATTTTCCTTTTCCTAGAGATTGTAACGCAAAAATGGTAAAGAAAGATAAATTAGAGAACGCAATTTGGAGCACATTTGTGAAAGCCATAAGCAATCCTCAGATAATTATTAGACATGTTTTGGATTCGTATTACAAAACAAATAAAAATAGACCGGAATTAAGCAAAGAAAAAAAGATTCTATTAAGAAAAAAAGAAAATTTGGATGGAAAAACAGACAGACTGCTAGAAATTTATACTGATGGCATTATTAGTAAGAAACAATTTTCTGAAAAAAGCATTAAATTTGAACAGATAAAGATAGAGATAGATAAAAGATTAAAAGAGATTGATGAACAATTAAATAAATCCACCAGCAGACCACTAATCACCAAGGATATTAAATATTTTTGTAATTTAGCGAAGACAAGATTAAATACCCTTAAACTTAAAGAGAGACAAATATTCTTAAGGTATTTAATAAAAAAGATATTATTTGATTCAAATAAAAAATCTGCCAAAGTAATTGGGCAGATCCCCGTTGAGATTTCGGATATACAACAAATATTTCCTCCCTATAATGTTGGGACACTTTCCTTACTTTCTCAAAATTATGGAATGTGTCCCAGAAAATATATTAGATTTCAACTAGAGGTGACAGTTTAGTAAAAAAATCCCCCCGTGAAGGGGACTTCTGGTTTGGCTCGCTCTGGTGGACAATTTTAGAACCTTAAAGTGGGAGGAAGTGTTTAAATATCCAACAGTATCTCTTCAACAAGCCAAACAATTACTTGCTATAACTAACTTAAAAATCCTCTTACTTGTCCATCGGACACTATATTTTTTAGTTCAGTTAGATATTGTTGACACAAAGTAGGGATATCTTCGGTCCCGGACCAATCATCAAATTTATATTTATGAGTTACTTCGGGCGGTATTTCTTCTTTAATTTTTGGTGGTTCGGGCCCTGATTGACATTCCTCAATTATATTACCATTTTTATCTCTCTTTATAATTTTTATAGATTCAGATACTCTCAATGTTTCTCTTATTAGGATATTTACATCTTTTCTTACTTTAACAGGCTCTGTATGTATATTTAGGTCTCTTTTATCTTTAAAAAATGATACTACAGTGCTATCTCTAATTACTGAATCATACCATTGCCTACCATTTGATTTATTTTTGGCTTCTTTTAGCGCGAACTGTAAAACGGAACGTGCAGCAGCTAGAAAAGCGCTCAAATTATATTTAAAAACATTTGAATTCTCTTCGGTTTTCAGCATTTGATTATAAAAGTATTCAGCCTCTTTAATTTTTTCTATCTCATGCATTTTTTAATTTTTTGCCTCCTTAGCAAAGCTTATTATAATTCTGGAGAATAGAGATTATATAGCAATTATGAAGGAGAGATTATTGGGAATTAAAGAAGCCTATAAAGCCCTAAGATTGACTTCTATAACTGTATCTTTTATCCTATTAACAATTTCTATGATTAGTTCTCTCCAATCTTCAATCTGATGAAAATTAACTGGTAGTTTATCACCGATTTGAGCTATTGAATTTTCGCCCCTTGCATCCTTAAAAGCTTCCAACCAAAGTATATCAACCTTTGAATTGTTGTGAATAAAGCAATTTCTAGTTTCCTTCGCCAACTTCAATTCTTTAATTTTATCTTCGGTCATTTTAGTTTGAAAATTTTGGTAGGGGCTCTCCCCTAAAAGAAATTTTTTTAGATTTTCAAATTTATCTGCTCTTATTTCTTGTCCGCTACATACAATAGGGCATAATTCAGCTACCAATTCTTCAAGCAACGAAAAAAGTGTTTGTAAATAGCCTAATGTAAATTCATTATCTTTTGATTTAAGAATCTCGCAAAGTTTTTGAGGTGTGTATTCTTGAAACCCCCTCTTTGAAGCAGGTAAACCGAGTTTTAATGGTTTGTTCCATAAATTAGTGTTTTTGAATTTTGGTTCAAGCCAATAGAAAACACACCCCCACGATGCCATATAGAGTGCTTTCCATTCATCTTCACTTTCTAGTATTCTCTGTATTATATTATTAACTTTTTCTGGAATTTCCATAATTGTCCAGCGATGGGCTTTTTCCTAATTTTTTTGTTTCATAATTATATCGCCTAATTTCCATAATATAAAATCAAGCATTTTTACATCAACAATATCCACTTTCAACCTTTCTTTAAAATCTTTAATAATCTTTTTTACCTCTTGGTCTTTAAGAATCTTACTAAACCTCTCTTTAAGTAAATTATATTGTACTAATCTATCATCTATTTTTTCTTTGATACCTTTAATATTATAATTTAATTTAATATTAAAAATTTTAGCTATTCTACTGTCATAAATAGGTTTATTATTATCCACTGTATGAATTAACTTAGAGGCGAAACTTAATAATATTGCCGGTTTCCCATTCAGTCTTGGAATTTCAGATAATTCAACGAGAATATTTTTCAGATTTGTTTCTCTTTTTTGCAACAATTCAAAATATCTATCAATTAGTCTTTGTCCAAGACCCCCTGCGTTTAAGACGTAAAATCTTCTATAAGTTCTTTTAAACTCTTCATTATTTACTACGTTATTAACAGTTTTAAACTCGGTTGAAAGATAACTATAATCTTCAAAGGACTTTTTATCTTCAGATAACTTATTAAAAATCTCTTCTCTATATTCTTTAATTAAATTTATTACTTCCATCTAAATATTCTGTCTAAAATTAATTATTTTAATATAGACTAAAATAGAATTGTAATTATTGCTTATTTAAAACTTAAGGGGAAACTAGATCAGATTCTTTTTATTTTTATGTAATTTTTGATTCTGTTACGATCTTCACTCTCTTTTTCGCCCTTAAAATATAATTGTATAAACTCAATCATATGCTTACTTTCACAATAAGCATAAATAATTCGCATTGAAGAGCCTTTTAAATAACGACAAAAAAGACGGCCTTTTATAATTTTGACCGTTTCTTTTGCTATTAGGACTACAAAATGTTTGCTAATGCCAAGTGGAAATTTTGAAACAACTTTTTTAAATTCAAGTAAATCATCAGCTAATGACTTATACTTCTTTGACAATCGTTTGAAATCTTTGGAGAAGTCGTCGGTCTCATTAAAGTTCATCTTCGTAATCTCTTACAGAATGATCCGTGTCGCGGTAAAATACGCTTTCATAGCTGATAATCTCACCATATTTATGAACTCGCCACGGTACATCGCTGTGAGAATATTCTGTTAATTCATTGGCATTTTTATCTGAAAGACGAGCAAGTACATCATCTACGTGCTTCACTTCTCGTGCAGACAATCTTCTTAAATCAGATTCTCGGCGTGGTAGATATTTTTTTTGATCATACTGAAAATATTTGCTTTTAACTCTCTCTATTTCACCTTTATCTTCCATCTCCTCAACAATTTTTTTAAATTCCACCGGTGTTGGCCCGTAATGATTTTTAACATACCGCGCGCCAGTTAGTTGTTCTTCAAACTTCTCATAAAAGTCGAAATCTATAAAATAAAGTAGTTTATATAAAGCAGTTTCCCCAATATTTGGTTTTGCCCCCACTTTTTCTAAAATATACAACAAAACTTCCTTGAATTTTATAATATCAGCACGTGGAATAATAACACGGATTCCTGTCTTTTTTGATCTTTTTTGTATCTTTTCTTTTTCTAAAATAATCTTTGCCTCTGAAGCTTTTTCCGGCAATAAAAGATTCTCCAGCCGCATACTAAAAATACTCGCAAGTTTTTTTGCCTCAGATATAGTTAATTCTCGTTCTCCTTTTTCTATCTGCATGTAGGTAGGTCTGGACATTCCTAATTCTTTAGCGATGTATTCCTGTGAAAAGCTGTTTTCCTTCCTCAACAGTTTAATTTTTTTATATAAATCTTTAACCATTTGTTTTAATTATAGTATGTAAAAAAATCTTGTCAAGTGGATAAGTAGAAATACTTGACATAATAATGCATTTTGTTACAATGTCTATGGAGCTCAAATACAAAACGGGGCCTCGTCGAACCCCATTTGTAAATGTGCCAAGTTAATATTCTAAACATATTAACCTTTAATTACAAAACAACACATTCTAAGTTTATAGGTTAAAAACAATAAAACACTATGAATAAGCTAACAAAATATACTTTAGGGTATAACGAACATAAGGAAAAATGGGTGCTTAAGAAGGACAAAACTAATCAAACCATTAAGACCTTTGACACTAAAGAACAAGCAACAGCTGGTGGTGTATTAAAAAAGGTTCTTGGGGAAAATGGTGGATCAGTAAAAATTAAAAAACTTAACGAGAAATACCAGGAAGAACGCACCTATCCCCGTAAAAAGGACCCAAAAAAATCCAAAGGATAATTAGATTGCAAAAAAAATGGAAAGGATTTACTTTCCATTTTTATTTTTAACCAAACATACCAATTATTTAATTGTCTATGAGTTTTTACCTTGCCCTAAAGTCGTATGGTATTGAACAAAGTTAGAACCTAGATTACAAATACAAAAGAGCACCTTGGGATACCGGTCTTAACTCAAAATCATGGAATGTGTCCCAGATATTACTTGGAATTTCAGCTAGAAGTGAAGGTTTAATAAAAATAAAAACTCCCCCGACAGGGGGGGGGGGCTTTGTTTGGCCCCATATTCGCATTGAATAAAGGCCGAAACTAGATTATAAGCGCAAAAGGGGATTTTGAGATGACGTTTTTAACTCAGCTTTAAGTTACACCCAACTTGCTACTCATTATTTCTAATAGAAATTTAACCCAATTGTATCTAGACCTTTAATCTTACTGTAACTGTTTTTAATTTTGTTTAGTTTATTATTGTCTACTCTGGCATTATTAATAACAAGCAAAATCCCATAGTCAACACTAAACCCCTTCATATATCTCTGGAGACTTTTAAAAGATCCTTTGTTTTCCAAATTATTTCCTTTTAAATCTGGATGACTTGATAATTTTAGCTCAAGGAGTATCTGTCCAATAAATCCATAATTTATTAAAAAATCCACCCTTTTGCTATCTAACTTTTGTGGTTCTCTGTAGATCTGAAAATCGAGTCCTCGTTTGAGGAATTTATTCTCTAAAGCAAGTTGAATATTAGGTTGGATCTCAGGCTCCTTTTTATTTCTGATTATTTTGCTTCCCCCCTCGTTTTCAATCCAGTTCTTTAAGTCTTCATTTATGATTTTTTTAACATTATCAAACAGCTCTTCTGGAGTACCTATCGAAAGGTATTGTCTTGATTTTGTTTCATTGAAGGATTTTATGGCACTATTAATATTACTTGGTCTACCAATATAAACAAGATAAGAACGTTTCAGTTGTTTTAATTCTCCTTTAAACCAATTAGAATAATCTGAATGTATATTATTCTGTAAAAAATTTTCGAGTTGTTTAATCGCTTCATACGATCTTGTGTATTTTAAACCATCGAAGTATTTAAACACGATTCGCCATAAGTATTGAACGTAATTCCAATATCGTTCATTCTTATTTATCTTTTTAAAAGAAAAATCAATGAGATCAAGAAATTTCTTTATATAAGACATATCTTTTAGCTCCATCAATGAATTTGCAAATCTCTTCTCGTGTAATTCATTCTCTTGAGGACCAACTGAATGTACGCCTATTGGTTCTTCGAATTCAAAGATCCGTTTCTTTAATTGAGTAAATCGCCAGCTGATCGCTTTTTCATCTTTATAATTTTCAATCAACAGTTGATTTGCAGTTTCTGAAAGCTGGAAAGATTCATCTTTTCTTTTTTTATATTCTTTAAAAATTTTCTCTAATAATTTTTTATCAGGTTTTAACGATTCCATCAGTTTCAAACTTTCTATTCGATTATAAACAGACAGTGTTTCCTCTTTTACAAATTCCTCAATAATACGAAGCGTTTCTTCCAGTTCGTATTCTTTAACGAATTCAATGAAACTTTCCGGTTGGAATAATCTTAGATCTGAATTGCTCTTGTATATAGCTAAGACATATTTTAATTCTTCCGTTTTTACATTTTTAATCAGTTTAAAAATGGCTTTACGCTCTTCATAATATGCAAATGGAATAAAATTAATAATCTTTTGTCTATATTTTGAAATATCTATCTTTAATAAGGAGGCTAGCTTTATACAATCTGCAAAAATTGGATTCCAAGAATGCCAGGTAAAACTTGTATTATTACTATCTCTTCTGTTTATCTTGAATATTTTATATCCATCCTTGGGATCGAATTTCTCAAAAATTGATCTGGTCATTAAATTAATGATTCTCTTTCTCTCTATCTCTGTGATTTTTTTCTCAAGAATTTCTTTATTATCAATATAAAATCTAAATATACCTGGATCATATTTTCCTTTTCCGGGCTCCAGTCTTAATTGAAATTCCTTATAGACTGTTTCTTCTTTGGATTCGGATTGCTGTAATCTTTCTTTCCGAGCAAATTTCTCAGATTCTTCATATTCTCTCCTTAAATACTTTCTCCCCTCTTCGTAAATTTCTTCTTTCAGTTTTCTATTAGAAAATTTAATTTGTTGAAGAGTCCATAAAGCTAATCTCTTACTTCTTTGGGTTTCTGATAATTCATTTATAAATCTCTCGACTTGATTCTTCTCAAGAACTGCCGCAAATACATTTTGGAAACTAAAAATACTAGTTTTAAGCTCATCTGAACTCTTAATTCTTGAAATTAAGTTAAAAAGAAAGTTTGAGTCATACTCTTTAAGTAAAAGAGTCAACCTTTCGATGAAATTTGATCTCTCAACATAGTATGAATATTTTGATTCAAAAGCCTTTATTAGAATGTCAAAAGCAAGTTTGGCAATTTCTTCATCTAAAACAACTTTGATATTCTGATTAATTTTTTCGTCTTTTTCTCTAAAAATGCTTTCCTTATCAAGAAAATGTTGAAGGAATAAGGTATCATTTTTTAAGGAATTTAAGAGCCTTTTTATTCCTTCTTTATTGTTAATTTCCCATATCCCATAGCGAGCTTCAAGGAAATCCCGTTTAGTACCCTCAACAAAATATTTTATCGATGGTTCACAGTTAGGATCTATTCTATAACAAAATCTCAAAAAAGCTCTTTGAACAAGTTCATCTTTATGTCTCCAAGTATTTTCTACTTTTTTAATCAATAGAGGGTCTTTAAACTCGCTCAGAGCATATAAGGAGAGTCTTTGGAGCACACCATTTTCATTTTCACTATTAGCAAACCTAATGAGTTTCTTTTTCCAATATTGTTGATCGTCTACAGCTAAGCTTTTGTTTTTTAGTAAGAAATGAACAATTAATGCCATATTTCCTTCTTTTACAAACAATCTCTGTCCATTTTCCCTGGTATCAACCCATGACTTAAGAAAATCCGAAAGCGTATTATCATAAAAATAACTCAGTCCTTCTGCTATATCCCAATCTAGCCATAGTTCTTCTCTCACTTGATAGTGGGTTAGAATTTCTTTAAATATTGTTATTCTTGTTTCCTTATTTACTTTCTCATAATTTAATTTGAGTAATAGCTTGCTATATTCATCATCAATTACTAACTTAGTCTTTTTAAATCCAAAACGTAAAATTTTATCTAACAAATCTGGCTTTTGCTCTAATAAAAAGCTCAATGTGTTAAACCAACTCGGATGTATTTCTTGAAGTTCCTTATCTACCACAATATCATAGAGGGTTTTTTCTAATCTCCCCATGCGTAGAAGCTCTTTTGACGCTAAATATTCCTGAAACTCTGGATTTTCGAATGAAATAGTTTGAATATTGTCTTTGATAAGACTTTTATCATAAAAAGCTTCTATAGTCGTCTGGGCCAACAAACTCGGGATTAAATTTGACTTTGCATTATCGAAAAAAGTCATCAGTTCATCCTTGTCTATTTCGTTAGCCTGATAAATTTCCATTATAAGAGCTAATTTTTCTAAAACTCGTTTAATGATATCTCGTTTTTGTCTATCTAAGACTCTGTCCTCTTTTTCTAATTTTTTGTAAATAAAATATTCAAACAACTCCCCTCTATTAATTTGAGAAATATCTGCAACCGGATTGCTATGAATATACTCAATCAACAAAGATAAATAACGGGGAATTTGTATAATAAGCTGTCTATTTTGAAATCTAAGTTTCTTAAATATCAATTCTATTTTTTCTTTTGGTATTTTACTCTTTTCTAAATACTCTTGTGTATCTTTAAGGGAAAAGGGGTATAGCATAACGATTTTAAATTTTTTTCCCTCAAATACGGGAAATTTTTGATAATAGTTCAAACGGCAAGATAACAATAAAGAAATATTTTTATATTCATTTAAAAAATCTTTAATTTTTTCTATCGCCTCAGAAAAGATATCCTGACGAATTTCATCTAGTCCATCAAGACAAATTACAATACTATTTAAGTTTTTCAATTTAAACTTCTTTGTCCTGATAGCATCTGGTAAAGCCAATTGTCGGTTAATTATCTTTGGAATTGTATCACCACCGGCAAAACTCTTTAATTCAACAAAAATTGCTTCCTTTGAAGCTCGTAGTGTTATAAGTTTAACAATTTCCCGCAAAAGATATGTTTTCCCGGACCCCGGTTCACCCACAACTAAAGACAAACGATGATCTAGTAAGCTTTTTAAATTTATTTTTTGAAATTCATCTGGTAAAAGAGAAATTCTATATTCCTCTTTAAGTTTTTGAAAATCCTCTAGACCATCAAATATCCTAATATTTGGAGTAACAAAAATATCTTTTTTTAAATTAACCATGTTTCCGTTTTCTTTTTTTATCGCTTGAATTCTCTTTAAAAAATTCTTTATTCTCCTTAACCAGAAAAACATAAAAGTAATCTTTTCCATTTATCTTTTATAATCCTATTTAATTATAACAATAGATTAGGCAAATAAAAATCGCCCAGTGATGGGCCTTTTGTTTAGAAATACTCTACTAAGAGTATAAAATTTATTAGAAATTAAAGGATTTTATGTAAAACTTGGGTATTCTTTGATATTCAAAGTCATGGAATGTGTCCCAAAAATTACATTAAATTTCAGTTGGAAGTGAGGGTTTAATTTAAAAATAAAGGAAATTGCCTTTAAAGACAAATTCTTCCTCTATAAACGGGAATAACATTATAGTATACTTAGTTTAGAGGTTTAATAATGTCTAAAATCACCAATACAATTTGGGCAATAGAGCCTCATACTGAAGCAAAGCATGCTATTTTAAGAAAGTATCTAAACGCATGGTTGCCTATAATCACTCGGTGGAATGGTCGTGTCCTTTATATTGATGGGTTTGCTGGTCCCGGAGAATATACTAATGGTGAAGATGGTTCTCCGATCATAGCTATAAAGTCAGTCTTGGAACACAGAGCGAATATTAAAGCAGAAATCATAATGCTATTTATTGAAGCGGATAAAAAAAGATGTGAATTTTTAAAAAATAAACTAGATAATTATAAATTGCCTCTTAATATTAAAATAGAATGTATTTGTGCTAAATTTGAAGAAACTTTAAAAGAAATTTTAGATTATGTTGAAGATCAAAAAAAGAGGCTCGCTCCTGCTTTTGTCTTTATAGATCCTTTTGGCTTCACTGGGATACCCTTTTCAGTAATAAAAAAAATTATGGGAAATGAGAAATGCGAAGTTTTGATTACATTTATGTATGAGGAAATCAATCGATTTATAACAGATAAAAGGCTTTGGGGAGGTCTTAATGAAACATTTGGAATAGATAAATGGCGAAAAGTAATTTCTGAAAGTAATTCACAAAAGCGTGAAATATTACTACATAATATTTACAAAGAACAGCTAGAACAAGAAGCAAATATAAAATTTGTACACTCATTTAAAATGACCAATAAAATCAATAAAACTGACTACTTTTTATTTTTTGGAACCAATAATATCGTTGGACTAAAGAAGATGAAAGGAGCTATGTGGAAAGTTGATGAAAGTGGGGCATTTCAATTTTCAGATGCAACCTATAACCCAGATCAGCCAATGTTATTTCAGATAGAACCCAATTATGATCAACTTAGGAAAATAATTCTAGAGAATTTCAAAAAGAAATCTGTTAGTGTAGAGGAACTTGAAAATTTTATAATCACACAAACGCCTTTTAGAGAGACTCATTATAAAAGACAAATCTTAGCACCAATGGAGAAAGTAAAGAAAATAAAGGTTAAATGTCTAAAACCCAAAAGGAGAAAAATGACTTATTCGAATGATTGTATGATAGAATTTCTTTAATTTTATAATTTTTAAAATAACGATAGAATAAATATTATGAAAAGTATAATACGAAAAACACTTCTATATAAAAGTAGGGTAGAATATGCTGATTATTGTATTAATCACGTTGAAGGATGCGCTCATGGTTGCAGGTTTCCTTGCTATGCAATGATGATGAAAAAAAGATGTGGAATTATAAAAAACTATAAAGAGTGGATAGAACCTAAAATCGTAGCTAATGCCCTGGAGTTATTAAATAAGGAACTTCCTAAATATAAACACAAGATAAATTTTGTTCATTTATGTTTTTCTACTGACCCTTTTATGTACAAGTATCCAGAAGTGGTAGATTTGACTTTAAAAATAATTGAGAGATTAAATAAAGACAATATTCGTTGCGTTGTTTTAACTAAAGGAATCTATCCTAAGGTTCTATCTGACACTAAAAGATATGGCATAAATAATGAATATGGCATTACTCTCATTTCTTTAAGTAATAGTTTTAAGGAAAGATTTGAACCATATTCGGCTCCATATAAAAAAAGAATTGAATCCCTAAAATATTTACAAAAGAGGGGCTTAAAAACTTGGGTTAGTATGGAACCATATCCCACACCAAATCTAATAAAACAAGATTTAATAAGTGTTTTAAAATCAATCTCTTTTGTGGATAAAATTATATTTGGAAAAATAAATTATAATACCAATTCAAATCAATTTGAAAAAAATAACAACTCATTTTATAGAAAATGTTCTGATATTGTAATAGACTTTTGCGAGAAAAACAAAATCGAATACCATATAAAACACGGGACACAGAAAAAAAATAATAAAAAAACAGAAAAGATCTTTAAAAAAGGAGAGATAATAGAGATTGAAACCTTGCCTTTACCTATCTAGAGTTTAATATATAATAAGTTTAAAATAAAAACAGCCCAGAAATGGGCTTTTTTGATTAAATTTTCCTTAGCTTCAGGTTAAATTTCGATGTAATACAAAATTAATCTTATTTATCATTATGTTTATATTTTATCTTGACCTTATATTTAAAAAAATTAATACAACTTCCATACCTTCTTCTTCCTTTAGGAGACCCTTCATAACCCTTACAGGACTCGCTTCCCTCTTTTTCTGTTTCTTTGTTTCTAACCATTCCACGCAATACCCCGCCTATAGAAAACCCACCACCATAACACAATGGATTACTACAATCTATATATTCGCCAGGTGGATTTTTTATTGAATAATAATGTGAATTCTCATTACTAAAAACAGAACCAAGGTGACCAGTTTCTTTACATTCAATTTCTAAATCGACAATTTCTGGGAATGCTTCCTTAAATGGAACTTTTCTGCTAAATAAAAATTCCGATTCCCGGAAAATATCAGATGCTTTTTTATGATCTCTCATACTTATTTGAATATTAATATTTATCAATTAATTCTTTGAGTCCTTATTCGTTCTGACCTATCTCTTGTAGGGCCTTCTGGACTCCTTCAGGGTCAAGCACTTTATAATAAGCTCTTCTTCCACCGCGACTTCGATCTTTTACTTGTAAAATCCCGTAACTTACAAGTACACGTAAATTGGGGAACCATTGAATCCCTCTTTTTTTGGCTGTCTCTAATACCCAAGCCCCGGCGAAATCGCCATTGGTTCGCTTCTCCTCTTCGAGACATGCTTCCACAATTGGAAGCCAATTGGTGCGTTCCCGTGCGAGTCTTTTCACTGCATAATAACCCGAAGAGGGTTTATTATTTTTCTTTATTTCGGTCATGTAATCGCATCATAAAGCACCAAAATGATACTTGTCAAGTATTTCAAAGTCATGGAATATGTCCCAGAAAATATGTTAGGTTTCAGTTGGAAGTGACGGTTTAGTAAAAAAATCCCCCTATAAAGGGGATTTCCGGTTTAGCTACATGTGTGTAGTGAATAGAGTTCGAATCTAGTCCGGGTAATTCATATGATTTTTATTTACTTTGTTAAGATAAAATATCTTGCATTAAGTTGGTGGAAAATCACTTATCAACCCCATAATCTGCCTCTCCTTCCTCGATCCCTCTCCGTGCCTTTGAATATGCCCATTTTGGGATCTGTGGTGATTTCAGATTAAGCCCATCTTTCTCTTGATTTAAAATTTTTAGCTGCTGCACAATATCATTATCGTCAGTTATTGTATCAATATCAATCTCACAGAAAATTCGAGATTTATTTCTTAAACTATTGTACTTATTTCCCGATTTGTGATGTAACATCGCTTTTTCATTTGGATTCAAAAAAGTTGATACAGCTGTAAGCGAGGTTACTATAATAGCTAAAATACCAGCAAGAATGTTATGATTGTCGAAATGTGAAAGAGCAGAAGCACCAGAAATAGCAGCTAGAATTGCTGTAGGGATACCTATCCATAGACGAAGATTTGTCCAAAATTGTGCAGTATAAAAATGGCCCTTTGCAGAGTAAAGACAATCTTCTTCTATGCGTCTAGCTTCCCTTATAATTTTTACCCTGGTTTCTTTTCCCATAAACTTAACTTCCATAAGCCGGAAATTTTTCACCAAAAATTTGTCGCCATATTGCGATAGCTCTCTCGTGTTCGCTTCTCCCATTATGTGTAAGGTACCAGGCATCTCGAGCCTTATCTCTGGCAGTTTTTAGTCTTTCCAGAGCTAATATTCTATTTCCTGCATTAAGGTACTTATCTACGTAGCCAAGTTCGTACCATAGAGATGAAGATACTAATTTAACTGCTTCATCAAAGTACTTAAACACATTCCACGGATAATCTGCTAATTTGCTATTAAATATTTTAAGCGCCATTACCTCTATATGGAAAGACTGAAGAAAATTGCTATGTTGATGATTCCACCATTTTATCATCTTAATAATACGTTTGAAAGCATCCCCACATTCTTTATTTCTCTGACTTAATAAGTCTGAGTGTTTTCTAGGTCTTGATGGTAACCAACTTTCCGTATTCATATCGGGAACATTATAATAATCTACTGATCCATTGTCATTAACAATTCTCGAAACAGGTACAATATCAACATTAGGCCACGTATTGTAATAAAGTGTAACTGCTTGTCCATTTCTTCTAACATTAGTTTTGTATTCAGCTAAGCAATCTCTTACTACTTGCAGAACTTGTGACGGTTTCTTCCCTTTTATGTGTTTGCCATAATGAAACACAACAATGATATCTAAATCAGCGTATTCTTTTAGAGCCGTAAAACGTGGAATTGAGCCAGAAGGGAAAGCATCAATTATCTCAAACTCATCCTCTAAAAGCGAAACAAGGTGATCTTTACGCTTACTAGCAGTTTCTCTATAATCTCCAGAAAGCTCAATGTTTTCCCTAAATTTATCAAAAGAAACGTGTACAGTGTAAGGCATGCTATCAGATTAACTGGATCCCTTGTTCCAGTCAATCAATTTTTTTTGTTTATTCTTATTAAAAACATCTCCCCAAATGTAGTATATCTGGGTATAAACTAATCAACTATAACTAGGATCTGAAAATATTTATTGTATCCTCTTTACTATACGGCGTTCCAAATTTTATGTGATATTTGATATTGTTTCTCTCACAAAACTCCATTACCTTCTTTGCCATTCTCCTATAAAAATCTTCACTGTTCTCCCACCCTGGAGGACAATTGTTACCATAATAAGTCAGCCTTCGATAATTTAACTTACCAAAAATAATTTTCTTAACAAACTTAATTTTTTCTAAAACTTTCTCAATATTTTCTGCATTCGGGTCATATTCTGGTATAGGATAAGGCTCCATGCTTATCCAAGTTTTTAAACCAGCTTTGGCGAGCCTCTTGAGAGATTCTATCCTTTTCTTGTAAGGTGCTGAGAATGGTTCAAATTTTTGTTTAAATTTATCATCTAAAGATACAAGCGTAATTCCATATTCATTATTTTGTAAAAATCTTTTTCTATTTAAGATTTCTTCAGGGTAAAAACCTTTTGTTAAGGTTGTTACTCTTATTTCTTCTTTATTCAGTGTCTCAATAATCTTAAGGGTTAGCTCTTTTATTTCAGGAATCAAATCTCCTTCCTCAAAATCATACATAAAAGGATCTGACATAAAACAAAGGTGAACAAAATCTATCTCGTTTTTGTATTTAGGTATCTCTGTTTCTAAAAGTTGTAAAGCATTTCTTGCAACCCTAGGTCTTCTCCAGTCAGAATAGTTTTTAACCCATCCAAATTTCTGAGCCATTCTAAATGCGTAGCAAGGGAAATTACAACCGTGCATGCACCCTATGATGTGGTTTATTGTCCAATCGCCGTACTCTACTTTGGTTTTATAGAGAAGTGATTTTCTATAAATTCTCTTAATCTTAGATGGAATAAATAAAATATTTTGTAAATAAAACTCTCTACCAAACAAGGTGGGACCTAGAGTATTTTCTTTCTCCTCAGCGTAAATACCTTTTACTATCTTATCTGTAAATGTCTCATTTTTTGAGGCAAATAAAAGATAGTAAATGATATCTCTCCTAGCTGGATACTGCATATCAAAACCTGCTACATTATATCCGTTTTTGACAAATAAAGTTTTTATATAATCACTAAGTAAACCTAAATCTTTTTTTGTTTTATAATCTACATCTTTACCTAGAAATTCTTCTAAGGTACTGACTGTTTTTATCTCTTTCGGTATTGAAGACTCTTTTACTGCTATTCCCCGTGTTCTAGTTTCACCTTCCTTACTGTAATTAAAAAAAATGTCAATGGGATTATTCAGGTTTAGATAGCTTTTAATGGTTTTTTTATGAATATTAATACCCCAAGGATCAATACAAAGAAATATTGGGTGTTTTGGAGTATTTTGTATCTCTTTGAGTATTCCTGGACTTACTTTATTACAATCCTCATTTAAAAATTTAACTTTAACAATATCCTCTATTTCAGGATGATTTTTTATAAGCTGAGAAGCTTCCTTCTCTAACTCAATTTTGTATTTTTTGGCAATCTCAATAAAAAATAATTTAATTTTAACATTATTTTTCTTTAATTTTCCTTCTTGTTTTATAATCTCCTCAAGAAAAATAAGAGGCGAACCACTGACTTTTTTCTTTTCATCTTTGTACCATCCTCTACCAGCGAATAAATCTAAGACGTACCATTCTTTACTAACCCACTTTTGTTGATTAGGCCCATTCCATATAGTAAGCCATATATCAAAAATCTTCCGAAGCATTCGAAGCTTGGTTCTAGTATGCGGTCTTTTTACAATATCCCATGCATCTTTAATCATAATTTTAATGTTTTATTTCAGTATACAATTTTTCTCTTCGTTTTATTTATTCTAACAAAGAATCGCTTTAGTGGCGATAAATAAAAACCACCCAGCGATGGGCTTTTTATTTATAGATACTATACCAGAACTATAAAATTTATCAGAAATTAAAAGGTTTTACTTAAACTTTGGGTATTCTTTGATATTCAAACTCATGGAATGTGTCCCAGAAAATATATTAGATTTCAATTGGAAGTTACGGTGTAGCAAAAAAATCCCCCCATAAAGGGGATTTCTGGTTTGGCTCAGAATTTAATATTCGATCTGTAATTTCTCAATTTTATTTTTGTAGGTTATGTATTTATGTGAAAATCCTTTTTTACTAATTCTGAACTTCATCTTCCTTGCAAAATCCGGGAATCTTCTAATGCCACCTAACAAATCAAAGTAGGTTAAAAAATAAGCCAGAGCAGCTTCACAATCATATGTATTTAAACTGGTTGCTAATATAATTACTCCTGGTGACTTAGATAAGGGAAATTTTCTGTCGTTCCAGAAGTCATTGTCGTTGGTCAAGATTAAGTAATTCTTTCTTGAACAATAATCATAGATATCAGAATCTTCACGAGACGAATATTTAATTTCTTCAAAGGCTTTAAACTTAGGGAAATCAATTAACTCATTTTTCAACATCTGTGATAGATTCCTATCTAAAAAAATTCCAACCTTGCGTTTTGGAGGATTCCATGCAATCCAATTTTTTTTAAACCATTTATCAAACCCTGGATCTTCTTTTCTGAGAGAATTTAAATATTCATTAAACTTCATTACTTCACTTAATATTAGGTAATCACCACTCACCGATGGGGGCTAAGAATTCAAAACATATTACACGGCCATCAACCGCCTCTCTTATTAATTCCTTACTTTGCTTCTTTAGGTCTGATTTCTCATTATCCTCACGAAGCTTTCCCATAAATTTTATTGCTCCTTAGAAAATCTAAATTTCGTGATTTTAAAGGATTACTAATTCATTCAGCATTTCGGACTCTTCATCCTTCCAAATTCCAGACCATATAATTTTAAACTTCCCACTAATTTTTTCTGCGTTTTTACTGTAAATTACTACTTCAATTTGATATTTCCCTGGAATTAAGCAATCCCATTGTGCATAAAATCGTTCTGGAAGCTCAAAGAAAAATTTATTTTCCCTTTTTTCCTCTTCACTTATACCTTTATATACAGACCCTTGCTCATGGTTCGGATGGTGAATTCGGCCTATATCGCAAAAAATTTCTCTACCCGGCTGTATCGTAAGATATTTTAGCATTTGAGTACCGGACCATTTAAGTGAAACTGGTGAAAATCCAGTAAATTCCTTAAATTTCCCAGCACTATTTTCCTTCCAAATTTTTTCAAGCACAGCCTCGCATTGTTCGGCTTGAACCTTACCATTGTTTACAACTTTAAACCTAAAATAATAAACAGGGAAGTACACTCCTGCTTCCCTCATTTGTGTAATATGACAGTACGGAGGTGTATGATAAAACTTAAAAGCTAATTTTGCTGAATAAAATCTATATTTCCATCTTTCAATAACATAAGGTGCCAAAAAAGCTACGCTGGCCAAAAGAAGCGTTGTGCCAATTAAAACCCATTCGCTAATTTGCATTTCTTGCATATTTTTATTCTTTATTAAAATCTTCTACAATTTTAATCTCTCCAGTTTAAGCCTTTGAGGTTTATAAACTAATGATTTCCTTATCGCCGACTAAATTAATTCCTTCTCAATTTTAGGATATATTTTATCTATTTCTCTTTGTAAATAAATGGTCCAATTTAAAACAGTGGTAACTTTTAGAAAATGATTGACTTCATCATTAGATAAAACCATATTAGTTCTATCTTTTAACCATTTATCTAAGACTTGATAGCCGCCTATATAATAATTCCAAACATCGGGCGCTACTGTACCAAAATACTGCCTCTCATTGATATAAATCCGTCCTGCATTTTCCCTATATCCTCGTTGTCTAACTCTATTATCGCCAACAACTGGATATGTCACCCTAGTATCTTCTAATTTGTCTGATTTTAATAAATGGAGGTTTACTAATTCACTGCCTAACCCCGCTATTTTGTTGAAAAGATTAATATTCTTAATAAATGGTACTCTTGGAAAATCAATCTTTAAAAATTCATCATATTTTTCGCGATAAATATTAGAGTACAAAATTGCATAAATATAATTAAAAATTTTCCATGGATCAATCGTTTCAATAAAACCTCCTTTTATCTTTTTCCAAAACTCTGGAGAAAAATTTTCTTGTTGAATATTGCTTTTACCAAACAAATTATTTTCATTATCCAAATAAAGAAAGAGTGGGAAAATATATGCACTTTCTTTTGTTTGTAATGATAATAAGCAAATATCCGACGCGAACTGGGAAATAAAGCTGTGTTTAAATGAAAATGTTGAGAGCTGTTTAGTTGTAATAAGTGCTAAGTTATCTTCGCTTAATTTCCAGATATTTTCGTTACGTGATCTTTCTATTAAGCTTTTATCATAATAAATCCAACGTACATCAAACGGTCTATAATAGTATTTTTTAAATAATTCATCTTTAATTTCATTTCTTTTAAATTTTTCTCGAGCTTCGCGCATTTTCCAAGTACTAGTATCTTTTAAATTATAAGTTGATGTTAGTGTTTGATCATCTAGATTATCATCGCTGAACATCATTAATTTTCTTTTTAATCCTTCTTTTGAATAATCTAAAATAAAATTATCTCTGTGGGTTTTTACTCCGCTTGAAAACTCTTTAAAAATATCTTTGAAAGAAATAAATTTATCATATACTTTTTCACCTTTTGTATCTTTCAGAATAAAGAAATAATTTGGTTCTCTTAATTTCAACTTCTCCCACTTTGTATTTTGAATATTATGTTCCTCGAGAAATTTATACTTTTCGTCTCTTAAGCCGTAAAGATCAGCATATCTTATTACTTGTTGTTTTTTCTCTCCTGTTTTTACTAACAAAATAATTCCCACGCCCTGCTGAATATCAAAAACGTTTTCATCTTTTCCTCCCGTTGGCGTCTTTTCTTTTCTTTTGTAGTTTCCGTGTAGATTTAAAATATAGATTTCATCAAAGTCTTTAGTCAATTTTTGACGCATATCTCTATGGATTAAACCATCAAGATAAGAATTATTTGTAATCATTCCCACGATCCCCTGGCCGGTTTGTTTTATTTTCCAATGGGCAAAGGCAATAAATTTAATATAGTCATCAGAAAGAGGTTGAATATTTCTTTCTTCTTTTCTAACTTTTTCTTTATAGCTTTCATAGAGGTCATTAAAATCTGATCCTTCTTTTATAATATTCGAAGAACTAACAGAGTACGGCGGATTTCCCATAACTACTAAAATCGGCACATCTTTTTTAACCTTCATTGCTTTTCGTGCTTCTTCAGAAAGGCTAGCAACATATGGTAGTGTTGCCTGCTCTATATCTGATAAATCAAGCGTATTAGTTAGATAAAGGGGAAACCTATCACTGTTCTCTAAGTCATAACCCAAATCCTCTAAAAGTAAGGAAACTTTAAGATGACCAATGATATAGGGAGCCATTAGAAGTTCAAAGGCATAATAATCCTTAAGAACGTGATTTTTGACAACTTGAAGCCAAGAGCCAGCATTAGGACTTCTATCTATTTCCTCTTTAGCAATCAAAATGGACTTTGCCGGGAAAGTTAGAGTGCCGGAAGCAGGATCTAAAATGATCACATTTTTATCAGCAAAGCCAGCCTTTCTGCCGAATTTTTCTTTAAGTAAAATATTGACTGAACGAGTAATATAAGAAACAACAGGCAAGGGAGTATAAAAAATACCCCTATGTTTTTTCTCTTTGGGGTTATATTCCTTCAAAAAGGTTTCATAAAAATGAATCAAAGGATCATCTCCACCTGTCCTTTTATGTAACTCCTCTTTGATTTTCTCGATGTCAGCGTAAGCTAAAATTGTTGCAATATCGTCAACAGCCCAACTAATTGATTCAGGTAAATTGGAGCCAGAAATTAAAGAGAAGGTATCCTTTAAAATCTGGATGTTCTTAGGAATATATTTCTGGGCTAAAAAACGATCAAATCCTTTTTCTTTATGGCGAAGTCTCGCCATAAATAATCCATAGGTAATTGTTTGAGCATAAATGTCAGCAAAATCTTTTTTGGTCAAGTCTGTAATTAAGTACTTTTTAAATGCTTTATATATTCTGTCTATCTCAGTTTCAACATTATTATTTAATTCTCCGACAATACATGCAGGTATTAATTTCGCTCTAGAAGCAAGCTCAATAGCTAAAGTCTTAGCACTTTTCCTTTCAGGGATATTAAAATTTAAAAACACCTCTATTAAATTGAGAAAATCTCTTTCGTTTTTTAAAGGCGGTAATTGATTCGCTTTAAGAAAATTTAACTCTCCAACACTTATTCTGGTCTTAAGAATCCATTTTTTCTCACTTTTCCTCCAAAGCCAAAAGTCAAAATAATTAGTTAGAATAAAATTATCGAAATCCTTTTTATATCTCTCAATCTGAAGAGTATGTTCAAAAAGCCCTAAATCTTTCCCAATGTCTTTTGCCTCTATATAACCAACTAACTCTTTACTTCTTCGAATGGTAAAATCAGGCACTCCAGCCTCTATACGTTTTGGCTGAATGGTAATATTAGTAGTAATTCCTTTTGATCTAGAAAATTCTTCAATAAGATTTTTAAGATCAGGATAAAAACTGGGCTCGGTAGTATCGCCAGTTTTAAAAGTTTTTAATATATTTTTAAAATACTTATTGAGCATATTTATTTTTTTCTGTTTAGTCTTTTTATCATTTGAATTCTCTTTTTAAAATTTATTATTCTCTCCAATCAAGAAAACATAAAAGTAATCTTTCTATGTTCTATCTTTTATAATACTTTTCAATTATAACAAGAGATTGATTAAATAAAAATTGCCCCGCGAAGGGCTTGTTTTTTTCTTATACTGTAGCAATGATTTAAAGTAAAATAGCTGGAGTCCTTCTTTTAAAAATTATTTATAATTTGATAAAAGGATATACTAATATCGTTTCTCCTCTCACTGGATAAAATTCGAATATAGATTATGAGTAATATGGTAGATTTTTTTATGTCTCCATTCAAGAATTACGTAGGATTTCTTAGATAAAAGAGCTAACCGCTTTTTTAGTTGGCTTGTTTTGATCTTATGAAAGGGATATGATATTCAGCTATTTGCGGACTCTAACCTATTTTCCTTAAATTCGGATAGCAGGTCTCTAGTTCCAAGACAAATGTTAGAATAGTTCTAAAAGGATTTAGTATATTTCCAAGGAAAGCTTGGAAGAATCGCTGCTCAAGAAAATACCTTTCACGGTTAGTATCAATAACCAAGACTCCAAGACATTGTCTTGTGGGTTGGCCCCGTATTCCGCTAACGATTGGCACACAAACCATCGACTCATACTCTTCAGCTTGGTTTTCTCTTAGATTTGCCCACCTTTTTTCTTCGCGTGGTTTTTTATTCTCGTGTTTTATATTCTCAATAACAACGATGTTTTGCTCCAGAAAAGCCAATACGTGGGCAGCTCGTGAGTGATGTTTAATATCTACAACGCTGGTGAGTGGGCTAGGCTCAATTCCTTCGGGATAGGCAAAAAATGTACGCCGTAGAGTTGATGCAGTGAGTGGTGGTGCTGGCACTGGTTCAAATAGCGCAACCTTGAAAAAATTATGTGGCCAAGTTGTGGTATCGACACCGCGGGTATCTCCTTCAAATACGGACCGAATATCTTGGCAAACATATCTGAGCATGCGGTTCTTAAGAAAGATAAAATCTTCGGTACTTGATACTCTCCTTTTATGAACAACTTTTGCGTATCCTCGTAACTCGTCAGTTACACTCCTCAAGCTTTTCGTGGCGTAACTTATTGCGCGATCCATCATATTCATAGATGCGTCTTTCAGCTCAGCATCCACCCTTTTTTGAAGAGTTTTGATTACTGTGTCGTTCTGCTTTTGAATCTCCTCAGCTTGCATTGTTACCGCTAATCTTTCCTCGCGAAAAAGAATTAGGAGATTAATCACAATTATCAAGACTACCGCAACACTTACAGCGACCCAGTTCGAAACATTTGGCAACGTGATTAGATAACTCACAATGCCAAAACCAAAACCGCTTATAATGATCAGCAAGAACTCAAACTTTGCTTTTGTCAAAACCCAAATTCGTTCCTTAAAACCTCTTTTATAGGCCACTTTAGCTTCTCCTTAATTCTCTATGTAGTCTCAAATCTATCATTTTCTTTGTTTTTTCATCTGCAAAGGATGCAACTAAGGCCGAAAAGGTAAGTTTGACCAAGTCAGTCTCAGTCAGACTAAAAGATCGTGCCATCTTGAACAACTCTTCACTTAGGTATGATTTGTTACGTGCAGGATTATCAGAACACACTACTAAACGAATCCCGTATTCTTCTAGTTTCTTGTAGTATAATTCATCAGTTCTAGATACCAGCCCGAGGATTTCGTTACTCGTCGGGCAGAGTTCCATTGTTATTTTATTTTCAGCGATGGTCGAAAGAAGTTTTGGATCCTTGCTAGCTGCTAGACCATGACCAATTCTTGATGCTCCAAGCTCTTTGATGGCGTATTCAACATTACTTGCAGGACCACATTCTCCAGCATGGATTGTGACACCCAGACCTTTTTCCAACGCAATTTTGAAGAAAAACCTGAACATTTCACCCGTTGCAGCCGCCTCATCACCGTTCAGGTCGACGCCCACGAATATATTAGGATAAAAGGGAGTTATAGTCGATATTATGCGTGCAAACATCTTGTTCCTTGTTTGTGACGCAATTCTTCCGAACACATGCCGTGGGATTCCCAAAATACATCTTACGGTTATGCCAAACTTGGCTTCAGCGTCCAGTATGCTTGTTGCGATAGTATGCACAAACTCCCCAAATGTATATGGCTCATTGCCGAGAAAACCATGTGGGCCTGTTCGCAATTCAAGATAAATAATGTTATCTTCCACAGCCTTTCTAATAACTTCACTGATAATGTCGCGAATCACCTCACCTGAGACAAAGAATCTATGCAAAATTGACCACGAAGAAAAATATTCATTCAAACTGCTGACTCTTCGAGGCCCAGAGAGTATTTCTTCCAATTCTGATGTAATATAGCTAGGAAGCTCTATCCCATATTTAGCCGCAACCTTGACAGCTATTGCAGCATCGATGGAGCCAGTTAAGTGGCGATGCAAATCTATTTTGGGCATAGATAAAATTCGCTGCATTAACTCAGCATCTTTTGTGATCTCAAATAATGCTTTTTGATTAACTTTCATTGATTTTTGTTACACGTTAAAATTTCCCCGCCTCCTATATTCACAAATACACCTCACATCTAATTTAAAGAGAGCCAATAAGTAATATTATCTGAAGCAGTCCCTTTCTACTTTTAAGAAAAACGCACAGTCCTCTATCTGGCCGACTACCAACCTTTTGCCTCAACAGCAAACATTATACATTATACTATCTATGATTGAGGGGCTCAATAGGTTAACTTCAAACCCTCATTTCTGGGTATAAGATAATGGTTCTTTAAAATTCTCACCTCAATTACAAATCTTTAGACCACATAAAAAGGGGCTTTTCCAAAAACCCCTTTGTTGAAAAATCTACTATATCCCACGAATTATCCTTAAGATATTTCCCAGTTTTTGGGGAAGTTCAAAAGATCTACAATCAATAACTCTATCCTGGGTTTACCATTTAATATTTATCATCTCCTTATTTCTATTCTTTCTACTAACTCTAATCTAATACAGTAGCTCCACAATTAGAGCATATAACCTTACTGTATCCTTTAGACCAATCAGAATTAATATAATTACCATTAGCTAAATTCTCTTCCACTTCTTCTTTTGACAGTTTACTAAAATCATTGTCGTAAGTAATATCCACGCTTTTTATATAAAATTTTGTAGAACCGCATTTTTCACATTCCATATTAATTCCCTTCCCCGGCAATACTTAGTAGTTCTATTCCTAATTCACTGTCAAATTGAATAAATTCAGGCATCTTCCCATATTCAATAAACCTAAACTCTTCCAATCTGTAATCTACCGTATAAATCTTACTTTTATATTTAATCTGTTTTAGCATCTCTCCCATCCTTTCATTTAATAGATTTCATAAGATATATAGCCTTCTTTTTTAATTACTCTATTCATTTCAGCCAGTACTTTCCTGTAAGACTTCGCCTTCTCCCTGTTTTCCGGTTGATTTGTTCTGGTACTTTTAAGTCCAAGGATTACTTCTTCAAGTTTTTCTTTTACCTCTTTAAATTCCTTATCTCTTATCTCGATAATACCATTTCCATAAAAGTTCAAACCGTCATAAAAATCTGTACACTCCTCTAGAATACTTACTATTTCTTGGTCATAAGAAAGATTAAAGCTTGGATATTTAGCGGTCACTATTTTTTTAACCCTGTATGCGTTTCTACTCATATTATCCCCTCATATAATAAGTTAATAAATTTGTTAATAGTAATTATTGATATAAAATCTATAAATATAACTAAATAAAGCTAAGCAGAAAGACAAATCTACACCCCTTTTGGCTGCTGGAAAGCAGACCAATTTCGAAAGACTATTGCTTTCTTGCTACTAACTTTAGAGTAATTATCAGAATGGTTTAGGCTCCAGAAATTGTGAGCACTAATTATAACGAGGCTTTACTAGAAAGTTAGATCAGTCAAGAAACTGCTTGGCATAATGTAAACTAAAAAGAGAAAGGACAAACCATGAAAGAAAAAGTCTATATTGGAATTGATCTTGCCAAAGGAAATTCAAAGGTGGCTGCAGTTGATAGCAGCGGGGAAAGTGTTTTTAAGCCCTTTAGTATCACCAACTCCAAAGAAGGAATTAAAAAACTTCTATCCAAGCTTTTTAGCTATAAAACCGACCAGATAATCTGTGGCATGGAGATAAGCTCAAACTACTGGGAAAACATATGTTCATACCTTAAAGAGATGGAAATCTCCTGTATCCTTTTAAATCCTTATCAGGTAAAGAAGTACAGGCAGGCTGTGGGTAAAAAGGTCAAGACTGACTCAATCGATGCAGAAGCTATAGCCGGCCTTATCTGCGGCCGGAGATATAAGAGCCTGTATATCTCTGATGATGCTGTACTGGAACTCAGGGAACTTGTAAGGATAAAGTATAGCTTTCAGAGAAGGGTAAAAGATTTAAAGAAAAGTGTACTAGCACTTCTTTATGTGGTATTTCCTGAATATACCAGGATAATCTCTTATCCCTTCTCCAAAGTATCTATGGAGATTTTATCAAAATATCCCACATCATGCCATATGGCAAAAGCCAGTGTCTCAAAGTTAGTTAAGATCTTTAGAAGATACCAGGGATGCAATTTTGGCCTGGATAAAGCAAAGGAGCTAATATCTGCTGCAAAGGATAGTTTCTATTCCGGAAGAGCCTCAAGGTCCAGGGGGATGACTATTTCTATGCAGATAGAGGAGATATCCTCCCTGGAGAGCAAGATAAAACAGATTGAAGAGGAGATAAAATCTCTCCTTGATCCAAAGGATCCTTCAGGGGGATCTTCTGCATACAGTATCTTAAATTCCATAAAAGGTGTAGGCATGGGTACCATTGCAACTTTTATAGCTTATGTCGGTGATGTAGGCAGGTTTTCCTCTTCAGATAAGCTTATCTCCTATATAGGGTTCTATCCCAGGATATTTGAGTCTGGAAAATACAGAAAGAAAAACCCTACCATTCAAAAGGCTGGTCCCAAGGAGCTCAGGTATATGCTGTATCTAGCCAGTGTTGCCTGCATCAAACATAACAGTCAGCTTAAGAAATATTACTACGACAAGGTGTCAGCCGGTATGCCTGCTAAAAAGGCAATAATCAAAGTGGCAGTAAAACTTTCCAGAATGATGTATTCCATGCTTAGGTATAAAGAAGGATATGATTCTTCCAGGGTATTTATGCAACCTTTGTTTCTTGATAATGCTGCTTAACTTATTTAGTTTTCAAAGATGATATGAACCCCAAAAGTTGAACACACACTTAACTAAATTAGCGCCAACTGA
>CAZSVM010000015.1:0-70743 GCA_964610315.1 uncultured Actinomycetota bacterium
TATATTAACTATTTTTAGTATACAATATGTCTAAGTATGGGGTTCACCCCATATTTTAACTAGCTACTATATCAGGCTATCTTAAAGTTATTTTTAATTGCATTTATTTGTGCCGATAACTTCATAATATCATAATAATATTTAGTTCGAAATGTGTTCAATATCCCCACTCATCTTAATAAATCTCTTTTATTTCTTTATTGGATTTCTTTATTTTCTATAAACCATTTTGATAGCAATATAACTGCATTTCATAATTGTTCAGCCATTCATTTTTTACTCTATTCATTGCACATACATCATAATTCCCGGCATTTAAATAACAAATATAATTCGATGTCTTAGTCCTCAATAAATTATGCAGCAGGTTCTAAAACAAAATCCCTGGGCACATGCCTTTGATAATAAAGATAAACATTATAATACATATAAGAAATATAGTTTAAATAGACAGATGGTGCCCCTACTTTTAGCCCTGTATTATATTGCTGAGCAAAAGCCCATTGTTCATAAGTATATACACTATAATATTTCAAAATGTTCCTATTTGTAACGTGGTTAAACTCATGAGAAAGTGTGCATGCAATTTCCATTTCAAACGGCATTTCATTAAATTCTCGCTTTGATAAATCCATGTATACCACAGATCCTTTTGTAGCACCAAGGGCATTTAAAAAAGGCCTTTCTTCAATTCTACTGACAGAAGCGTATTGAGCATAAACTTCAGGATCTTTTTGAGCTAATATATTTAAAGCCTGAGCAATAAGATTATAATAAGCTTCACTCCCCACAATCTTGGTATCCTTGCTCTGCGTGGTAACTGCAGTTCTAGTATTTTTAACTGTTACAGTGCCGGCTTTTATGCCATACTTAGCACAAATATTTGCAAATTCTGTTGAATTGACAAATTTTGAAAATACAAATTCTCTTGAAGAGCCGCCATTTAATAAGCTCATCCAATTATTATAACCACCAGCGTCAGCTGGCCTATCAAAAAAGGCTTTATACATTATTACTAAGAACTGGTCGTTATTTAAATTTCTATTTTTTAATTCTTCGCTAAATACAAACCCATATGCTGCCTGTCCGCCTGTTACTTTCCCGGATATCAAATTATTAACCCAATTATCAAATCCTGCAGGATCAGGGCTTCTGTCCAGGCAGGTTTGATAAAGCCTTGTTACAAAACTGGATACATCAGATGTTTGATCAGCAAAAACAATTGATGGAAAAGTAAAAGTCAGTATAAAGGCCAGAAGAAAAACTATAATAAAAATTTTAATTTTCTTATTCTTAAACATCTACTTCTCCCCACATTTATAATAAAACGAATTCTCACAAATTGTGTTTAGTCTAATATATTAATTATTTTTTATCAAACTGTATTATCAGTAAAAGTTTTTCAATACCCCCCTACCCTAATCCGCGAAATATTTATTGCAGCTTACCCGCGGTTTCTGTTTTAAAAGTCTCCAACTAATTGATATACCATTGGTATTGACTGTAATTAGACTGTTTTATCAGTGTCTGGGGTTATTCTGTGGGTTAGTGTGAATTAACCATTAAAATTAAACATTGCGTGCTTAAAAGCGGTTAGCATGTACAGTTTTGTGTAAGTTAATTATCTTTATGCATGTTTACTTCAAATAGTTCAATAATCTTCATATGATTGCATTATCAAGGAATGATTAATTTTCTCTTAGCTTTTTTATAGCTTCAAATAAAATTCGAAAATGTCATTTAACTAGCTATAGCAAGACCTTCTTTTATTACCTTAATTTGTGGAATTAGATCAATAATATCTGAATAATATTTAGTTCTAAACGTGTTCAGTATCCCCAGCCAGTAAAGCCTATAAATTGATATATTGATATTGATTATTAAAGATTTTACTTTAAAATTGTCTTTATATTTTAAGAAAGAGGAGTTATATAAATGAAGATATTGATTGCCTATGCTACAAGGTTTGGGACCACCGAAAAATGTGCGGGTATGCTGGCAGATATATTAAAGGAAAAGGGTTATGAAGTCGAACTTGTGGATCTGGCAAAAAATAAAAAAATAAATCCCCGAAATTACGACCTGGCAGTAGTTGGGGGATCCTTTGTAGTCTTCAGGATGAGTTCCGCAGTAAGAAGGTTCGTAAAAAGAAATTTAAATACCCTTTTAAATATGAAAACAGGTATCTTTATGTGCGGAGCAGAGCAGGAGTGGGAAAAAGAAATAGTAAAAGGTTTCCCGGAGAAACTGCTTGATAGCACAGCAGTTAAAGGATATTTTGGTTTCGAGATGAACTGGGATAGGATGAATCCGATGTTTAGAAACATGATGCAGAAAGCATATCAGACTACTAAACCGGTATCAAAGATAAATCACGAAAATATAAGAAAGTTTGCAGAAGAAATTATGAAAGCTTTATCTTAAGAATAATTAGTTATTTATACCAACCCCAAAGTTTAATTCGAGCCCCAGATGATCGGAAACGGTATAACTTTTAAAGGAGCAATCACTCTCCGGAGATATTTCCCTACATCCGTTTGACGATAATAGGCCGTCACTCTCTCCCGATCTTTTATCAAAGCAATACAGTTTACCGGGCTTATCCGGAACCAAAGATATGAATAAGGGATTAAGATAAAGATTGTTTTCTCCTCCAAAATAAAATATATAATCAATCCGCTCCGGTTCGCCATTTTCTATGGCTATCCTATTACCGATATCACCATATGAATTATTGCTTCCGGTTATCCAGTCTTTGCCTATCCAGGTAAAACCCGGTTCTTCCGGATTCAATTCCAGCCAGCTATCCGTTAAATATACCTGACTCGAAGTATCTAACTGGTCGGAAGGAAAATCTTTCATGATTTCCCTAAATTTTAGGTATTCCCCGGTTCTTTTACCGGAATTATCACTTTCAGCGGCATTGCCCGTCTCAGGAGGTTTCACATCAGTAAACTCCATCCAGTTACCCGGCTTTTCCGCCGCTACATTAAAGTCACCGGCAATCAGTATGGGATGAATATAATCTTTATCATATTTTATGATATTGGAAATAAAATTAAGCAGCTCGGTTATCTGCACCAATCTAGTCTCACTATAACCATGAGATTGTATATGGGTACAAAAAACATGAATATAGTCATCTTCGGAAGGCCCAATCCGAATACACGCATAAATTGCCCCTTTATTAGCCAGGCTGTCTGAACCGCTAGCTGACAAGTAAATCATAGCACTGCATTCTATTATGGGGTATCGGGATAGAATAACCAGGCCACCATCCTGCCTGATATCTAAATGCCCCCTATCGGGGCCCATAACATAATAGGGGCTGCATATCAGTTTTGCTTCAATATCATTTACCCTTCTGTCCGATACCTTTACACCCCAGAAATTTTTATAATCTGCAAGCAGGGAAACACTTTGAGCTTCATTTAATGAATGCCATACATTTTTATCCCGGTTTGGAAGGGAATTATACCAGTAGTTAAAATAATCAGCCTGCCACTCATCGAAGGCACCGTTATTTACATTCCGGTAGATCATATCCTGCCATGAAGCAGCAATTCTGTTCTGGCTGCTTCCGTTAAATACTTCCTGCAGGCATACTATTTCATAATCCTCAAGAATCAAATCGATAAGACAGCCGGTGCGCTCATTAAAGGCAGGAGCTACAAAATCAAATGGAATCAGCATGGTATTCTGGGTGAGGATTTTTATGGTTTTTCCTCTCAATAACTCCTCATCACTATCCGGATCAATACCGGAATTTTGCCCTGCTACAAAATCTATCTCCGACATAGAAGCTGATTTTATCCCGGTATCACCGCACTGAGTTGAAGCCAATGACAGGATCAGCAGAGTTATAACAAAAACAGTTAAAAATAAACCG
Organism: uncultured Actinomycetota bacterium; assembly: GCA_964610315.1. GTDB lineage: Bacteria > Actinomycetota > Humimicrobiia > Humimicrobiales > Humimicrobiaceae > JAQVEM01. The sequence continues at coordinate 3,890 of CAZSVM010000015.1, forward strand.
GAAGATTTTAAAAATCCCTTTCTCATTCAAAACTTATCATTCTATTACATACAATTATATTAAATGGATATAATTGCTTGAATATAATCACTGCTCGATGGATACTTTTACCCCCTCTTTCAGAGACTTATCCACTGCCTCTAAAATCTGTATATCATTTAATGCCTTTTCCGAAGTATAGTATGGTTTTAAATTATTCTCCAGGCAATAAACATAATCTTTCCACATCAAATAGTGCGGGTCGCTGCTTTCCATTTTGATCTCTTCTTTCCTATCGCTGGCGCTTTCTACTATAATTCTTAAATCCTGATCATAGAATGCCAGGCCTTTTGTTCCCCTTGTTATAAGGTAGTTTCTTTTTCCGTTAAGGTAATATGATGTACAAACGGTGCCAATAAGCTTATTTTTATATTCGAAAATCATCGATTCATAATCATATTCACCGTATCCATCTTTTCTGTGCTTGGCTCCGGCTCCAAAAACCGTCAGTGGCTTACCAAATATCTTCGAAAGCATGGCAAATTCATGAATGCCGCCGTCCATAAGCATACCCAGGGGATACTGAGGTCTGATTCTCCATTCCGTATTTCCGAAATTTAATTTATCTTCTCCCTCAAAGCCGGTATAGGCATGGTAAAGCATGTCGAACATAAGAACCTCTCCCAGCCTGCCGGAATTTATTATTTTTATCAATTCATCTGTAAATTTCCGGTAGACAAACTGCTCCAGAATAAAAAGCCGCCTCCCGCTCTCCTTTTCTTTTTTTATCAGTTCTTTTGCATCTTTAACATTGGTAGCCATTGGCTTTTCCATAAATACATCTTTACCAGCACCAAGAGCCTCCATGGCAATTACCGGATTCAGGAGTATGGGAGTCATTATAACTACCGCATCTATAAACGGCTCTCTTACCAATACTTTATAATCTTTGTAAAAAGGCAGCTCCGGATATTCCTTCTTTACCTTATCTCTGCTCTTTTCACTGGTGGCACAAAAAGCAGCAATTTCAAATTTATCCCTGAATTTTTTTAAAATGGGTTTGTGGGTTTTTTCCCAGATAAGGCCGGGACCTATAATACCCAAACGAATTTTATCCATAATTTCTTTTCCTCCTGTTTTTATTTATAACATCCCCATGAGAAACTAATAGGTCAGTGTATGATTTTTAATTATACTATATCTAAAGTAATTCTAAAGTAATGAGTATAAAAAAAGAGAACCGGAAAAGTATTATATTGGAAAAACCACGGCTGCAGCCGGGATTTTAAATTTTTAACCGAAATCCTGCAGACCTAATTATCCTTTAGGCCTAATTAAAATCCCGGGTAAAAGAGATAACCTTGTTAAAATCGATATCGTGATAACAATCTTTAAATATCTTGTAGTAATAAACTTCTTCCTTATTTCTTAATTTCATATTCCCGGGCAGTTCTCTGGTCCTGGCAAACTCTCTGTCTGTTATTATATCCTCAATTTTTTTCTCCAGTGTATCTTCTATACCGGAACCTTCCCAGAATTTATCTTTTCCCCTCCAGGTTATGGATTCCGGTAAATATTTGGAAGCCACCTTACGCAGTATATATTTCCCTGTATTCTTGTCTTTTCTTACCTTCTTATCAGGATTTATTCTCAAAACAAAATCAAGCAAATTCTCATCCAACATAGGTAGCTTTATGTTTACGCCATAAGCATTTGCCGCCCTATCTACCCTTTGCAGTGCTGTATTGTGAAGAGCATTTATGGCTTTTACCAGTTCCCTCTGAATTAACTTTGAGGAATCGAATTCCAAAAAATAATTATATCCGGCAAAAAGCTCATCCCCTCCTTCGCCTGAAAAAACAATATCGGAAGAAGCGGAAATCTTTGAGGCAATTATATTACCCAATGAACTTCTTACCAGTGGGGCATCAAAAGATTCCAGATAATAGATAACCCTGAGGATATTCAAAAAAAGCTCATCGGTATCCAGCTTATATTCAGTATGTATAGTCCCCAGATGTTTGGCCACTTCTCTTGCCGATATAAGATCCGGTGAATTTTCGAATCCAACCGAATAGGTATATACATTGTCAGTGAACTCTTTCAGCAGGGCTGTTACCATACTGGAGTCAAGTCCACCGCTTAACCAGACTCCAAATTTCAAATTACTGCCGGATATTCTTCTATCCACTGATTCCAGGAGGTAATTTTCCAATCTTTCTTCCAGTTTTTCCTCTTTCTGATCTTTCAACAGAGAAAAATCACCAGTATCAATATTTTTTATTTTCCGGGGAGTCCCAAAATTCAGCATACAGGATCCGGGAGGCAGCTCACGGATATCTTTACCAAAATCAATCAGGGACTTAATCTCCGAAGCAAACACTAAAAATCCATTATTTTTAAAATAATAGAGGGGTTTTCTACCAATAACATCCCTGCTTATATACAGGTTGCCGTCTGCATCAGCAAGGATTATGACAAAAGAACCCTTAAATTCACTGAATATTTTTTCTCCTGCGGTACTGAACAGAAGGTTTATTTTACGGACATCGGTAATTAATTTATAATTTTCCTCCAGATTGTATTTTAAAAATAAATCATCCAGATTATAAATTTTCCCATCCAATAAAACTATATTTTCTCCGATACGATTCTCATGTTTATAATGGGTATTAATTCCGATATAATTTCCGCAAATATCATAAACTTTTCGTTTTCTACCCCGGTGTGAGATTTTATCCAGGAGGGTACCTGTTATCTCCTTATTGTTTTTTTCCTTTTTGGAGCTGATAATACCGGCCAGTCCGCTCATTCTTTATCCCCTCCAGTAGTACTTGTTTCCGATAATTTGCTAATAACCGTAAGTAAAATTTTTTATAAAATTGCCTATTTAGGCAAAAGCTCTTTTTACCCTAACAGATTTCAGCCAACATTTCAAGGCAGCAGAAAAAAAGAATGAGTCGAAGATTAAGAAATTAATTATTACCTTAGATTTAATTTTCTTTCAATTTCAGGAATTTTTTCCCGGGCGGCTTCTATCCCTCTATTAATAATCCGGCCGCCCCGTATCAGGTCAAAAAACCCGAAATCCCCTACTTCGGGTTCTATTAATATATCCGCGTCCTTTATATAATTTTTGATTATTTCCCGATGCATTATATTAAAACTGGTATCAAGAATCTTATCTACCGAAAGTTTCCCCGGATTCAGCCCTCTCAATCCTGCCGTTTTTCTAATATTGAGAATTGCTCCTATTTCGCTTTTACCATCACCACCGGTTTCATTTGAAGGGTTTTCTTTTTTAGATTTCCGGCTGCTGTCATCTTTACATAAAAATTTTACATATTTCTCTCTATCTCTCTCGTAAGTTATGGAGGAAGCTATAATAAAATTTACACCCATTGTTTTTATAGATTCTATGGGAAGCGGTTCTATTACTCCTCCATCCACCAGAATCCGGCCATCGGTACATACCGCCGAAAAGAAGCCCGGAATAGAAATAGAAGCCCTTACTGCATCAAGCAATTTCCCTTCCCGCAGTATTACCTTTTCCCTTCTGGCCAGGTCCACTGCAACACAGCAAAATGGTATCTTGCAGTCACTGAAGGTTTTATTTCCCATAAACTTTCTCAGCAGGGCCTCAACCCTGCGCCCGTTTATAATTCCTGTTTTAGACAGTACCAGGTCGGAAAAAAGAAGGAAACTTCTCCAGTTCATCGATTTAACATAAGATTCCATCTCTTTAATGGTTATACCCATACAATAGAATGAACCAATAATGGCGCCCATACTGGTACCCGCTATTGCGTCCGGCTTTACCCCCGTTTCTTCCAGTACTTTTAAAACGCCAATATGAGACAGCGCCCTTGCGGCCCCTCCGCTTAAGGCTATACCAATTTTTCTTTTTCTTTTAAAAATAGCCAATTTTTTGCCATCTCCCTTTTTTTCTCAAAAATTCAACCCTATAAGAAATGTTACGATCATGGTCTTTTACAGCCATAGTCCTTTACAGTTTTTATCTGATTCCATGCATTTTTAATTATACTACTTCCTTTCTCCTACGGTGAGCGATTTAATTATGGATACCATTTACAATAAGATTATTGTAAAGTAAAATCTTTTTAGCTTTAAAAGCTAATTATAATTTATGAACAGTAAAAATATAAATAATATCACCCTTATAATATCCATAATCATTATTTGCTTTTTAATTTCGTCCACTCTGTCATGTAGCAAAATAAATCTGGAATTATTCGGATTGAAATTTGGAGAAAAAACAGAGCAGCAACCTGCCGAAAGTGCCGTCACCCAAACAGATGAAGAACAGGTTACCAGCGATACGGAAAGCGATAGTAATAATCCGGTAGAAGAAGATACATCACAGAAAGATACTGCTCCAGACAAGGAACTTAAAACCCCTATTACCGTTACTGAAAATACGGACATTTCGGAACTAAGATTTTATTTCAACCAGGCCATAAGTTTTTTTGAAAGCAAGTCCTACCTTATTGCCGAATACTATTTAAATAAAATCAAGGATAATTATCCGGTGCTGCAGGATCATATTTTTTACTACCTGGCAAAAAGTCTTCTCCTGCAGGAAAAATATTACCAGGCGGAAGAATATTATCTGAAACTGATGGAAAATTACCCGGACAGCATATGGGCAGAAAAAGCCAGCCTGGAGTACGCGGATATATTTTATATAAAGGAAGATTATATGACCGCTGAAAACGAATATGAAAATTTTCGAACCGCTTTTCCTGATTCGACCTACATACCTTACTCCCTGTTCCAGCTGGCCTTCTGCCAGGAAAAGAATGGTAAAAAAGATATGGCTTTCGAAAATTATAAGGAAATATGGCTGAAATATCCACTTAATGAATATTCAGAAATCGCCTGGGAGAGTTTGGATAGACTTGCAGAAGAGGGTTCAATCGAGCAGTTCATTCCCACGGCAAACCAGATTTACAATAGAGGAGAGATTTTTTTCAAAAACCGCAATTATAACAGCGCTCTGGATGAATTTAACAGGATACTGCAGCAGGATTATTTGAATGATTTATCGCTGGAGCTTCACAGTAAAACGTTATTTAAAATAGGTATGTGTTATTTTAGACTCCGTGATTATAATCAGGCTAAATATTACCTGACATTATCTTATGAAAAGTATCCTTCAGGCTCTGTAGCCGATGATAGCCTTTATTATACAGCTATGACACTTGATACAAACGATGATATCATTTCGTGCTACCAGAAACTTATAAGGCTTTTTCCGTCCAGTAATTTCAGTGACGATGCTCTTTATAAAATCGGGAGAATATACTCTTTAAGCGGGGATTTCACAAACGCCGCCAGCTACTTTAAAAGAGTATCCACGGATTATCCCGGCGGCGACAAGCTTGCCGATGCATTATGGGAACTTGGCCTGATACAATACCGGTCGGAAGATTACAGCTCCGCAAAAGCCACCTTTTCCAGTTATGCCTCTTCATATAAGGGAACTTCGCTGGAGGAAAAAGGATTGTTCTGGCAGGCAAAATGCTGTCAGAAACTGGGAGAAAATATTACGGCAGCAGATCTATATCAAAAAATCATAAATTTAAGTTCTTATTCCTATTATACTTTTGCCGCTGGTGAAAATCTGGAGCAGATGAACATATCGGCGCAAATAAGAAAAATAAATAACGATCTCAACCCTGAAAATCCGGAGATTGCGGACATAATCCCGGACGTATATAACATCCTGGAAGAGGACAGTTATGCCGCTGACAGCGAAACCAGCGGCGAAACCGGCGAGGAAGCCAGCGGGATAAATCACATAAATAAAGCTATCGAACTTCTCAAGCTGGAATTTTTTAACAGCGCATCACTGGAAATAGAAGCAGGAAGCAGTGAAATTGAAGAAAACCCGGTTAGAACCCTTGAAATTGCAACTTTGTATCTTAAATCTAATAACTATTTTAACTCAATTAATGCAATTGGCAGGATTATGAAACTAAAATCCGAGCTTGGCGAACCCTATACGGATTATCTTTACTACCTTTATTATCCTTACGGTTTTAAAGATGCTGTTCAAAAATACAGCAGCCAGTATAAAATTGACCCGCTTTTTACTCTGGCAGTAATCAGACAGGAAAGCGTCTTTGACCCTAACGCTGTTTCCGGTTCCAATGCACAGGGGCTTATGCAGATTCTGCCGTCAACAGGAGAAGGCATTGCCAGACAGATAGGCATTTCAGATTATAATGTAAATATTCTCCTGGATCCGGATACAAATATCAGAATGGGCACTTTTTATTTAAGACAACAACTGGATAATTTTGGACCAAATTTAGTTTACTGCGCAGGCGCATATAATGGCGGGCCAACTTACATGAGTGGCCTGGTATCCAAAAGAGGAAATATGGATATAGATGAGTTCATAGAAAGTATTTCAAAAGATGAGACAAGAGATTATGTAAAATTAGTTATACGCAATTACTATTTCTATCAGATGTTATACACAGATTAAATTTGTTACAGGCATCATTAGACCGAGAATTAATTATTTTTTCTTTTAGATGTTAAATGGGTGAATGTAGAATAATAAGCAGTTATTAATCCCCTTTTCTTTTTTTCTTTATCGATTAATTATCGGATTTACCAATAACAAATATTGCGTTCAGAGCCAGAAGATTAGGAAAATATATTATAGTTTTATTTTTCCCCAGGTAATAAGTTTTTAATATATTTATCCCTTTTTCCTTACAGTAATTTTTAAAATCCTTTATACTCAGGAAATGCACATTGGGAGATTCATACCAGCTGTAAGGCAGGGAAGGAGTAACCGGAGCTTTACCTTTTAAAAAAAGATCCATACGCGATCGTATATAAGCAAAATTGGGAAATCCAATTATTACCTTTCTTCCCACTCTTAAAGATTCCTGCAGGACAAATTCCATTTTTCTTGTTTCCTGCATACTCTGATTCAAAATAACATAGTCAAAAGAATTATGGGGATATTCACCCAATCCTCCTTCTATGTCCCCGTGGGAGACGCTTAATCCCTTCTCCACACATTTATAGATGGCTTCTTCTCTTAATTCGATACCCTGTGCCTTTACTCTTTTTTTCTTAACCAGAAGATCCAAAAGTTCTCCATTACCGCAGCCCAGGTCCAGAACTCTAGAACCATCTTCTATAATTTCGAATATAATCTTATAATCAAGCCTTATGTTTTTATTATTTCTTTTCTGTATAATCATATACCCTGTTTAGAAAATGTTTTATTAGACGGGTTTCTTCCTCAAATTCCAGAAGAAACGCATCATGTCCATAATTGGAATTTATTTCGCAATAAGTAACGTCCAGATGTCTGGCCTTTAATATTTTAACGATTTCTCTGGATTGATAGGAAGGATAAAGCCAGTCGGATTTAAATGCAATTACCATAAATTTAACATCTATTTCTCTGTCCCGGGGAATGAGCTTATCAGCGGACGACAGATCAAAATAGTCTATGGCTTTGGTTATATAAAGATAGGAATTGGCATCGAATCTCTTTACAAAATTATCACCCCGGTAATGCAGATAACCTTCGACCTCGAATTCGGGGCTAAAAGAGAAATTATAACTGCCGTTCTTCAACCTTCTGGAAAACTTTTCCTCCATGGACTGGTCACTCATATAGGTTATGTGCCCAATCATCCGGGCCAGAGCAAGTCCCCTCTCCGGCTTACTGTGCCCGTAATAATTACCTCTCTGCCAGGCAGGATCGGACATTACAGCCTGCCTTCCCACTTCATTAAAGGCAATTTGCTGCGGAGAATGCTTTAATGCCGTAGCAATGGGAACCGCCGACAAAATTCTACCCGAATAGGAAGCTACCCACTGCATAACCTGCATTCCTCCCATCGAACCTCCCACCACACACAGCAGTTTGTCTATTTTAAGGTAATCGATTAAATACCTCTGGGCATTGACCATATCGGCAATAGTAATCATGGGAAAATCAAGGCCGTAAGGTTTTCCGGTTTTTTCATTTATGGAAGAGGGTCCCGTACTTCCCATGCATCCCCCAATAACATTAGAACATATAATAAAATATTTTTCGCTGTCAAAAGCCTTACCCGGACCAATCATATCATTCCACCATCCTGGTTTTTTATCTCCATTATGAAATCCTGCAGCATGGGCATCGCCGGAAAGGGCATGCAAAACCATAATGGCATTGTTCCTATTTTTATTTAACCTGCCGTATGTCTCATAAGCAATCATAATGGGCCCTAATTTTTTCCCCGATTCCAGCATCATTTCCCGGGGAGGCCGGGCAAAACTGTAATATCTGATCTCAGTTATTCCTGTTTCACCTTTCATATTTTTCACCTGCAGCCAGCACTTTTTTATAAAAATTTTAAAAAATAAGATAAAATAAAACTACTAATCAAACAGCCAGGTAGAAAGATATCTTTCTCCGGTATCCGGTAAAATAACCACGATATTTTTATTTTCCGATTCTTCTCTCCCGGCTACTTTCAGTGCGGCCCACATGGCAGCACCGCTTGATATACCGGCAAGAATTCCTTCTTCTCTTACCATTCTCCGGGCTATATTGCCGGCATCCTCATCGGAAACTTGGATAATCTCATCGATTATGTCGGCATTTAATACTTCCGGAATAAATCCGGCTCCAATACCCTGGATTTTATGGGGACCGGGATTACCTCCCGAAAGAACAGGGGAACCGGAAGGTTCAACCGCCACGATTTTAACCGAAGGTTTCTTCCTCTTTAAAGCTTCCCCTACGCCGGTAATAGTCCCGCCAGTACCCACACCGGAAACAAACATATCCACTTTGCCGCCGGTATCGGCCCATATCTCTTCGGCAGTGGTTTTTCGGTGTATTTCAGGATTTGCATCATTCTTGAACTGCTGGGGCATAAAGCTGTTCTTAATACTCCTCTGAATTTTTTCCGCTTCTTCTACGGCTCCCCGCATTCCCTTTGTGCCATCGGTAAGGATAAGTTCAGCACCAAATATTTTAAGAAGCTTTCTTCGCTCCAGACTCATGGTATCCGGCATGGTTAAAATCAATCTGTATCCCTTGGCAGCACACACAAAGGCAAGTGCAACACCGGTATTTCCACTGGTTGGCTCCACTACTGTTGCATCTTTGTTTATTAGTCCTTTATTCTCTGCAGCTTCGATCATAGAAACTCCAATCCTGTCTTTCACACTGGAAAGGGGGTTAAATGATTCCAGTTTTGCCAGTACGGCGGCACCGGTACCTTCCGCCAGTTTGTTTATCCTGACCAGGGGTGTCCGGCCTATTGTTTCGGTTATATCATTAAAAATTTTGTCCATAATTTATCCTCCGCATCATGATAAAATAACTTTAAATAACTGATACTTTTTTAAAAAATCACCGGATTTCATCTTGCCTCCATCTTATCCCAGTGCCTGTTTGATATCGGAGATAATATCTTCCACATCTTCAATGCCTACCGAAAGCCTTATATAATCAGGAGTAACCCCGGTCAATTTCTGCTCCTCCTCTGAAAGCTGCTGATGGGTAGTTGAGGCAGGATGAATAGCCAGTGTTTTTGCATCACCGATATTTGCCAGGTGGGATATCAATTTCAATGAATCAATGAATTTTTTTCCGGACTCTAGACCTCCCTTTACTCCAAATCCTACAATAGCTCCTGCTCCCCTGGGTAAATATTTGTCTGCCAGATGCTTCTGGGGGCTGGACTCCAGACCAGGGTAATTTACCCAGGAAACCCCCGGGTGCTGCTGCAGAAATTCGGCTACTTTAAGTGCATTTTCCGAATGCCTTATCATCCTTAAATGCAGGGTTTCCAATCCCTGCAGAAATAGAAAGGAGTTGAAAGGAGATAGGCAGGGACCCAAATCCCTGAGCAGGTTTACTCTTGCTTTGACTATATAGGCAATATTTCCATATGGTTCCAATTCCTTTACAAAATTCATCCCATGATAGCTGGGATCCGGTCCGGCAATCAACGGAAATTTACCATTGGTCCAGTCAAATTTACCGGAATCGACAATTATTCCCCCTATTGACGTACCATGGCCTCCTATAAATTTGGTAGCTGAATAAACTATGATATCCGCACCATAATCGATTGGTTTCAAAAGGTAGGGAGCAGCAGTATTATCAACTATAAGGGGAATCCCCTGATTATGAGCAATTTCTGCCAGTATTTCCAGGTCAGCAACATCCAATTTGGGATTGCCTATCGACTCGGTATAAATGGCCCTGGTTTTATCCGAAATTGCTCTCCTGAAACTATCCAAATCTTCGGACTGCGCAAATTTCACCTTAATTCCAAAACGCTTAAAGGTGTTACTAAACAGGGTATAAGTTCCGCCATATAAACTGTCAGCCGAAACTATCTCATCTCCAGTCCGGGTAATATTTAAAATAGCTATCATCTCTGCAGCCTGGCCGCTGGAAACGGCAAGAGCACTTACTGCTCCTTCAATGGCAGCCACCCTTTTTTCCAGCACATCATTGGTGGGATTCATTATTCTACTGTAAATATTTCCAAATTCTTTTAAGGCAAAAAGATTGGCAGCATGATCGGTATCCCTGAACTGGTAGGAGGTAGTTTGATAAATGGGCACTGCTCTTGCACCGGTAGCAGGGTCCGGTACCTGCCCTCCATGAAGCAGGAGGGTATCTAATTTCAATTTCGAATCTATCTTGCTCATAATATGTTTTCTCCTTTTTTTCTTTGAATCAAATACTTAAAAAAAACGGTTAAATTAAAAACCTGATTTTGGCTCTGTTACCAATCCGATTTAGATTAAAGTTATATTCCATACATAATCATATCTCTGGTTTTTTCTCTCTTCATCCTTACCAGATCTTCCAGAGTAAATGAATTAAGAAATTCCGAAATTTTCTCCCCCAATTGGACCCAGATATCCCGGGTTACACAGGTCTGTACCTTGCTGCATACGGAATTATTACTTACACAATCCATTAAATTCAAATCCCCCTCCAGGATTTCCACAATCTCTTTCAACTTGATCCGGTTAGAAGGCTTTCCCAGAACATACCCGCTGTGGGCTCCGCCATAGGTATTTATAAGACCCTTTCCCTTGAGTGGAATTATTATCTGGCTCAGGTATTTTTCCGATACATCGATGTTTTTGGCAATTTCCTTCAGGTAAATGGAACCTTTACCGGAATTAGCAGCTATTTCCACCATCAATCTTAACCCGTATCGTGCTCTTGTAGAAATCCTCAATTTCAGCCTTCTTTATATTATTATGTTATTTTAAATTGATTATACTATTTATATTATCTAATTAGTAGTATTCTATTGATAAAAAAAGAAGCTGTCAAGGAAAAAAATTGATTATTTAATTACCTGTCAGGTGATGAATTTTATTAATTACTTTTCCTCCTGTCCCACACTCTTTTAGCCTTGCCCTCACTGCGGGTAATGGTTCTGGGTTCTTTCAAGCTGGCTTTAATTCTTATTCCGATGGTCGAATGCAGTTTATTTTCAATAGATTTTTCGAAACTCTCAAGGTCCATGATTTTTTCGCGAAAATTTTTCTCCGCTACTTCTACCCACACCTCTATGGTGTCCATATAATTTTTTTTATCAAGAACAATCAGGTAATGCGGTTCCAGGTCGTCTATACTCATAAGAACTTCTTCTATCTGAGAGGGGAACACATTTACTCCCCTTATAATCAGCATATCATCGCTTCTTCCCATAGGTTTGGCCATTCTTACCAGTGTTTTGCCGCAGGCGCATTTTCCCCTCATCAGGTAAGATATGTCTTTGGTGCGGTATCTTATGACCGGAAAAGCTTCTTTGGTAAGTGAGGTAAAGACCAGCTCACCTTTTTCTCCGTCAGGCAGAGTTTTACCGGTCTCCGGGTCGATTATCTCGGTAAGAAAATGATCTTCATTTATATGCAAACCATTTTGTTCCAGACACTCACATGACACTCCGGGACCTATTACTTCACTCAAACCATAGCTATCAAGGGCGGTTATATTAAGTCTTCCTTCTATTTCACCCCTCATAGATTCGGACCATGGTTCTGCTCCGAAAAAACCTACCTTCAAATGGAGTTTTTTAAAATCCACTCCTATCTTTTCGGCCACTTCGGACATATACAGAGCGTAAGAAGGAGTGCAGCAAAGAACAGTGGAATTAAAATCATTCATAATTTTTAACTGGCGTTCCGTATTGCCGCCCGAAACAGGGACCACCATGGAACCAATCTTTTCAGCGGCATACTGAAATCCGAATCCCCCGGTAAACATCCCGAATCCATGGCTGACCTGTACCACATCCTCTTTTCTTACTCCCACATCATACATTATCCTGGCCAGTACTTCTGCCCAGATTTCTATATCTTCCCTGGTATATCCCACTACGGTGGGATTGCCGGTAGTACCTGATGATGAGTGTACCCTTATTACCTGGCTTAAGGGGGTGCAGAACAATCCAAAGGGGTAATTTTCCCTTAAGTTATCTTTGGAAGTAAAAGGCAGTTTTTGGATATCTTTTACATCTTTTAGTTTATCAGGGTTAAGCCCTGCTTCATCGATTATTTTCTTATAATACTTATTATTCTTATAAATATGCTTTAAAGTATTTTTTAATCCTTCAAGCTGAACGGATTCAATCTCCAGTTGGCTTGCGGTTGATATTTTTCCACTCCAGAATTTTTTTTCGGACATCTTTAAAGAGTTTCTCCTTTCCTTTTATCCACCACTCTCTTTGCTTTACCGGTGCTTCTCTGTATGGTTTTGGGTTCTTTTAATTTGACATCTATTTTTATTCCCACAGCGGAATAGAGCTTATGCTCGATGGATGATTCGAATTCTTCCAGTTTATTCATTTTCTCCGAAAATATATCTTCGGACACTTCGACCCATAATTCTATGGTATCCAGATAATTTTTACGGTCAACCACTATAAGATAATGGGGTTCGATTTCCTTTATTTTCATAAGCACTTCTTCTATCTGTGAAGGGAATACATTGACTCCCCTTATAATCAGCATATCATCGGTTCTCCCTACCGGTTTTGCCATCCTTAGATGTGTCCTGCCGCATTGGCAACGGTCGGCATATACAGCCGATAAATCCCTGGTTCTGTATCTGATTATGGGAAGAGCCTCCTTGGTAAGGGAAGTAAAAACCATTTCCCCGGTTTTACCAGGCGGAAGCCTTTCCCCCGTCCGGGGATCTACGATTTCAATTATAAAATGATCTTCAGCTACGTGGAGACCTTTCTTATAGGTACACTCACAGGAGACTCCGGGACCAATTATTTCACTAAGGCCATAAATATCAATTGCCTGGATATGAAGCCTCTGTTCGATTTCGTTTCTCATTTCCTCTGTCCAGGGTTCGGCTCCCAGTATCCCGATAGACAGGGGCAGTTTTTCGAAATCGACTCCTAATTCTTTTCCCACCTCGGCTAAATACAGAGCATAAGAAGGAGTGCAGCATATTACTGTGGAGCCGTAATTAGCCATTATTTTAAGCTGCCTTTCCGTATTTCCACCCGATACCGGGATTACCATGGCCCCAAGAAGCTCGCCGCCGTAATGGAGGCCCAGCCCTCCGGTAAATAAACCGTACCCATAACTATTCTGGATAACATCATTTTCCCTTACTCCGGCTCCATACAAATCCCTGGCAATCAAATTAGCCCACATGGAAATATCATCTCTGGTATAACCCACAACCGTAGGATTACCGGTAGTTCCGGAAGATGAATGAATTCTTACTACTTCATTCATCTTCCGGGCAAAAAGTCCAAAAGGGTAATTTTTACGGAGATCATCTTTGGTGGTAAAAGGTATTTTTTCCATATCATCCAGACTATTAAAATTATAGGGATCTATTGCAGCATCATCCAGGCTTTTTTTATAATAACCTACGTTTTCATAGACATTTATCAAAGTTTTTTTGAGCCTTTCAAGCTGTAGCTTCTCCAGTTTATCCCTTGAAAGGGCCTCTACTTCCTCCCAATAAATACCATTCATAAGATGATCTCCTTCCCCTAAAATAGATCCGTTAATAGCCTATTAATTCAAAATACTTATTTTCCAAAACACTTATCTATTATCTCTTTTTTAACCGGCTTGGTGAAGAAAGTTACAATCAGAGTAACGATAAATGCCAGCGGGAAAGCAATAAGTATGGGGTGAATTGCATTCCATGGATACCCCAGCAAACTTTCTTTTCCAAACCATGCATTTACCACTAACAAGAATTTGGCCGTTTCCGAATGTACAAAGAACATCCAGAATATACTAACCACCAGACCTACCACCATTCCACTAATAGCAGCCGCTTTGGAAGTTCTCTTCCAGTAAAGTCCCAGTACATACATGGGTAAAAATACTGCTGCGCATACACCGAAGAAAAGTGCCGTACCCAGTGCAATAATACTTACCGGCAGATAATAGCCTAGAATTACACTGACAATAATTCCAATTACCACACCTATTTTGGTTATCAGTAAACCTTTATTGGATTTTCTTTCTTCATCCCTCTCCGATACTGCAGTTCCTACCTGAAGCATATCTCTTGAAAAAGCGGTACCCAGAGCATGAAATTGAGAACTTATGGTAGACATTGCAGCAGCCAGAAGAGTGAGCATAAATATGTATACAAACCAGGGAGGCATAGCCATATTAATAAAAGTAGGAATTATTGAATCGGTGTTTCCGCCCGCCTCTGCTATGGCAATATTACCAGTTTGATTAAAGATATAAACATTTGAAAGTGCACCTACTACAAAAGCCACTCCGGTCATAAACAGAATAAAAATACCTCCGATTAAAACTGCCCTGTTAAGTTCCCTATTACTCTTAACAGTCATGAATCTTACTACCAGCTGCGGCTGAGCCAGTACCCCAATACCAACACCTAAAATTATGGTTGAAACCAGTTTCCACCATATTGGCGTACCGAAAACGGGCATGGTGGTCCATCCATGAAGACCGCCTGCGGAAAGATTTTCAGGAACTTTCGAGGCCAAATTAGTCAGTGCCTGATGAGCAGGTATTATCCCTCCAAGAGCCTTATAGGTTAATACCACCAGAGCTGCCATACCAATGAACATAATAGTTCCCTGCAGAGCATCGGTATACATAACTCCCTTAAGTCCACCCGCAATTACATAGGCAGCTATGATTATGGAGAATATTGCCAGTGATAATACAAAATTAATATTTAATGTACTTTCGATAAATCTTGCAGCGCCAATCAGAACCACTCCGGTATACAGGGGCATAAAAACAAATATTACCGCACCCCCAAGGATCTGGATGAATCTTGAGTCATATCTTCTGCCCAGAAATTCCGGGAAAGTATGTGCTTCCAGTTTCGTTCCCATCTGCCGGGTTCTTTTGCCAAAAAGAATAAAGGCTATAGCTATACCCACGGCAATGTTTAAAAAGGTAAGCCACAGCAGCCCCATTCCAAGAACTCCTGCCGCTCCGCCAAACCCTACGATAGCAGAGGTAGAAATAAAGGTTGCACCATAAGACAGGGCCATAATATAAGGATGAATCTTCCTTCCGGCAATCATGAAATCACCAGTAGTTCTGGTACCCCTGTAGCCCAGATAACCCAGAAAGCCTATAATCAGAAGATAGACAACTACAATAATGCTGAATAATGGTATGTTCACTTAATTCTCCTTTCTCTAATGTCTAAAC
The DNA here is from genome assembly GCA_964610315.1 of uncultured Actinomycetota bacterium. Taxonomy (GTDB): domain Bacteria; phylum Actinomycetota; class Humimicrobiia; order Humimicrobiales; family Humimicrobiaceae; genus JAQVEM01. The sequence goes on from CAZSVM010000015.1 coordinate 19,583, forward strand.
TTTTTTGCCACCACTGCTATTTGTCTTTGTTCCACATTATTGCACCATAGACTATGCAAAATATGGTGCTCAAAATGCATGATATATATGCCAAAAAAATTGACACACCGGCAAAGCCTAGCATATATCCTCCTTTCTATATTTTTTTCAAAAAACAATAAAAATTAATTTTTATTAACCGGAATTATTTCCATTTAATAAATCAGCTGCAAAGTTTTATATTGTTTCTACGTAATACTTCTTCAGTTCTGGCTATATCGGCAACACTGAGTACTATTCTGGTTCCGGCTATCACATATATATAATCTATATTTATTCCTTCTCTGGCCAGAATATCAAGAATCTTATAAAGTCCGCCTGGTTTATCTTCGACTTCAATACATATAACATCCGCCAGATGGGTAGTGAAACCGGCTTCCTTGAGTGCCTGGTGAGCGGTTTCCACATCAGAGACCACTAATCTCAGTATTCCATAATCCCTGGCTTCGGTGGTAGAAAATCCTCGCAAATTTATACCCCGTTCTTTTAAAATTCCGGTTACTTCCGCCAGCCGTCCTGTCTGGTTTTCCAGAAAAACAGTTAACTGTTTCATGGGCATTTATCTTACCCCCCTATCTAATCTAATTTATTAATTTATTATCCCTTCAATTATTTATTATTTTCCTGCCTTCTTTAAAAGCTTTTAAATTTACTTCAACTGTATGTCTGGGAGCATTTTCCCTGATGGATTTCAACCATGAATCTTTCCCGATAGGAATAAAGTTAGAGAGAGCGCCCAAAAGCACCGTATTGGAAACTCTTATTTCATTTAAATTCTTTGCTATTTCAGTTGCTTTTATAAACATATAATTGGAAGTATAACTTGCCACTCTTGAGATCACCTTTTCCGGGTATTTTATGCCTTTTAAATACATTGAAACCGGATATATCTCAAAATCATTTATGATAACAAAACCTCCCCTGTTCAATCTGCCCATGTATCTTAATGCTTCAAGTTTCTCCAGAGATACTATAAAATCCGCATAACTGCTAACCGGAGAGTAAACTTTTTTGCCTATCCTTACATTACCGACAACACTGCCGCCCCTCTGAGCCATCCCATGAACTTCGGAAACTTTAACATCCAGGTTATCAAATAAAGCAGCTCCGGCAATAATAGTAGTAGTAAATATTATTCCCTGGCCGCCCACTCCTGCAAATAAAATAGATAAAATACAGCCGTTTTTTAAAAGTCCTTCCCATTTTTTGGAATATTCTTCCGGCTTTAAACTCTTAAACTTATTTTCCTTGTAACTATTAGTACTATTGTCGTTTTTCATACAAAAATGTTTTATTTTTTTTAAAATATGAGCCCCGTAAAAAAATATTTATTTATTTTTTCCATTCACTACTCTCTGATTTTAATGGCATTTTTCCGGCAGATATTTACACATACTCCACAGCCGTTACACATTACTTCATTGATATAATACTTGTTATCTTTAAACTCAATGGCAGGACACCCGAATTTTAAACAAATGCCACAGTTTTCACATTTATTTTCATCAATATAAATATGGATCCCTCGATCACTCTTTTCCAGAAGTATACATTTTCTCCTGGCAATAATAACCGAGATTCGGTTCTTTTTTAACTCTTCCCTGACTGTTTTCTCCAGAAGATCGATATCATAGGGATCAACCACTCTAATATTCTTTACACCGGCTCCTCTTGCAATTTCTTCCGGTTTTATTTCAACCGTATCCTCACCCATTAAAGTTTTACCCACTCCAGGGTGTACCTGATGTCCGGTCATAGCAGTTATTCTATTATCCAGAATTATTATCACACCACTTCCTTTATTGTAAACGCTGTCTACCAGTGGAGTTATTCCAGAATGGAAAAAAGTGGAATCCCCTATTACTGATACTACTTTCCCCTTCAATCCGGGGTCAGCCTTCTCCATTCCCAGAGCCTGTCCGATTCCTGCTCCCATACACAAACAGCTGTCTATGGAGTCAAGAGGCGGCAATACTGCAAGTGTATAACAACCGATATCTCCCATTACCCTGAGCCTTAATTTTTTTAAGACATAAAATAGAGAACGATGCGGACATCCCGCACATAAAACCGGGGGCCTTTGAGGAATTTCTTCTGCAGTTGTCTCTTTTTCTATCTTTATCTTACCGGAAACATTTTTATCGATACGGGAGGCAATATCAGTATCAACAGAATAGGGTATGTTTATTAAATCTTCTCCGAAAAGTTGGTTATAAAGATCCTCTAAAATTTCAAGACTTAATTCTCCGTATGGTGGTAAAATTTCTTTTCCAATTACCTCGATTCTGGGATTAATTTGCTGTATCTGTTCCTGAAGAAAAGGCTCCAGTTCTTCTATAACTATTAATAATTTTTTCCCTTTTGCAAAATCTTTTATAATTCTTTTGGGAAAAGGATTGGTAATTCCCAGCTTCAATATTGAAACATTGGGAAAAACCTCCCTGGCATACTGGAAACCAATGCCGGATGTAACTATTCCCACATTATTGATTTTATTTTCAATCCGGGGAGGGTATACACGATTTAAAGTACTACTCTCCGAAAATCCGGTTAATTCTTCCCACCTCTCAAGCAAAATTTTATGTCTTATTCTGGCAAAAGCAGGTATCATCACATACTTTTCCGAATCTTTTCGGTATCTTTTACCTTCGACTCCTATCCTCTCTCCCAATTTTACTTTTGATCTTGAATGAGAAATTCTGGTAGTTATTCTGATAAGGACAGGAGTATCGAATCTCTCACTGATTTCGAATGCTATAATGGTAAAATCTTTTGATTCCTGGCTGTCCGAAGGCTCCAGCATGGGTATTTTTGAAAATTTGGAATAATATCTATTATCCTGCTCATTCTGGGAACTATGCATGTCAGGATCATCTGCAGATATTATAACCAGCCCCCCGTTTATTCCGGTGTAGGCAAGAGTCATTAAAGGATCCGCTGCTACATTTAATCCCACATGTTTCATGGCAACCAGAGTCCTTGTCCCAGCCATACTGGCACCGGAAGCAACTTCCAGGGCCACTTTCTCATTTACGGACCACTGGCTGTAGATTTCCTTATAATGAGAAACATTTTCCAGTATTTCTGTTGAAGGTGTCCCGGGATAAGCAGTTGCCACTTTAACTCCCGCTTCGAACGCACCTCTAGCAACAGCTTCATTCCCGGTTAAAAGCTTCAGGCAATTTATTTTTCTCAACAAATCCCTTCACATTTCCTATTCATTTTTATCAAATGAATTTTGAATATTAAATCGCTCTTATTATACTTGGCTTGTTATACTTATTTACCTTATTTTTATGATATTTATTAATATTAATACCAGGAATTTTTAATTTTAAATATATTACAATAATTCCGGTATACTTTCCACTTTAAAAAAACAGTTTACACTCTTAAATTTATTTCGTTTTTACTATAATATATCTAAGATGGAAAATAGAGTTAGAAAAAAACAACCTGGAAGAAATATAAACTACAGATATTTCATTTATGTCATTATAATAATAGCCTTACTGCAGCTGGCGGCATTAAGATCATGCTACCAGGAGAAAATATTCAAACTACCTGAAAATTTATTCACTTCCAGAATTAGCTTTCCTCTTTCAGAATTAATTCCCGATATAACTTACCGGGAAGCGGAAACTCCGGAAGAGGGTACTACTTCCCCTGCTGAAGAAGGTTCCACAGCAGCAACAGATGAGGGTCAACTTACCGAAACAGGGAACCAGAATTTAACTGACATTCAGAAAAATATAATTTTAAAAATCCTGGAACTGCTTGATACGAACATAGAATATGGATATCAGTTATTCCCTGACACAGGCTATCCCACCAACAATGTGTGGATTTCTACTGACGTAATATCCATAACCTTAAATGATTGCGGTTATAATCTTATGGAATTAATATACGATGATATGAACGAACATAAGGTAGATTATCCTCTGGATACTAAAGGTAGAAAAACACCCATAAAATATATTGATTTCAGAGATGTTATTTTTCAGGAAAGGTTTTTTAGCCGTAACGCTTTGACAACACTACCCCTTGAATATAATCCTAATGACGAAAACAATGATTTTCTGTGGCAGCCGGGCGATATAGTTTATTTTCGCTTTGATGAAAATAACTTTGATAAGGACCGGGGAGGATTCATTTCCCCCCATACCAATAGCGAGGGGGTTCCTCTGGTAATAATGATTTCGCCCGAAACTAACGAACTAGAAGAAATTGATGCCCTTCAGCAATATAAAATAGTAGGACATTACCGATACCCACCGCCGGAAGTTGATTAGATTACCCGGTATACTATGAAAAATTAAAGGGATTAAAATTGGTCCTGTAATCGTACCAGTCAACCTTTTCGGTTCTTTTTAAAAATCCCACTATCCTATAAGTGAGCGGGGTAAAGATAATTTCAAGAGAGACTTTAAAAACATAATTAGAGATAATTATATATAATACCAGGCTGCTATCATATACACCCAGAAATGCAACGGTTACAAAAATAAGGGTATCGATACCCTCACCTACTATAGTAGAGCCTATGGTTCTGGTAAAGAGCCACCTTCCCCTAGTGAGAATTTTCATCTTTGCCATAACATATGAGTTCGAAAATTCTCCCGCAAAGTAGGCAATAAGAGAGGCAGTAACGATTCTTGGAGTTTGTCCCAGTATTTTCATATAAGCATCCTGAAATTCCCAACCGGTAGCAGGTTTTATTAAACCTATCAATCCAAGAGTAAAAGACATCAGAAGCGCACAGAAAAATCCTATCCATATAACCTGTCTGCTTCTTTTGTAACCATATACTTCAGTTAGTATATCTCCAAAAATATAAGAAAGTGGAAAAAGAATAGTTCCACCGTCAAAAGTAAATTTCCAGATTTCCACGATTTTTGACGAAGCTATATTTGAGATAAGCAGAATTGCCACAAAAAGACCGGTTATCACATTAAAATATTTAAACTTTTCCGGTTTATATGTTTGTTGATTAAGATTGAAATTCATTTATTTATTATAGCTATTTTAAAAATATTTTTTTATTTGTTTTTTTATTATTACTATTTTAGTATTATAATGAGAAATAAGTAATAATTTAAAAAATTTTCAAATACAACCATTTTTTGGTTGCTTAAAAAAACTTAGACATTGATATTTAATAAATATTTTTTTTGGAGGTCAACATCTGATGAATACAGAAAGAAAATTCGATAAATCGGTTATAAACTTTGTAATAGGTGGAGCTATTATCGGAGCAATTGCCGGCTACATCATAAAAAAAATAGGCGCAAAAAATATAATGAATATTTTAAAACAAAAAGAAATTATACCCCCGTCCATATCAAACCTGATAAATGAGTTTGCCTCCAGGAAAAAATCTTAAGCATCAGCTGCAGCTGCTGCTTAAAGCTTATGTAAAAATAATCTTATTACCTTTATTATTACCTTTATAATTTTCCGATTATTGCTTTCGGGGCATCTTCTTCATTACCAGAAAATAATAAACGATTGCAGCAACACCATTCAACTGGGTTACGAAAAAAGTGGCAATCAAAATTACCAGCCATAGAATCTTGGCATTTTCTCCGCCTGCACCGGCCGGAAACTCATCGGGTTTTCTTTTGGCACAATCAACCAGCGCAATAATCCATATTACAAAGAAAAAAATCCCTATCAGTCCTCCCACAACTGCGAAGCAGATCCCTAAACTAATCAGGCTTGAAACGGCCATGCCCTCAGCGGTGCTATTATTTATCTTATATGTAGCACAGCCGACTGCAGGCAAAGCTGCCATACTAAATAGCAGCAAATAAACCCGCGAAAATTTTTTTTTCATCATTCCTCCAGTTGACCAAATAATAATTTGTAATTAATTCAACCTAAACTTTTTTTATTAAACTCCTTCTTAAAATTCAAATGGAACAAAAATATTTTCTTATGCCTATAAGTTTTGAAAAAATTATTATGCGTAAAAAAAACCAATAGTAATAAAAAGTACAATAACTACAACAAATGAAAGCGCACTTAATCCACCACAGACAATACCGGCAATATCAAAGCCCCTGCCCTGGGAACCGGATCTTCCTTCATTAATGCTTTTAAGATCCAGAATACCTAGTACAATAGCGGCAATTGCAAACAATAAACCTGCACCCCAGAACCAGCCGCAGGGTAAACTTACAATACCGGTAACTAGGGAAATTATGGCCATGGGACCCACTCTGTCTTCTTTACCCACTTTTGGAACAGCATCTTTTACCATAACCCCGCATTTCGGACACATAACTGCTTTTTCATCCATCAGATTGCCGCAATTTTGACAATATTTACCTTTTTTCTCATCGTTTACCGGACCTTCCATAAGTTCCTCCTAACCATAATAGAATAAAAATTTTATAAAAATTAAATCTATTCATATTCATTTTCCCTTAGTTTAGGGGAATCGAACCAGGAACCTACTATCTTATAGTTTCCTTCTTCAGGTTCTGAAATAACCATAGTGACCGTTACTTCACCGGTTTCTTCCGTATAGGAAGCTCCGTAAACAATTAAAATCAATTCATTTTGAATGCTTGAACCGGAAATTTCTTTTGAATCAGCTATGTAATCCCCTATGGTACTCTTCAAATAAGAAGAAAATTTTATAAACTCTTCTTCCGGAACAACCTCCAGCATTTCGCCACCCAGATCCTTTTTATAACTTTCATAATCCTGGTTATTTATAGAAATCAGATAATCTTCCGTAGCTCTGTCAGCAAAAGAAATTGCTTCCTGTTTAACCGCTTTGGTGCAGCCGGAAACCGCCAGAACCGTGACAAGCACCATCAGCAGCAGAACCAAAATTTTTTTTCTCATAAAAACCTCCACATAAAAAATTCGATTTTTCTATCTTATTTTTTATTTCATATACAATCGGGGGATTCTATTTTTAAGCATGCATACCACTTCATAATTAATGGTTCCCATCAATTCCGCAATATACTCCGCAGTTATTCTCTGCCCCCCCGAATCACCTATCAATATTACTTCATCGCCAACACCTATTTTATTATCACCGGCTATATCGGTAATATCGATCATAAATTGATCCATGGTAATGTTTCCTATTACCGGTGCAAATCTTCCCTTTATTAAAACTTCTGCTTTATTGGACAGTAACTTTGAATAACCATCGGCATAACCTACCGGCACCGTGGCAATAATGCTGTCTCTTCTGGTTTTAAAAGTACCACAGTAGGAAATAGGACAACCTTTTGGAACATCCTTCACAAAAGAAATTCTTGTTTTAAAGCTGAGAACCGGTTTTAAATCGGAAACGGCTTTCACCGATTCCGGGCCAAGCAGTTCAGTATAATCTTTATCATAGGGATTTAATCCATATATGGAAATTCCGGTTCTTACCATATCCAGATGCATATTTCTATATCTGAAAAATGCGGCACTATTGGCACAATGATAGAATCTGGCTGATATCCCATAATTTTTTACCTTCATTACTGCATCATTAAACCTCCTCCACTGCAGCCGGGTATAGGAGCCATCTCTGCTGCCCGCACAGGCATAATGGGTAGAAATACTTTCGATTTTCAAATTGGGAAGCCTGGCAATCCTTAAAATCTGATCAGGAGCATTAATGAAATTTATTCCTATTCTGTTCATTCCGGTATCCATATTAATGTTGACATTTATATCCCTGTCCATTCTGCTGCATTCTTTGGAAATAAACTGTGCTGATTCATAAGAATTTATGGCTGGAATCAAGCTGTATCTTATGGCCTCTTCCACTGCCCGGGGAGGACTTTCACCCAGTACGTAAATAGGGGCAACAATTCCTGCTTTTCTTAATTCTACCCCCTCCTCAATCAGCGCTACTCCCAGGGAGTATACACCGCTTTCTACTGCTTTTCTGGAAATTTCTACTGCCCCGTGACCATAGGCATCAGCTTTGACCACTGCCATTATAGCGGTATCTTTGGAAGCCGCATATGATTTGATTATCTTAAGATTATAGGTAAGATTGGATAAATTTATTTCAACCCAGGCAGATCTTTTATCGATTATAGCATCTTTTTGCATAATATTTTTAAACCGGATAAATATTTTTACTAAATCATTGACTTAACAATATCCGCCCTGGTAATTATCCCTACCAGATTCCCCTTATCATTCAAAACGGGAACTCTATTAATATTATATTTTATCATCATATTGGCAATTTCATTAACCGGAGTATTTTCATTTACCTTCCTGACCTCGGTGGTCATAACATCCTCTACTTTTGTTCCCAGATATTTTGTAAGATTTCTTTTGAATTTATTCAGGCTTTCAAGATATATAATACTATCGAGCAGCTTAAAATATCTCGGGAAATGAAGATCGGCATCCTGTACGATTAAATCTCCTTCGGTAGCAATCCCTACCAGTTTTCCATTATCATCAATCACCGGAACCCCGCTTATTTTGTTCTTTATAAGCAGCTCGGAAAGTTTTTCTATTGATTCACTTTTGTTTATAGTAATAACTTTTTTTACCATAATATCTTTTGCCAAAAGTTCTGGCATTTTTAGCTCCAATCATTAATATTGATAATTTTAATACTTTATTTTTTCTATCTCCAAAAAAACCCTCTTAATACCTTCCAAAAGATCTGTAGCTATAAGCGAAGTCCTGCTGGTTTCTCTTACCATAATATCCGCTGCCAGACCGTGAATATAGACCCCGCATACCGCACTCTCCATCAAGCCCATTCCCTGACAGAGCAATGAACCAATAATGCCGGTTAATATATCACCGGTACCGGCTGATGCCAGACCCCAGTTTCCGGTAGGGTTAATAAAAGTTTTATCATTATAATCGGAAATTATAGTTCTTGCTCCCTTAAGTACGGATGTTAATTTATATTTTTTGGCAGCTTCCATGTTTAAATTGATTCTGTCTTCCAGCGGAATCATACCCAGACCCATTATCAATGACATTTCTCCAGCATGAGGAGTTATTATTACATTGGCAAGATCAAAACTTTCCATACTGTCCGCATCCTTTAGGCCGTATAGAGCGTAAAGACCATCGGCATCAAGTACCACCGGCTTTTTTATTTTTTTCAACAGTTCCCTGACCAGGTAAACGGTACTTGAATTTCTTGAAAGTCCCGGTCCTATTGCCAGTGCATTAAATCTGTCACTCAATTCCAATATTTCATTGAGGCTATTCAGGTGCAAAGAAACATCTTCTGTCTGTTCCACCGGATAGGTAATTACTTCGGTCAGCTTTTCTTCAAAAATATTATTTAATTCCCAGGGACATACAAGGGTTACTATTCCTGCTCCGCTTCTTAAAGCTCCCATACAGGTCATAGAAGCCGCTCCGGTGAACCCTGCGGAACCGGCTACTACCAATAAACTTCCAACCTTATATTTGTAGGTCCAGGATTCCTTCAGGGGGATATTTTCGGCTACCCATTGGAGATCGGGCTCAAAAATCTGCTCATACCGGCTATAATATTTCTGGGGAATACCTATGTCGATAGTTTTGACTTCTCCGCAAAAATCCGCTCCGGGGTAATTTACCAGACCTATTTTCTTACAGCCAAAGGTTATAGTTTTGTCTGCCCGTACCGCAGTCCCTAAAACTTTTCCATTATCGGAGTCGATGCCTGAGGGAATATCAATGGAATAAATCTGGAGATTCTTATTTCTATCTTTAGCCAGATTTATTATTTCAATAACTTCCCTGGAGGGCTCCCGAACATCATCGTGGTGAAGGCCGGTTCCCAGCAGGGCATCCAAAACAAAATCAGCTTTTTTTAATTCTTCCTCGAAAAAAGAAGCTACCTCTTTATCTTCCGGATTTAAATAATGAATATCATCCTTTCTATCTGCTTTCAACTCATTAAAATAGAACAGACTGTCAGAGCTTAGTTTTTTTACAGAGGATATATAAAATACGGTTATTTTCATGCCGTAATCCAGCAAATCACCGGCTGCCACCAATCCATCCCCACCATTGTTCCCGCTTCCGCAAACAACCACACCGCGTGCTGCTCTTTTGAGTTCCTTTTTCTCAAAATCGCTTATAATTTCCTTGGATGCACCGCTGCCGGCATTCTTCATGAGCCATTTCGAATCTATTCCCTCATTTATAGCTCCGGCATCAATCTCCGCTACGCTGGAGCCTTTTATAATTTTGGCTAATCTTGTTTCTTTATTATGATTTTTCAATTTAATTCATACCTGCAGGTTTAATAATAAATTCCAAATTATAAATCAAAATTAATCCAAAAACTATCAAATACTCCATTCCGGCCATCCGGTAAACTATATAATTGCCACCGCATAGGCAACGGCAAAATTTTCGGTTGCCGAAACCGATACTTTTATATCTTTAATTTTAAGCTTCCTGCTGAATTCATCGGTTTTTCCATATAATTTTATAAAAGGTGCGCCGCTAGTCGTATTTGAAACTTCAATTTCGTTTAAGGAAATATTTTTACTGACTCCTTCGGCCAGCGATTTGGCAACTGCTTCTTTTGCGGCAAAACGGGCCGCAAAACTGGGGAACTTGCCTTTCTTTTTTTTACTACAATAATCTATTTCACTTTTGGTATAAACCTTTTTTAAGAAACCTGAATTATTTCCGATAGCAGATTTTATTCTTTCTACTTCAATTATATCGGTACCTATTCCATATATTTCCATAAATCTTCACTCCACTGTAACGCTTTTGGCCAGGTTTCTTGGCTGATCTACATTTCTATTCAAATTTTTTGCTATATAATACGAATATAATTGGATGGGAATAATAGTTAAAATAGCATATAACTCCTCAAGAGTTTCCGGCACTTTGAAGGTATAATCCGCATACTTTTTGGTATTTTTATCCTTCTGGCTGATTATGGAAAAAATAGTAGCTTTTCTTGCTTTCACTTCCTCGATGTTGCTCAGGATCTTTTTATATACCGAATCAGAAGGCATGATTCCTACTACTACGGTTTTTTCATCGGTAAGAGCTATGGGGCCGTGTTTCATTTCACCGGCCGGGTACCCCTCTGCGTGAATATATGAAATTTCCTTTAATTTCAGGGCACCTTCCAGTGCTGCGGGAAGGCTAAAAATCCTTCCCAAAAATAAAAAGCAGGTGTGTTTATAAGTCTGGTCGGCAATTTTTTTTATCTCATCCGCTCTATCCAATATGCTCTGTATCTTATCAGGTATAACCTTTAGTTCATCGATTATTTTTTTAAATTTATCTTTTCCTATATTTCCATTTACTTCTGCAAAATACAGGCCCATAAGATACATCGTTATAATTTGAGCAGTAAAAGTTTTAGTGGCACAGACACCTATTTCCGGTCCGGCATGAGTATAAATTACGGAACTGGATTCTCTTGACACCGTGCTTCCTACTACATTGGTAATGGCTACTACCTTAGCTCCTTTTGATTTTGCCTCTCTGATTGCAGCAAGGGTGTCTATAGTCTCACCGGATTGGGTTACGGCTATAAACAAGTAATTTTTTTCAACCAGCGGATCCCGATATCTATATTCCGAGGAGAAATCTACCTCCACGGGAATTCTGGCCCATTTCTCTATGACCTGTTTCCCGATTAAAGCAGCGTGACTGGATGTTCCGGCAGCAATTATCTGGATTTTTTTCAGGTTCTTAATCTGCTCCGTTGACAAATTAAGTTCATCGAAATTAAGTTTGCCATTAATTAACCTGCCTCTCATCGTTTCTTTAACTCCATAAGGCTGTTCAAATATCTCTTTTAACATAAAATCTTCATAACCGCTTTTTTCGGCACTTATAATATCCCAGTTAACTTTAAAAGGTTCTCTTTTAACCAATTTTCCTTCTTTATCATAAATTTCCACTCTGTCTTTGGTAAGCCTTACCGTTTCGAAATCATTAATTACTATAAAATTACGGGTATGCTCCAGAACTGCGGGTATATCGGAAGCAAAAAAATTACCGTCTTCCGATACTCCTACAATCAGAGGACTGAAAATTCGTGCCCCGATAAGTTCGTCGGGGTTATAACTGGAAATGGCTACAATGGCTCCCGAACCCTTTATTCTTTTTATAGCTTTCTGCATCGCTTTAAGCAGATCCCCATTGTTGTATTTTTCCAGTAAGTGCGGCAGGATTTCGGTATCGGTTTCGGAAACAAACTTATGCCCTTCTTTTTTAAGTTCTTTCCTGAGTTCTGCGTAATTTTCTATTATACCGTTATGAACTACTGCAATTCTGCCCTTATCTGCCAGATGAGGATGGGCATTTATCTGTGACGGCTCACCATGGGTAGCCCACCTTGTGTGTCCAATCCCGCACCTACCATCTACTTTTAAATTATTTACTTCTTTCTCCAGTATTTTTATTTTTCCGGCTTCCTTAACCACATTTATTTTATAATCCGATAAAGTCTTCGTTTCATAGGTATAATCCGGTATCACGGCTATTCCGGCAGAATCATAACCTCTGTATTCCAAACGTTTGAGACCGTTTACCAGAATATCCTTGCTTTTTTTATTTCCAATATATGCAATAATTCCACACATCAAAATCCTCCGCGGTACTTATTATAAAAAATTTTGCTAAAACCAGGTTACCGGTTTACCCGCTAAAAATTGGATACAAGATCCATATCAATAATATTTGAATATTATAACAGAAGCTTTAAAAATAAGATAAATCATATTAAGGAAAAAGGCTTTTAACAGAAAAAATATGCCAAAATGATCAAATTATTTAAATAAATATACAATATTTATATTTGCCGTAATTTCGATTTCCTGAGGCAGAATAGAAGGAGGCGTAATCCCTGCTGCCTCTTCCGGAACCGCAGAAACCCTGGATGTTGAATAAACCGGCCCGGGGTACGATGTTCCGCTTTCGGATATATAAAGTACTTTGTCTATTAGCAATCCCACTGAATTGGCAATTGCCAGTGCCTTATTATCCGCATCCTCCGATGCTTTAGTCAGGGCATCATTTATGGCTGCTTTTTTTGACTCATCGGTCAGATCAAAACCAATTGATGATATATTATTTGCACCTGACTGGGTTGCGGTGGCTATTATTTCTCCAATTTTTTCCAGATCTGTGGTCCTAACCTCTACGGTGCTGGTAACCTGGTAAGCGTAAATTTTTGGTGGTTTATTTTCCTGTGAGTAGTCATATAAGGGATTGAGGTTAAAACTTATTGTTTCTATGGTAAGATTTTCAGCATTCAATTCTTCTATTGCGGAAATTATTTCCTGGGAAATTTGGCTGTTTTCATTAACTGCATCTTGAGTAGTAGGCTTTTCGGTTATAACCGATATATCTATCAAAACTTCATCCGGGATGACCTTGACCGTACCAGAACCAGTTACCGATATGGTATTCTCGATGTTTCCGGTTAAATTTTCGCCGCCGGTACTATAGGGAGCAGTTCCTCCTTCCAGACATCCCCAGAGAATTGTTGCTGTCAGGGTTAAAATTAATGTAACTATAAAAAATAAAAATATTTTTTTTATTTTATTCTTCATTTTTTACTGATTTCCTTTTTGAATATAAATAACCCAGGGTGATTATATAATAAACAGGTGATATTTAAAATAACTCCGCCTGCCAGGGCTATGATAATTGAAAATCATTCAAGGCAAAAACACTAAAACTGCAAAGTATTTATTTGAATGATTTATTTTTACAAATTATTATGCCCTTCTATAATAGTGGATAACTGGCTTACCACTTCATTTACCATATCCATGGTTTTTGCTTCTACCATTACTCTTATAACCGGCTCCGTGCCCGAGGGCCTGAGCACTATCCGGCCGTCGCTGCCCAGCATTTTTTCCATTTCGACAATTTTATCCTTAAGTTTACTGCTGCCCATTATTTCATTCTTATCTCTGACCTTTATATTCTTAAGCAGCTGCGGATATCTTATAAAAAGATTATATATATCTAATAATTTGTTTTTACTTGCTGCCAGGGCTTTTAAAAACTCCAGAGTACTTATAAGGCCGTCTCCGGTAGGACTGATATTTCTAAATATTATATGCCCCGATTGCTCACCACCAAGAATGCAACCGGTATCTATCATTTTTTCCAGAACATAACGGTCACCAACCCGGGTTTTATATACTTTTATGCCGTTTTCTTCCATAAGATTGCAGAATCCCATGTTGGCCATAACCGTAGTAACAATACAGTTATTTTTAAGGTCTCCATTTTTCTCCATATCCAAAGCACAAAACGCCATTATGTTTTCACCATCCAGAATCCGGCCGCTTCCGTCACAGGAAATAACTCTGTCTCCGTCACCATCATAAGAAAATCCGATATCAGCCTTGTTTTCCAGTACTATTTTTTTTAAAACCTCCGGGTGAGTCGAACCACAATTTTTATTTATATTCCCGCCATCCAGTTCAGTATTAAAATCAAGAACTTCGGCTCCTGATTTCATTAAAGCTTTTTTAACCAGGATCGAGGATGCACCGTTAGCGCAATCGACGGCAATCCTGTATCCTTCTAAATTTATATCGAAATATTTAAAAATATAATCCAGGTAAATACCCACTGCGATATCATTTATGCTTTCATACCTGCCCACACCCACACCAACCGGTAAGGTATTTTTTATATCTTCGTCGATAAGATAATCCTCAATTGCTTTTTCCTGATAATCTGTGAGTTTCTGTCCCCCCCTGCCGAAGAATTTTATTCCGTTATCTTCAAGAGGGTTATGAGAGGCAGAAATAACCACTCCCCCGTCCAATTTTAGGATCCTGGTAAGAAGCCCTACTGCCGGGGTGGTTATAATTCCGGCATGAAGCACATTATGACCGGCAGAAAGAATTCCCGATATCAGTGCATTTTCAATAAAATCACCGGAAGGTCTGGGGTCCCTTCCAATTATTATTTTCCCTTTCCTGCCTTCCGGAATCAGATATTTTGCTCCTGCCTTCCCTACTTTTAAAGCCAGTTCCGCTGTTAGTTCCTTATTTGCCACTCCTCTTATACCATCGGTACCGAATAATTTTCGCAAATCCTTCATATTCTATCCTTCTATATATTTTTTCTTGACAAAAGGAGAAGTCATACAGGATAGTAAGCCAAAATAGTTAAGATCAAAGGAAATTATATTACCTGTTTCCAATTTTAAATAATCATCCTTATTCTTATCGGATTTGGCTTCCTTTAACTCTAAAATTGTATGATCACTGCTCTGGCCAATTATATATAAATCAGGATTACAGCAGGATATATTATTGCCGTTAACATCCTGAAGCCCAAGAGCCAGGATAATCTTATATACTTTGCTATCCCTTTTTTTGACCTCTATTATTTGTGCTTCTAAAAGGAATGAATCGGTAAAAGCACCTTTTATAGGTTTGTAATTAACTGTGTCATGACCCAGGAGTATAGCTTCACCCATTCTTACCTGATTAACTCCAATCGGAATCATACCTTTCTCAATCAGATTCCAACAGCTGGAATTCCCCCCTGATATAACCGGTACTTTTACTCCGGTAATTTCTGCAATCTCCTGTTTCAAATCCAGAAGGACCTTTAAACTTTCCGGATCGGGACCGTTTTTAGCCATACATCTCGCATTGGTTCCCAGGCCATAAAGCTTGACCGCTTCATAATTATTTATCAGTTGCTTACAGAAATCAACTACATCTCCCGGAAGCAGCCCCTCTCTTTTATCGTCCGTTTCAACCATAATTATTACATGATGTTCTATATTCTTTCTCCTACAGGTATCTTCAATTATCCCCAACGTTTTTAACTGGGTATTTAAACTGATGTCACAAACGTCAACCAATCGGTCAATCTCATCGGCCATAGGACCCCGCAGCATTATAAGCGACTGCTCTTCTCCATAAAAGCTTCTTAATCTTTCAAGATTTTCTAGCCGGCTGTCTCCAAATACGGTAATACCTGATTTCTTCATTGCTGCCGCTATTTTTACGTCCCCTAGCACACACTTGGTAACTCCAACCACAGAAATACCTGACTCGGAGCACCGTATATTAATAATCTTACTATTATGGGATATTTTATCCAGATATATTTTTAAACAAGGGTAATTCATTAAGAAAAGATTATTATCTTTTGGAGAACTGAGGTCTTTTTCTGGCTTTTTTAAGGCCATACTTTTTCCTCTCTTTGATTCTAGAATCCCGGGTTAAAAATCCTTCTTTTTTTAGTATCGGTCTGTATTCCTGATTAATTTCCAGCAGCGCCTTTGAAATACCGTGGCGTAATGCTCCTGCCTGCCCCGATATTCCCCCTCCCGATAAATCCGCTATAACATCATAGGCATTTTCGGTATTGGTAACCTTAAAAGGCTCCATAATGACGGTTATAAGAGATTCCCTTTTAAAATATTCTTTAAAATCTCTTGAGTTTACCGTAATTTTCCCTTCACCCGGAAACAATATTACTTTTGCTATGGATTGTTTTCTTTTTCCGGTTGCATTAAAAATTGCCTGATTTGCCAAATTAATTCTCCTTTTTATAAATCAATTTTTTCCGGTTTTTGAGCAATATGTATGTTGTTTTCACCCTTGTATATTTTTAATTTTTTTAACATTTTTCTTCCCAGAATATTATGAGGTAGCATACCTTTTACTGCATTCCTTATTACAAACTGGGGTGATTTTTCAATCATCTTTTTTAAGTTCGTAACCTTCAAATTACCCACATATCCGGAATGCCGGTAATATTTTTTATTCTCCAGTTTATTACCGGTAACCTTTAATTTATCTGCATTTATAACTATTACAAAATCACCGCAATCCAGATGGGGAGTAAAAGTTGGTTTATCCTTACCCCTTAAAATCCTGGCTATTCCCGTACATAATCTTCCCAGATTTTTATCTCTGGCATCAACTAAAAACCACTTTCTTTTAATTTCCTCTTTTTTTAAATTAAATGTTTTGAGCCCTACATTCACCATATTTTTCCTCCAATCACCTCTGGTACCCGATTCCGGTAAGAAAAAGGCCCTTTGCCGGTACTATTTCCCCGGCCAGATTTCTATCTCTTTTCTTGAGAGCTTCCCTTATGCTTGCCAGCTCTCTCTGCCCGTTTCCTATCTCCAGAACAGTTCCGATTATAATTCTGGCCATATTATATAAAAAAGAATTTGCCGCTATTTTAAAAACTATCAAGTCATCTACGGTCTTTTCTATGGTAAATCTGAATACTTTCCTTACGGTACTGCTGTCTGTACACTCCGGATTACAAAAAGAGGCAAAATCTTCTACCCCCACAAACATCTTTGCCGCTTTTTTCATAAGTCTTATATTCAATTTTTTATTTACCAGAATACTGTATTTTTTCAAAAAAACACTTTGATATTCTTTATTCACCACAAAATAACTATATTCTCTTAAGACCGCATCCCTTCTGGCGTCAAATGAAGGGTTTACCTTCTTAATTTCTTTAATAACTATGTCGTCAGGGAGCAAACTATTTACGGACCATAAAATTCTATAAATATCCAGATCTCTAGTGGTATTAAAATTTATTACCTGATATCTGGCATGAACCCCGGCATCAGTTCTCCCTGCATATTTTAAATTAATTTCTTCATTTAATATCTTGGAAAGAACTGCCGTCAGCTGCCCCTGTACGGTATTAATTCCACCTGGCTGTATTTGAAATCCACTGTAATTGGCTCCATCGTATTCCACCACAGCCATGTAGTTGTTTATCATATTATGCAGTGTAAATTTATACTTTTCAAAATAACGTTGGTTTTTCTTTTATTTCTTAAGAAGCTCCATTATTACCAGTTGAGCTCCGTCTCCGTATCTATTTTTATACTTAACAATTCTGGTAAATCCGCTGGACCGGTCATACATTCCCGGAGTTACTTCATTAAATAGTTTTTGTACAGCTTCGGTGTTACCCAGCAGCCTGATACAGTTTCTTCTGGCAGCCAGGTTATCCTTTTTGGCTATGGTTATTAACTTATCCACAAAGCTTCTTACATACCTGGCTTTCGCTGCCGTAGTTTTAATTTTTCCATTATTGAATAATGAAATAGCCAAATTTCTCATAATCGCTTTCTGGTTACTGCTGCTTCCACCCAATCTTCTGCCTTTTTTTGGTATCACCATGTTGTACTTCTCCCACCCATTATTTTTGTTTAAAAGATAATCCCAGTTCCTTTATCTTATCCTTTACTTCCTGTATGGATTTTTGTCCGAAATTCCTGATGTCCAGAAGCTCGTCCTCGCTGTATTCCAACAGTTTTTCCACTGTATTGATCCCTTCTCTTTTCAGGCAATTATAAGCCCTTACCGAAAGTTCCAATTCCTCAATAGAAGGATATTCCTGTTTTTTATCTTCCTCCTCAATCTCCTCGAATATGGGTTCATCCTTATTTTCTTTGTCTGAAAGATCTATGAGGAGTGCCATATAATCATTAATAATTTTGGATGCCTGGCTTAAGGCATCTTCCGGCTTAACGCTGCCGTTGGTCTTTATATTTATGGAAAGTCTGTCAAAGTTAGTCATCTGGCCAACCCTGGTATTCGCTACCTTGAATTGGACCACCTTTACCGGTGAAAATATGGTATCAATAGGTATTACTCCCAGAGGTTCCCCTTCCACTGCATTTTCCTCTGCATTTTTATAACCCTTATTCTTCTCAATTCTAATCTCTGCATTTAGTTTCCCCTTCTTGGTCAGGGTACAGATATATTCATCCGGATTTACTATTTCTACATCAGAGGTAAGTTTTATATCGGAAGCGGTTACAGTGCCGGGGCCTTTTTTTTCAAGCTTCAGCAGTACCGGTTCATCACTTTCCATTCTAAAAACAACCCCTTTAAGATTGGAAATAAATTCCAGCATGTCTTCTTTCATTCCCTCCAGGGTAGAGAATTCATGCATAATACCATCCACTCTAATTCTGGTAATTCCTACTCCTTCTATGGAGGAAAGCAATACTCTCCTGATGGAATTACCCAGAGTATGACCAAAACCCCTTTCCAATGGTTCGATAACAAACTCACCCGAAAAATCATCTTTATGCTTAATGCTCACATTGGGTTTATGCATTTTTAGCAATTTATATCTACCTCCTAAAAAAGAATATTCAAATGAATATTCATATTATTTAGAATAAAGTTCTACAATTACCTGTTCATTAATAGGAACTTTTATTTCATCCCGTTCCGGATATCTCAGCAGTTTACCCTTTAAATTGTCCAGATCCACTTCCAGCCATGCCGGTATGGTAAGGCTCCCCCCGCTTTCCTTTGCTTCTATTACCGGGATTATTTCTTTACTGGCCCGGGCTACACTTATTTCCTCTCCTTCTTTTAACTGATATGAGGGCCTATCAACTTTTTTCCCATTGACATTGATATGTCCGTGAGTAATCAGCTGCCTGGCCTGAGCTCTGGACGTAGCAAATCCCATCATATAAACAACACTATCCAGTCTTGTTTCCAAAAACTGCAGCAGAATCTCTCCGGTGATCCCTTTTCTTTTTACCGCTTTTTCATAGTAATTTCTAAATTGCTTTTCCAGTACTCCATAGTATCTTTTTGCCTTTTGCTTTTCCCTCAGCTGGCTGTAATACTCGGTTTCCATAAGCCTTCTCTTGGCCCTCTGGCCCGGAACGTAAGGTTTCTTTTCCAGGACACATTTATCGGAAAAACATCTCTGCCCTTTTAAGAATAACTTTTCTTTCTCTCTCCTGCACTGCTTGCATGCAGAATCTTTAGCTATTGCCATTTATGACAACTCCTTGTTTTAAACTTTTTAAACTCTTCTTCTTTTAGGCGGCCTGCAGCCATTATGAGGTACCGGGGTCACGTCTATTATATTGCCGATTTCCAATCCGGCAGCCTGAAGAGATCTTACGGCAGTCTCTCTTCCTGACCCAACGCCCTTAACTCTTACATCTACTTTAATAACTCCGTGTTCTTTTGCATTTCTGGCCACTGCGGTTGCGGTTATTTGAGCAGCAAATGGGGTACTTTTCCTGGAACCTTTAAAGCCCTGACCGCCCGCACTGCCCCAGGCAATAGTATTACCGTTTAAGTCCGTAATATTTACAATAGTATTATTAAAAGTAGACTGAATATGGGCAATACCATATGGTATATTTTTTCTTTCTCTGCTTTTTATCCTTCTTTTACCGCTAATTTTTTTTGCCAAATTTACCTCCTGCCGTTCTTATTGAGACTTAACCTTCCTTATTCCTACACTTCTTCTCTTTCCTTTTCTGGTTCTGGCATTGGTATGAGTTCTCTGACCCCTTACCGGCAGCCCTCTCTTATGCCTGATACCTCTGTACGAATTTATCTCAATTAATCTTTTTATATTCTGATTTATTCCCCTTCTTAGATCTCCTTCAATGGTATAATTATTTTCTATATATTCCCTTATCTTTACTATTTCATTCTCGCTGAGATCTTTAGCTTTTATACTCTTTTCGATATTTAATTTTTCCAGCATAGTTTCCGCAGTTGATCTGCCGATACCAAAAATATAAGTCAAAGCTATGCAAATATGTTTTTCATTGGGTATGTCGACACCTGAAATTCTTACCAATTAGAACCTCCTAACCCTGTCTCTGTTTATGACGCGGATTCTTGCAAATAATAATAACTTTTCCTTCTCTTTTTATAATCTTACAGTTTTTACATATTTTTTTAACCGATGGTTTAACTTTCATTTTTATTTCCTCTTTCCATACACTTCCGGCTGAATTCTTACCATCTTCATCCAAACTCCAAACTATGGATCCCCCAAGTAAATTATTTTTTCCTGAAAATAATTCTTCCTCTATTCAAGTCATAAGGTGATATTTCAACTTTGACTTTATCCCCGGGTAAAATTTTTATATAATGCATTCTCATTTTACCCGAAATATGAGCCAGCACCCTATGGCCATTATCAAGTTCAACTCTAAACATAGCATTCGGAAGCGCCTCTAAAATTGTTCCTTCAGCTTCTATTACTCCTTCTTTTTTCGAAATTTTAAAACCTCCGTACTAATATTTTTAAAAGAAAAACAGTGCAAATACGTAAGTTATCAAAAATCTTTTGGTATGTCTATAAAATTTTCAATAAATAACATTAATATTTATTAAATCCTGGTTAATATCATAGGACCATTTTTACCTATGGCTACCGTATCTTCAAAATGACAGGAAAGCTTCCTATCTCTGGTCACCACGGTCCATAAATCACTCGATATCACTACTTCACTGCTACCCTGATTTAGCATAGGTTCTATAGCCAGGACCATACCCTCTTTTAGGATGGGTCCCTGTCCTGGAGGTCCGTAATTCAATATTTGGGGATCTTCGTGCATTTCTCTACCAATTCCATGACCTACAAAATCTTTCACTACCGAAAATCCTCCCCTTATGGCTCTGTTTTCAATCACATTGGATATATCCGATAATCGGTTGCCAGCTATGCACTCCTCTATACTCATATCCAGTGCCTCTTTGGTAGCAATCCACAATTTTTGAGCAATTTTACTTACCCTTCCTATTTTAAAGGTCCTTGCCGCATCCCCGTAAAATCCGTTTATTTTAACTCCGACATCTATAGAGACCAATTCCCCCTCTTTTATAACTCTTCTGCCCGGAATTCCATGGACTACCTGTTCATTAATTGATATGCAAACACTATTTGGATACGGCTTTTTACCAAATTTTCCCACATAACCTTTGAAGGCAGGAACAGCATTCTCATCGCTTATAATTTCTTCAGCTATTTTATCTATATAATCAGTGGTAATGCCGGGCTTTATAATCTCTTTAATTTTCAAAAAAACTTTGGTTACAATTACACCAGCTTTCCGCATTATTTCGATTTCATCCGCTGATTTACATATTATCATAGAGCTTTTAATATCCTTTCGGTAATCTCTTCCTCTTCCCCGGAACCATTTATATTCATAAGTAATCCTTTATCAGCATAAAAATTAATAAGCGGCCTGGTTTCCGATTCATATACTTTTAATCTCTGCTTAATAACTTCCCTGCTGTCATCTTTTCTCTTTAATAAAACACCCCCGCATTTGGGGCATCTATCCGAATTTTCATAGTTATTATCAATACCGGATATGTTTTCACATACGCTGCATATTCTCCTGCCGGTCAGCCTTTTGATAATCTCATTTTCACTAACCACTATATTTATTACCCTATCCAGTTTAATACCCAACTCATCCATCATTTTGGAAAACATTTTTGCCTGTTTCAAATCCCTGGGAAAGCCATCCATTATAAATCCTTTTTTTAATCTACCACTGCCTATCCTATTTTTAATTATCTCAATTATCACTTCGTCAGAAACCAATTCTCCACTCTCCACAAACTTT
This sequence comes from uncultured Actinomycetota bacterium, assembly GCA_964610315.1. Classification (GTDB taxonomy): domain Bacteria; phylum Actinomycetota; class Humimicrobiia; order Humimicrobiales; family Humimicrobiaceae; genus JAQVEM01. The sequence continues at coordinate 41,979 of CAZSVM010000015.1, forward strand.
GCTACCTTTTTCCCTAATTGGGATCCTTTTTTAATCTCATATCTCAATATATCTCCAGTGGATATATGAGGTATACCAAACTTTTCGGAAATTACATTTGCCTGCGTTCCCTTACCGGCACCCGGTGCTCCCAGTAAAACTATCCTCATTTTAGAAATCCTTCATAATCCCTCATGGTAAGATGGGATTCAAGTTGTCTCATAGTATCCAAAGCAACACCCACCGCAATAAGTATGGATGTTCCACCAAATCTAAAGGGTATCTGCATATAATTAATCAATATCTCGGGAAGAAGTGCGATTATTGCCAGAAATACGGCACCGGGAAGTGTTATTCGGTTTAAAATATTGGTTAAATAATCTGCAGTATTTTTTCCGGGCCGCAATCCCGGTATAAACCCTCCATACCTTCTTAAAGTATCTGCCGTATCCAGAGGATTAAAGGTAATGGCTGTATAGAAATAGGCAAATATAATAATAAGAAGGGTATAGGTAATAGCATAAATAGGATTTATCCTTCCCTGAACAGTCGGATTTAAAGCAGTAGCAATGGATTGGATCCATCTTACCGGTATAAACTGAGCAATGGTTGTGGGGAAAAGCACCACAGATATAGCTAATATTATAGGCATTACTCCTGATTGATTAACCTTCAATGGTATATAAGTACTCTGTCCTCCAAAAACTTTCCTTCCCACAATCCTTTTTGCATACTGTACCGGTATTTTTCTCTCACCCTGCTGAATCAGTATTATAGCTACAATCACACCAATGGTGAAAATGGCAAAAAGGGCCAAAAAGAAATAATTGGTACCCCTTAATCTAAATAAACTTATAAACTGACCGGGTATTCTAGAAATTATACTGGAAAATATCATAAGTGAAATTCCGTTTCCGATTCCATGAATATTTATCAACTCACCCAGCCACATTATAAGTGTGGTTCCAGCAGTTAAAGTAATAATGATCAGGCTGACATGCATAAGATCGAACTGGGGTATGGCCCCATAGTTTCTAAAGAAAAATACCATTGCCGTGGACTGCATAAGAGCCAGTCCTACGGTCATATACCTGGCTATCTGATTTATCTTTCTTCTTCCTAATTCTCCTTCCTTTGACAGCTGTTCCAATCGGGGAATTACCACCTGGAGAAGCTGCATCACAATAGTAGAGGTTATATAAGGCATTATACCCAGGGAAAATACCGCAAATTTTCCAAGCGCTCCTCCCGAAAACAGATCCATCATACCCATTATTCCAGTTTCAACCTGACTTAAAATTTTAGTTGCATCTACGCCGGGTATGGTTATATTGGCGCCAAACCTGTAAACAGCCAAAATACCTATAGTAAAAAGTATTTTATTTCTGATTTCTCTAATTCTAAAGGCATTTATTATGGCCCGGAGCATTAAATCACCTCTGCTTTTCCGCCTGCTTTTTCAATTTTACTGGCAGCACTCTTACTGAAAAAATTAGCTCTGACGGTTAATTTTTTAGTAAGTTTGCCATTGCCCAGTATTTTTACAGGATTTGCCTTTTTTGAAATTAACCCTTTTTTCTCTAAGAACTGGCAATCGATGATACTGCCGTCATCAAACTTTTCCAACTGCTCTATATTTATTAAATTATTTATTTTTTTGCGGGTATTTTTGAAACCTCCAAGATGGGGCAATCTCCGCTGAAGAGGCATTTGTCCGCCTTCGAAACCTACTCTGGTTTTACCTCCGGATCGGGATAGCTGACCCTTGGTACCTCTTCCGCTGGTAGTTCCATGCCCCGAACTATTTCCTCTACCTATCCTTTTTCTTTTCTTTATTGATTTAGGAGATCTTAAATCGCAGAGCTTCACTACTTTCCCCTTCCTGCATTACCTAAACTTATAACATTAATAATATTAATTGACTTCCTGGTCTATTTTTCGTAAATTTTTAACCTGATCCGATGTTTTAAGCATTTTCAGACCTTCAACAGTGGCATTAACTATATTTAAAGCATTGGCGCTTCCCAGCGATTTAGTGAGAATATCCTTTACTCCGGCTAATTCCATTATTATTCTTACCGGCCCACCGGCTATTACTCCCTTACCATGAGATGCCGGCTTCATGAAGACATGTCCCGCTCCATACCGGCCGTCAATCGGATAAGGTATGGTTCCATCAACCAGAGGCACCTTAAACATATTTTTTCTGGCATTATTTATAGCCTTCTGAATTGCAGTAGAAACTTCATTGGCTTTACCAAAACCAATTCCTACCATACCATTCATATTACCTACTGCTACCAGGGCACTGAAACTGAATCTTCTACCACCCTTTACTACTTTGGCCACTCTATTTATTTTTATTACCTTTTCAGTTAATTCTATATCTTTAGAAACATCAACCACCAAATATCCTCCTTAAATTAGGATTAAAATTTCAATCCGCCTTTTCTTGCACCCTCAGCCATGGCTTTCACTCTTCCATGATACCGGTAGCCGCTTCTATCAAAAACCACTTCACTTATCTTTTTCTTCTTTGCCACTTCAGCCAGGGCTTCACCGGTTCTAAAGCTTATACCTATCTTTCCCTTATCTCCATTTTTACTCTCTATATTTTTACTGGATATACTCACCAGTGTATTACCGGTACTATCATCTACTATCTGCCCGTAAATATATTTATTACTTCGATAAACGGCAAGTCTAAGGTAATTATTTTTTCTCCTGATCTTATACCTGGTTCTCAATTTTCTCTTTAAACTTTTATCTTTTCTTTCAATTTTACTTTTCACAAAATCTCCTGTAAGAATTTAGGTACCGGAGGTTATAGCAGCTTTACCAACTTTTCTTTTTATAACTTCATCTTCATACTTAATACCCTTACCCTTATAAGGCTCCGGTTTTCTTATACTTCTGATTTTGGCAGCTGTTTCTCCAACTGTTTGCTTATCTATTCCCTTAACTACAATAGTGGTGTTATCAGGAACATCAAAGGTTATTCCTTCCGGCGGATTTACCGTTATGGTATTGGAATAACCTACCGATATTTCCAGGTTATCTCCTTTTTTAGCAACTCTATAACCTACTCCCACTATTTTTAGTGTTTTGCTAAAACCAGTGGTTACGCCTATAACCATGTTATTGATAAGACTTCTATAAAGCCCGTATTTAGCCCTATTTTCATTACTATTTGAAATGGGAATAACCGTGAGTTTGTTATCTTCCATATTTAATTTAACGGAAGCTTTATCAAGCTTCAAAGAAAGTTCCCCTATTTTTCCTTTTACATTGATATCATTACTATCTATCTTAATCTCCACATCTGATGGAATATTAATGGGCTTTTTCCCTATTCTTGACACTTTTAATTCACCTTTCTACCATATATAGCATATTACTTCGCCGCCGACCTGCTGTTTTTTTGCATTTGCGCCGGTAAGCACCCCTTTTGAGGTAGACAGTATAACCGTTCCCAATCCACCAAGAACCTGGGGGATTTCATCTTTCTGAGCATAAACCCTGAGTCCGGGCTTACTTATTCTTTTAAGCCCGCTTATACTGCATTTTTTATCATTACTGTATTTCAGATATATTTTAATTATGCCGCCGGGTCCTTCATCTTTACCGGTTTCATAACTTCTTATATAACCTTCCTCACTCAATACTCTTGCTATTTCCATTTTGAGTTTCGAATAGGGTATATTAACATTATCCTTTTTAGCAATACAGCTATTCCGTACTCTGGTTAACATATCCGAAATAGGATCGGTAACTCCCGACATAAATCCTCCTTTTACCAACTGGACTTGGTTAGCCCAGGGATTTTTCCCTCATGTGCTAGTTCTCTAAGACAAATCCTGCACAACCCAAACTTTCTGAAATAACCTCTGGGCCTACCGCACCTAAAACAGCGGTTATATTTTCTGGTCTTATATTTATTTTCTCTTCTTTGTTTTTCTACAAGTGCTTTCTTAGCCAATAAATGTCTCCTTGGACTTTAACTTTTTATTTTTTAAATGGAAATCCAAATTCCTCCAGTAAAGATAGTGCCTCTTCATCATTTCTGGCATCGGTGGCTATGGTTATATTCATACCTTTTACACTCAAAATACTATCATAGTTTACTTCCGGGAAAATTAACTGTTCCTTTATTCCAATAGTATAATTTCCATGGCCGTCAAAACTTTTTTTAGAGAGACCCCTGAAATCTCTAATTCTGGGAATGGCTACATTTAACAGTCTATCTAAAAATTCATACATTCTCTTTCCCCTTAAGGTAACCATACACCCAATAGGGTTCCCCTCTCTTAGTTTAAATCCGGCAATTGATTTTCTGGCTTTGGTTACGATAGGTTTCTGCCCTGTAATCACAGCCAGATCCTGACTGGCAGATTCCAATTCCTTTATATTCTGAGTGGCGGAACCCACCCCCATATTTACGCAAATCTTCTTTATTCTGGGTACTTCCATTACATTTTTAAATTTATGTTCTTTTAATATTTTAGGAATAATCTCTTTTTTATATTTTTCTTTTAATCTAGGCTCCATTAATATCACCAAAAACCTGTTTTTAAATTTCCTGGCTGCACTTTCTGCATATTCTTGCCTTTTCACCTGACTCTTTAATTTTGAAACCTGTCCTTACCGCTTTTCCACAATTAGGACATACCAGCTTAACATTCGATATCCTAATTGGTCCTTCTTTTTTTAGAATACCGCCCGGCTTAGTCTGGTCTTTCTGCCTCATATGTTTATTTACAATATTAATTCCTTCAACATATAGTCTATTTTTTGAAGACTCTATCCGCAGTACTTTTCCGGTTTTTCCTCTGTCTTTCCCTTTTATTACTTCAATTTTGTCATTTTTCTTTATTTTTAACATTTCTTAGACTCCACTCATGTCCTCACTAAATTACTTCCGGTGACAGCGAAATTATCTTCATAAAATTTTTATCTCTAAGTTCCCTGGCCACCGGCCCAAATATCCTGGTCCCCCGGGGATTATTCTGCGCATCTATAATAACGGCAGCATTATCATCAAACCTTACATAAGAGCCATCCGTTCTCCTGAATGTCTTCTTTGACCTGACCAGTACCGCTTTTACAACGTCACTTTTTTTTACTACTCCTCCAGGGTTTGCGTCTTTTACAGCAGCAATAAATATATCTCCGACACGGGCATATCTTTTCCCGGAACCTCCCAAAACTCTTATGCATTCAACTTCCCGTGCGCCGGTATTATCAGCCACATTTACTCTACTTTCAGCTTGAATCATTTCCAAATCCCTCTTTATTCAGCCTTCTTTATCACCTCTACCAGCCTCCAGCGTTTGGTTTTACTAAGAGGTCTGGTTTCGGAGATTCTTATCACATCACCTATTTTACAATTACCTTCAGGATCATGTACTTTTAGTTTCCTTACTTTCCTTAAAATTTTTTTATATAAAGGGTGCTTATAATGAGACTCTACGGCCACAACCACTGTTTTATCCATCCTGTCACTCACAACTGTTCCCACTCTTATTTTCACTTTTCCTTTTTCCAAAAATTTCCCCCTTATTTCTTTATGCCGATTTTCCCGGTTTTCTTATTGTTCCTTGTGCCAGTTTCTTCTTTATTTTTTTCATTAAGCTCCTTCTCTCTAAGCAGTGTTTCTACTCTGGCAATATCTTTTCTTAAATTTCGTATTTTTATAAGGTTTTCTAATTGTCCGGTAGCTTTTTGAAACTTTAAATTAAAAAGATTCTTTTTTATTTCCGTAAGTTTTGTCTCTAATTCCTCTTTGGTTTGCTCTCTTATCTCGTTTATTTTCATCTTTTACCTGATCTTTTATAGTTCTTCGTAAACAAACTTTGTTTTTATGGATAATTTATTAGAAGCTAACCTAATGGCCTCCTTGGCAACTTCCATACTGACACCCGAAATCTCAAATAATATCTTGCCGGGCTTAACTACGGCAACCCAATTTTCAGGAGCTCCCTTTCCTCCACCCATACGGGTTTCGGCTGGCTTTTTGGTCACCGGTTTATGAGGAAAAACGTTTATCCACACTTTTCCCCCTCTTTTTATATATCTGGTCAGGGCTACCCTGGCCGCTTCCAGCTGCCGGCTGGTCAGCCAGCCGGATTCCAGTGCCTGCAGCCCATACTCTCCGAAATAGAGCTTGGTGCCGCCTTTGGCTTTGCCTTTCATTCTATCTCTCTGTACTTTTCTATATTTTACTCTTTTGGGCATTAACATTGCTGCCATTGTTGTCTCCTAATCCTAAACTTTTTCTACTTTCTTATTCTCTTTTTCCAGCTGCTTTCCTTCTTTTGCTTCTTCCTCATCCAATATGATATCTCCCAGGTATATCCATACCTTAACTCCAATTTTACCGAAAGTGGTATTGGCTTCTGCAAATCCATAATCAATATTTGCCCTGAGGGTATGAAGGGGAACTCTTCCTTCCCGATACCATTCGGTCCTGGCCATTTCCGCCCCCCCTAATCTTCCCGCGCACTGGACTCTTATGCCTTTCGCACCGGCTTTTATGCATAATGAAACTGCTTTTTTCATGGCTTTTCTAAAACTAACTCTTCCCACCAGTTGGGAAGCAATACTTTCGGCCACTAATTTTGCAATAAGCTCAGGCTTTTTTATTTCTATTATATTCAGCTGGATAATGCTGCCTGTTCTCTTTTCTATTAAATCTCTGATATCATTAATAGTTGCCCCTCTTCTTCCTATAACTATTCCCGGCTTGGAAGTGTACATATCTACTTTTACTTCCTCTTCCGTTCTTTCGATCTCGATCTTCGAAATTCCTGCGTTCCCAAGCTGTTCTTCGATTATATTTCTTATGATTATATCTTCCTTAAGAAGTTTGGCATAATCTTTCGAAGCAAACCACCTGGATTGCCAATTCCGGTTAATTTCAATTCTAAGCCCATTAGGATTTACCTTTTGTCCCATCCTAATCCTCCTTTTCCTTTCCGTCGGACACATAAATCGATATATGAGCAGTTCTTTTTCTTATCCTGGTGGCTCTGCCCCTGGCTCTTGGCTTGAATCTTTTTAAAGTCGGCCCTTCATTTACCAGTATTTTCGTAATAAATAAATCTTCCTCTTTCATTTTATGATTTTCGGTTGCATTGGATACGGCACTCTGTATAGCTTTCTTTACCACTACTGCTGCTGCTTTAGGAGTTAAAGACAATATATCTATGCTATCCTCTATCGATTTTGACTTTATCATATCCACCACATATTTTATTTTTCTGGGCGACATTCTTATATATTTTTCAACAGCCCTAGCTTCCAAGGCACTTAACCTCCTCTTAAACTACTCCAAATCACTTATTTCTTGACAGTAGTAACTTTTTCACTTTTTCCTTTATAGACATGAGGTCTAATAGATCTGGTAGGTGCGAATTCTCCCAGCTTATGGCCAACCATCGATTCTGATATAAATACGGGAATATGCCTTCTTCCGTCATGAACAGCTATGGTATGCCCTACCATTTCCGGGAAAATAGTCGAACTTCTGGACCAGGTTTTTATAATTTTCTTCTCTCCCGATTCATTTAATCCATTTATTTTTTTTAATAATTTTTCCTCAATAAAAGGCCCTTTTTTTAAAGACCTTGACACTTTAGTCCTCCTCTAAATGTAAAAATTAAAAAGTCTACTTGTTCCTTCTCCTGATTATATATCTGTCATTTTTATTATTTTTCTTTCTGGTTCTATAACCCAGCGTTGGTTTACCCCAGGGAGTAACCGGATTTCTTCCTGCACTTTTATTCTTACCTTCTCCTCCTCCATGAGGATGATCTATAGGATTCATTGCCGTTCCTCTGACCGCCGGCCTTATTCCCAGCCATCTTTTTCTCCCTGCTTTTCCCAGTTGAATTATTTCATGGGTTGTATTTCCAACCTGACCAATACATGCTTTGCAATCTATTCCTACCAATCTCACTTCACCTGAAGGAAGCTTTATGCTGGCATACCTGCCTTCTTTTGCCAGGAGCTGGGCATTTGCTCCTGCTGATCTTGCCAGTTCCGCCCCTTTACCTTTCTTTAGTTCTATGTTGTGAATTATGGTTCCCACCGGAATATTCTTTAAGGGCAGAGCATTACCTGCTTTAATGTCAACCTTTTCCCCTGACATTAATATATCTCCCACTTTTAATTTCAGGGGTGCAATTATATAGCTTTTTTTACCATCCCTATAGCTAAGTAAAGCAATTCTGGCACTTCTATTGGGATCATATTCAATAGCTTCCACTCTGGCTGGAATATCATCTTTTAATCTCTTAAAATCTATAATTCTATATAATCTTTTATGTCCTCCACCACTATGCCTTCTGGTAATCCTTCCATTATTATTTCTCCCGGACTCTTTTTTTAAAGGTCTGGTTAATGATTTCTCCGGTTTTTTCCCTGTTAAAACAGAAAAATCGGAAACTGTTCCGAATCTTCTGCCCGGAGTGGTGGGTTTATATTTCTTAACGGCCAACTTCAATACCTCCCATCAAATCAGACCGACTCAAAGAAATCGATCTTGTCCTTTTTGCCAAGGGTAACTACAGCTCTTTTTTTCCGTGAACTGGTACCCGTAGATCTCCCCAATCTTTTTGGCTTGGATTTGACACTCATAGTATTTATTTTTAAAACTTTAACTTTAAATATCTCTTCTATTGCTCTTTTTATTTCACTTTTTTTTGCTCTAATATCAACAAAAAAAGAATACCTTTTACTCTGAACCCCGGCATAACTTTTTTCTGATACAACCGGAGAAAGTATTATATCTCTAGGATCTTCCATTGCTTAACCTCTTAATAAAATCATTCAGAGAACTTTTAGTAAAAACGATATAATCTGCTATTAACATAATATAAGTATTTAAACCTCTGGCGCTTTCCACCACAACATTTCCTATATTCCTAAAGGATTTTACTTCATTATTATTCAAATCATCAAAAACAATCAGTACCTTATCTTTATCCAGATTAAGTTTTTTCAGTATTTTAGATGCTTTTTTAGTTTCCGGATTCTTAAAATTCAATTTGTCCAATACAATAATTTTTTTATCCTTAAACTTCTCCGACAACGCCATTAACTTGGACTGCTTTATCACCTTTTTATTCAATTTAAAAGAATAATCTCTGGGTTTGGGCCCAAAAACTATTCCTCCGCCTCTCCATAGCGGTGATCTATTGGAACCTGCCCGGGCATTACCGGTACCTTTTTGTCTCCAGGGCTTTTTACCCCCACCTCTTACTTCACTTCTATCTTTGGTTTTATGTGTTCCGGATCTTAGAGAAGCAAGATACCTCCTCACTTCCTGATATAATATCTCGGAATTTATCTTACTATTAACTATTTCACTGGATATATTTATTTTTTCTAATTCTTTACCGTCAGGACCTATCACACTCAAACTACTCATCTGATTCTCCCAAAAAACAATCGATTAAACCTTCTTTAAAAAAACTAAACTGCCTTTAGCACCCGGAACGCTGCCCTTAACTAAGATTAAATTCTGGTCTTCAATAATATCAATTATTTCCGAGCCGCGGATAGTAACCCTGCTGCCGCCCATTCTTCCGGGCATTTTCTTGCCTTTTGCTATCCTCGAAGGAGTGGCACACATTCCAACCGAACCCGGTATTCTATGAGAATGGGAGCCATGGGTCATTCTTCCCCTGTGAAAACCATGTCTCTTTATTACCCCAGCAAATCCTTTGCCCTTGCTGTTACCGGTTATTTTTATTTTATCTCCTATTTTAAAAACTTTAACATCCAGGCTGTCACCAGGTTTATACTCCTGATCAAACTCATCCACCCTGATTTCCCTCAGATATTTCTTCAAATCCAATTTATTTTTGGTAAATTCGCCTTTATGCGGGTTGGCAGCCTTTTTATCCTTAATTTTGCCAAAACCTACTTTTAGTGCTTTATACCCATCTTTTTTATCATCTTTAACTTGAATTATCACACATTGTTCGGCTTCGATTGCGGTGACATACAGCGCATTTCCATTCTCACCAAATATCTGGGTACATCCAAGTTTTTTACCGAATATCGCACTTATCATCTTTACATCACTTTCCGGGAAACATTTTCTTTTGCTTCCATCAGGATTTTATTTCTATGCCCACTCCTGCCGGTAAACTCAACCTCATTAGTAAATCTACTGTTTTAGGGGTAGGATCAATAATATCTATGAGTCTTTTATGGGTCCTTATTTCAAAATGTTCCCTCGAATCTTTATTTACATGAGGAGATCTTATAACACAATATACATTTTTTTTATTGGGCAGCGGAATCGGGCCAGAAACTTTTGCACCTGAATTTTCGACCGTCTCTACTATTTTTTTAGCCGAACGATCTATTACTTCATGGTCATAAGCTTTTAATTTTATTCTAATTTTCTGACCTAATTTACCTGCTGTCATTACTGTCCCTCCTGCTTCTTACCTTCCTTCTCCTTACTCCGTTATCTTGGTAACACTGCCTGCTCCAATGGTCCTTCCGCCTTCACGGATGGCAAACCTCTGACCTTCCTCCATGGCTATGGGAGATATCAGGTTTATTTCCATTTCAGTATTGTCTCCGGGCATTACCATCTCCACTCCTTCTTTTAAGGATATGGTTCCGGTAACATCAGTGGTTCTGAAATAAAACTGAGGCCTATATCCGTTAAAGAAAGGAGTGTGTCTTCCTCCCTCATCTTTGGAAAGCACATATACCTGGGCCTTAAAATGAAAATGGGGAGTAATGGAAGCCGGTTTAGCCACTACCTGGCCTCTTTCCACATCTTCTTTCTGTATCCCCCTTAGAAGCAGCCCCACATTATCTCCTGCCTGAGCTTCATCCAAAAGTTTTCTGAACATCTCTATACCGGTTATTACCGTCTTTTGTACCTTGGGTCTTATTCCCACTATCTCCACCGAATCCTGAAGGGCAATCTTTCCTCTTTCCACCCTGCCGGTAACTACGGTACCCCGGCCGGTAATGGAGAATATATCCTCTATGGGCATAAGGAAGGGTTTGTCCACATCCCTCTGAGGGGTTTTTATGTAGGTATCTACTTTTTCCATAAGCTCCAGTATTACCTTACAGTCGGGGCAGGCTGCCTTATCGGTACAGCTGCAGTTCATGGCCTTTAGAGCAGAGCCTTTTATTACCGGTATTTCATCTCCGGGGAACTCGTATTCGGTTAAAAGATCCCTTACTTCCATCTCCACCAGCTCGATAAGCTCGGGGTCATCTACCATATCTATCTTATTTAGAAATACCACGATGTAGGGAACCCCTACCTGTCTGGCTAAAAGTATATGCTCTCTGGTCTGGGGCATGGGGCCGTCTGCTGCTGAAACCACCAGAATTGCTCCATCCATCTGGGCTGCACCGGTAATCATATTTTTTACATAGTCCGCATGGCCGGGACAGTCCACATGGGCATAGTGGCGGTTTGCAGTCTCATATTCCACGTGGGCAATGGCAATGGTTATGCCTCTTTCCTTTTCTTCGGGAGCATTGTCTATGGAATCAAAGGACCTTTCCTCCACATTTAAGCCGGTACATTTTAAACACCTGGTAATGGCCGAGGTTAAGGTTGTTTTACCATGGTCCACATGGCCTATGGTTCCTATGTTTATATGAGGCTTGGTTCTTTCAAATTTTTGCTTAGCCATAATATTTCCTTTCTTTATTTTAAATTTGAATTTTCATATTTATAATTTAAACCGCAATTTTACTTCCCTTGAACCTTTCTATAATTTCATCTGCAACTCTGGCTGGCGCAGGTTCATATTTTTTAAATTGCATAGTAAAAGTAGCCCGTCCCTGAGTCTTAGACCGCAGGTCCGTAGCATATCCAAACATTTCAGCAAGCGGAACTTCCGCTCTTATAATTCTGTTTTTATTTCTTAATGTTACCGATAATATTTTTCCTCTTCTTGAATTAAGATCACCTATAACTTCTCCCATATATTCATCGGGAGCAACTACTTCCACGTCCATCACCGGTTCCAGTAAAATAGGAAGGCATTTTTTCATAGCTTCTCTGAAAGCTTTAGAACCGGCAATTCTAAAAGCCATTTCCGAAGAGTCCACTTCATGATAGGATCCATCCAGAAGCGTAGCTTTTACATCAACAACCGGGTACCCCGCTATTTCACCGCTCTGCATGGCATCTTCTATTCCCCTCTCAATGGGTTTAATAAATTCCTTTGGTATAATTCCGCCTTTCGTTTTGTCCTCAAACTCATAGCCTCTGCCGTATTCATTGGGTTCAAAACGGATTATTACATGACCATACTGGCCTCTTCCACCACTCTGCCTTATATATTTTCCCTCTACCTGAGCTTCTTTGGTTATGGTTTCCCGGTAGGATACCTGTGGTTTACCCACGTTTGCACTCACCCCAAATTCACGCAGCAGCCTATCTACTATAATCTCCAGGTGCAGTTCTCCCATACCTGAAATAATGGTCTGCCCGGTTTCACTGTCGATTTCCATTTTAAAAGTGGGGTCCTCTTCAGCCAGTTTTGAAAGCGCATTAGCCAATTTTTCCTGATCTATCTTTGTTTTAGGTTCTATAGCAATCGACAATACCGGTTCAGGAAAACTAATAGACTCGTATTTGATGGGTTTATCCGGATCACATATGGTATCGCCGGTATTCACATTCTTCAAACCCACCACTGCCACTATATCTCCACAGTAAGTCTCTTTTATTTCTTCCCTGCTGTTGGCATGCATCTCCAGCAATTTACTTATTCTGCTTTTCCCACCATTATTGGTATTCAGCACCTGCACTCCACTCTTCAAGGTTCCAGAATAAATTCTAAGATAACTTAATTTTCCTACAAAGGGGTCCATAGTTATTTTAAAGATTAAACCGGAAAAAGGGGCTTCATCGCTTATTTTTCTTTCTATTTCCATATCATTATCCGGATTGATTCCTTTGGGGGAAGGTACATCCAGAGGAGAGGGGAGAAAATCTACTACTCCATCCAGCAGAGGCTGAACTCCTTTATTCTTAAAAGCAGCTCCGCAAAGTATCGGTACGCCATTTACATTAATAGTTATTTCTCTAATAGCTTTTTTTAATTCTTCTTCACTTATTTCAATATTTTCAACATATTTATTTAAAATATCATCATTATAATTGGCAATATTCTCAATAAGTTCCTGTCTGTATTTTTCAGCGGTAGATTTAAGTTCGGCAGGTATATCTTCGTATTCAAACCTTATTCCCATTTCATCTTTATATATAATTGCTCTCATACTGATAAGATCAATTATTCCCCTAAAATCCTCTTCTTTACCAATGGGAATCTGTACCGGCAGCGGGTTTGCGCCCAGTTTTGTTTTAATCATATCCAGGACATAATAGAAATCTGCTCCGCTCCGATCCATTTTATTGACAAAAGCAATCCGAGGAACATTATATTTATCAGCCTGCCTCCAAACTGTTTCGGACTGCGGCTCTACTCCTCCCACCGCACAGAATATGGCAATCATGCCGTCCAGTATACGCAGTGATCTTTCAACCTCCACCGTAAAATCAACGTGGCCAGGGGTATCGATTATATTTATTTTGCGGTCTTTCCAGAAACAAGTAGTGGCTGCAGAAGTAATGGTAATTCCTCTTTCCTGTTCCTGAATCATCCAGTCCATGACCGCAGCACCATCATGAACTTCTCCTATCTTATAAGTTTTACCTGTATAATACAGGATACGTTCGGTGGTTGTGGTTTTACCTGCATCTATATGAGCAGTTATACCTATATTTCTTATATTTTTTAATGAAACCTGTCTGGTCATAATAATCACCCTGCTTATGCTACCACCTATAATGTGCAAAAGCTCTGTTGGCCTCGGCCATTTTATGTAAGTCTTCCTTCTTTTTGATACTGCTTCCCGTATTGCTGGCACCATCGAGAATTTCCGCAGCCAGCCTTTCAGCCATAGTTTTCTCTTTCCTCTTAGCGGCAAAATCCACTATCCACCTGATAGCCAGCGTATTTGCCCTTTCCGTTGAAACCTCCATGGGAACCTGATAGGTAGCTCCTCCTACTCTCCTGGGTTTCACTTCCAAAACCGGTTTTACATTATCTAGACACTTTTCCAGTATTACCAGGGGGTTCTCTTTGGTCTTTTCTCCAAGAATCTTTAGGCTTTCATATACTATGTTCTCGGCAATACTTTTTTTACCATCGGTCAAGACTTTATTAATTAACTGGGAAATAATCCTGTTTTTATAAATAGGATCTACTTTTATTTTTCTTTTTCGAGGTCTTCCTTTTCTGGGCATCTTACCACTCCTTATAAATTACTTTGGTCTCTTTGCTCCATATCTGGAACGGGAAGATTTCCTGTCTTCAACCCCGGCAGTATCCAGTGTACCTCTGATAATCTTATATCTCACACCGGGTAGATCTTTCACCCTGCCGCCCCTTACCAGAACTATGGAATGTTCCTGCAAATTATGGCCAATCCCGGGGATATAGGCTGTAACTTCGACTCCATTGGTAAGCCTCACTCGGGCTACCTTGCGCAGTGCCGAATTCGGCTTTTTAGGAGTAGAAGTATATACTCTGATACATACACCCCTTTTTAAAGGATTTTCCTGCAGGGCAGGGGTTTTCCTTTTCTTTTTTATCCTCTTTCTTCCTTTTTTAACCAGTTGACTTATAGTAGGCATAAATACCTTTTCCTCTACCTCAATTTGACAATATTATTTGGTCATAAAAATGATTAATTAATAGCCTTTTTTGAAGACACGAGAAAAGAGATTATCATCTAAAAATTAAAATGTCAACATAAAAAAATGGCTACTTTTAAGTATTTTTTACTTATATTTTAAATATTAATTTCTATTTCTTTGGTGTCGTCTCCCTCTGATTCCTGAAGTATTTCAATTTCATCTTTATTGTCCTCTTTATAGCCGGGGTATTCCAGTTCATAATCCCTGAAACTGCCCATACCGGTTCCAGCAGGTATAGCTTTACCCAGTATTACATTTTCCTTTAATCCGGTTAAATTATCTATTTTATTTTCCAGGGCGGCATCGGTTAAAACTCTGGTTGTTTCCTGAAATGATGCAGCTGAAAGAAAACTATCGGTTACCAGTGAAGCTTTGGTTATGCCCATTAAATTTTGAACAGCGGTAGCCGGCTTCTTCATATTGGAAATCAATCTATTATTCTCTTTTTCATAGTAAAGTCTGTCCACCAGCTGGCCGGGAAGGAAGCTGCTGTCTCCAGGATCGATTATGGTAATTTTTTTCAGCATCTGCCTTACTATTACTTCTATGTGCTTGTCATTAATATCCACACCCTGCGCCTTGTACACATTCTGTACTTCTCTTACCAGATACTGCTCGCATTCCTTTATTCCATTAATTCTTAAAATATCATGAGGATTTTTCGGTCCTTCGGTTAACTGGCTGCCAGCAGAAATCGTATCTCCGTTTTTTGTGCTTAATTTTGCTCTGGTTGGAACCTGGTAAGCCTTCTCCTGCTTCCCGTCTTTACTCTTTATGGTAATCATCCTGAATCTAGAATCAATATCCTCGATTTCAATTTTTCCCGATATCTCTGCTATAAACGAATGCTCTTTGGGCTGTCTTGCTTCGAATAATTCCACTACCCTCGGCAAACCACTGGTAATATCTATACCCTCAAAAGTTTTTTCGTGTTTATGCACATGGGTTTTTCTCTTAGCAGTAAGTATTAACTTGGCAAAGACCTCTCCGACGTCAACATTTACTTTTTTATTTATCTGAAGTATTTCCCCTTTGGGGATAATTACATCAATAATATCCCCTTTTTCCATCTGAATCTGGAATATCAATTTATGGGGGATATGCTCTATATCAATCTCAATGACTTCACTGGTGGTCTCTTCGGTAAAATCGGTCTTTTTAATATTCAATTCTGATAATAACTCTTTTCTGAATACAAGCTTGCCCTCAACCGGTGATTTTATGGATCTCTGAATTACGGTACTGGCCACTCCGCCGGTATGAAAAGTACGCATGGTCAGCTGAGTACCCGGTTCACCGATGGACTGAGCAGCTATAATACCTACTGCTTCACCAATTTCAACTATCTTACCGGTAGCCAGATCTCTTCCGTAACATTTCTGGCAGACTCCCAATTCTGCTTCACAGGTCATAACCGAACGTACCTTGACACTTTCGATGTTGGCATGTATAAATTTCTGAATATGTTTTTCGGTAATTTCCTCGCCGCCCTTTATTATATTCTTTTTAGTATTGGGATTATCAACACCATCCAGACAGGTCCTTCCTATTAAATTAGTATTGGGTTCTCCCTCAAGGGTTAAAACATACAGACTTATTCCATCTTCGGTCTTACAGTCATTAATCCTTACCATGGTATCCTGGGCAACATCAACCAGTCTCCTGGTCAGATATCCCGAATCTGCGGTTCGCAGTGCAGTATCTGCAAGCCCCTGTCTTGCACCATGGGTAGATATAAAATATTCAAGCACGGTAAGTCCTTCCCTGAAATTGGACTTTATGGGACTATCTATTATATCCCCCCTGGCATTGGCTACCAATCCACGCATTCCAGCCAATTGTCGCAGCTGTTTTATATTCCCTCTGGCACCCGATGTAGCCATCATATAAACAGGATTGAATCTGTTAAAATTCTTCTCCATAGCAGTGGCCACACTTTCATTCGCCTGAGACCAGGTTTGAATCAACCTCTGATGTCTTTCAAACTCCGTTATCAGACCCTGTTTATAATAATCTTCTATTTTTTCTATCTTCTTTTCCACTTTACTTAAAATTTTTGCCTTTTCGGATGGTACATCTATATCATCTATCCCTATGGTCAGACCGGATCTGGTTGAATATTCAAAGCCGGTTTGTTTTACGGCATCCAGCATCTCCGTTACCACATTCTGAGGAAATCTGCTTATGCATTCGGCTATAATGGAAATTAGTTCCTTCTTGGATATTTCTTTGTTGACAAACTTATAGTCATCGGGTAGTGATTGATTGAATATTATCCTTCCTACGGTTGTCTTGATTACCTTGTCTTCAATTCTTACTTTTATGGGAGTATGCAGAGATATAAAACCATAATCATAACCCAGAATAGCTTCCTGAGGATCATCATAAAATCTTTCCCTGCCATTTGATTTTTCCAGCTCGGAGGTTAAATAATATATTCCCAGAACCATATCCTGGGAGGGGACTACAACCGGTTCACCGCTGGCCGGTGATAATATATTATTTATGGACAGCATTAAAATCATAGCTTCCGCTTTTGCTTCATTGGATAGGGGAACATGTACAGCCATCTGATCGCCGTCAAAATCAGCATTAAAGGGAGGGCAAACCATGGGATGTATTTGTATAGCTTTTCCTTCGACCAGAACCGGCATAAAAGCCTGAATACCCAGACGGTGCAGGGTAGGAGCCCGGTTAAGCAGAACCGGATGGTTTTTGATTACTCCCTCCAATATATCCCAGACTTCATTACTTTCCTTTTCTACCATAGTTTTTGCACTTTTAATGTTCTGGGCAAATCCCTCGTCAACCAATTTTTTCATAACAAACGGTTTAAATAATTCCAGGGCTATTTTTTTGGGAAGTCCGCACTGCTCCAGCTTTAGATTGGGATTAACTACAATAACCGATCTTCCAGAATAGTCCACCCTTTTACCCAGAAGATTCTGTCTGAATCTGCCCTGTTTTCCTTTGAGCATATCGCTTAAAGATTTAAGGGGTCTATTTCCGGCGCCAACTACTGCTCTCCCTCTCCTGCCATTATCAAATAATGCATCTACAGCTTCCTGCAGCATTCTTTTCTCATTGTTGATAATAATTTCAGGAGCATCCAGTTCCAGGAGTTTTTTAAGTCTGTTATTTCTATTGATAACTCTTCTATACAGGTCATTCAAATCCGAGGTGGCGAATCTTCCTCCATCCAGTTGAACCATGGGCCTTAAATCCGGCGGTATTACCGGGAGCATATCAAGAATCATGTATTCCGGTTTATTATCCGAATCTATGAATGAAGATAATATTTTTAATCTTTTTATGCTTCTGCTTCTTTTCTGACCCTTGGATTTCTTTATAATTTCTTTGAGCTCTTCTACTTCTTTTTTACAGTCAATGTTCTTCAGTAATTCTTTTATGGCTTCCGCTCCCATTCCGCCCTTAAAATACTGGCCGTAAATTTCTTTCATCTTTTTAAATAAGGCTTCATCGGAAACCAGCATTTTTTCTTCTAAATTGAAGAAAAAGGTATCCGCTCTTTTTATAAGATCGATTTCTTCCTGGTATATTTCTTTTTCTTCTTGCAGAAGCATTTCGGTCTCTTTTATAAATTTTGTTCTTCTCTCCTCCAGCTTTAATTCAAGGATTTCCTCCTCTTTTACCTTACTGTCCGCATCATCATCAAAATTTTCTTCTGCTTCTTTATTTTCCTCTTCTTCGGCCTCCATTAAATCCTTTTTATCACCAGCTTCATTATTCTCCATCATAAAATTGTCTTTATTCAATTCTATTTCTTCCAGCCTAATCTGGTGTAATTCTTTTGCCCTGTCCGTTGCTTTCTGGCACAGTTTTTTAATTTCCTCCTCTTCGGCAGCTATTTTCTCTCTGTTTATGGTGGTTATTATATAAGAATCAAAATAAAGTACTTTCTCCAGATCCTTGGGACTTATATCCAAGACATATCCCATTCTGCTGGGAACTCCCTTAAAAAACCATATATGCGAAACAGGAGAGGCAAGCTCAATATGGCCCATCCTTTCTCTTCTTACATTTGCCCTGGTAACCTCAACTCCACATCTCTCACAAATTATGCCTTTGAATCTAACTCTCTTATATTTTCCGCAGTAACATTCCCAGTCCTTGGTAGGGCCAAAAATTCTTTCACAGAAAAGCCCGTCTTTTTCCGGCTTTAAAGTTCTATAATTTATAGTTTCAGGCTTTTTCACCTCACCATTGGACCAGGATTTAATTTTTTCCGGCGAAGCGAGCCCGATCTTTATGGCATCAAAATTATTTACATCTATATTTGCAACCATTTATAAAATACCTCCAAATTAATTTGATTAGAATTAAGTAATACTAATCATTATTTCATTTCTTAATTTTATCCTTTTTCTTCTTCCTGGAAACTTTAACCTCGGTTTCCTCCTCCTCATCCTTTTGCTTCTCTTCTTCTGCTGTTTTATCTTCTTCCGATTTTTTCTTTACTTCCTTTTTGGGGAATTCTTTCTCTTTATGTAAATCAATTCCTAAATCCTCTACTGTTCTCATAATCTCATCTTCCGCTCTGGAGACATTGACTTCCTTGCCTTCTTCCGATAAAACTTCTACATCCAGAGAAAGACTCTGCATCTCTTTTATAAGAACTTTAAAGGATTCCGGTATTCCCGGTTTTTCTATATTCTCACCCTTTACGATTGACTCATAAGTCTTTACCCGTCCGGTCACATCATCCGATTTTATGGTAAGCATTTCCTGCAATGCATAGGCTGCACCGTAAGCTTCCAGAGCCCATACTTCCATCTCCCCGAATCTCTGACCACCGAATTGCGCTTTGCCGCCAAGCGGCTGCTGGGTAACCAGAGAATAAGGGCCGGTAGATCTGGCATGAATTTTATCATCTACCAGATGCAGAAGTTTCATTACATATACATAGCCAACCGTAATATTATCGGATAATTTTTCTCCACTGCGGCCATCATACAAAGTAGTTTTGCCATTATCCGGTAAATTCGAGGACTTCAACAACTTTATTATATCCGTTTCCTTTGCTCCCTCAAAAATAGGGGTGGAAACATAAGCAGGACCATTTCCTTTTTCATTTTCCTTCCTATTATTCAATCCCTTATAAGCTGCCCATCCAAGATGGGTCTCCAGTACCTGTCCTACATTCATTCTGGAAGGAACTCCCAGGGGATTGAATATTATATCTATAGGTTCGCCGTCCTCGGTATAGGGCATGTCCTCTTCGGGAAGAATTACGGATATAACACCTTTGTTGCCATGCCTTCCGGCCAGCTTATCCCCGATAGAAATCTTTCTCTTTTCTGCTATATACACCCTTACCAGTTCATTGACCCCCGGCGGGAGATCATGGCCCTTTTTTCTTGAGAATAACTGGACATCCAGTACTTTACCGCCTTCCCCATGAGGTACCTTTAAGGAACTTTCTCTGACTTCTCTTGCTTTTTCACCAAAAATTGCTCTCAGCAATTTTTCTTCCGCGGTGAGTTCGGTTTCACCTTTGGGGGTTATCTTGCCTACCAGTATGTCCCCGGGTTTTACCTCCGCTCCAATCCTTATAATCCCCAGTTCATCCAGATTCTTTAATGCTTCTTCTCCTATGCTTGGTATATCTCTGGTTATTTCTTCTGCCCCTAACTTTGTGGTCCTGGCTTCTACTTCCTGTTTTGAAATATGAACGGAAGACAGTATATCTTCCTTGACCAATCTCTCTGAGATGATTATGGCATCTTCGTAGTTATATCCTTCCCAGGACATGAATGCTACCCTTAAATTTCTACCCAGAGAAAGTTCTCCGGCACAGGTTGCCGGTCCGTCAGCAATTACCTGGCCTGTTTTAACTTTCTCACTCTCCTCCACGATTGGTTTTTGATTTATACAGGTTCCCTGGTTCGATCTTCTGAATTTATATAAGTAATGAATATTATCTTTTTCGTTTTTATAATTTATTTTTATATGATCCGCGCATACTTCTTCAACTACACCGTCATCCTTAGCCAGAATCAGTACCCCACTGTCTCTGGCTACCTTTTCTTCCATTCCGGTACCCACCAGAGGAGGCTCGGGGTCAATCAAGGGTACTGCCTGACGCTGCATATTGGAACCCATAAGTGCCCGGTTGGCATCATTATGTTCCAGGAAGGGTATAAGAGATGCGGCGGCACTAAAAATCTGCATTGGCGATACGTCCATATAATCAATCATACCCGGCTCAACGGTAACTATTTCATCACCCAGGCGGGCCATAACTTTTTCTTCCATAAACCGGCTGTCCTTGCTGATTTTGGCAGTGGCCTGAGCGATCACATAGTTTTCCTCGTTATCGGCAGATAAATATTCTATCTTATTGGTCATTTTACCGTTTATAACTTTTCGGTAAGGAGTCTCTATAAATCCATACTCATTTAATCTTGCATAAGTGGCCAGGGAGCCAATAAGTCCGATATTGGGACCTTCAGGTGTTTCTATGGGGCACATCCTCCCGTAATGGGAGGGGTGAACATCCCTTACCTCAAAGCCGGCTCTTTCCCTGCTCAATCCGCCCGGACCCAGGGCACTTAATCTTCTTTTATGAGTAATTTCGGCCAGAGGGTTGGTTTGATCCAGAAATTGGGAAAGCTGCCCGCTTCCAAAAAATTCTTTCAAACTGGCAACCAGGGGCCTTATATTTATCAAAGATTTCGGAGTTATGGTATCGACATCCTGGGTGGTCATTCTTTCCTTTACTACCCTTTCCATTCTTGAAAGGCCGATCCTTACCTGATTCTGTATAAGTTCTCCTATATTTCTAACTCTTCTATTTCCGAAGTGATCGATATCATCTACTTCACCTACACCGCTCATCAACTGAATCAAATACTTAACTATCAAAAATATATCTTTACAATTCAAAATATATTTTTCGTTGGTGTCTATACCTATTTTGGCATTAATAGCTTTAAGCCTGGTTAAAATATTTTTATCAGTCTCATCCATCAACTTCTGGTCCATTTTATATCTACCCACTTTTCCAAAATCATATCTTTTGGGGTTAAAAAATAAGGAGTTTATGAGGTTCCTGGAGCTCTCCACAGTGGGTGGTTCTCCCGGTCTTAACTTCTTATATATTTCAATCAATGCTTCTTCTTCGGTTTCGGTAAAATCTTTTTCAAGGGTATTCTTGATACAATTTTTTTTATCATAGGGTCCGAAAAGAGCCAACAGATCCTCATTGTTTCCGAAACCTACGGACTTTAAGAAAATAGTAAGTAAAAACTTTCTTCTTCTATCGATTCTCACATAGGCAATATTTCTTTTATCGGTTTCAATCTCTATCCACGAACCCCTGGTAGGTATTACCTTGCACATATATATGTCTACTTCCGTCTTTTTATCTATATCCGTATCGAAATATACCCCCGGGGAACGAACCAATTGAGATACTACCACTCTTTCCGTTCCGTTTATTATAAAGGTTCCCTTTTCGGTCATCATGGGAAAATCTCCCATAAAGACTTCCTGTTCCTTTATCTCGCCGGTTTCCTTGTTAATAAATCTTGAAAGAACTTTAAGGGGTGCAGTATAGGACATATCCTGCATTTTGCATTCGTCCGGAGTGGAAATAACATTATCAAAACTATAGTTCAAGAATTCAAGGGACATACTGCCGGTGAAATCTTCGATTGGTGAAATATCCTTTAAAACTTCCATAAGCCCCTCTTCCAGAAACCACTGAAAAGATTTCTTCTGTATGTCCAGAAGATTGGGCATATTCATTAAATCCGGAATTTTACCAAAATTATATCTCTGGATTTTTTTGATTTTTTGCATTAATTTATTCTCCTCTTTTTTATATTTAAGCTTATTAAAGCAGTAAAAAAGGTTACAGCAATTTATCAATAAAACCTTTTCATAGGGAAAAACAATATAAATTCAGTATTAGTAAATATCCTCAGGAAAAACTTGCAAACTATTAGTTTATCAAATATAAACCAATAGTCAACTATTTATTCTGGATATCTGAAATAAATATATTTCTTGAGTGATTAATTAAATTATTTTTGTATACTATATTATAAATATGTATAAACAGATACCAAAACCTTTTTACTACTATCTTCTCGCTTATCTGCCTGTATTCAAACTCTCTTATAAAATAAATATTATAACTGCTATTTTATTTCAACCTCGGCACCGGCTTCTTCCAGCTGTTTCTTTATGTTCTCGGCTTCTTCTTTGGAAACTTTTTCCTTTACCAGATTCGGCGCTTTATCTACCAGCTCTTTAGCTTCTTTCAGACCAAGGCTGGTAACCGATCTTACTACTTTTATAACCTGTATCTTCTTGGCTCCGGCTGATTTTAACTGAATATCAAATTCCGTTTTTTCTTCAGCAGGCGCCCCTCCCTGAGCTGAGACAGTTCCACCGGTAACAGGGGCTGCAACCGATACCGCACTGGCGCTAACTTCAAATTTTTCCTCAAGAGCTTTAACCAGCCTGGAAAGCTCGATTACACTCATTTTTTCGATGGCGCTTAAAATTTCATCGATAGATTTGCTTTTACCGGTAGCTTTTTCTTTAACTTTGGCCGTTTCTTTCTTTTCTTCACTCATTTCTTTTTCTTCCTTACTTTTTTCCTCTTTTTTTTCTTCCTTTTTTTCTTTTTCTTCTACTTTTTCATCTGTTTTTTTTGTTTCGGACATTATCCCTCCCTAATTAGCGTTTGCTTCCTTTTTTACTCTAATGGCATTTAAAATCAGAACAAGATCCCTGGTCAATGCGCTTAAAACATTTACCAATTTAATTATCGGCGATTTAATGGATACTATCATATTTGCAAGCAAAACTTCTCTTGCCGGCAAACCGGCAAATTTACTAACCTCTTCCGCACTTAAAAGCTTATTTTCAAGTATTCCTGCTTTTACTTTCAAAGTATCCAGATCCCGGGAAAATTCCTCTATAATTTTGGCAGTCGATATTATATCTTCTCCGCTTACTACAATACTGGTGGGGCCTTTAAATACCTCTTCAAGATTTAAATCTTTAAAAACATCTTTTGCTGCTATAATAGCCAGGGTATTTTTTATTATTTTAATGTAGGAATTAATTTCTATCAGTTTATCTCTTACCACTACAGCATCTTCGGCTTTAAGTCCGCTGTGATCAGTAAAAATAAGACCGTAACTGCCCTTGAATATTTCCTTTAACTCATCTACTTTATTTATTTTTTCCTGTCTGGCCACTCCGACCTCCAAAATATTATTTTAAAAAATATAAAATTTATAAAAATTAAATCGACCCCCAATGTCCCCGAGGCCGATTCAATCCTCTTAAATCAACCTCGGTAGGAAATTAAGTTATTCAATTTCTTTGATAACACCTACTGTCTGGGGTTGGCTTTTTATATCAAATTCGTTTTAGTATTATTATAACAGTATTATCAAGCCGCCTCCGTTACTTCCGTATTTTTATTGGGATCAATTCTAATACCCGGGCTCATGGTCGATGAAATATAAATGCTTTTTATATATTTACCTTTGGCCGTTGACGGTTTTGATTTAATTATAGCATCAATCAGAGCCGTATAGTTTTCCACTAATTCTTTCAAACCAAATGATACCCTCCCTATGGTACAGTGTATCACACCATTCCGGTCGGTTCTGAATTCCAATCTTCCTTTTTTGGAATCTTCGACTGCCTTTTTCAATTCAAAAGTAACTGTCCCGGATTTAGGATTGGGCATCAGCTTCCTGGGACCCAAAATCTTACCAATTTTCCCTACATGCTTCATCATATCCGGTGCAGCAATACAAACCCCAAAATCAAGCCATCCCTTGCTTATCTTTTCCACAAGGTCTTCTCCTCCTACATAATCCGCTCCTGCTTCTTTGGCTTCATTTGCCTTTTCGCCCTGGGCAAAAACAAGCACTTTTTGAACTTTTCCGGTTCCATTAGGCAGAACTATGGTTCCTCTTACTATCTGATCGGCTTTCCGGGGATCGACCCCTAAATTCATACTAATATCTATAGATTCATCAAAATTGGCAAAATGATTTTCCTTAATCCATTTTATGGCTTCGGCCGGGCTCAGCATTTTATCCTTATCCAGATTTTCCAATTTTGACAGATATTTTTTTCCTCTCTTCAAAACCTACCACCTTTTAAATTAATATTTAACCTCAACTGTATATTATTATGAGATCTATTCCAGGCATTATAATCAGACTATGAGCCTATCTTTACTCCCATACTTTTGGCAGTTCCTTCTATTATTTTAACAGCCTTATCCAGAGTTCTGGCATTTAAGTCCTTTAATTTAATCTTCGCAATCTCCTCGGCCTGCTGCTTCGAGAGTTCTCCTACTTTCTCGCGGTTAGGTTCGCCTGAGCCTTTTTCCAAATTTAAGGCTTTTTTTATGAGGACCACAGCAGGAGGAGTTTTGGTAATAAAACTAAAACTCCTGTCTTTGTACACAGTCAATACAACCGGAATAATCATCCCCTGCTCTTTTGCAGTCTTTTCGTTAAAAGCCTTACAGAATTCCATAATGTTGACCCCGTGCTGTCCAAGAGCAGGGCCAACCGGAGGAGCAGGATTTGCCTGACCTGCCGGAATTTGCAATTTAATTTGTGCTATTATTTCTTTAGCCATTAAGGTTACCTCTGATAAAATAATTCCGTATTATACATTTTAATAAAAATATTTCAATTTTTTTCTATATTTTGGATACCTGGTTGAAATTTAATTCAACCGGTGTTTGCCTCCCGAATATTGAAACCAGTACCTTCAGCTTACCCTGATCAAGGTTTATTTCACTTATGGTACCATCGAAATTTGCAAATGGCCCCGTGGTCACTTTTACCGGCTGACCCACTTCAAAATCCGTTTTTGGTTTGGGCTTGCCGGTATCCTGCCTCTTCATTATTCTTTTGACTTCGTAATCCGAAAGGGGGATAGGTTTATCTTCCCTGCCCACAAAACCGGTAACTCCCGGAGTATTTCTAACTACATACCAGGAATCATCATCCAGGTACATCTTTACCAACAGGTAACCGGGAAGCACCCTCTTGGAGGATACTTCTTTTTTACCGCTCTTGATTTCAACCACATCTTCTTTGGGTATATAAATATCGAAAATCTTGTTACCCATATTCATGGATTCTATGCGGTGCTCCAGGTTGGTTTTTATTTTATTTTCATATCCGGCATATGAGTTGATCACATACCATCTTGGTCTCATTTTAATCACCATTGGTTAAATCCTGGTCATCAGATCTACCAGTCGAACAAAACCGAAGTCAAAGATCCCCAGAATAACAGAAAAGATAATAATAGTTACTATAACTACTATAGTATAATTTATAAGCGCTTTCCGGGTAGGCCAGGTTACTTTTTTTAATTCATGCACAACATCTCTAAAGAACTTACTAACCCTTGAAGGCAATTTCTTTATAAACTCTTTCCAGTTTATTTTCTTCTTTGGCTGTGATGGAATCTTCCTTTCCTGCATCTGCCTTTCCATCATCGCTTTTGGTTTATATCTTCTTGAAACTTTTCTCTTAGCCACTATAAGCTCATCCTTTATAATTTTTACTTTTGGCAGGGCTGGAGGGACTCGGTCTTTCGTCTCACTCCGTTCTCTGCAGAGCCGCAGACTCCTTCGTCTTCGACTCAGTCCGTCTTTTCGAGTCCCACAAACATGCCACTGGCATGTTTGCCTTAATTATTTCTATTATACTTAACATTTTATAAATAATTCCTGGCAGGGCTGGAGGGACTCGAACCCCCAACACCCGGTTTTGGAGACCGGTGCTCTACCAATTGGAGCTACAGCCCTATCTGGTCTCCTTATGGATTGTATGTTTCCTGCACCATTTGCAGTATTTTTTTAATTCCATTCTATCAGGTGTATTTTTTTTATTTTTTTCGGTACTATAATTTCTTCTTTTACATTCCGTACATTCGAAAATAATTATCTGTCTCAAGTCTTTCCACCATTATAATTCTTTAATAGAAAATGCAAAGAAATAAGTTAGCATTATATTTATTTGATGTCAATAATAGAATTCCCCCATTATCTCTATTGCTCCTGTTTGTAACATAATTAATCCTAACATATTAATTCCTCAAAATCATTTAAAAACCGGCTACATTTTTTCTGAACATATAGGCCGTATACAGATGAAATAAATTATTACAACCTGCCTGAAATCTTTTCGAATAATCCATGCTATTTTCATTGATTCTATCTGATATGGCTTCTTCTCTTTTTTCTGGTTTTTTAAGAACATCATATCTCTCCAGAGTAATTGCCGTACAGCGTTTTTTTTCTTTTAACCTACGTCTGTACGAAGTTTCGCTGCAGCCGGAATTGGCTATATTTACTTCCATATCACATTTTCCTAATTTTTCTGCCACTTTCATTTTTTCCTCCTTCTTTATCAAAAATTTTTCGGCATAAAATTTATTTTTGATTTACTTATATTTCGTGTTAATTTATAATGCATAAAAGTGGTTTAGTAAAGATCCACTTTTTAATTATTTTTATAGTACCAATTTTTTTACATTATGTTATGGGTAAAAATTGACAAATCACTTAAAACTACACTGGTAAAACAAATTTTTAATCAATTAAGGGATAAGATATTAAGTAATGAGCTAAAATCAGGAGAAAGGCTTCCTTCGAGTAGAAGTTTTTCCGAAGAACTCAACGTATCCCGAAATATAATAGTGGAAGTTTACGACCAATTAACAGCTGAAGGATATCTTGAAAGCAAGAAAGGATCGGGCACCTATATTGCCGATAATACTCACCTCCCCAGTTACAGGATACCTATAAATTATAGCAACAAGTTTACGGCAGATAAGAAAATAAAAAGTGATTTAATAGATTTTAACAGCGGTGTACCTGATCTTAAAAGGTTCCCCCGAAACATATGGGCCAAATTTCTTAAGTTTTCGATTCTTGATATGCCGGAACATCTCTTTGATTATGGTGAACCCCTGGGACTCCCTGATCTGAGATTAACCCTTTCGGTTTTTTTACTAAAGACAAAAGGTATAAGGTGTCATCCCAGCCAGATCATTATATTGACAGGATCATCGGAAGGCTTCTTAATCCTAGGCCAGCTTTTAAAATCCGAATACCGCAATGTAATAATCGAAGATCCTGTTTATAATAATATTCAAAAAATTTTCAGTAGTTTTGATATAAAATTCTATCCGGTACCGGTGGATGATAAGGGTATAAAAACCGATTTATTTCCTGAAAACATAAACGACTTTTTTATCACCGTAACTCCTTCCCATCAATTCCCGACCGGTAGTGTCCTGCCAATCCAGAGAAGAGTAAAACTGATAGAGCTGGCAAGAAAAGCAAATACCTATATAATCGAAAACGATTATGACAGCGAATTTAGATATACCGGGCCTCAAATTAGTTCTCTGCATTTGCTGAACCCCGAAATGGTTATTCATATCGGTACGTTCAGCGAATCCTTATATCCTTCTCTGAGACTTGGCTATATGGTTCTGCCCGAATCACTGATAGAGGACTGCCGTAAAATAAAAGAATCATACGGATTATTTACACCTTCAGTTTATCAACTCGCCCTTTCCAATTTTATAAAAGAGGGATATTTTGAAAGGCATATAAATAAAATGAAAAAATTATACAAACTCAAGAGAAAAGCACTTATTGACAAATTAGAAGAAGAATTTAAATCAATGATTAAAATTAGCGGCCATTCAACGGGACTTTATGTCGTCGTCGAATTCAATAATATAGTCTTTACCCATGATGTCATTGAAAAATTATTGAACAACGGAGTTGTCGTATACGGAATGGAAGATCATTCTATCGTAAAGGGAAAACACACCAATAAGATAATATTGGGTTATGGGAACCTTAGTATCGAAGAAATTAATGAAGGAGTTAAAAGGATTAAAAAAATTTTAATTTAAAATCAGATACTTTTTTCTTACCTTCCTTCTCCTTACTCCGTTATCTTGGTAACACTGCCTGCTCCAATG
>CAZSVM010000016.1:0-67036 GCA_964610315.1 uncultured Actinomycetota bacterium
CTTGTCTGGCAGACAAGAGGTCGGCGGTTCAACTCCGCTCATCTCCACCATTTTTTTTATTAATATTTTGGTTTAAGATATTTATACACCCAATGGACTTTAATAATGGGGGAGTGCTGTCTTGATAGAAAATTTAAATAATTTTTTAAAGAAATATAATTACAGAGCTGGAATCGTTCCCTTCAGTAGATTAGGAGAGCTTAGAAGGGAGATAGAAAATTGGTATAAAAAGGGATATATCAATAAGACATTATATGCATCATATCTGGGTGGTTTTTTTAAAAAAGAAAGTTCCTTTAAGCCTGAGTCCGTAATAATAGTAGCAGTTCCACAACCCCAGTATCGTCTGTACTCTAATATTAAAAATAAACGCATTCCGGTCATCATTCCACCTACCTATGTGAATAGTTATAAGATAAATCAGGAAGTGGGTGCTCTTCTGAACCGCTTTATGTCCGGTACAGGATATATGGTTGAGGCTGCCATATTGCCCGAGAAACTTCTGGCAGTTCGGAGCGGTATAAGCAAGTATGGGAAGAATAACATTTCTTATATCGAAGATCTGGGAAGTTTTTATCAGTTAGAAGCTTTTTTCTCAAATGTTACTTGCAGTGATGAAAACTGGTATGAGGAAAGAGAATTAGAAAAATGTTCTGACTGCAGGATTTGTTTAAAAAATTGCCCTACCGGGGCAATTTCCACTTCTCGCTTTCTTCTTCGTGCAGAAAAATGTTTGACTTTTTTTAACGAGGGAGATGAGGGATTTCCTTTATGGATCAAATCGGAATTTCATAATTGCTTGATTGGCTGCATGAAATGCCAGATTGTTTGCCCGTATAATGAGCCTTTTATTAACCGGATAAAAGACACCACCGAATTTACTTCAGAAGAGACTGAAATTTTACTTCAGGATCTACCGGCTGAAAAGCTTCCTTCCTCGATTACTAATAAGATAAACCTTCTAGGTCTGGAAGATTATATTGGTGTAATACCAAGAAATCTGAAGGCGCTGCTCCAAAAAGAGAAAATATAAAGAATAGGATAAGACTTAAATCTACTTAAGATTATTGTTTATCCCTATTATTATTTATCGTATAATTTTTTAATGTAGCTGCTCTTATGATATTATTAATTAAAGTTTATACATGAATCTAGTTAACGCTAAAATTATAATTTTTATTAACATAAAACTAAAGGTGAATGGTAATGGAAGTAATTAAATTGAAACCTGAGAAGGAACTGAAAATTCTATGGAACATAACCTGGGCGATTACTCTGATACTGGGAGTAATTTTTTGGTTGATTCTTGCATTTACTATAGACTTATGGATTATCTGGATACTGGTTTTTTCCTGGATTGTAATTATGATACCGGTGATTATATGGATTCCGGCTGCTTTTAGAGCCTTAGAATATTACATCGATGACGAAGGCGTTAAGATGAAAGGCGGGGTAGTATGGAAGAAGCAGGTTACGGTTCCATACTCGAAAGTAACCAACGTAGATGTAACCCAGGGACCTCTGCAAAGATATTACAATATCGGAACCATTCACGTTCAGACAGCGGGTGCCGGCGGCAAGCAGGGAGAAAAAGCCGAATTAAAAATAAATGGGATAAGGGAGCTCGATAAGGTAAGGGATACCATTATAAAAAAAGTAAAAGATTCGACCTATCAATCAGTAAGGATGCCGGACTCTACTGAAGAAATTCAGCTGGTAAAAAAAGTATCAGTTCTTGAGGATATATTAAAGGAACTGAAAGAAATAAAGGAATTTCTAAGAAAAGATTGATTATTGTTTTAAAAAATTTAAGCTGGGAGTTTAAAAAATAATTAAATTAGGAATAATCGGTCTTCCCAATGTCGGTAAAAGTACACTTTTTAATGCCATAACTGCTGCCGGGGCAGAAGCTTCAAATTATCCTTTCTGTACTGTGGAGCCTAATGTCGCAACTGTTCCGGTTCCAGACAGCAGACTGCAGGAATTAGCCAGGATAGTAAAACCGGAAAAGGTTATTCCTGCCGCTGTTGAATTTGTAGATATAGCCGGATTGGTAAAAGGAGCCAGTAAAGGTGAAGGTCTGGGAAATAAGTTCCTATCTCATATACGGGAAGTAGATGCTGTTATTCATGTTGTAAGGTGCTTCAGGGACCAAAATGTTTCCCATGTATATCCAGATTTAAATCCGGTCAGAGATGTTGAAACGGTTAATCTTGAACTAATTCTTTCGGATATCGAAGGTATTGAAAAAAGGATTGATAAAACACAAAGAATGGCAAAAAGCGGAGAAAAGAAATACTTGACAGAATATGAGTTATTGAAAAGGATAAAAGAGGAAATGCTTAAAGGGGTCTCTATAAGAAATATAAAATTAAGTGATGAAGAGAGAACCATTGTAGATCAGCTTTTTTTAATCTCAGGAAAACCAGTTATTTATGCTGCAAATGTGGATGAAGATGATCTGGGGAAAAAGATAGAGGATATCCCTACTGCAGAAGAACTGTTCCGTTATGCTTCCAGAGAAGGATTGGAGGTAATATTAGTAAGTGCCAAAATCGAGGAAGAGCTATTGGGGCTGGATCCTGATGAAAGGGAAATGTTTATGAAAGAGCTTGGTATATCCAAATCAGGCATAGACAGATTGATAAAAGCTTCTTACCAGCTGCTGGGACTAATTAGTTTTTTAACCATAAAACTTCCCGAAGTACGGGCATGGACCGTTAAAAAAGGAACCAGGGCACCAGAAGCTGCCGGTAAAATTCATACTGATTTCCAAAAAGGATTTATAAATGTTGAAATTATAGATTATCATACTCTTATGGATATCGGTTCATATGCGGAGGCAAAAGAAAGGGGATTGGTCCGACGTGAAGGAAAAGATTATATAATGAAGGACGGAGATATTGCCCTGTTCAGGTTTAGTGTGTAAATTGAGTTTTCCTATATTCATTTGTATAATGTAAGTTGGTTTTCAGGGATATTGAGAAATCTTTTATTTCTATAAATCAGAAAGGAAATTCTTGGAGAGACGGGGTAGAAGAGAAACAATCATAACTCTAATAATAATGGTTATAATTGCAGTGGTAATTGTAAGCTGGCTTTCTGGTTTATGGAGTTGTGAGAATGGCAGAAAAGAATTAACCGATACAGAAAGGTTAACCATTTCCGATTATGTAAACTCCATTTCGGTTCTGGTTCAACAATCCAATAAAATCTCTTATAACTTTTTTAATGTTATGGACAGGGCAAGAGAAATGACCCGGGAAGACCTGGATAGTGAACTTCTAAAAATAATCGAAGAAAGCAAAGTAGTTCTGGAGAATAGTAAAGAATTAGTCCCCCCTGAATTTTTTGAAGTTGCTCAAGGATATCTGGAATTGGTGTTCGAAACCAGGAACAGGGCTTATGAGGACTTCAGGCCGGCTCTGTTCAATGCGTTGCAGGATCTTGATCTGGATATATCTACTACTCAAATAACTAATACCTTTTTGTATATGTTCATGAGCGATGAGATATATTTATATTTTCAGGATAAATTAAAAGAATCAGGAGAGAAGCTGGGAATAAGTAATCTTACTATAATCGATTCGGTTGTTCTAAAAGACAGGAATCTTACCAATACTCAGAGTGTTATGGGATTTATTTCAGAGATTAAATCAGTTACCGAGCTGCAGGAAAGGAGAGGAGTAGCGGTTATCGGCGACAGTATAAAATTTGATCCCGAGGTACTTAATGAGCAGGGTGATTACTGGATATTGGCTAATGGTTCGGAAATAAGTGTTGCTATTGACATACAAAACCAGGGTAACGTAATAGAAAATAATGTGAATGTGATTATGAAATATGTAACTGAAGATAATATTTCCGAAGAAAAAGAATATACTATAGCAACGATCAATCCTTCCGAGCAGAAAGTAGTGACTATATCGGGATTTACTGCTTATCCCGGTAGAAAATGTGTGCTGGAGATAACTGCAGGTCCCGTACCTAATGAAGTACTTACCACCAATAATACTGCTACCTTTAGATTTATGATGGAGGATTAAAAAACCGGGTAGAAATTTTTAATTCAATAATATAGATGATTTTTATAGTAAAGATTTAAATTTAAGCAAAAAGGTTTTCCATATCAGAATTATAGGTTATAATGTTATATCTAATTTTAAAATCGTAAGTTTTTGTTTATGGAGGATAAAAAGCATAAATCTTTCACACTGCTGATTTTATCGGATGCCAGGTCAAAAATACGAAAGATAAAAATTACTCATAATCTATTAAGATTATTATTCATCGCTTTAATAATAATAACAGCCTCTGCCGTAATTTTAGTTTCGGATGTGTTTATTGTCCGTCAGAAATTAAATGAAAAAGTAGCCGAACTGGAAAGAGTTCAATATAAGGTTAACTATAAAGAAGTTGAACTGGCAAATCTGGAAAAAAAGACCAAGGAAATAGAATCAAAAACAAAAGTTCTGGAAAGTTATCTGCAGGAAGTAGAAGATCTTGACCGTATGGTTAGAGATATAACCGGTAAAGGCGGATATGAGGAAGAAGTAGCAGTTTATACTGCAGATTTAAGTTCCGATATCAAATTAGAAGAAGATCCCAATGAGATTTATTATTATATTAGCGACCAGGAAGAGGGACTTGATGATATAGATGCCCTTCTGGATGATCTTTTGAGTAAAGCTCCTGAATTATCCGAGGTGCTTTCGGAAGATAAGCAAAATATGGAGGATCATATATACCTTATGGAGCACACCCCTAATATCTGGCCTACCTGGGGAACCATCACATCTGTTTTTGGAGAGAGAAGAGCAGGCCACATTCATAAAGGATTGGATATTGCCAACAGTACCGGCACCAACATACATGCGACCGCAAGCGGGGTGGTAATTTTTGCCGGATGGCAGGGAAGCTATGGAAGGAAGGTAATGATTTATCATGGATTCGGATATACCACAGTTTATGCCCATCTCAGTAAAATTTATGTTAATGTGGGAGATGAAGTAACCAAAGATGACATTATAGGAGCAATGGGAGATACCGGAAACAGCACAGGAACACACCTGCATTATGAAGTTCTGGTGGACGGCATTCCAAATAATCCCGCGGATTTTCTTCCATAACAGGGATTCCAATTTACAAAACTGATTTTGTTTTATATTATTTTCAATCAATAAAATATATGTAGTTATTTATTTTTTTTTATTATAATCATTTTTAATCAGAATATATTATTAATATGAGTAAAAAAAGGAAAATAGCATACCTGGGTCCGCCGGGTACATTTAGCGAGGAAGCTCTGGATAAATTTATGGGGGGCTCCGGCCAGATAGAAAAAATACCATACACTACAGTGGTGGAGGTTATAAAAAGTGTGGACAGGGGCCAGGTTGATGAAGGACTGGTACCTATTGAAAATTCTATTGAGGGTTCGGTAAATATTACTCAGGATATTCTTACCTTCGAAAGTGAAGCGAAGATAATAGGGGAGGTAACTATTCCGGTTAAACACAGTCTTATCGGTAAGAGAAAAATTAGACTTAAAGATATAAAAAAAGTAATATCCCACCCCCATGCTACTGCACAATGCAGAAAGTTTTTGTCCGCAAATTTAAAAGGAGTTGAAATAATAGCTGCTAATAGTACTGCCGAGGCTGTTAAAATTTTAAAAAAAGAGGCTGATGATACAGCTGCAATAGGAACCAAAACGGCGGCAAGGATTTACGGACTGGAAATAATAGAAAACGACATTGAAGATAATAAGGATAACAAAACCAGATTCGTTTTTATCGGAAACAAAATACAACCAAAAACGGGCAGTGATAAGACTTCGATTGTCTGCTTCCTTAAAGAGGACAGGCCGGGGAGCTTATATAATATACTCAAGGAATTTGCCGAAAGGAATGTTAATTTAACCAGACTGGAATCAAGGCCGGCTAAAAAGAATCTGGGGGATTACGTATTTATGATAGATCTCGACGGCCATTTGCATGATGAGAAAGTTTTTGAAGCTATCGAGGTTTTGAGAAGAAGCGTATACCTGGTCAAAATTTTAGGCTCTTACCCTAAATGGATTGAAGACAAGAAAGAGTAATACCAGTGGAGAAAACCGATGATTGATATAGAGTTGTTTAGAAAAAATCCTCAGATCTTTAAATCGGAAATAGAAAAAAGAGGTTTAAAAATCAATACCGGTATTGGCCTTGAACTGGATAGAAAAAAAAGAGGTCTGATATTCAAAATTGACCGATTAAGGAATGAAAAAAACGTAGCTTCGAAAGCTATACCAAAGCTTCAGAGTGAAGAGAAAAATAAAAAAATTGACCAGATGAAAAAAATAAATGAGAATCTGCAAAAAATGGAAGTAGAGCTGGCAGATATAGAGCAGCAGTTTTTCAATCATTTTTCAATGTATCCCAATCTTTCACATGAAAGTACACCGGTTGGAAAAGATGAAAGCGGAAATGTGGTTGAATCTTATTACGGAAGTAAACCGGTATTCGATTTTGAACCCAAAAACCATATTGATCTTGGAGTAAACCTGGATATACTTGATGAGGAAAGAGCAGCAAAAATTTCTGGTTCAAGGTTCGTGTTTTTAAAGAGTGAGGCAGTTTTGCTGGAATTTGCACTAATACAGTATGTTTTGAATATATTGGTGGGAAAAAGATTCAAACCGCTTATGCCGCCATTTCTGGTAAAAGAGATGGCCATGTACGGCACAGGATTTTTTCCTGTGGAGAAAACGCAGTATTATAAAACGGAGCTTGATGATTTATTTTTAATAGGAACTTCTGAAGTTCCTATTTGTGCCTATCACAGTGACGAGTTTCAGGATGTAAATGATCTTCCTTTGAAGTATACCGCTTTTTCTACCTGTTTCAGAAGGGAAGCCGGCAGTTACGGAAAAGATTTAGGGGGGCTTTTCAGAGTTCATCAATTCGATAAAATCGAGATGTTTGTCTTTGCTCACCCCGAACATTCCTGGGAAGAATACCAAAAATTAAGGGAGACGTTAGAGGAAATTATGCAAGGTCTGGAATTTCATTACCGGATTGTAAATATGTGTACCGGGGACATTGGGAGTCCCAATGCTAAAAAATATGACCTGGAAGCCTGGCTTCCAGGTCAAAAAAAGTATAGAGAGCTGGCTTCATGCAGTCATGATACCGATTTTCAAGCTAGAAGGCTGAACATAAAATATAAGGATGGCAAGAAAAAAGATCTGGTTCATACCATGAACAGTACCGCCTGTGCTATCGGGAGAACCTTAATAGGAATCTTTGAAAATTACCAGGATAGTGAAGGAAATATAAGAATTCCTGAAAAGCTCGTGCCTTATATGGGTGGAATAAATAAAATTTCTAAGAAAACGTCATAGCTAATAGATACTGCTTGTAAACTTAATAATGCATTTATAAATCCTGCTTTTATGTTATAATTTGTCTTTGCCTGGAGAGGTGGCAGAGTCTGGTTGAATGCGGCGGTCTTGAAAACCGTTGAAGGTTTATACCTTCCGGGGGTTCAAATCCCTCCCTCTCCGCCATAAAGCTGCCATTTACTTATTTTTGGATTTTGACTCGGATTTATTAAGTTTTTCGGTAAATTCTTTTACTCTCTGATTGACCTTATAATTTATGGTATTTTTTGGAAATTTACCTGAGGCAAGTTTTTTTCCTGCTCTTTGGCCGGTGAGTATCTCGATACCATCGTCAATAGTCTTTGCCGTGTATATATGAAATTTTTTATTTTTTACGGCATCGATTACCGCATCTTTTAACATTAAATTTTTTACATTACTGTGAGGGATTACAACTCCTTGTTTGCCATTCAAACCTTTCTCTTTGCACACGTCAAAAAAACCTTCTATCTTTTCATTAACCTTTCCGATTGCCTGAATTTCACCTTTCTGGTTGACTGAACCGGTTACCGCTATATTCTGATTGACGGGCACCTCCGATAGTGCAGAAAGCATGGCATACAATTCGGCACTTGAAGCACTATCTCCTTCTACACCTCCGTAACTTTGTTCGAAAACAATACGGGCAGATAAGTTAAGGGGACTGTCCAGTGTATATTTTTCGGTTATATATCCGCTTAGTATCATTACTCCTTTGGAGTGAACAGGTCCTCCAAGTTTGGTTTCTCTTTCAATATCGATAATACCTGCTTTACCCAAACCGATGGATACAGTCACTCTTGACGGTTTTCCAAAAACAATATCTCCC
The DNA here is from genome assembly GCA_964610315.1 of uncultured Actinomycetota bacterium. Classification (GTDB taxonomy): domain Bacteria; phylum Actinomycetota; class Humimicrobiia; order Humimicrobiales; family Humimicrobiaceae; genus JAQVEM01. The sequence goes on from CAZSVM010000016.1 coordinate 8,235, forward strand.
AGGTCTATGATTGAAAGGCCGTTTACTTGGCCCACCACGCTGCCTTCTGTATCTATTAAAATTGTTCCGTCTTTTATCATATCTTTTACTTTCTCCTGAACCAGGTTTGAACGAAAATATTTTTCATCAATGGCCCTTTTTATATGAGCAGCATCAATGTATTTTTTATTATCCTCATGCGAATAAAAATTGGCTTCGGTTATAATATCCGAAATATCTGCAAAACTGGTTGAAATTTTATTTTTATCTCCGGCAAGCCTTAAACTATATTCTATTATTTCCCGTACTGCCGATGCTTTAAGGTGATTTAAATTTTCTTTGTTACAAAAGGTGCATATAAATTTGGTGATTTTTTTGATATTAGAATCGGTTCTCTTCATGGTCAGGTCGTAGTCGGCTCTGATCTTAAATAATTTTTTAAAATCCTGGTCAAAGTTATAGAGGATATTGTAATGAGAGGGCAGGCCGATAAGAATTACCTTAACCTTAAGAGGAATAGGTTCCGGTTTTAATCCTTTGGTAGATATATAACCCAGCCGCTCGCTGGCTTCTTCAATTATTATTTTTTTGTCTTTTAGAGACATTTTTAGACTATCCCAGGAAAAAATATTCTTAAATAATTCCTCGATTGGTATTACCAGAAAACCGTTGTTTGCCTTGTGGAGCGATCCTCCCCGTATCATGGTGAAATCCGTAGAGAGTACCCCAAACTGTGCTTCCTTTTCTATTCTTCCCAGAAGGTTTTGATAGGTTGGATTATGCTCTATTATTACCGGAGCACCTTTTAAATTTGAATTGTCTACTATTACGTTGGCTTCGTACTTTTTGAAAGGTAGTTCTTTCATCCATGGAAATAAAATTGGAGAAGAAGGTTCTCCTGACTTATCGGTTATAAAATTACTTAAATTTTTTAATATGTCATCTTTTACATCTTCGATATATTCCGTTATTTCCGGTATATGCTTAAATTTTTCTTTTATATCGTTTACAAATTTACCTATAGTATAAATGGCAACCTGGTGGTTTAATTTTTTTATATCTTCATTTACTTTTCTATCCAGGTCTCTTATTTTATTCATAGTTTCGGTCAAATCTTTATTTATTTTTATTTTCTTTTTATGGATTTCATTTTTTTTGTCCTGGTTCAGGCTGGTAAATTGTTTCTCATCCAGAGGTTTTCCATCAATGGTTGGTAAAATGAAAAGACCTATTTGGGTGGATTTAAGAACAAAACCCTGTTCTTTAGCTTTTTTATTTAACTCCGAGAGAAGTTTATCTTTTTCCTTTTCGACACCTATGGTGATTGCCTCTTTCTTTTCGGTGTAATCTTTGCTGTCAAATGTTTTTGGCAGCATATTTCTTATGGAGTTTATAAAGTTAGTCATATCTTCTTTGAAGAGTTCACCATTTCCGGGAGGTAATTTTATTGCCTTTGGTTCGTATGGGTTTTTAAAATTATTTACATAGCACCAATCAGAGGGAATAGGCTTTGTTTTTGCCAGTTCTTCTACAAAATTTTTTACTCCGGTCGTCCTGCCGGTCCCGGCATAACCGGAAACGAAGATATTAAAGCCGTTATTCTCTATATTTAATCCGAATTTCAAGGCTCTTACGGCCCTGTCCTGACCTATAATTTCTTTTAAGGGGGTGAGCTTTTCAGTAGTTTCGTATTTGAGTTTTTTCCCATCAAGGGTAAATTTTAACTTATTAGGAGATAGCTCTGAAACCATTTTACCTCCGGTAAAAAAATTATTGTAACTTCGATTTAATATAATAATAGCACCAAAAAATTTATAATAAAACTTTATACAGATATGTTCTCCCTGAGAGTATACAAAAAGAGGTAAAAAAGATATACTTTACGGGATTGTTAAAAATTTGATATTGGGTAGAAGATAGTGACATAAAATATATTTTGTTTTCATAATAATGGAAGGGAATTATGGCAAAAAAGTATACAGAAGATACGAAATTATCAGAAGTATTGAAATCGCCTGAGGCAAGTAAAATTATTGCTAAGTTCAAACTGCCCTGTATGCACTGCGCGATGGCTGCCTATGAAGCAGAAATGTTAACGCTTGGCCAGGTTTCTAAGATTTATGGCCTTGATATAGATGGCTTGCTTAAGGAATTAAATGAAATTTCTTAAGATTATTATATTCTTTACATTTCAATAATAAGCATTTTTTTATTATACTTACTGGTATATATATGCTGGTGTAACAGCAGATACGATTTTTTCTGTTTACTCATATCATTAAGCACATGGCAAATAGTATAAGCGCCTGTAGCTCAATTGGATAGAGCAGTGGACTACGAATCCGAAGGTTGGGGGTTCGAATCCCTCCAGGCGCGCCATAAATGCAATCATTCCATTTTTTACAATTCCAAAAATTGATATTGATAATATAATTATAGTAAAATCAATTATAATAAATAAAAAATCAAGAATATTTCAAAAAGGGGATGATTATAAGAAATGGAAAAATCCGTAGTTAAATTTGCAGATATGAGTTTTAAAAAACTGGAACCGAGCGCTACTCTTCCTGCGAAATTCAAGAGAATGTTGGATTCGCTACCGCTTAAAGAAATGGTAGAAGGCAGATCGGTAGCTGTAAAAATGCATCTCGGAGGTAACCTGGGCTATACTACTATTCATCCAGTGTTTGTAAGGATACTGGTAAAGGCCTTAAAAGATGCGGGGGGAGATGTTTTTGTGACAGACCTGTATCATAGAAATAATGAAGACTTTGGGGTCAGAGGTGCCGGAAATAGGGGCTATGTCGAAGAAATTATCGGCTGCAAAATCATCCCAGTAGCGGGAGCGGATGATGAATATTTTTATTCCAAGAAGGTCGATTTTAAATCGCTCAAGAAAATACAGGTTGCGGGTACTATCCATGATGCCGAAGTGCTGATTGATTTCTCCCACGTAAAGGGGCATGGTGCCTGCAGCTACGGCGGTGCCAGTAAAAATATCGCTATGGGCTGCGTTACATCGGAGACACGTAGGGAGATTCATGCTCTGGAAGGCGGTATAGAATGGAATGAAGAACTCTGTGACCACTGTGAAACCTGTATAAATGAATGCAGGTATAAAGCAAATAAATTTAATGATGAGGGAAAATATGAATTATTTTTTCATCACTGCACCTACTGCCAGCACTGCGTGGAAGTGTGTCCCAATAATGCTCTTACCTTTGTGGGTAAACATTTTTTGGATTTCCAGGAAGGATTGGCCATAGCCACCAATGAGGTATTGAAAACTTTTAGCAAAGGAAGTATTTACTATATAAATGTTTTGCTTAATATAACCATGCTTTGTGACTGCTGGGGTATGTCAACTGCCTCCCTTGTCCCGGATATAGGAATAATGGCTTCAAGTGATATTGTAGCAATAGAGAAAGCTTCCCTGGATGCCATTAAGGTTGAAAATTTGCTTCCTGGTTCACTTATGGCGGGAAGGGAACTGGTTGAAGGAAAACATTTATTTGAAAAAATTTGGGGAAAGGATCCTTACGGTCAGATAAATGCGCTGGAAAAAATGAATCTGGGAAATAGCAATTATTCTATTGAAGAAGTTGATTAGAAATCTATTTATATTATTGAAATAAGGTAATTGTCTTATTGTAAATCTATCTTTTGGGCTTAACCAGAGATAGGTATGAGTTTAATAACCTGATGATTTTTTTATAAAATCTGTTATTATATTGTTTGCCGCGGGAGATATGGAGAGGTGCTTGAGTGGTCGAAAAGGGCCGCCTGCTAAGCGGTTAGGCGAGTATAAACTTGCCTCGAGGGTTCGAATCCCTCCCTCTCCGCCAGTTAGAAAGTGCGAAGTTTGGCCCACCCTCTGTGAGGGCTCGCTAGCCGATTTTAGGAGCAAAATTGAATTGTTACGAGGCCAACCGCGCACATAATAGCTAAAATAGTTAAAGAGCTAAGTGTTTCTATTTAAGAATTACTAAAATAATTTTTATGAAAATCATAATTTTAGGATCCGGTGGAAATTGTACTATTCCGTGGATTCTTTCAAAATCAAGAGTTTCTAAAGAGGCAAGACAGAAAGGTGGAAAATATGTCAGGACCTGTCCCTCTTTCTTTATTTATGACATAAATCTTTTAATAGAATCTCCGGAGACAATTTTTCAAACATTGGACAGAGAGAATATTCAAGATGTTGATTATCTTTTTTTGTCGCACTCACACCCTGATCACACCTATGGGTTAAGATTTGTGCAAAGTCTTTTAGATTATCAAAAGATAAGACCAATTAAAGTTCTACCTCTTTATATGGGTGAGATTGCTTTTGATAAATTTAGCAAGTTTTTTTATCCGTCAGTAATATATTTTTGGAAAAAAATGGGGCTGATAGAACCAAGATTAACTCATGATAAACAAATAGTAGAATTAGGAGATATGAAAATAACTTGGTATTGTACCAACAAAGATAAAGGCGATGATAATTTTGCTTTCCTTTTTAAACAAAATAACAAAAAAGTGCTATTCGCTTTTGATGATGTATATGACTTAGAAATTAATCCGGAATTTTATAATCTTGATTTGTTGATTCATGAGTGCGGCTGGTTTGACTATAAACCAAATGGAGAAGTGCTGTTTTATAATCCAGGTAAGCGGTGGTCGGACGATATAAAATTTGACGAAACAATAGAGAGGATTAAAGAGCTTAGACCAAAAAAGACAATCTTGGTTAATTTGGAAGAAATTTACGATCGAAGTTATGATGATTATTTGGATTTGCAAAATCAATATAAATCGCTGAATATTGAATTTGCATTTGATGGAATGAAAATCGATTTGTGAAAGAGTTTGGCTATCACCCGCGAAAAATCTGGAATTGTCCTTTTCGTTTCCGCTTCACGACCAGGTGGGCGAAAGGGGAGTTCGGGTGGAATTCAGCCTGCTGAGCCAATCGCGTGCAAAATCAGTTCTGATTTTTTCAAATACCCACCGCCATGAAACTGCTAGTGTCTTTAGATTTAATATTTATTCTTATGAAATATCAGAGAAATGCTGGATAAGATATCTACATTTCTTTTCTGTTGCTAAAGAAAAAGATTATCGTCTCTTTTATCTATACGATATTTAAAGATGTGGTAAATTGCCAGACAGATGCCACCAATTAAAGCTACTGCAAGAATCTCACTTATAATGAAAAACGGCCAGGCTGGAATATCTATGCCATTAACTGTATCCATGATTTCACCCCTATTCATAAGTATAGAAAAAGGAATCGCAAATAAAATGATAGGAGCTGAAAATCCGGCAAAACATATCCAAAGAATTTTTTGCATGTTTTTTAACTTTTTTTCCTTCATAGTTATAGTGGTTGTATTCATAATTATTTCCTTTCTTGATTGTTTTCTATTAGATTATTTTTTTGAATAAGGTCAGCAACAACTGGATGCTGAAAAACCTGAATATTTCGGGAAATGAAATGGCTTAGAAGTTTTCGTCCGAAATCGGTTAGAAAAAAGTATCGACGGTCAGGTCCGGCATCAGATTGCTGCATTTCGCTATCAATTACCCCGGACTCCGCTAAACGGTAAAGAGCACGATAAATACTATTCTCATCAGCGTTAATGGTATTTTGGCTTAATTCAGCAAGGAGTCCTTTTATCTCACGGGGATAAGCTTTACGTCGAGATAACAGGAGGAGCAGCCAGAAGCTAAGAAGTCCCTTCTTGTATGTTTCTTCCCATTGGGTAAGTAGTGATTCAAGATTATTTTTATTCATAAATATTCTCCATAAGTAAAATACATTTAGTATTATACTAATAGTATAATAAATATGAATTATAATGTCAATAAATAATTGTTTTTTTATTGGTTAAATTAGTTTTATTTGAGAATAAGGATTTGTTAAAATAACAGCTATGAAGCAAATTTACCCAGCAAAATTAAAAAGTGGAGATGAGATAAGAATTATTGCCCCGTCCCATTCAATGGCATTAATATCCAAGGAAGTTAGAGTAATTGCCAATCAACGTTTTTCGAATTTGGGCTTAAAACTAAGTTTTGGAAAACACATTGAAGAAAAAGATGATTTCGGGTCTTTGAGTATTGAATCCCGTGTTCAAGATATACACGAGGCTTTTTCTGAAAAAAATGTTAAAGCGATTCTTCCGGTAATTGGCGGTTTTAATAGCAATCAATTATTAAAATACCTGAATTGGGAGCTTATAAAAAATAATCCGAAGATATTTTGCGGTTACTCCGATATCACAATTCTGAATAATGCTATTTTACAAAAAACCGGTTTGGTAAATTATTATGGACCTCATTATTCCAGTTTTGGACAAAAATTGTACTTTGAATATACCATGGGCTATTTCAAGAAATGCTTAATGCAGGAGAATGCCTTTGAAATAAAACCAAGTAAAGAATGGAGCGATGACCAATGGTATAAAAACCAGGAAAAAAGAATTTTAATAAAAAACAGTGGATGGAAAATAATTAATAACGGTATTGCAAAAGGCACTATTATCGGAGGAAATTTAGGTACATTTAATTTATTACAGGGAACTAATTATTTTCCTGAAGTAGATCAATCTATCCTATTCCTGGAAGACGACGATATAGTCGGTGAATTTTCCGATGTTGAATTTGACAGGAATTTGCAATCAATAATTAATTTACCACAATTTAAATCTGTTGGCGGGATAGTAATCGGAAGGTTCCAAAAAGCAAGTAAAATGACAACAGAAAAAATTTCCAAAATTATTAAAACCAAAATGGAGTTAAACAGCTTGCCTGTTATAGCAGATGTCGATTTTGGTCATACCGACCCTAAAATTACTTTCCCGATCGGTGGAGAAATAAGTCTAGAAGCCACTAGCAGGGAAGCAGTATTGAAAATATTAAGGCATTAAAGAATATTTTCTACTCTGGTTTATGAGTAAAAATTTAAAAGTTGATATAAAAGAAATAAATGAAATATAAAGCAATAATATTTGATTTATTCGGCACCCTGGTCGATAATTTTTCATTCAAGAAGTATAAAAGTATGCTTTCAGATATGTCTCATATTCTGGAGGTCGAACCGGCAGAATTTATAAGTGGATGGATGGATTCATTTGAGATGAGAGTGTTGGGAAAATTTAAAGGACCACAGGAAAATATAGAGTATATATGTGATAGAATGGGGAAAATAGTTGGTAAAGAACAAATTGAAAAGGCAGCAATTATTAGATCTGATTTCGATAAAAATGCATTAAAACCACGTAAAAATTATATAAAAGTTTTAAATAAATTAATTGACCTTGGCTATAAACTCGGTTTGATATCTGATTGCTCATATGAAATAGTAAGGACATGGAAAAATACAGAATTGGGTAAGATATTTGATAAACCTGTTCTTTCCGCTGAAATTGGAATTAAAAAGCCGGATATTAGAATTTATCAAATCGCATGTAAAAGATTAAATGTAGAACCCAACCAGTGTATTTATGTTGGTGATGGCAGCAGTAATGAATTGACCGGTGCTGCAATTGCAGGAATGACACTGATAAAAATACAAGCGCCGTATGAAATTGATGATGACACATATAAAATTGACGAGGATATAATGGAATGCAGGGTTATAAAAAGCATAGAAGAACTTTTGGATTTGGAGAATATTATGGAGTAGTAAAGAATTTAAAAGATACTGGTATGTAGATTTTTAATCGCGATAATGCATTAATTAAAGGCTATCGAAAAATATACAAGTATGTCGCTTAGAAAAATAAAATTATGGAAAAAGAAATAAAAAAGCAAATATATAATTATTATAATGAAAGGGCACCGGAGTATGATGAGATTTATACTATGGGGACCGGCCCGGCAAGTATACCTGACCCCTCTATATATAGACAAGAAGTTAAAACAGTATCTGAATTAATTTGTAGATATGTGGGGAAAAATCATATTGATATAGCTTGTGGTACAGCTTTTTGGTTACCATTCTACTATCATAAGTGTACAGATATTACCTTAATTGATCAAAGTGTTAACATGATTAAAGAGAGCAGAAAGAGAGTCGAAAGCTTGAATATTCAGCGGAAAGTTGAATTAATTCGTAAAAATATTCTAAACTATAACTTCAAAAAGAGGTTTTATGATTCAGCTTTAATGAGTTTTCTTCTGAGTCACATAGATGATAATGAGGAGATTAAATTATTTAAAATGTTAAGACTTATGTTGAAGCCAGATGGTAATTTTATTTTACTGGATTCCGTTTGGACCGAAGAAAGATCAAAAGTTCGTAAAAAATTCGGCCTTCAGAAGAGAGCACTTAATAATGGCAGAGAGTTTATGATTTTAAAAAAATATTTCACTGTAGAGGATTTTAAAAGTCTTTTTGATAATTATAAATTAAATTTAAAATTCGTTCATTCAGGTAGAGTATTTATAATCGGAATTGGTACTTTTTATAATTAATAGAAGATGTTTTATCCCTCTTGTTATTTACGAAGATGGTGATTTGAAATCTTTAAGTATCAGCTTTAATATTTGGATTAAATAATTAAAAGGAAAATCATTTTAAAAGGTACTAGGAAGGTAAACTATGAGCCTATCATTAAAATTTGAGAATCTTACCTATCATGAAATAAAGGAAAAAATAATAAAGGGATGGCCTGCAATAATTCCCACGGGCTGTACTGAGCAGCAAGGACCGCATTTGCCGGTAGGATTTGATACGTGGTTAATCGAGGTTGTATCCGAAGCTGCATCGGAGTATACATTAAAAAAATATAATATCAACTCCCTGGTATTGCCAGCATTACCTTTTGGTCCTACACCAGAACATCGCAACTATGGAAGTGGATATATTGATATACCTCAAGAACTTCACGAAAAACTGATTTATAATATGATGGTTTCGCTTAAGGAACAGGGCTTTAAAACTATTATTATCTTACAGGGTTGCGGAGGACATAATTTAGGTAAGAGTATCATTAAATTTAATAAGGAACAAACCAGTGAGGTTAAAGCATATCTCCCCACATTACCGTATAATGATATCTGGTGCAGGGTAGGTGATCCAAATGTTCCAGGTGGGCATGCGGATAGTTTCGCTACATCCATTGCCCTCTATCTTAAACCGGGAATGGTTAGAAAAGATAGGATTCCAGTACCTGAAAATAAAATTGTAGATTGGGAAGATCCAGAACTTGATTTCCGAAAATATTCTTCAACAGGCATTATAGGGGATGCGCAACATGCAAGTAAAGAGCTTGGGAAGAGACTCTGGGAAGAAGTTGTTAAAGAAGTTGCATTAATAATAAAGAAAATTGTTGAATTAAGCACATCTACAAGCTTTTAAATTTGGAGAATATTCCGGGATAGTAAAAAAATTTAAGTTAATTCCTTGATTGAAGATATGAATTAATTAAATTATCCATGAATTCATTATCTTTGGGATTGATTTTCTTTCGGGTTTCATCTTCATCAAACCAGTTAAGTACTTTTTTAATTCCTTCCGAGAAAGGAATGACTGCTTTGAATCCAGGAACGAAAGTTTTAATTTTTGTATTATCGAAGAGAACACTGTAGGCCTTATCTCCCCACAGGCCGGCACCGGTTTCGCTATCGTATTTCATTATAAAATCGGAAGGAATATGGATAATATTGGCTTTCATACCCACGGCACCGGCAATAATCTCATAGATTTGGTTCCAGGTTAATAATTCGTCTGATGTGATATGAAATGCATGGCCGATGGCATGAACATTTCCCAGCAGTCCTACAAACCCTTTGGCAAAATCTTCGGAATGGGTGAGTACCCATAACGAGGTTCCATCTCCATGGACCACGATTTTCTTTTCTTTCTTAATCCGGTCAATCAGCCAGTATCCCCGCCAATCTCCAACAGCAATGGGAAATACATTGCGGTAAGTATGTGAAGGGCGAACAATAGTTATAGGAAAGCCGTCCTGGCGATATTTTTGTAATAAATAATCTTCGCATGCTATTTTATTTTGGCTGTACTCCCATACAGGATTTGCCAGAGGTGTGGATTCGGTTATCCGCGGATCACTTAATGGTTTCTGATAAGCGGATGCAGAACTAATGAAAATGAATTGCTTTACTCTTCCCTTGAATATTTCATAATCCCGTTTGACATCATCCGGGATGAATGCAATCCAGTCGACAACTACATCAAAACCATAATCTCCGATAGCTCTAAGTGTTTCTTCCCGGTTATGAATATCTGCTTTTATTGAAGTAACACCAGGGATTTTTTCTTTGGTTATTCCCCGGTTTAGATGAAAAAGGTCTATGCCTTTTCCCAATGCCAGAAGGCTGCAGGATGTACTGATATTTCCCGTTCCTCCGATAAATAATACTCTCATTTTTTGCTCTTCCTTTTATGCATTATATTTCTTAATTTCAAATTATATTATGGGTTTGTAAAAGTCAATATACTTATCTTTTCTATTTAACGGATTTTAATGAGTATTAAAATTTGTTAGAATTAGAACAATTCGATTTTAGTAGAAGGAAGAAATTTATTACGGCATCTTAAGCTACCTTCTAAAATAAAACCTGAACCATAAGATTTTATGTCTGAAGAAGTTCAAATCACTATAATCGGGGGAGGAGTGGTAGGCTGTGCCATAGCCTATGAGCTTTCCATTAAATCCAATCAGGATATAGTAGTAGTTGAGAAAAACAGTCAGATTAACGGCGAAAATCAATCCTCCCGTAATTCGGGAGTTATACATGCAGGAGTTTATTATCCTAAAAGTAAGGGGCCGCTTAAGGCAAAACTATGTGTAGAGGGTAATGAAATGTTATACCAATTTTGTGCCAGATATAATGTTCCTCATAAAAATACCGGTAAACTTATTGTAGCTACCGATGCCCTGGAGGAGGATTATCTGGAAGATGTGTATATAACCGGGAAGGAAAACGGGGTACCGGGAATAAGAGTGCTTGATAAAAAAAATATATCGCAATATGAACCTAATGTAAGAGCAACCTCTGCATTATATGTGCCTACTTCAGGAATTGTCGAGCCTACCAGTCTGGTGGATAAATTTTTTAGAATTGCCCAATCCAACGGAGTAATGTTTCTGACCGGAAATGAAGTGGTTGAGATTAAACCTGAGAATGAAGGTTTTAGAGTTAAAATAAAATCAAACACCGAAACCGAGGATTTTAAAACCGGAATTATTATCAATGCAGCTGGCCTGTACTCGGATGATATTGCTCTTATGGTAAATCCGGAAAGCCCTTACCGGATGGATCCGTTTAGAGGGGAATGGGTTAAATTTTATAAAAGTAAGAGAAAAGATATTATTATGAATAGCTTAAGTGTTTATCCGGTGCCTTTTGGATATCTAAGCAATGGGGAAAAATTGAGAATACCTTTTAAAGAATTTCAGGAGAAATTTGACAGAGGAGAAATAAATAAGTCCCTGGGGGTACACTTAAGTCCAACTCTTGAAATAAAGGGAAACCAGTATATTATCAGTGATACGGTTATTGTTGGTCCGGCATATTCCAAACCGGCTAGCAGAGAAGATTACAGGCAGGTAAGAAAAGAAAGTTATTACCTGGATATGACAAAACCGTTTTTTCCCTACTTGGAGCTGGAAGATTTAACTCTTCACCAGGCTGGAATTAGAGCCAAACTAAAGGATTATTATGATTTTGTGATCGAAAGAGATAAAAGTTATCCCGGTTTTATAAATCTGGTGGGGATAGATTCTCCCGGTCTTACTGCTTCACTATCTATAGCTAAATATGTAAAAGAATTAATTGAAAATTAGATTAATTTATAAAAAACTTTTATTTTATTTTTTTTGTGATAATATTGCCAGATATAAAAATGGTTTTTTAAATATTGAATTAAAAGGATAAAAGGAAATAAAAGTGGAAGAAATTGAAAGATGTATAGAATGTGGAAGAGTTTTAAAGGATAAAACCCACGAACCTTACTGCCAGAAGTGTGACGAGAAACTGGATAAACAATTCGATAATATTGAGGATAATATTTTAATATATAGGGAGCTTCTGGATAGTGAAATAAAGATCCTTGAAAAATTTGATGACGAGGACATAAAGGACCTGTTTAAAAAAGCATATAAGAAATTAGCAGGGGAAGAGGGCGGCTTAAAGAAGGAAAGTATAGTTGTTCTTAATAAACTGAAAAATTCATTTGGGTTAAACGAATCGGATATGGGTCTTGCTAAACTCCCGGATATAAAGGAAATTAAAAAAACCGAACCCAGGGATATATGTCCCGAATGCGGTAAGAAAATAAAGGATGATTTTAATCTATGTCCATACTGTGGTCATAAATTAAAAGATGATTTTTAAAACAAATTTAAATTTTGTTGAATACCAGTCTCTTTTTTTAAATATTAATATTCCCCAATGTAAAACACAACGGCAATACCAGTTAGGATGCATTCTTTTTAAATTGCGCAATTTTGGGATTTTTTATAAAGGGAATATAAAAGTTGCTGAGATTATTGATTATAATAAAGGTACTAGAAATCAATTGTAATTTCAAATATATAATTATAATATAAATAATAATTTTTATATTGTTTTAATTTGTTTTTAATCTATTATTTAAGTATAATTTTTATTTTGTTAGACTTTTATTATAATTAATGGAATCACAAAGAAAACAAATATTAACTGGAAACCTGAGAACACTCCTCTTTAAATTTTCTCTCCCTGGTATTATAGGAATGATCATAAGTGCCCTCTATAACTTTGTTGACACCATATTTGTGGGAAAGGGTGTCGGCTCATTAGCTATTGCAGCACTTACTATAGTTTTTCCGATACAGATTATTATGCTGGCCATAGGTTTGATGATAGGAGTCGGCGCAGCATCCATTATATCCCGGGCACTGGGAAGGAATGACCGCAGGCTTGCCTCAAAAGCAGGCGGGAATGCATTTATCCTGAATATTCTTATAAATACAATTTTAATGATAATAGCCTTTATATTCTCGGACAGAATCCTTATTTTCTTCGGAGCGTCCAGCGAGGTACTGCCCTATGCACGCGATTATCTGTCTATTATTTTATTTGGATTTGTATTTTTCTCTTTTTCACTGGCATCCAACCATATCATAAGGGCTGAAGGCAGGCCCAGAGCCGCAGTTTATCCCATGATTGTAGGAGCGATACTCAATATAATTCTTGACCCTGTATTTATATTTGTACTAAAAATGGGGGTAAAAGGTGTGGCGTTAGCTACTATTATCAGCCAGATTGCCAGTTCCGCCTATATCATTTTTTATGTATTTTATGGGAAAAGCGTATTTCGCCCCACAACTTTTATGCTTAAACCAGAAAAAAGTATGATTAAAAATATTATTTTTATCGGGTTTCCCTCTTTCCTGATGGCTATTACTGATAGCGTAATATTTTTAATATATAACCGCGCTATTCTCTATTACGGAAATGATCTTTACATAGCTGTGGCCGGAATTACCATGAGAATAATTGATCTGATAGTTATGCCTATCCTGGGGATTAGCTATGGTTTTTCTACTATTGCCAGCTTCAATTATGGAGCCAAGTTGTATGAAAGGGTAAAAAGAGCTTTTGGAGAAGCAATATTATGGACAACCGTAATTGCCACGTCGGGATTCATCGCTACTATGTTTTTTCCCCGGTATCTGCTTGAAATTTTCAGCAATGATCAGGTACTTATAGATATGGGAGTTTTACCCATGAGAATTATTGTTATATCTTTGCCCATAATTGGTTTCTTAATAGTGGGAGGAGTTATATTCCAGGCCATAGGTAAACCGCTGCCGACTCTGATTATAGATTTTTCCAGACAGATTATTTTTTTAATTCCTGCTATTTTTATTCTTCCTATCTTCTTTGGATTAAATGGAGTCATGCTTTCCTGGCCGTTTTCGGATTTTCTTTCCTCTATTGTAACCGGAGTATTTGTCTTTTGGGAGTTAAGGATACTTAATAGGAGTATAAAAGCTAAGGAAGAAAAGGTCCTGGCGGAAAAGGCAGAATACCAGGAGCTGAATTAATAATTTGTAATATTAATCTCAAAATTATATTACCTCTGAACAGTACGCAGTATCACCAAACAACCGCATAATAACAAATATTTCTTGACAATTAATATACCTTAAATATAATTATAAATTCGTGTGCATTTCCTGAACTCAAGAAAAGTAAGTTATTCGTAAATTATTTTTAAAATTTCTGCTATAAATTTTTATTCGGAAAAACGAATTTTTTAAAATTAATCCGGAACTGCAAAAAATGGAAAAACAGAAAAAACAAATTTTAAGTGAAAACCTGAGGCTATTATTGTTTAAATTTTCTGCGCCTACCATAACTGGTATGGTAATAATAGCTCTATATAATTTTGTAGATACCCTTTTTGTGGGAAATATAGTGGGACCAGATGCAATTGCCGGCCTTACTATAGTACTTCCTGTGATTATCTTTATAGTGGCCATCGGTCTTTTAACCGGGGTAGGTGCGGCTTCCGTAGTATCCCGTTCGCTGGGCAAGGGAGGCAGGGAAAAAGCTGTAACTGCAGGCGGGGACAGTATTGTACTGAATACAATTGTAAACATCATAACCATTGTCCCTATTTATATTTTTTCCGAAGATATACTTAGATTTTTGGGTGCTTCCAGTGAAGTGCTGCCCTATGCCAGAGATTATCTAAATATAATGCTTCTGGGATTTGTATTTCTATCCTTCTCGGTTAACGGTACCAATCTAATCAGATCCGAAGGGAAGCCCAGGGCCTCTATGTATGAGATGATTATAGGTTCCATTTTGAATATAATCCTTGATTATTTGTTCATAGTTATATTCGGATGGGGGGTAAAGGGAGCAGCAATTGCTACTGTTATAAGCCACATATCCAGTGCTGCTTATATTTTTATTTTCTTTATGTCCCGGAGCAGTATATTCCACATTAAGCTTAAAATGTTTAAGATAAATAAATCCATATCCCGGGAAATACTGGCCATTGGAGTTCCTTCTTTTCTTATGGAAATCATTGGCAGTGTGATGTTCCTGCTGTTTATAAGGATTGTACGTCAGTATGGAGGAGATGTTTATATTGCCATAACCGGTATCGGGATACGTATCATTGACCTTATATTTATGCCTCTGCTGGGAATAGGTCAGGGCTTCTCTCCTATTGTAGGATTCAATTATGGAGCTAAGCTTTATTCCAGAGTTAAAAAGGTTCTAAAAGAAGCATTTATCTGGACTTCGGTAATAACTCTGTTCGGATTTATTATAATGGTAATATTTCCGGAATCTTTGATAAGCATATTTACCAGTGATATAAGTGTGATCGAAAAAGGAGTTGTTCCTTTGAGATTAATTGCCATGTTGGCACCTTTATGGAGCTTTCCCATACTGGGCAGTACATTTTTCCAGGCCATCGGTAAAGCCAGGCCTTCACTGATCATAACCCTGTCCAGAGATTTGTTTTTCTTTATACCGGCAATTTTTATACTGCCCAGATTATTTGATCTCTGGGGGGTTTGGGTTTCCTGGCCGGTTACCGATTTTTGCTGTTTCTTTATAACCGCTATATTCTTGATAAAAGAAATCAGGGTAATAAACAGAAATATAGAGATTGGAAGGGAAAAACTAGCCTGATTGTATGTTTAACTTAAGGTTTGTTTAAATTAAAACAGGAGAAACTTTTCTTAAGATTAAATAGTATTTACATATCCAATGATAATATATACATTCAAGATAGCACCCTCTAAAGTTTTATATTATACCTAACCGGTATGTTATAATATTTGATTGGTGGAGAGATGGCTGAGCGGTTTAAGGCGCACGCTTGGAAAGCGTGTAAGCGGCGTAAGCTGCTTCGAGGGTTCAAATCCCTCTCTCTCCGCCATAAAGCCTATTGATGTCTATCTTTTATTCGATCAAAATGTAAAATATATATAAAATTATAATAATCTAAACTTTAGAGAATAAAGATGAAGAGAAGCGAAATAGCAATTTCCTTTTTCAATTTAGGTTATAATTGTGCTCAATCCATATTTTCCGTTTTTAGCGAGGAATTTGGAGTAAATAAGCAGCAGGCTAGATCTGCTGCCTCCGGTTTTGGAGGAGGTTTTGGAGAATTACAGGAGACCTGCGGTGCTGTAACCGGAGCGATAATGGTAATTGGATGTAAATATTTTGACGAAAATAAATGTTCCGATTCCAAGAAAATGGTTTACAAAAAAACCAGAGATTTTATAGAAAAATTCAAAAAAAGAAATGGGACCATAAACTGCCTGGAACTTACTGGAGTCAATTTTAAGACCGGTGAAGGTATGAAGACAGCAGATGAAAAAGCTTTATTCAGGGATAAATGTGAAAAATATGTCAGAGATGCCTGTGAGATATTAGAGGAAATTATATAGAATAGTTGCCAGATTATGAAAGAAAATAAAAATTATAACGCAGTAAATATAGTTAAAAGATTAAAATCTTTATCAAATCCGGAAGCGGTTGAAGGAATGGCCAGATATGGTATCAATCCCAGAAAATGTCTGGGAATATCCATCCCTGATCTAAGAAAGATTGCCGGTGAAACCGGTAAAAATCATAAACTAGCCGGTAAGTTATGGGCAACAGGTATTCATGAAGCAAGGATACTGGCGGGAATGATTGACCAGCCTGAAGAAGTTACCGAAAAGCAAATGGAGAGCTGGGCGAGCGATTTCGATTCCTGGGATCTATGCGATCAGGTATGTATGAATCTTTTCAAAAAAATACCTCTTGCTTATGATAAAACCGTGGAATGGAGTACCAGAGATGAAGAATTTGTAAAGAGGGCCGGATTTGTTCTTATGGCTATATTTGCAGTAAGTGACAAAAAAGCCGATGATGAAACATTTATTGCTTTCTTCCCTTATATTAAAAAAGAATCCACGGACAGCAGGAATTATGTAAAAAAAGCGGTAAACTGGGCTTTGAGGCAGATTGGCAAGCGAAATCTCAACCTCAATAAACTGGCTATTGGACTGGGAGAAGAGATTTATAGTATCGATTCCGGGAGCGCAAAATGGATTGCCTCTGATGCTCTGAGGGAACTCAAGAATAAAAAAATCCAAAAAAGATTGATTGATAAAGAAAAGAAGAGTTTTTGAAAAGCGAAAAGTACTGGTATTCAAAGATTAAAGAGTAATTATTATCGCTGGTGTGGAGAGATGGCTGAGTTGGTCGAAAGCGCTCGACTCGAAATCGAGTGTACTGCTAACAAGCGGTACCGTGGGTTCGAATCCCACTCTCTCCGCCAGAAAACTGCTGGTGTTTGCATAGATCGGTAAAGTTAGTTTGTGTAAAATATGCCACAAGCGCATGTTTTACGGGATTCGAAAAGACGGACCGAGTAGCACCTGAAGTAACGAGTTTCATAGGTCGCAGTTAGGTGACAGCACTACAACAAGTGCGCCAAGACTTACAAAATTGGCGAACTTTGGCAACACGGGAAACGTTGTCCGAAATGCCAAAGCCGAATAAATAGTCTAAAGATAGAGAATAGAAATGGAAAAAGATAAAGTAATACAATTCTTTAAGAATGATCATAATAAACTTCTAAAGATTGTTAATCTTCTAAATGAAGAAAAAATGATTAAAGATATCATAATAGGAGATTGGACTGTAAAAGATATTATTTCCCATATCTCAGCTTGGAATTGGGAAATAATTAAAGCCACTAATGATGTCTTAGATAATAAAAAACCTTGGTACATAGATAGAAATGAAATGGAATTTAATAAGAAGGAAATAAATAAAAGAAAGTCATTTAATTTAAAAGAAGTAATAAACGAATGGCGTAATTCTTATAAAGCTTTGTTAGAAAAAATAGATGTTTTAACTAAAGATGAATGGAAGTATAAATCAAAGTATAAATGGCTTAATGGCTCTTTTGTTTCGGTACAATCATTATATGATTATCGTTATTTAGGAGAGGGACATGAAGGTGGCCATGCGAAACAGATAAAGGAATATTTCAAAATAGAAGATTAATTTTTGATAAATGATATTATATAATGAGTTTAAATAATAATGAGTTATTATAGATAAAGCTTTAGTACTTCGGACATCAGGGGGTTGGTGGGCTTGCTCGCCTGTCGGCAGCTCGTCCCAAATTGTCTCCCCCTCGACAAGCTCGGGGTCGGCAACTTTGCCAATCCGCGGGACATTAGGTGAAATAGTGGCAGCAAAATATATTAAACGGGATGATATGCTGAGTCAGCAGAAGAAAAAAGAAAGAGGTGATAAATATGTCAGTAGAAGAAAACAAGGCCATCGCTCGCCGTTGGAATGACGAGATCTGGAGCAAGGGGAACTTGGAAGCAATAGATGAGCTTCTCGCTACCGACTTCGTCTTTAACTATCCTACTGCCGGAGCAGCGCCCGACCGGGAAGGCTATAAGAAGACTGTGACCGAAATGTTCGGCCCTTTAGACGATGTTCATTCCACCACCGAGGACATGGTTGTAGAAGAGGACAAGATTGTAGTCCGCTGGACTTGGTGCGGCACACATAACAAAGGTGAGTATATGGGGATCGCCCCTACGGGTAAGCAGGTGACGATCACGGGGATTAGCATTCTCCGCATCGTAGGTGGCAAGATCGTGGAAGAATGGGGGGAGATGGACAATCTGGGCTTTATGGAACAGCTCGGCGTGTTTCCACCGCCCGGGCAGGGCGAAAAGTAACCTCTGTAGCTACCCTTTCTATTGAGGTAGGTTAGAAATAAGTCAAAGCTGATTGCTACCATATCGTCTAACAAGAGGTTGCCGACTTCAGTGACTTCAACAACCCTGGGAACGTTAGGCGAAATGTCCTATCAACTGCATTGAGATATTCACTCCACTAAAAGAAGAGAATATAGTTTAAATGAAAGTAGCAAAACTACATATTTTATCCCAAACATCAGGCAAAATCACACTCTGCTAGTTCTTTGCCTGAAGGAGGCGGCTTTGCTTTGTTAGTTGAGTTACTTTGCACATCGTCTAATTGTGATATGTCCTAAATATCCACAATTTGATAAAATCAATCGGTGAGTGCTTTGGATATACAGTTTCCATTGTATGCCATCATACCATTAAAAATAAACCTAAATGGAAAAAATAAATTTAAAACATATTAAAAAAGAAGATTATACTGATATTTACCATATCATGAAATCATTGGATAAGTGGTTTGATGACGGTGCTCTTAAGAGTATCTTAATTGATCTAAGATATCATAAAGGTTATGTTGCCAGGATTAATAATGAAATAATTGGATTTATTACCTATTTCGTTTATGAAGGGATTGGTAATATTGGATGGATTGGAGTGAAGTCTGATTACCAAAATAAAAAAATCGGTAAGAAGCTGTTAGAAAAAGCTGAGAATGATTTTAAACACGACGGTATAAATACTGTTCAGGTCTGTACGTTAAGTGATTCTGTTAAATATGAACCTTATGAAAAAACAAGGTTGTTCTATCATAATAATGGATTAAAGAGTATCGAAGAGTTAAAACAAATAATCCGGGTTGTCCTGAGGAGTTGTATTTAAGAAAATCACTATATTAGAAATAATGTAATTAGCAGAGAAGGAAATTTTGATGAAAATAGATTTAGATAAGCACTTTGAATCTAAAAAAGCGATATTGGTCAAGAAAAAACTTGATGAATATAACTTGGAATATGTTGATGGATATGACGTAAAGGCTCTAAATGTTTTTGCTAGCGAAAAAGATACGATAATAGGTGGTTTAATTGGGCTAACATATTGGGATTGGTTGTATATAGACAGGTTATGGGTAGATACGGTACACAGGAGTAAAGGTATAGGAACTAAGATTCTGGAGACTGCCGAGCAAGAAGCACGACTGAGGGGATGCCTGGGTGTTTATTTAAATACCCATGATTTTCAAAATGTAGCATTTTATGAAAAAAGGGGTTTTAAAATAGAGGGGGAGATAAAGGATTTTCCCAAAGGTTACTCCAGGTATCTACTTGCAAAGATTCTTTAACTGTTTTATGCTGACTGCAAATAACGCTGGTTGTACTACTTATTATTTATTGAATTCATCGTCCAAAATACCTGTTTTTGGTAGAATATAGGGTTAAAAGGGCAGTTCTAATATATCACAGATAGTTAGCAAGATAATAAACAAGTAGGATAGGATATGGGATATGCAATAGTAGGATATTTTGATAAGTATTCGGATAAAAAAATTCGTAAACTCTGGCAGAATCTTGCCGAAACAGGTATTTGTAATTATTTATATAAGTCAGAAAATAATCCTCATATTAAATTCTCTATGTTTGATGAGCTTGATGTCAAACAGGTACAGAAGAAGCTTCAGTCATACACTCATAATAAAAAGAAAATAAATCTGCACTTTAAGAACTATGGAATATATATTAATAAAAAGCCGATTGTGTTTTTAGATATTTCGGCAACAATTCCGGTTCTTAAATTACAAATAGATATACAAAAAGAATTTAATCAGTATGGAGTAAAAACAGGTTTTGATTTCTTTGAACAGGGCATATGGAAGCCGGACTGCTTTATTACTATCGGTATCGAAAAGGAGAACATGATAAAAGCAATTAAACTTCTATTAGATACAAAATTGCCATTTAACGGGTATTTGGAAAGAATAGGAGTTATTGAATTTCACCCGGCTAAGCAACTGTTCTCTTATTCTTTGCAATAATGAAGTTTGATATTATGGTTAAAATTAAAACCAAAAGATTAACAATCAGAGACCATATCCCGGAAGATCTGGAATCTTTGCACAACCTGCTTTCAGATGAAGAAGTGATGTATTATTTACCGGAAATAAAAACCAATACAATCGAGGAAAGCAAAAGTGATCTGGACCAAGCTATCATAGAGGCGAAAAAAGGTAAGGATAGATTGAAGTATTATTTTGCAATTTTGGATAAAAATAATAACTATATAGGTGAGATTGGGTATTCCGTTATAAATTCCAGTCCTGGAGGTGATAAAAATATTCATTTAGGTTACTTTATTCATAAGAAATGTTGGGGGAAAGGCATAACTACCGAAGCAGTAAGAGCCATTATTGAATATGCATTTCTCTCAGGTAACGTTCATAAAATAGAAACCGGGTGTTTGAGGGACAATATTGCTTCGGAAAAGATAATGATAAAATGCGGATTTACACGTGAAGCAGAAAAAAAAGACTACCTGTTTCTTGATGGCAAATGGCGGGATAGAGTAGAGTATGGGCTACTAAAGAAAGAATATAATAATAAATGAATTAATGGAAGATCATTCAATAGAATTCTTATGTCGCAGTATCTTGCCGAATGTTAAATACCATAAAGATTTAAACTGATATACATTATTTTAAATATAAAAATAAGAAAAAATAAGATGAGAAATGAAGAAGCAGAAAAATTAAACAAATTATTCTGGGACGAAGTGGCTCCCGTTCACGAGAAATCTTATGATATAGAAGGTTTAAGAAATAGAATATCGCAGATTGATAAAATACAAAAGGATGAATTTTACCCGGTAAAAAATAAGAGCTTACTGCATCTTCAATGCCATATTGGAACTGGCAGTATATCTTTATCTCTGGATGGTGCCGATGTAACAGCAGTAGATTTTTCGGAAAAATCAATTGAGATTGCCAGAAAACTAAGTAATGAAATTGGAACTGATGTTAAATTTATTCTTTCCAGTGTTTCTGATTTAAAAAGCAAGCTAAATCAGAAATATGATATCGTTTATACCTCGAAAGGGGTATTGTGCTGGATCAGCAATATAAAAAAATGGGCTGAGACTATTTCATATTATTTAAAGAAAGATGGAATATTTTATATTATGGAAACGCACCCCGTATATAATATGTTAGATGAAGCTTTCGAAAATGATCTTAAGATAAAATATTCATATTTCAAACAGAATGAGCCAATTTGTTTTGACGATGATTGGCCGGATTATTCCGATCCGACATATATACCTAGAAATAAAACTTATGAATGGGTATGGAGTTTAAGTGATATTATAAATACTTTAGTGGAAAATGGACTGCAAATTGAGTTATTTAATGAACACGATAAACTATTTTTTAACGGCGTTAGAGGAATGACAGAAGACAGTAATGGGTGGTGGTATTTAGAAAAATACAAGGGTAAAATACCATATACTTTTTCGCTCAGAGCCAGGAAAATATGAAAAGACCGAAAAAAGCACGTGACAAAATTTAAACATCCATGTTCTTGCCATATTAAAGTTTTAATGCAATTTATGGATTATAAGTTTAATGAATATAGGAAAACATAAAATTAAATTAATAATATTTGATATGGACGGATTGATGTTCGATACGGAAAGGCTGGCATTTATGCATTGGAAAAAAGCAGCTAAGAAGTTTAATTACAGGATTAATGATGAAATTTTTAAACAAACAATTGGTTTGAAGCTTATGGAAACAGAAAAGATTTACGAAAAGTATTACGGACCAGATTTTCCATTTGAGAAGATAAAAAATGAAGAAATAAAATTAGTGGAAGACTATATTCGATTAGAAGGGGTGCCTGTAAAAGAAGGGCTTTATGAGTTGTTGGAATGTATTAAGGGAAAGCGGTTAAAAATATCACTGGCTACATCGACGGAAAAAAGTAGAATGGAAATGCTTCTGAATTTATCAAAGACAAAAAAATATTTTGAGGCGATTGTCTGTGGTGATGAAATAATAAATGGAAAACCCGATCCTGAAATTTTTCTTAAAACCTCTCAAAAAGCAAAATGCCCGCCGGAAACCTGTATGGTTCTGGAGGACTCAAAAAATGGGATAATAGCAGCCTATAGAGCAGGAATGATTCCGGTTATGATTCCTGATATGAATAAACCGGAAAAAGAGATCGAAGCAATGCTATTTAAGGAATTTAATAATTTAATAGAGGTCAGAGATTATTTTACATATAATCTGTAAACTTATTCCCCTTTATCTTTTATTCGGCAGTATTATCTTATCTTTCAATTTTTTTATTTACTTGCAGGGTAAAAACAAAACGGCAGCGGGTATCTCCCTTAAGTGCCGATTAGAACTCATATACATTGAAACTATGATTTACCTTGCATAACTATGTAAATATTTGTATAACTCAATCAAATTTTATACAATTCAAGATTAGCATCATAACTTCGTATAATGCATAAGAGATTAAAATAAATGACTGGTATTTCCAATAAAAATAAGAAACAGATTAAAATAATTAAAGATCTAAAGTATATATGCGACCAGAAAAGTTTGAAGTTCTGTATTCTGGGTGGATGGGGTATTGATGCATTGCTGGGCAGAATAACAAGAGAACATAATGATATTGATATAATAACCGATTATCAGGATTTTAAATTATACCGCAGCCTTATTCACGAATTTGCAGATGAGATTATTGAGGACTCTGAGGTAAGATTATGGTTCTATAAAAGAGGTATTAAGTGTGATACCCGTTTTTACCAGAAGCTAAAAAACGGAGAGCTGATTATGGATCTTGATAGAAACGATCCCCTGGTTTATCCTACTCCGCCGGACTCGTTTCCCGATCGTTTCAACGGTAAACTGCCTGGAATTGAAATAAGAGCAGTTTCCTGGAGTTTCCATTATACCGCAAAGGAAGGATATCACTGTTATATCGATGTACCTCTAAGGGAAAAGGATAAGAAGGATCTGGAGTTGATCCGTAAAAATCTTTCAGCTAATCGTAGGAAGGAATTAATAAAATATTTTCCCGGGATTAAAAGGGATAGTATAGTAAATCTTACCGGATAGGCAGTTATGAATAAATTTTAATTTATTTTATATAATTAAAGATTCTATAATATGTATAAGGTTTTATATTATGGTAGAGATAAGAGAGATAAGATCAAAATCGATAATATCAAGATCAAATCTGCCTGCAACCGATTATGTCATAAATCCGTATGTCGGCTGCTTACATTGCTGTCTGTACTGTTATGCCAGATTTATGAAGAGATTTACAGGTCACCTGGAGCCATGGGGCAAGTTTATTGACATAAAAATAAACGGCCCGGACCTTATCCAGGAAAAAACTGAAAAATATAAGGGAAAATCAATTTTCCTGTCTTCGGTTACCGATCCCTATAATCCCCTGGAAAAGAAATACCGGCTCACCAGAAAGATACTGGAGAAACTTATTCCACTTCAACCCGATCTGGGGATACTGACCAAATCCGATTTAGTTCTGAGGGATCTGGATCTACTCAAACAGTTTAGAAACTGTGAGGTGGGCCTGACCATAACCACCATAAATGATAACCTGAGAAGAGAGATCGAGCCTCCTGCCTCTCTGGTTCAAAAAAGAATAGAGGCACTGGAGAAATTAAAAGAGGCGGGAATAGAAACTTATGTTTTTATCGGTCCCATTCTTCCTTTTTTTACAGAATGGAAAGAAATTGTCCTTAGAACTAAAAAATATGCCAGCTCATATATGTTCGAGAACCTGAATATAACCGGTACGATATGGAAATCGGTGAGAAGCTGGCTTATCCGGAAGCACTCTGAGCTGCTAGTAGAGTATGAGCGTATTTACTTTACTAAAACCGGCTATTGGGATAAAGTTGAACAGGATATAAGAAAATTTTGCCGGGAGCAAAAAATAGACTTTGAGATCTATTTCCATCATGGAAAATATTACTAAAAGATTATAATAATCCAATGCGCAGCTTTGAAAAGGATGAAAAAATTAAGGTACGCAAATCCGTAAAGAGTGACCTGAAAGACATAACCAGAATATATAATTATGCTGTTTTAAATACCACTGCCACTTTTGACACCAGACCTAAAACAGTCAAATCTCAGGTGAATTGGTTCAGTAATCATTCTGGTAAGTATCCTATTATAATAGCGGAAAATGAAAAGGGGATTATTGGCTGGGCATCCCTTTCCCCATGGTCGGAGAGATATGCTTACCGCAATACGGCTGAAATATCGATATATGTCGATGGAAATATGCAGGGAAAGGGTACAGGTAACCTGCTCATGGTTGAAATAATAAAACTGGCCAGAGAATATAAATTTCATGTAATAATTGCCAGAATCGCAGGGGAAAATGAAGTGAGTATTCATCTTCATGAAAAATATGGATTTACTTACGTCGGTTCTTTAAAAGAGGTGGGATTTAAATTCAAGCGTTATATCGATGTTCACCTGATGCAGCTGATTTTGGATTAATATAAAGAAACCTCTGAATAATTATACCTTAAGGAGGAAAAATGGAAGATTTTACATTCAGAAATGCTACCCGAATAATTTTTGGAAGAGGTGTTGAAAACCAGGTTGGAAGCGAGGCCTCTAAATATGGGAGTAAGATTTTACTTCATTACGGCGGAGGAAGTATTAAAAAATACGGACTTTACGACCGGATTTTGAAATCGTTAAAAGATGCCGGTCTTAAGATAATAGAACTGGGTGGTGTTCAGCCCAATCCAAGATTAACCCTGGTTAAAGAAGGGATAGAGATATGCCGCAGAGAAAAAGTAGATCTTATTCTAGCGGTGGGCGGCGGAAGTGCAATCGATTCAGCCAAGACCATAGCATTTGGAGTACCTTATGACGGAGATGTCTGGGATTTTTATGCAGGCAAAGCCCAGCTAAAAGAAATTATTCCTGTGGGTGTGGTTCTAACTATTCCTGCGTCAGGCAGCGAATCCAGCGGCAGTGCGGTTATTACCAATGAGAAAGGATGGTATAAAAAAGGGATTGTTAGTGAATTATTGCGGCCCAAATTTGCTTTACTAAATCCGGAAATTACTTTTACCCTCCTTCCTTATCAGACTGCCTGCGGAGTTTCTGATATTATGGCGCATATAATGGAAAGGTATTTTACCACCACTGAGGATGTCGAACTTACCGACAGGTTATGTGAAGCTGCGCTGAGAACGGTAATTAACAATATTCCGATAGTACTTAAGGAGCCTGAAAATTATGCAGCCAGAGCAGAAATAATGTGGACGGGAACCATTGCCCACAATGATCTGTTGAGTACCGGAAGGATGGGTGATTGGGCTTCTCATAAAATAGAAATGGAGATAAGCGGAATATACGATCTTGCCCACGGTGCCGGA
This sequence comes from uncultured Actinomycetota bacterium, assembly GCA_964610315.1. Classification (GTDB taxonomy): domain Bacteria; phylum Actinomycetota; class Humimicrobiia; order Humimicrobiales; family Humimicrobiaceae; genus JAQVEM01. The sequence goes on from CAZSVM010000016.1 coordinate 34,349, forward strand.
CTGGCAGTTGTATTTCCGTCATGGATGGAATATGTTTACAAAAATGATCCGGAGAGATTTTCCCAGTTTGCGTTTAGGGTATGGGGTCGGGAACCTGATTTTAATAATATTGAAAAAACAGCTCTGGCAGGAATAGAAAGTCTGAAAAACTTTTTTAAAAGAATCGGACTGCCGGTTACATTAAAAGAAGCAAATATTCCCTATGACCGGCTGGAAGAGATGGCTAAAAAGTGTACCGAGAGGGGTCCGGTAGGTAATTTTGTAAAACTGGGTACGAGCGATGTACTTAAAATATTGGAGCTGGCAAAGTAATTAACCTTAAATTACTTATTTATACTTTGATCTTAACAGTGGAAACAGGAACAGAAGTAAGGATGCCAGTACCGGTATTATAAGGATATAGTCCATGGTTCTGATTATTCCGATACTATCTGCGATTTTACCAACAATCAAAACAACAGCGGCTGCGGTTCCTACACTTACTCCCATAACCATGGATGAAGCAAGGCTTACATTGGAAGGAAACAAATCCTGCACCACTCTGATACATAAGGGAAGACCGGAGTTGATAAATAAACCACCCAGAACAAATAGAAATATTGATATATTCAGAGGCAGAATAAATATTGAATAAAAAAGAGGAGCAGATATAAAAATAGCGGCCTGTATTACGGCTGTTCTTTTTCTTATCCTGTCTGAGTAATGACCGGCAAGAAGGCCTCCTACTCCGCCTGCAAGGCCGAAAATAAGAATTATGTACCCAAAGTTTATTAGCCTTACTCCCTGGCCGGTAAAATACAAGGGTATAAAAGTCAGCATTGATAGAACTGTTAAATCTCTGGAAAAAGAAGCGAATATTATTAGTGAGAGCAGGCCAATTTTTGCCTTTTTCATATTCTTGATTTTTTTAATAAAAACGGACTGGATTTTTTTAGTCCCCTTTGCAAAAATAAGCGGATCTGATTTTAAGAGAATAAGGGACATAATAATTCCGGGAATAGCGGCAACTGGTGTAAATTTAAGCCCCAGTTTATTTATAATCCAAATTATGAATAATGAGCCTGTCGAAAAACCGACAGTTCCTCCAAAAGATATTATAGAATTTATAAGGCCTTTCCTGCTCCCCCCGATATGGCTTGCGGTAGCTGCAGTTGGAGGATGAATGGCGGCAATTCCCAGGTTTCCCAAAAATAAAAATACCAGTATGAACCAGTAACCCGGAGATATACCTAAAATGCTTATGAATATGGAAGCAATTAGCGGCCCTGCTATCAAAAAATGTCTGATCCCGTATTTATCCGATAAATATCCGAATAAAGGCTGGGTAAGACTGTTGGATATAAAATTTACCGCAGTCAGTACACTTACCAGAAAAAGAGAAAGTTCCAGTTTATCAGCCAGCACGGGAATGAGCCCCACTATAAAGCTTGCATAAGTATCGGTTACCATATGAGTAGCGGAGCTTAATATAATTTTAGTTTTATTTATTCCTTTACTTAACCTGATCATTTAAATAGCAGTAGAAAATGTTTTTGTTTTTATCCGGTTCTTATTAAATTTTAGTATTTTCTTAAAGCCGGTAAATATTTGAATAGAAATTCTACTCTTTTAAATTAAATGTTCAATATGATTATAATTTTTATTTGAAATACCGGGTGACAGTCGTTTTATTTTTTTAATTAATTTTATATAATCAAGTTGGCCGTGCTAGGCGGGGAGCTAGCGGTGCCCTGTAACTCACAATCCGCTATAGTGAGGCTGATCAACAGATATGAGGTTTATGATGGTAAGGTTAGCGCCTGTATAAGTGGCGTTGAAAGCCGGGTCTTGTGCGGCGGAGGGTTACAAACCCCGTCAGGTCCGAGAGGAAGCAGCGGTAAGTAACATTCTCCGGGTGCCACAAGGAAACCTGACTGGAGCTAACTGTGCGAGTGGCACTTGTTATCATGAATCGAGATCTGGGGCACGGTCATTTATAAATAATGAAGAAATTTGGCTGTCATGAATTATATTTCATTTTATAGAAAATGGAGGCCGCAAAGTTTTGAAGAGGTAATCGGTCAGGAATACAATATCAAAACAATTAGAAATGCTATTTCCAATAATAGATTATCACACTGTTATATATTTTGCGGTCCCAGGGGTACCGGAAAGACATCTACTGCACGAATACTGGCAAAATCTTTAAACTGCATAAAAGGGGTTACCCCGGATCCCTGCAATAAATGTGAAAATTGTACAAGTATATCCAATGGCTCCAGCGTGGATGTGGTAGAAATCGATGCTGCATCCAACCGGGGTATAAATGAAATAAGGGAGCTCAGGGAAAAAGTTAAATACCTGCCTAACCTGTTGAGAAAAAAAGTCTACATCATCGATGAAGTTCATATGCTGACCACAGAAGCATTCAATGCACTGCTAAAAGTTCTGGAAGAACCTCCCGAACATGTGCTGTTTATTATGGCAACCACCGAACCCAATAAAGTGCTTCCCACCATATTATCCAGATGTCAGAGATTCGATTTCCTGCCTATACCAATGGATAAAATAAAAGAAAGATTACAGAATATTGCAAAAAATGAAAAAATAGCCATAAGTGATCCAGCTGTAGATCTGATTTCGAAATATGCAGACGGCAGCCTGAGGGATGCAGACAGCATATTGGAACAACTAGCTGCATTCGGCGAGAATAAGATTGAGGTCAAGGATGTTATATCACTTCTGGGTTTTGCGGACATAGATTTACTGTTTAAATTTACCGATGCTTTAATCGATAAAAATTTAGATGAAGGTTTGCTTCTGACCAGCAAAATTATTGGAAGCAATCAGAATCTTAAGGTATTTGTGTCAGAGTTTCTGGATCATATTTATGATTTATATGTTATTAAAAATTATTCCAATCCCTTCGAAATTGTAAATATAAGCGATGATTACAAAGAAAGATATTTAAAACAAGCTGAAAAGTTTCAGAAGGAAGAGATAGAATTTTATATGGAACTTTTTACGGATTTGCTTAAGCAGATTAAATGGGGCGAAGATTCGAAAGTATTTTTCAAATCGGCGATGATCAGAGCTATTAACTTTGTTGTTCCGGATAAAACAGAATTGGAAAAGAGAACAATGATTATGCAGACTCAAATAGAATCTTTAAAAAAAGAGATTGATAAAATTAATTCAACGAAAAAGAATAATAAAAGCTCCTATAGCAGGAAGGTAGAATCTGACCGTAAGATTTATGAAAATGAAGTTGATGATTTCGATATTATTAACGCCGATGAAATTGATAAAATGGTAGATGAAGCTAAGATTTACGGTAGGCATGAGCAAAGCAGCAAGAAAATAAAAAAAGCTGATGTAAAAAGTAGCGGAGAAGAAAGCGGCTTTAAGAAAAAAGATAATAAAGAAGATGATGGAATCGCTTTAATACATGATAGTTTGGAAAAAATTTCTCAGAGTTTAAAAAAGAGAAAAATCTCCGTTTATGCTATGTTTGCCGAAGCTGAACCTGACAGGATAGAAGATGATATGTTGTATTTCCGGCTGGGTGGAAAAAAACAGTGGCACAGGGATCATCTAAATAAAAGCAACAATGCTGATTTAATATCAAGCGTAATAGAGGAAGTCACTGGCAAGAATTTTAAAATTAGATTTGAAGTCATTGAGAAAAAAAATAAGAATAATATAGAGAGTGATATTGAAGACAGCACGGAGAGCAAATCAAATGCAAAAGATGATCTTAAGAAAAATAATGACGGAGTAAAAGATGATACAAATCCAAAGACTGAGAATAAAAAGGATGATGCCAGGGAAGAAGAGGATGTGCTCGGTTATTTTGAAAAAAAATTTGATATAAAGGAGTAAAAATTGAGTTTTAATTATGGAAATATGATGAAGCAGGCAAAGATTATGCAGCAAAAATTGCTGGAAATACAAAAAGAGTTAAAGGAAATGGAATTCGAAGCTTCTGCCGGCGGGGGTGCGGTGAAAGTTAAGGTAAATGGAGAGCAGGAAATTATGGAAGTAAAAATTAATAAAGAAATGGTTGATTCCAATGATCTGGAAATGATTGAGGATATGGTAATGGTGGCTGTGAATGATGCTGTTAAACAATCAAAAAACGAAGCTAAAAACAGGATGTCAAGGCTAACCGGGGGAATGAATATACCCGGATTATTTTAAATTAAGGTTAATAATTGTTCCGGCATCCAATGATTTTACTTAAATTATTAAAAAGGGTTTTGATTATAGATGGCTTTATATATAAAGAGTGTCGAAAATTTAATAAATGAATTCAAGAAACTTCCCGGAATAGGCCCCAAATCTGCAAAGAGGATTGTATTTTTTTTACTGAAACTTTCTCACAATGATATTTTAAAATTATCCCGGAGCCTGGTGGAAATGAAAGAAAAAGTAAAATTCTGTAAACAGTGTTACGGTTTAAGCGAGGAAGATATCTGTCATATCTGCAGGGATGAATCCAGAGACAGAAGAAAAATATGTATAGTAGAAGAAGTAAGTGATGTAATAATTATTGAAAAAACAGGTGAATACAGAGGTCTGTATCATGTTCTTGGAGGGCTGCTTTCTCCCATAGAAAACATTGGACCTGATGAAATAAGAATACCGGGGCTGCTGGAACGGGTAAAAGCTGATAACATCGAGGAGATAATAATTGCATTAAATCCTACTGTGGAAGGTGAAAGTACCGCTGTTTACCTGAAAAAAATATTATTACCTCTGGGAGTTAGAATTACCAAACTGGCAAGCGGACTTCCGGTTGGAGGAGATCTGGAATATGCGGATGAAGTAACCATTGGAAGAGCAATTTCCGACCGAAGGGAACTTTAATCTGCCCCTAAAGGATATCGTCGAATCATATGTCTTATTTTATTAAAAAAATAAACCAAATGTGCTATAATGCAATGATTTTGTTTTGTTAAAAAAGCTGTATTAAGGACATCTTCAGTTTATGGTTAAAATATCCGTAAATCGGGAGGATAAAGTTTACTAATTAACTTAAAAATCAAATGCTTTAAAATTTAAATATATATAAAGGTAAAGGAGCAGATTAATTATGAAAAATATGAAAACCATGGATGGAAATATGGCGGCAGCGTACGTAGCATATGCATTTACCGAGGTGGCGGCCATTTATCCTATTACTCCATCTTCTCCCATGGGTGAATATATTGATGAATGGGCTGCTCACGGAAGAAAAAATATGTTTGGCCAGGTAGTCAGCGTGAGTGAACTTCAGTCCGAAGGAGGCGCATCGGGAGCAGTTCACGGCTCGCTTCAGGCAGGCTCACTTACCTCCACTTTTACTGCCTCACAGGGGCTCCTTCTTATGATTCCCAATATGTACAAAATTTCGGGAGAACTTCTTCCGGGCGTATTTCATGTAAGTGCCAGGACAGTTGCCACTCATGCTCTTTCCATATTCGGGGATCATTCCGATGTAATGGCGGTAAGGCAAACCGGTTTTGGATTGATAGCCTCCGGCTCCATACAGGAAATAATGGACCTGGCAGGAGTGGCACACCTCAGTGCTATAAAATCAAGGGTACCCTTTCTTCATTTCTTTGACGGATTCAGAAGCTCGCATGAGATCCAAAAAATAGAAGTAATAGAATATGAGGATTTTAAAAAACTGCTTGATGAAGAAGCATTAAAACAGTTCCGTAAGAGAGCTTTAAATCCGGAGCATCCGGTTACCAGGGGTACAGCTCAGAATCCCGATATATTCTTTCAGGCAAGAGAATCATCGAATAGATTTTATGATAAAGTTCCCCAAATAGTAGTGGACTATATGGATAAAATAAGTAAATTGACCGGAAGGCAGTACAAGCCGTTTAACTATGTGGGACGGAAGGATGCTGAATACGTGATTGTAGCCATGGGATCGGTTACTGATACCATAGATGAAACTGTGGAGTACCTGAACAAAAAAGGCGAAAAGGTAGGAGCAATTAAGGTTCATCTTTACCGTCCTTTCTCTACGGAATTTTTCCTTCAGTCCGTACCCAAAACAGTTAGGAAAATTGCCGTTCTGGACAGAACAAAAGAACCCGGCGCAGTTGGTGAACCTCTTTATCTGGATGTTAAGGATTCGTTCTTCGGAATTGAAAAAAAGCCGGTTATTGTAGGAGGAAGATATGGGCTTGGTTCGAAGGATACTACTCCCGGCCAGATAAAAGCGGTATTCGATAATTTGAAATCGGCTGATCCCAAGGATGGATTTACCATCGGCATAAATGATGATGTTACTCATACTTCTCTTGAGGTTGAAGAGGAGATTGAAACTGCCCCGGAAGGTACCATAAGATGTAAATTCTGGGGGCTGGGTTCCGATGGTACGGTAGGAGCAAATAAGAATGCCATTAAGATAATTGGCGATAATACCAATTTATATGCCCAGGGTTATTTTGCCTATGATTCCAAGAAATCCGGCGGACTGACTATTTCCCACCTGAGGTTTGGGAAAAATCCTATCAAATCTACCTATCTTATTACCGATGCTGATTTTGTAGCCTGTCACAATCAAGCCTATGTAAGGCAGTATGACTTGCTTAAAGGGCTAAAAAAAGGCGGAACTTTCCTCTTGAACTGCCAGTGGAGCGAAGAAGAACTTGAAGAAAGGCTGCCGGCAGGTATGAAAAAATACCTATCGGAGAATGATATAGATTTTTATATTATCGATGCCACTGATATTGCAGTGGGGATTGGACTGGGGAGCAGAATAAATATGATTATGCAGGCTGCTTTCTTTAAACTGGCAAAAGTTATACCCATAGACGATGCCGTAAAATACATGAAAAAAGCCATAAAGGAAACTTATGGAGCAAAAGGTGAAAAGATTGTACAAATGAACTACCAGGCCGTGGATAGAGGTATAGAATCATTGAAGAAAGTAAAAGTTCCAGACAGCTGGAAGAATGCGGTAGAAACCGGGGACGTAGTTAAAGCTCAGGAGCCTGATTTTATAAAAAATATTTTAAGAGTAATGAACAGGCAGGAGGGCGATAATATTCCGGTCAGTGCATTTATAGGGGTTGAAGACGGAACGTTTCCACAGGGAACGGCAGCCTATGAAAAAAGGGGCATTGCTATAAATGTTCCCGAGTGGCAGAAAGACAACTGCATACAGTGTAACCAGTGTTCATATATATGTCCCCACGCGGTTATAAGGCCGGTACTTCTTACCAAAAAGGAATCGAAGAATGCTCCTGAAAAATTCGAGACCATAGAGGCAAAGGGAAAGGGTCTTGAGCAATATGCCTACAGGATACAGGTAAGTCCCCTGGACTGTACAGGATGCGGAAACTGCGCCAATGTCTGTCCGGCCAAGGAAAAAGCACTGATTATGAAACCTCTTGATTCACAAATGATTCAGGCTGAAAACTGGAACTTTGCTTCAAAAATTCCGGTTAAAGAAAATGTTATGTCCGTAGATACCGTAAAGGGGAGCCAGTTTAGAAAACCGCTGTTCGAATTTTCAGGTGCCTGCGGCGGCTGCGGGGAGACTTCTTATGCGAAACTGGTTACCCAGTTATTCGGAGACAGGATGATTATAACCAATGCCACAGGGTGTTCGTCCATCTGGGGTGGTTCGGCTCCTTCCACTCCTTACACCATTAATGCCAGAGGAAAGGGACCGGCCTGGGCAAATTCTCTGTTTGAGGATAATGCCGAATACGGATATGGGATGGTTCTGGCCATAAAACAGATGAGAAGCAAAATAGAAGATTACATGAGTCAATTATATGAGATAAAAGGTATGGATTCCGGAATTAAGGAAGCTATGACGGAATGGGTAAAAACAAAAGATGATGTGGAGGCAAACAGGAAATCTACCGAAAAAATATTAAAGTTGTTTAAAAAAGATCTGGGAAGTAAGAAAGCCAATGAGCTTAAAAATAAAATACTGGAACTCAGTGACTACCTGATTAAAAAATCAATCTGGGTATTTGGCGGAGACGGCTGGGCTTATGATATAGGGTACGGCGGCCTGGATCATGTACTGGCATCCGGCGAAAATATAAATGTGCTGGTATTCGATACCGAAGTATATTCCAATACCGGCGGCCAGTCTTCAAAAGCAACTCCTCTGGGAGCGGTAGCCAAGTTTGCCGCTTCGGGTAAGAAAGTCAAGAAAAAAGATCTGGGACTTATGGCTATAACCTACGGCTACGTATATGTTTCCCAGATTGCAATGGGTGCCAGTCAGAAACAAACACTGAAAGCATTTCTTGAAGCCGAGAATTATAACGGACCTTCTCTGATAATAGCTTACTCTCCCTGTATCAACCACGGTATTTATATAGGTATGGGCTGCACCCAGTTAAGGGAAAAACAGGCAGTAGATGCAGGATACTGGCATCTTTACAGATACAATCCGGATCTTAAAAAAAGCGGGGAGAATCCATTTATACTGGATTCCAGGGAACCCAAGGAATCGTTTAGAGAATTCCTGATGGGTGAAGTAAGATATGCATCACTTACCAAAACTTTCCCCAAAATAGCTGAAGATTTGTTTGGTAGAGCAGAAAAGGATGCCAGGGAAAAATATGAAAAATACAAAGCAATGGCTGAATCAAAATAAGATAAATCCGGATTAAAACTTATTTAAGGAAAAATTGAATATTTAAAAAATGAGAGGCAAAAAAGATATAATAATTTTAAAGTTCGGCGGTACTTCTGTAGGTGATATAAATAAGGTAAAAATGGTTGCCGATAAAATTATAAGTTCCAGCAATAAAGGGAATAATGTGGTGGTAGTGGTTTCTGCCATGGGGGATACTACTGACAGGTTGATTGATCTTGCCGGCCGGATAACTTCCCATCCCTCCCGCCGTGAAATGGATATGCTAATGTCTACCGGGGAGCAGGTATCAAGTGCCCTTGTGGCCATGGCTGTTCAGGAAAAAGGTTATAAATGTATTTCTCTTACCGGTGAACAGGCCGGAATTTTAACCGATGAATTCTACTGCAATGCCAAAATTTTAAATATCAAGGCAGAAAGAATATTAAAAGAATTAAAAAGAGATAAAATAGTAATAGTAACCGGGTTCCAGGGTATTAATATAGATAACGATATTACCACTCTGGGCAGAGGTGGTTCGGATACCACTGCTGTAGCCCTGGCTTCGGCCCTGAAGGCAAGGTACTGTGAAATATATACGGATGTCGATGGAGTTTATTCGACTGATCCGAATGTAGTAGGTGAAGCCGTCAAGCTGGAGTCACTTTCCTATGATGAAATGCTGGAGATGGCATCTTCAGGTGCAAAAGTACTCCATTTGAGAGCAGTGGAATTTGCCAAAAAGCATAATGTTATATTACATATTAGATCAAGTTTTAATGACATCGAAGGGACATGGGTTATGGATGATTTTAAAAAAGATAAAAGAATGGAAAGGCCGATAGTTACCGGAGTTACTTATGATATAGGAGAAGTAAAGGTATCTATTTTTGGCCTGGAGGATAAACCTGGTGTTGCCGCCGACTTGTTTGGAAAGCTAGCGGAAAAAAATATAAATGTTGATTTGATTGTCCAAAATGTTAGTGAAAAAAATCTTGCTGCTATCTCCTTTACCATAAAAAGCGAAGATATATCCCCAGCAAAAAATATCCTGGATAAGATTAAAAATGTACGCATGGAAATGGACACCGATATCGCAAAAGTTTCCATTGTGGGAGCCGGAATGCAGTCACATCCCGGGGTAGCGGCGAGAATGTTTAGGATTCTTGCAGATAAAAATATAAATATTGAGATGATAAGTACTTCTCCCATAAGAATTTCCTGTGTAGTAAAGAAGAGTAAAATAAAAGAAGCGATAAAAGTATTGCACAGTGGTTTTGGGCTGTCGAAATAGTATTTGTATTTATTTTAATATTGTTTTAATATATCCTTCATTCATTTACAGCTTTAACCTGTAACTGTAACAAGGGCCTATTAGTATTAAAAAGTGATGAACTTCATATGAGCAGCAAAGAATATAATGTAGCAGTAGCAGGAGTAACCGGAGCGGTGGGAAGAGTATTTCTGTCCATACTGGAAGAGAGAAAATTTCCGGTAAAAAACCTTGTTCCGCTTGCTTCTCATCGGTCTGCCAGTAAAAAAACAATGTTTAAAGGTGAAGAGCTGGAGATAAAGGAATTAAATAAAAATTCCTTCGGTGGTGTAGATATAGCACTTTTCTCAGCTGGTGCCTCAACTTCCAGGGAATTTGCCAAATATGCAGTGGAAAGCGGAGCCATAGTTATAGATAACAGCAGTGCATTCAGAATGGAGGAAGATGTACCTCTGATTGTTACCGAAGTGAATAAAGATAAAATATTTGAACATAAGGGCATTATAGCCAATCCTAATTGTTCTACCATTATCATGGCTGTGGCCATAAAGCCTATTTATGATATCTCACCGATAAAGCGAATAGTAGTTTCCACTTATCAGTCGGTTTCAGGTGCAGGAGCAAGAGCCATCGCCGAGCTGGAGAACCAGACAAGAGAAATAATATGTGATGGTAAAAAAACGGTTAAATGCGAAGTTTTCCCAGTACAGATAGCATTTAATATAATTCCTCAAGTGGATATATTTCTTGATAACGGCTACACCAAAGAAGAAATGAAAATGGCTTATGAAACCCGTAAGATTTTTGACGACAGTCGGATCAGAGTTACCGCAACTACGGTAAGGGTTCCTGTCTTTACTTCTCATTCGGAATCGATAAACGTTGAAACCGAAGAGAAGATAGAATTGGATGTAGTAAGAAAGGCGCTGGCTAATGGAGAAGGTTTAATTTTAAAAGATGATTTTAAAAATGCCCTGTATCCTACTACCCTTGATTCTTCCGATAAGGATGATATCTTCGTAGGCAGAGTAAGGGAGGATATATCAGTAGAAAATGGTATAAGCATGTGGGCGGTAGGGGATCAGCTCCGAAAAGGTGCGGCCTTAAATACAATCCAGATTGCCGAGGAACTGATAAAAAAATAACTATTTCTGTTTTTTCTTTAATATATTGATATTCTTAAGTCTATTCATTAATTCCTTTTCAAAACCTCTGTCTGTGGGATAATAGTATTTTTTTGCCAGCAGCTTGTCCGGAAGGTGGGTCTGGTCAACAATAGCGCTACTGTAATTATGGGCATATTTATATCCTTTACCGTAGCCTATATCTTTCATAAGTTTGGTAGGAGCGTTTCTAATATGATAGGGAACCGGAAGCGATCCAAATTCTTCAACGTCTGATTTAACCTTTAAATAAGTTTTATATAGAGCATTACTTTTTGGGGCCAGGGCGAGATAAACTGCAGCCTCGATTATAGCCAGATATCCTTCCGGAGGACCAATGAATTCAAAACTTTGCTTGGCTGAAATGGCTACCTGCAGAGCATTGGGATCTGCCAGTCCCACATCTTCGGAAGCAAATCTTACCATTCTCCTTACTATATACAGAGGATCTTCACCGCTTTCCAGCATTCTTACCGTCCAGTACACCGCTGCATCAGGATCACTGTCTCTCAAGCTTTTATGAACCGCCGAAATTAAATTGTAATGTTCTTCACCGTTTTTATCGTAGAGAAGTGCTTTCTTCTGTATTATATTTTCAATCAGGGGGATATTTATATCTATGGTTTTTTGCTTATTTTCTTTTGAGTATGCACTTACGGCCAGCTCAAGTATATTATAAGCTACTCTTGAATCACCATCGGAAAATCTGGCAATAAAATCAATGGTTTCATCACTTATTTTTATATTATATTTTCCCAGGCCTCTTTCACTATCAGCCAGCGCCCTCTTTAACAGGATTTTTATGTCTTCTGGTGAGAGTTTATATAGTACAAAGGTTTTGGTCCGGGAGAGAAGAGCCGAGTTTACCTCAAAGGAAGGATTTTCAGTAGTGGCTCCCATTAAAATTATGGTACCCTTTTCAACAAAGGGAAGAAAGGCATCCTGCTGGGCTTTATTGAAACGATGAATTTCATCTACGAATAATATGGTTTTTATATTATGTTCTTTTTTGTTATATTTGGCTATTTCCATAATTTCTTTTATCTGCTTTATTCCGGAAGTTACAGCAGAGAAGGATATGAATCTACTTTTGGTTTTTTCAGCCATGATTTTAGCCAGGGTAGTTTTCCCCGAACCGGGGGGACCCCAGAATATTATTGAATACAACCTGTCGTTTTCTATGATTTCCCTTAAAATTTTACCTTTTCCCACCAGATGTTTCTGTCCCACAAATTCATCTAGAGTTCGAGGCCTCATTCTGTCGGCCAGTGGTGTATCCGGTAAATTATAATCAGTTTGATTGGTTTTTATCTGTTCAAATAGATTCATAATATATAATTATTAATCTAATGACTTAATAATATAATAACCTGATGGTAAAAAGTTTATACCGGTTTGCTTTTCACTCATATTTAGCCTTCTATTAATTTGATATAGAGATTTCTATTTCTGGGTCCGTCAAATTCGCAGAAATATATACTCTGCCAGGTTCCCAGCACCGGCTTACCTCCCTTAATGATTATACTCAAAGATGCTCCTACCACCGTGGATTTTATATGGGAATCGGAATTTCCTTCAAGGTGAGAATAATTTTCACTGGCTGGAATCAGCTCGCTTAAACTGTTGTTAATGTCCAGCTGTACGGTAAAGTCCGCGTTTTCATTTATAGTAATTCCGGCAGTGGTATGGGGGACGAATATGCAGCATATACCATTTTTTACATTATGTCTGGCGATAAAATCTTCCACTTTTTTAGTAACATCGATCATTTCGATTCTGGTTGAGGTTTTAATAGTGAGATTCTCAAACATCTTTTTCCTTTCTTTTTGTGGAATGGTTAATTTTTATAATTATAAAGATTATAGTTAAAAAAAATTTTTTTATAAAGTTAACGTCCTTTATAAGTTAATAATAATTGACATAATTTTCATAATTCTATTAAATGTTATGGGAGAAAACTTATTTAAAATGAATTATCTATTTCCAATAAAAAACGCCTCAGGTAAAAGGATATAATATCTAATGTCTGTAAAGAAATATAAAGTGGTGGGAATTGGTAACGCTATAGTGGATGTTCTGGCCAATGTAGAGGAGGATTTTATTAAACAACATAATCTCCAAAAAGGGACCATGAGAATTGTTGATCAGTTCGAAGTAAAGAAACTGCATTCATGTATTAAGGCAGTAAAAGAAGTTTCAGGAGGCTCAGCGGCCAACACTATTGCGGCGCTATCTTCTCTGGGAAATCGGGTTGCTTTTATAGGTAAGGTGGGAAATGATACCCTGGGCAAATCATTTGAAAAAGATTTAAAGAGCCTGGGAGTCAGCTACTGTACCCTGAAAGCCGATAGCGAACATCCCACGGCGTGTTGTGTTGTTCTGACTACCCCCGATGCCCAGAGAACCATGAACACCCATCTGGGTGTTTCCGGATTCTTGAGTGTCGAGGATATCGATGAAGTTATTGTTTCACAATCCGAGTATATCTATCTTGAAGGTTATCTATGGGATAGCAAGGAAGCTAAAAAAGCATTTAAGAAAGCAATAAAAATAGCGGTAAAGACGGGAGGGAAGGTTGCCCTGAGCCTTTCTGATTCCTTTTGTGTCCAGCGCCACCGGATTGAATTTTTAAATCTAATTAAAGGTTATGTAAATATTATTTTTGCTAATGAAGAGGAGATCAAATCATTGTTCAGGGTAAAGAGTATGGAGTCAGCAATTTATAAATGCATAGAAATGGGAAATATATGGGTAATTACCAGATCGGAGAAAGGATCGGTCATTGTATCTGATGGAAAAGCAAACTTGGTACCGGCTGAAGAAAAGGTTAATGTAATTGATACCACCGGAGCCGGGGATCTTTATGCGGCCGGGTTTCTTCACGGCCTGGTAAGAGGAATGGATCTAAGAACCTGTGGAAGAATAGGAAGTATAATGGCGTCCGAAGTAATAAGCCGATTCGGTGCCCGCCTGGAAATACCTCTGACTGAAATATTAAAAAAAAGAGGGTTTTAATTTAATTTTAGGTTTAAGGAATAATAAATATATTCAAAAATATGAAAGGAAGAATATGAGCGGTATTAAGAAAGCTGGTATTGGAGTATTCGGGGGTTCAGGATTTTATTCTTTTCTGGAGGGAACAGAGGAATATGATATCGATACTCCTTATGGTTCTCCTTCGGATAAAGTGGTAATTGCCGAAGTGGAAGGGAAGAGAGTTGCCTTTATACCCCGGCATGGGAAAAATCATAGTCTGCCTCCTCACAAAATTAATTATCGGGCAAATATTTATGCAATGAAAAAATTAGGCGTAAAACGTATCTTTGGACCCTGTGTCTCCGGCAGCCTTCAGCCCCATGTAAAAAGGGGACATTTTGTAGTGTGCGATCAATTTGTGGACAGAACCAAAGGAAGGATTGACACTTTTTATGACGGGCCCAAAACAGTTCACATAGCTATGGCGGAGCCATACTGTCCCCATTTAAGAAAAATTGTTATAGAGAGCGCAGAAGAACTCCATATAGATTATCACCCCACCGGTACCGTGGTGGTCATTCAGGGTCCCCGATTCAGCACCAGAGCAGAAAGCAGGTGGTATTCCTCTCAGGGATGGGAAGTTATAAATATGACCCAGTATCCTGAAATGTATCTGGCCAGGGAACAGGAGATGTGTTACGTAAATATATCCCTGATTACTGATTATGATACCGGCCTTGTGGGCCATCCGGAGATAAAACCGGTAACCATCGGTGAAGTAGTAAGGGTTTTTAAAGAGAACAATGAGAAAGTAAGAAAGCTTCTTTTTAAAGCAATATCAAAAATCTCCGAAAAGCGGGATTGTATTTGTTCCCATGCATTAAAAGGGGCTGTGGTTAGTTAAATAATTATTTTAAAATAAGTTATTATTTCTGTTAAATGCTGATCATAAAAATAAAAGTATAATAATTAGGGATAGGAGGAAATTTATGAGAATAATCGGAGATGTAGAAATCGAAGGCCTGGAAAAATTAAGAAGCGGTAAAGTTAGGGAGATGTTTTCATTTAATAATAAAATTTTAATAGTAACCACAGACAGAATTTCTGCCTTTGATTTCATTTTACCTTCTTTAATTCCTTTGAAAGGTATAATTCTAAATAAAATATCCATTTTCTGGTTTAAATATTTAAAGGATATAATCGATAATCATCTGATTGAATGGGACATAGCGAAATTTCCGAAATTTTTAAAAAAATATAAAGATATTCTGAGCGGCAGATCGGTTATAGTAAAAAAGGTTAAAATTTATCCTATAGAATGCGTGGTCCGCGGCTATATAACCGGATCTGGCTGGGAGGAATATAAAAAATCCGGTATGATTGGGGATCTTAAACTCCCGCCCAATCTATCCAAATGTGATCGTCTTTCTGAAGTTATATTTACTCCGACTACCAAAGAAATATCGGGCCATGATATGGTTCTTACCATAAATAAAGCCAAAAAAATATTTGGTGGAGGGATAGTAGATTTTTTAAAGGAGAAAAGCATAGAGCTTTACTTGAAGGCTTCGGAATATGCCATCAGGCAGGGTATAATAATTGCCGATACCAAATTTGAATTTGGAATTACCGATGATAGAATAATACTTGCTGATGAAGTTTTAACCCCGGATTCTTCGAGGTTCTGGCCTCTGGATGAATATAGGCCCGGAAGTGAACAAAAAAGTTTTGATAAACAATATGTCAGGGATTATCTTCTGAGTACCGACTGGGACAGAAAATCCACCCCTCCGGAGCTGCCTCCTGATGTTATAAAAAAGACATCCCAAAAATATATCGATGCCTATGAAAAAATAACCGGGGAAAAGTTTGAGATATCGTATTAGTTCCTTACCGGGTAACCTGTTATTCTATATGAATATTTTTAATTTAATGAATAGTTCCTGTTTTAAAATTCAGATTAATCTGTGCAGGAACTAAAATAAGTTTTACCCTGCAGAAGTGCAACATCCTTCGAAGAAAACCAGAAATATCCCTCCAGAACGGGATCAATCTGTAGTACGTAGGTACCGCTGTGAGTTATATCATTTATTAGCACTTCCACGGTAACACTTTCACCGGGTTCTACATTATGAGGAAGAGGAGTCCTTGCAGTCTGATCATAATCGGAATAATCTACATCCTGTCCGTAATAATGATAACCAATTCTTACCATATTTTCACCACTGCTTCTCCAGGTAAAATCAGAGGTATTGGTAATTTCGATTTTTATATAATTATCACTGTCCGTACAAAGAAATGAAGGTATATAACCTTTTATTTCAGCTCCAACCTGGGCGTTTTGGTAATCCACTGCTTCCACTACTCCTTCCAGTTCCTTGATTTCTTCTTCCGAAATAGTTTCTGTTTCTTTACCTTCCTGGGTATCAACATCTATTTTCTCGGCTGATGTTGAGGTACAGGATGAAAAAATGAAAATAAAAAGTATTGATATCAAGCTTATAATTAGCAGTTTTATTTCAGATGTTTTAGATTTCATATTTCCTTTTCCTCACTTTTTTATTAAATATTTTCCGGGTAGTTTATTGATAAGTTATTATAGTTTAAATCTTTTATTTTTTGAATAAAAGAACCAAAATATATATAATGTTAATTGATTATTTTTATAACCAATCGAAGAGGTTGAAATGACATCATTAGAAATAGTAGGTCTGGTTGCCATAATTTTAATTTCTGCTTTTGCCGTGGTTGCCATAATTATCTCCATACCTTTATTTAAGTTAATAAATAAAATTAAATTTATGGCCGGAAAATTAAATGAGAGTCTGGTTCCTATGGTAGAGAGGCTTAATGACACTGTAACCAATTTAAATACGGAAGTGAGCTCCATTACCGATCTCACCCAGAGCATCAGCTCAATAGTTGAACAACTGGAAAAAATTATAAGACTGGCCAGGGTTCTGATAACCACTCCCATAATTAAGATAATAAGCACTTCGGCAGGATTGATAAACAGTCTTATAAAAACCAATACCGAAAAAAAGAATGAGGAGGATGAAAAATGAATTCCGAAAAAGAAGGGAACAACGAAAAAAATTATTTTCTTGGAATATTAGCATCACTTATAATCGGACTTTCTGCAGGTTTTATACTGGGAATTTTATTTGCTCCTAAACCAGGCAGTGAAACCAGAAAGGAAATAAAAGAAAAGAGTGAAGAATTGATGAAAAAGAGCAAAGATGGTTTGGATAAGTTTGTAGGAAGAACAAAGGAATATGTGGATAAAAGTAAAGTTAAACTTGCAGAATTGAAAAGCAGAGGAGAAGATTTTATCGAGAAAAACAAGGGAAGGATAGTTGATGTATCCAAGGTTATAGGTTCCGAAGCCAAAAAAGCCAGCAAGAAAATAAAAAAAGTGATGGAAGAGGGAAAAGATACCGCAAAGAAAGTGGAAGAGGACCTGTCCTAGATAGGAAATATAGATTATATTGATCGAGAATAGACTTACCAAAAAGATTTTAAATATATTACTCAAAAACGGTGCAGATTTTTCAGAAATTTTTATTCAAAAAAGAGTTTTCAACAACCTGAGGCTGGAAGACGGTAAAATTGAAAACTCCACCAGTGGTTTCGAGCTTGGGTGCGGGTTGAGATTATGGGTTGGCGATAGTACTTTTTATGCCTATGTAGATTCACTTGAGGAAAATAAGCTGATTAATGCGGCCAGGGTATTAAGTTCTGCAGTAAATGGAAGCAGCTTTCTTAAAGTCCTGAATCTTACCGAAAATAAAAGTTCTTATAATGCAGATGTAAAAAAATTTCCTGCTGATATTCCTCCCTCCCATAAAAAAAATATTCTTGAACTTATCAATAAGAATTCAAGAAATTTCAGTTCTAACATAATACAGGTTACCTCCATTCTTTCCGATGTGGAGGAAGAAATGTTCACGGCCAATTCCTACGGCTCATATTCATCCGATGAAGAAGTAATAAAAACGTTTCTGGCTGTAAATGTGGTAGCCAGGAGAGGAAGTAATATAAGAACCGGCTATAAATCACTGGCCCGGTCAGGAGGTTATGAAATATTCGATTTAAAAAATCCGGGAAATCTGGCTGAAGAAGCATCTAAAATTGCAGTTGATATGCTTGATGCCGTAAATGCGCCGACAGGGGAACTTCCGGTAGTAATAGGGCCTGCTTTCGGCGGAGTAATTTTTCATGAAGCATGCGGGCATGGGCTGGAAGCCGATACGGTGTTGAAAGATGCTTCAGTTTTTAAGGATAAAATAGGAAAAAGAATTGCCAGTGAAATAGTAACCGCTATAGATGATTCCACTCTTGAGTACCGGTGGGGTTCATATAAATTCGATGGAGAAGGTTTCCCTTCCTGCAGGACAGTATTGATAAAAGACGGTATCCTGCAGAATTACATTCATGACCTTAAAACTTCTAAAAAAATGAAAGTGAAACAGACCGGGAATGGAAGAAGACAATCGTTCAGGCATGTGCCTATTCCAAGGATGAGTAACACTTATATAGACAGCAAAGATGAAGATCCCGGATCAATCATAAAATCGGTAAGTAAGGGTATATATGCCAGAGAATTTGCCGGCGGCCAGGTTGACCCGGTAACGGGAGATTTCGTATTCGGAATAAGCCAGGGTAACCTGATAGAGAACGGTAAAATAAGTTTTCCCATAAAGGATGCTACTTTAATAGGGAATGGCCCTGATATTTTAAAAAAGATAGAGGCGGTAGGCAACAATCTGGATTTTGCTCCCGGTTTTTGTGGAAAAAATGGACAGTCGGTTTCCAATGAAGTGGGTCAGCCCACTATAAAGGTAAGTAAGATTACGGTAGGAGGTACCAGGAGTTAAAATGCAGAATGACAGAAAGTATGAGATAAGAGAAAACCAGTTAATAAAGTTATGTAAGGATACTGCTTCAATGATGAATAAATATAGTGTGGATGAGTTTGAGATTTTTACCGCGAGTTCTGTTGAAAATGAAATAGAAATCTTTAAAGGAGAGGTAGAAACATTATCATTCTCGGATTCAATCGGTATAGGTATCAGAGTTTTTAGGGATAAATCAATAGGTTACGCATATACTACCATACTTGAGAAGGACAGCCTGGCAGACTGTATTCGGAAGGCTGTATCCAATAGCAAAATTACCGGAAAGGAAGAATATAATTATTTACCGAGAGAAGAAGAATTTACTTTTAAAAGTAAGTTTATAGATGATAGATTATTATTCCGCCAAAATTTCCTGGATTTCAGCATAGAAGATAAAGTTACAATGGCAAAAAAACTGGAAATTTTAACCAAAAATAAAGATGCAAGAATTACCGATATAGAAAATGTTATGTATCAGGACAGCATATACGAGACTGCAATTTTAAATTCGGCTAGCTTCTGCGATAAATATAAAACAACTACCTGTTTAATTTATGTAAATGCAATTTCAAAAGAGGGGGACGATACTTCTACCGGGGATTTTTTCGGATGCGGACGCTCTCCATCTGAACTGGATCTTGATCAGGTGGCAGAGAAAGCAGCCGGCAGATCTGTTTCGATCCTGGGAGGGAAAAAAATCAAGTCACAGGAAGTGAATATTTTGCTGGATCCGGTTATTTCTGCCCAGCTTCTGGGTATAATAGCAGGCAGTATTACTGCGGATTCGGTTCAGAAAAAGAAATCACTTTTTGCAGGTAAGCTTGGAGAGAAGATATTTTTGGCTGATGTAAACATATTTGATGATGGAACATTACCTGATGGACTTTCTTCCAGACCATTCGATGGGGAGGGAATTATTAAGGGCAGAACCTGCGTATTTGAAAAGGGATATCTTAAAACTTACCTCTATAATACTCTTACTGCAAGAAAGGACAAAACCTTATCAACCGGTAATGCGGTAAGAGCCTCTTACCGTTCGACTCCGGAGGTAGGTATTTCAAACTTTTACATAGAACCATCCCATACGGATTTCGATAAGCTTCTAAAGGATATGGGAAGCGGCTTTTATGTAGTGGATATAATAGGACTGCATTCAGGGGTTAATCCTATTTCCGGGCAGATGAGTGTAGGAGCTAAGGGTCTGTGGATAGAAAACGGTAAACCCCGGTACCCGGTTAAGGAAGTAACCATAGCAACCGATATTTTAAGTTTCTGCAGAAATATCAAAAAAGTTGGAAATGATCTTCAATTTATCCCGGTGAGCGGATATATAGGCAGCCCTTCTATTCTGGTAAACGATATAATGGTTAGCGGAAAGTAAAGTATAATCTGGAAGCATAAATAAAAAAATTTTTTATAAGCTTCAAACCGATATAACATCTCATTCAGTACCTCATTCAAAAAACTGATGTAAATAGAGGTATATTATTTAAACAAATATGGATTATGATTATAAACTTGTTCTGGCCTATTTAAGCAGCAGTAATAAATCTTACATAACCTACTGTCTGCCATACTATAGTTACTATTAGTCCTGCAATCAGTACCCCTATAAATATATGAAGCAGAGCTTTTTTAGGAGGAATACCAAAAACAAAGGCAATAAGTGCTCCTGTCCAGCCGCCGGTAACCGGAAGCGGTATTCCCACAAATCCTATCAGAGCAAAACCTTCGTATCTTTCAAATCTTTTTGAATGGCGCCTTCGGGTATAATTGAAAAGCCAGTTAAAGAATCTGTTTGCCAGTCTGAATCTATTCATAAGGAATTTTGATACCGGCTCCAGAATCCATAGTATGGCAATTACCGGCACCATATTTCCCATAACCGATATTATATATGTTTCGAAAATATTCATTCCGTAAGTGGAAAGAGCGATAGGAATGGATGCTCTAAGTTCACCAATAGGAGTCATTGCCATAAAAAATGTTACTATTCTTGGCGATATAAATTCGAGGAAGTTTGAAAAGTTCATATCGGCTTTTTATTTTTGATAATTTTATGCTATATTTTAAAAATTAATTAAAAAATTATATTAAAAAAGAATTTTAATCATTATATAAGTTGAATATAATACAGTCAATTATTTTAGGTATAATTCAGGGAGCTACCGAATTTTTTCCCATAAGCAGTTCAGGACATCTGGTAATTTTTCCTTATTTTTTTAACTGGAATTATATTCCTCTCTATTTTACGGTAACCGTTCATTTTGCCACCCTTGCTGCAGTGGTAACTATTTTTTATAAAGAAGTATTCAGAATAATCAAAGCTCTGGTTCTGGGTATCTTTATAAGGAATGTAAGAAATTCAAATAACTTCAAGCTGGGTATATTTCTAATCATAGCCACTATTCCGGCCGCAGTGGCTGGATTTTTTCTAAGTGATTATGTTGAAAATTTATTCACCAAACCCATAATTGCGGCAGTGTTTCTACTGGTTACTGCCTTATTTTTATGGCTGGGTGAATTCAGGGGAAAAAAGATTGAAGAAAGACTTATGAAATCCAGGGATGTTTTAAGCAATAAAAATCTTTCCAATAAAGGCCAAGGAACTGAGAGAGGTAGACTTATTGGTGAAATCGAGGTCAAAGGTAATAACACAAAAAAAATAAGATTTAATTTTCCTATAACCGTAATAACCGGAATAGGGCAGGCTTTAGCCATTCTACCCGGAGTTTCGAGATCGGGGGCCACTATATCCTTTGCCAGATTTTTTGGGATAAAAAGAAGTGAAGCGGTTCGGTTTTCCTTTTTACTTTCAATTCCGGTTATTTTTGGCTCATTCATATTTGAACTATATCGCTCCTCGGATATTATTTTTGGAAATGGCCCGCAAGTAGTGCAAAATCTTATAGCCGGTTTTTTATCCTCTTATCTGGCGGGATTGTTTGCGGTGAAGTTTGTTGTTTATCTGGCTGGAAGGAGAAATTTAAATGTGTTTGCGATATACTGTATTTGTCTGGCAGGAGCAGTTTTTATTTTTTATGCAATAAACAGATTTATGTAAAGGAGAGTGAACATTGGAACTATGAAAGGAATTATTCTGGCCGGTGGACTGGGAACTCGCCTTATGCCCTGTACCAAAGTTACTAACAAGCATTTGCTGCCGGTTTATGACAAACCAATGATTTATTATCCTTTAAAAACACTTATAAATGCCGGAGTGGAGGATATAATGATAGTCACCGGAGGCAACTATGCCGGCGATTTTTTAAGACTTCTGGGTAACGGCAGGGAGTTTGGACTTAAAGATATAAGTTATACTTATCAGGAAGGCGAAGGCGGTATTGCCGATGCCCTGAGATTGACAGAGAATTTTATCGATAAAGACAAAATGGTAGTAATGCTCGGTGACAATATTATTGAGGGTGATATATCTGATGCAGTAAGGGAATTTGAGAAACAGGAAAGGGGAGCAAAAATATTCTTAAAAGAAGTCAGCGATCCGGAGAGATTTGGAGTTGCCGAAATAAAAGAGAGTAAAGTAATAAATATCGAAGAGAAGCCTAAAAACCCCAGGAGTAATTATGCCGTCGTCGGTCTTTATATGTATGATAGTGATGTATTTGAAATAATTGGAAATCTCAAACCTTCAAATAGAGGTGAACTTGAAATAACCGATGTTAACAACGAGTATATTAGAAGAGGGACCATGACCTATTGCATACTTGAAGGATGGTGGAGTGATGCCGGTACCTCCTTTGAATCATTATTCAGGGCAAGTCATCTGGTAAGAGAGGCATTAGTAGAGAATAAAAAGTTAGATCGTTAATTTTAAGCTAAATCAATCATTATCCAGGTTATCAAATCAATCAGTATTTTGTTATTTCCGTTGATTTGCAGTAAAAACATTTGATTATATTATGAGAACTTTTCCATTTGTTATCCGAGATTAAAAAAGCCCAGGTGAGAAAGTCTGCGTCAGATTTATTATCAGAATTTTGATATATATAGGCATTTCCTTCTTCTTTTACCGTACCCATAAACTTATAGGTATTTCCACAATTCAGACACTTATACATTTATCCTCCTCAAAGATTAATTATAAATATTGGTTATTATAGGTTATTATAGTATATTATTATATAATATCAATACGATATCTATACAAATTAGACAAATTTTTAATAAAAATTTGTCTATGGTATATTTATTTAATATTCGTAGCTAATTAATATGAATTTATTTGACTAAAAAAAACACCTCTGATAATATCATTTAAGAATTATTAACAGATTTTTTTAATACCATGCAAATGAAAATTGAAAAACAGAAAATAAGAGTAAAAATAAAAACGGAATCCAGTGTGGTTAAAGGTACGGTTTACACTTTGAGGGATGGGAGATTAAGTGATTATATTACCTCTCAGAAAAATAAATTTATACCGGTTGCCGATGCAGAAGTATACTATATAGATGGAGCCGGAAGGATTTTGGACGAAGACAGGAAAAAAAGAGAGATTGTTTTTATAAATGTAGAAAAAATTGAGATGATAGAGTATATATGATTTTAGAATTTCCGTAGAAATTTATGGAAAATAATACTAGTGATTAGAAGGGGAAAATAATGTCTGATATTATTTATCAATTTACTGATTCGAATTTTAATAGTGAGGTAATTAATTCGGAAATACCGGTTCTGGTTGATTTTTGGGCCGTATGGTGTGGTCCCTGTAAATTAATTACCCCTGAGATTGAAAAACTGGCAGAAGAAAAAAGTAATGACCTTAAAATCGGGAGACTTAATGTAGACGAAAACAGAGATACGGCAATAAAATATAGTATCAGCAGTATTCCAACCCTGCTGTTGTTCAAAAATGGTGAGGTAGTTAAAAAACTTATTGGCGCTATGCCTAAAGATAAAATATTAGCTGAAATTTCTCAATTCTTATAAATTAATGGAAAGTATTTTTATTGGAACTTCGGGATATAGTTATGATGATTGGAATGTTAATTTTTACCCTGCAGGATTCGATAAAAAAGAACAGTTAAAATACTACAGTACAGTATTCAACACTGTTGAAATAAATTTTACCTATTATACTCTTCCTTATCCTCACATATTTAAAAAGATGGCCGAAAAAGTTGGGGAAAATTTTATTTTTTCGGTAAAAGCCTATAGCGGCGTTACTCATACCAGGGATTTAAAAGTGGAAGATATAAGACAATTTATGGTCTCCCTGCAGCCTTTCATTAAAGAAAATAAAATGGGATCCATACTGCTCCAGTTTCCGTGGGCTTTCAAGTTCGATTTAAAAAATTGTGATTATTTGAGCAGGGTGAGGGGAAGCTTCGGAGACCTTGAACTGTGTGCAGAATTTAGAAATGACAGCTGGCTTAAGGAAGAAACCATAGAGCATTTAAGGAACTTGAATATTGGGTTCTGTAATGTAGATGAACCCGACCTTAAAGGGCTGTTACCGCCTACAAGCATCAGGACCAGTGAAACCGGATATATAAGATTTCACGGCAGAAATAATCTTAACTGGTGGAAGCCAAAATATTCTTATCAGAGATATGATTATCTTTACAACAGGGAAGAGCTGGGTGAGTGGGTACCCAGAATAAAAGAAGTAGCGGCGGGTGCCAAAAAGACTTACATATATTTCAATAATCATTATAAAGCTCAGGCGGTAAGGTCCGCAAAGATTCTTCAAGAACTTATCGAAGACAGCGATATTCCCACTTCACAAAATTAGACTAATTATATAAAATCTATTAAACAGTTTTGAGGTAAGCTATTTATAAATTAAAGGATTATAAGGGTATAGTATATTTATGTTTAAAAAGGTCAAAAGTAATATAGATCTGGTAAAACTGGAAGAAAATATTCTTGATTTCTGGAAGAAAAACAATATTTTCGAAAAAAGCCTGAAAAAAACCGAAGGTAAAAAGAGATTTGTTTTCTATGAGGGCCCTCCCACCGCTAATGGTGCACCCGGTGTGCACCATGTTCTTTCCCGTGTCTATAAAGATATTTTTCCCAGATATAAAACCATGAAAGGTTATTACGTACCCAGGAAAGCAGGATGGGATACCCACGGACTGCCAGTTGAACTGGAGGTTGAGAAAGAACTTAATATCAATTCGAAAAAGGAAATAGAAGAAATTGGTATTGAAAAATTTAACCAGCTCTGCAGGCAGAGTGTTATGAGATATGAAGGAGAGTGGCAGAAACTTACCGAGCGTATCGGATTCTGGCTGGATATGAATAATGCCTATCTGACTTTTGAAAATTATTATATCGAAACCGTATGGTGGATCTTAAAAACCATATGGGATAAGAATTTATTGTATCAGGATTATAAAATTGTCCCTTACTGCCCGCGCTGCGGAACAGCGCTCTCATCTCATGAGATAGCGCTTGGCTATAGCGAAGTGGAAGATTACTCTATTATAGTAAAATTTCCCCATGCCCGGAAAGAAAATACTTATTTTCTGGTCTGGACCACGACCCCATGGACCTTGATTTCCAATGTAGCCGCAGCGATAAATAAGGATTCCGATTATGCAGAGGTGAATTTTAAGGGTGAAAATTTAATACTGGCAAAGAATTTGATCATCGAAGTTCTGGGGGAAAATGCCGAATATAATATTTGCGGCAGTTTTAAGGGCAGTAAAATTATCTCTTCCACCTATAAACCTCTTTATGATTATGCAGAGGGTAGCAGCAATGCTTTCAGGATTATAGGAGGCGATTTTGTATCTGTCGAGGAAGGTACCGGTATTGTTCATATAGCTCCTGCTTTTGGTGAAGATGATATGAACGCCGGAAAGGAAAATAATCTTCCTGTGGTGCAGATGGTGAATGAGGAGGGCAAATTCAAAAAGAATGTGGAAAAATTTGCCGGCTTAAATATAGAAGAAGCCAATCCGGAAATAATAAAAGATTTGAAGGAAAGAAAGTTAATCTTTAGTATTAAGAAAATAAAGCACTCTTATCCCTTCTGCTGGAGATGTGACAGCAGGTTGATGTATTATGCCAAAAAAAGCTGGTATATAAAAACCTCCATGATAAAGGATGATCTTTTAAAATCCAATGAAGAAGTCAACTGGTATCCTCAGCATATAAAATACGGCAGATTTGGGAACTGGCTTGAAAACAATGTAGACTGGGCCCTTACCAGGGAAAGATACTGGGGCACTCCTTTTCCGGTATGGGTAGATGATAACAATCATAAAATCTGTGTGGGAAGTATTGCCGAGCTTGAAGAAAAGGCAGTAAATATGTCGGGGGATCTGGACCTTCACAGACCCTATGTGGATAATATCATAATAAAATGCCCTCAATGCGGTAAAGACATGAGAAGAGTTCCCGAAGTAATAGATGTGTGGTTTGATTCCGGTTCCATGCCCTATGCCCAATTTCATTATCCTTTTGAGAATAGGGAATTATTTAAAGAAAACTTCCCGGCCGATTTTATATGCGAAGCCATCGACCAGACCAGGGGATGGTTTTATACTCTTCTGGCTATTTCAACGCTGTTGTTTAAAAAATCGTGTTTTAAGAATGTGCTCTGTCTGGGGCTTATAAATGATGAAAAGGGACAGAAAATGTCCAAATCCAAAGGTAATGTGGTAAATCCCTGGGATATTTTGAATAAACAGGGAGCTGATGCTTTAAGATGGTATTTCTTTACCGGAGTGTCTCCCTGGCTGTCCAAAAACTTCTCCATGAAGGCTGTTGATGAAGTAGTAAGGAAATTCATACTTACTCTATGGAATACTTATTCTTTCTTTATAATCTATGCCAATATAGATAATTTTAATCCTTATGAGCATAATCTTGAGGCTAAAGATAGGTTCGAAATCGATCGATGGATATTATCCGAACTCAACCGGACTATAAAGAAAGTAAATGAGCTTATGGATGATTTCAATGTTACCGAGAGCGGCCGGGTAATACAAAATTTTGCCGATGTTCTATCCAACTGGTATGTAAGAAGAAGCAGGAGGAGATTCTGGAAGAGTGAAGAAGATAAGGATAAGATAAGTGCCTATAAAACACTTTTTGAGTGTCTGGTAGATGTTTCCAGGTTATGTGCACCTTTTATACCTTACTTAAGCGAGGAAATTTATAAAAACCTAACCGGCAGTCTTGGCCGGGGCCAGGAAAGTGTACATCTGGAAGATTATCCGGCAGCCGATGAAAATCTTATAGATGAAGACCTGAGTTTTAAAATGGATACGGCACGAAAAGTGGTTAATCTCGGCAGGGCGATAAGAAGCAAGGTTAATATAAAAGTAAGACAGCCGGTGGAGAAGGTGCTGGTATATTTTGGCGACGATAAAAGAAAGAAAGAAGCCATAGATCATTTTAAAGATATCATAACCAGTGAACTTAATGCCGGAAAAATAGAATTTGCTGAAAATATAGATGAGCTGGTTTCGTATGATATAAAACCCAATCTTTCCATAGTAGGGAAGAAATACGGCAGTATGGTTCCGGCCATAAAGGAAAAATTACTCTCCGAAAACCCTGTCCGTACCGCGCTTAAGGTTAAAAATAATAAAAATGTGAATTTAGTTATAAATGGCAAACAAGTGGAAATTTTACCTGAAGAAATACTGGTGGATATAAAGAACAAAGAAGGTTGGGGAGTGGAGAGCGACGGGGAATTTACGGTAGGTTTTTCTACTGTTATTTCGGAAAAGCTGCGGGAAGAAGGTTTATGCAGGGAGCTGATACATCAAATACAGAACCTAAGAAAAGAAGCCGGTTTCAAGATAGAAAATACCATAGAGTTGTCCATCGGGTCCGGAATAGAAGATAATATTTTAAAGAAGTTTAAAAATTATATAATGAAGGAGACCCTGAGTAAGTCCCTAAGTTATGATTTTAAAGAAGATATGTTTGTAAAGGAAATCAGGGTAAATGATAAAAAGATAAAAATCGGCATGAAAGTTGTGGGGAGTATTGTTTAAGATGGCAAGCAGGATAAATAGAAATATTTTAATGAATATATATTTTATAATAAGTGCAATCTGTATACTTGTAGTTGATCAGATAACAAAATATATTGTGATTCAGAAACTTCCGGTAAATAAGTCCATAGAAATAATAAGAGGATTTCTTTATATAACCCATGTCAGTAATACGGGAGCAGCTTTTGGATTGTTTCAGGGATATGCAAAGGTTTTATCCATAATATCGATTGTTGCTATTTTTTTAATAATTATTTTAAAGACCATACTTAAAATTAATTATGCTTTTTATAATATATCCTTAGGTTTTATTCTGGGTGGAGCACTGGGTAACCTTGTTGACCGATATTTTGCAGGAAAGGTAACTGATTTTTTTAATTTCACCTTTTTCGGGGCAGTCTTTAATGTTGCCGATCTCTTTATTAATGTCGGATTTTGTCTTACTATAATATTAATACTTAGAGAATATCTTAGAAAGAAAAAAGCTTAAGGGAGTTGAGTAAAAAAGAAAGCATTTTAAAGTTTAAAGTAGATGCTGAAAACTCGGGACAGAGAATTGACAAATTTTTAACCGACAGAATAAAAAATATATCCAGAAGCCATATCCAGAGCATAATAAATGATGATAAGGTAAAAGTAAACAGTAGAGTGGTAAATAAGCATTACAGGGTCGCCGAGAAGGATATGATTGCTGTCGATTACTCCGAAGAAAGTAAATCCGATACTTCAATAGAACCGCAAAAGATAAATCTTAAAGTAGTATATGAAGATAAATATCTTCTGGTTATATCCAAAGAACCGGGGATGCTTACCCACCCCGTCCCGGGATTCCAGAAAGATACCTTAGTCAATGCCCTGCTTTATCATTATAATAAACTTTCAAATTTATGGGGAAGAGAGAGGACAGGAATTGTTCACAGACTGGATAAGGACACTTCCGGTCTTCTGGTAGTGGCCAGGGATGACAATACCCATCGCCTGTTATCGGAAGAGTTTAAGAATAGAGAGGTAAAAAAAACCTATAGTGCACTGGTGTGGGGTAATTTTTCAGAGAAAAAAGGGGAGATAATTCTTCCTGTAGGTCGTTCCAGACTGGATAGAAAGAAAATGAATATATCCATTGACCGGGGAAGGGATGCAGTAACCAGATTTGAAGTTGCCGAAGAATTTAAAGATGCCGCATTATTAAACGTATATCCGGAAACAGGAAGGACACATCAAATAAGAGTACACTTGAGTTATATCGGCCATCCTGTAATAGGAGATAAGCTGTACGGCAACAGTGACTCAAAAAAAATGGCCAGGGAGTTGGGACTGGAAAGACAGTTTTTGCATGCAAAAAAACTGGAGTTCAACCACCCGGTAACCGGGGAACGGATAATACTTGAGGATAAATTGTCAGATGATCTGCTGAGATGTCTGAAAGTTTTGAGGGGGAGATATAAGATGAAAAGCTGATGAATAGTTATTAAATTTTTGTATTAATAATTTTTTAAAAAAGGAGATAATAAATTGGCAAATATAAGAAGAGTAGTATTGGATGTACTCAAACCTCACATACCTGGTTTAGTAGAGCTCTCGACCAAACTGGCAGACCTTCCGGGAGTTTATGGAGTTGATATATCATTAATTGAAATGGATCAGAAAGTTGAGAATGTCAAAATAACCTGTGAAGGTGATTCGATAAATTATGATAGGGTAGAGCAAATTATAAAACAGAATGGTGCCACTATACATAGTCTGGATAAAATATCAGTAGGCACCAGTCTGATTGAAGAAGCTACCACCCATCAGGATTAGGTTGATCTTATTTCCTGTCTCATAAATATAATATATGATAGAGCGAAACATATAATTGCCAGGGCAATAATGACTACCAGCTGCGGCCAAACCTGTATCAGGCTCTGACTCAAAGATAATGGATTATCCGGTGGTGTTTGAGCAACATTTATAGTTGTAAGCTGGAATATTCTGGCAGCCGGAATAAGTAATATGGCAATGGATTCACCAAATAAGGTAGATGGGGAAATTCTTGAAATCATATGCCCAATATTGTAATTCCTTATTTGATCGACTAAAGTAGGACTGTCTCCCAGTGGAACCATGGCATTGGCTATAGCGTTGGCAATTATAGGGAGGAAGAACATAAGGAATATCCATATGGCAATAGTAGTCAGTATCGATGCAGCTGTTTTTTCCATGATAACCGAGAATAGTATGGAAAGTCCCATCCAGAAACCGCCATAAAAAACACATATAAATATAAAGAAAAATATTCTTAAAATTTCTTCTGTAGTAGGCGGAACACCTATAGAAAAAAGACCTAAACCTGAAATAATAAATACAATACTGGCTATAATTATACTGAGAGTGGTAATACCAGCCAGGAATTTGCCATTTATGAAGTTGTCTCTATAAATTGGCTGGGAGAGAACCCTGCTTAAATTTCCGCTGGTCTTCTCACTATTTATAGCATCGAACCCAAATATTATACCGATTATAGGCACAAAAAAACTAATAAAGGTTATAAAAGAAGGAAGAACGTCTCCTCCGGTAGTAAATAAATAAAGGAATACATTGCTACTAAGGGAACTTGCTGCTTCTCTTATATTGGTAAGAGCTACATAAGTTGATGCCAGACCGGCAATATATATCAATGCTAAAAGAATTAAAAATTTATTACTGCTGAAATGGTCGGAAAGCTCTTTTCTGTACACGGTTAAAATGCTTCTCATTTTACTCCTCTTTAAAATATTTTAGATAAATTTCTTCCAGTGCATCCTGTTTCATGTCCATTCTGGTTAGTAGTGTGCCTTCACTTGAAATAAGCCTTGATATATCCTGCCTTATATCTTTATCGCATACAATCTGAAGCTGATTACCGGTAGCGGTTACACTTACCACTTTATCCAGTTTTTTAAGCTTTTCTATTATTTCACTGGTTACTTTTTCGAGCTCCAGCTCTATTCTGTATTTTCCTCCGCCAAATAGATTTCTTCCCAGGGTTTCCACAGTTCCTTCATTAATTAATTTACCCTTGGATAAAATTCCTACTCTGGGACATATTCTCTGCATAAGGTTCAATTGATGAGATGATACAAGAAAAGTAATATTTTTCTGTTTGTTAAGATCGGTTATAGTCTGAAGAATCTGATTTGCTACTTTGACATCTAGGCCTTCGGTTGGTTCATCGAAAATAATCAGCTGAGGATCCTTTATCAGTACATCTGCAATTCCCAGCCTCTGCTTCATTCCTTTGGAGAATGTTTTAACCAGCTGGTTTTTATTCTTGGATAGATCTACTATTTCCAGTACCTCATCAATTTTTTTTGGAATTTCCTTGTAAGAAATATTATTCAGTTCTGCGGTATAAGCCAGATTGTTCTTTGCGCTCATATCTTCGTAAAAGCCTACTTTCTCAGGTAAATATCCGGTTATCCTTTTAACTTTGAGAGGTTCTCTGGTGGAATTGAATCCGCCTACAGTAACAGTTCCCGATGTGGGTTCTGTAAGTCCCAAAGTCATTAGTATAATGGTGGATTTGCCAGCACCATTGGGTCCCAGAAGTCCGAATATTTCACCTTTCTTGATGGTAATATTTAAATTATCAACTACCAGATGTTCATTATATTTTTTGGATAGATTTTTAAAAATTATTAAATTACCATTTTCATTCATGATTTATCTTCTTCCTAATCTTGTAAAGATTATAGCAACACCAACTATAACTACTACAATAACTCCGATTCCAACAATTCCCCATATAGTGGGAGTTTCAACGGTTACTCTTAAATCGATGCTATCATTACTGTTTTCACTGGAAGCTTTGAAGGTCAGTGAATAATCGCCGGCAATGGTTTTATCGGGAGGATTTATTACTGCATCAATCTCTACTTTCCCTCCGGCTTCAATTGATTCGATAGTATCTTTATCAAAATTAACTTGCCAGCCTTCGGGCTCGGTTGAACTTAAAGTTATATTTTCAACGGATGTGGAACTATTATTAGTCACAATCAATCCATAATGATTATCTTTCCCGGCAGTAACCTTTGTGCTTAACAGTCCTGTTTTTGTGGTAAGAGTGATTTCATAAGTTGCGGTTATTACTGCGGTAAAGTCTATGGATCCTTCAAGCGTGTCTCCCTCGACAGCAGATTTAAATGTTGCAGTAAAGTTATATTCTCCTGGTTCCTGCTTTACCAGTGCAGCCGCAACCAGTTTTAGACTTTCCCTGCTGTTTGGTGTCAAATTGATAGTACGCGCTTCCTGTTGGCCGCTTGCTACGGCGGCAACCCAACCTTCAGGATAATCAACTGTTATATCGAAAGGTTTGACTTTAGTATTTTCTTCTGAATCAATTGGCACATCACCCGGCTTATAAAGTACGGTAAAATCAAAATTAAATGTATCTCCTTGCTTCCCCTGTATTTTAGGAAGAGTAGTTTCGAAGAGTATTTCAGGTGGTGCGGGCGGTGCAGTCACTTCTTCTGTCGTTGTAGTTTCTTCATCCTGAGCAAATAATGCAGCAGGTATCATTAAAATGATTGATAATGTAAGGGTTAAAATAACAAGAAATACTGGTAATTTTCTTTTCATGATTTTCAATTTATACCTCTCCTTTGCTAGACATTACTAAATTTGATTAAAGTCTTTATTGAATTTTATTTTTTTATATGACACAGCTATTTTGAAACCCAAAATTGAAACTAAATGAAAATTCTAATCACTTTGAAGTTGGTTGTCAAGGAGAAGTATTGGGTAGTGTTGTTGTTCTGCGATATTGTCACCTCTAACCTATTCAGGGAAAATGTCACCT
>CAZSVM010000017.1:0-58995 GCA_964610315.1 uncultured Actinomycetota bacterium
ATTCTATATTAACTATTTTTAGTATACAATATGTCTAAGTATGGGGTTCACCCCAGGATTATTATAAATATAAGATATTTATTTTTCATTTATTGCTTAATCTATCTTAATATAAATCTTTGGCAATTATACACTGGCATCAAGTATAAGAGGGGCTGTAATTGCCAAAGCCTTTTATAACACTAATTATAGTTTACTTAATTTACTTTTGCTATATTATTGATTTCAAATAGACCAAAATCTGCTATGGCAAAAACTTTTAAAATGATAGCTGAAATAAGATAATAAGAGTATTCAAATCATCAGGGAGGTTTAAATATGACAGAAGAATCGGGAGATATTCTTGTTAAAAGAACCATTAATTGGGCTAATAAACAGGAATCCATTGATGCATTATTACTTACGGGCAGCCGTGCCGAAAATGGCCCCATAGATGAATTATCTGATTATGATATAGATGTTTTTGGAAATACTTTTGAGCCTTTTCTTACCAGTTCATCATGGATGAAAGAGATTGGAAAAGTGTGGGTTTATGAAAAATGTAAATTCGATTATAAAGACAGACAAATACATACAAGGTTAATTATTTTTGATGGCGGGGAAAGGATAGACTTTAGCTTCTGGGATAAAAACTTACTTCCGGAATTTATTAAAGACGGGCTGCCCGATGATTTTAATCTTGGGTATAAAGTTTTATTGGACAAAAATGGAATTTTAAAAGATTTACCAAAACCAACCTATAGCGGTTTTAAGGAAATTAAACCTTCAAGAGATAATTTTTTAACTATAATTTATAATTTCTGGTTTGAGATGTATAGTGTGGCAAAACACCTGCATCGAAATGAGCTCTTTTTTGTAAAACTTCTCTATAGTGAAATAAATAGAATTATCTTGCAAATGATATTATGGTGCATGCAGTCGGAAAATAACTGGTCTCTTAAAACCAATTCTCTGGGCAAGAAAATGCAGGATTGGGTAGATGAAGATATCTGGCAGGAATTATACAAAATATTTCCCAGGTTTGGTTTAGAGGATAGCTGGGAGAAGCTCTTTTATCAGATTGGCTTTTTCAGAAGGATATCCAAGAAAGCAGCTCAAAATCTTGGTTATCCATATCCAGAAAATGTAGATAGGAATTTAAGTGAGTTCATATCTAATTTATATAAAAAATAGAGTATTAAATTCATCATTTCAATAAATCAGCAAATTTGTCCTGGAATTTTTCAATTTTAGGAGAAATGATTACTTCGCAATAAGGCTCGGTAGGGTTGTTTTCATAAAATTCCTGGTGATAATCTTCTGCACTATAATATTTATCAATAGGCTCGACTTTTGTAATTATAGGGTCCGAATATACTTTATCCTGTTCCAGTTTATTAATATATTCTTTTGCAGTTATTTCCTGTTCAGGACTGGTATACAGAATTATAGAACGATATTGTTCCCCTACATCATTTCCCTGCCTGTTTAAGGTAGTAGGATCATGAACATAAAAGAATACCTCCAGCAGTTGCTTGTAACTTATAATCTCCGGGTCAAATACAATTTTTACCACCTCTGCATGGCCGGAACCGGGAATCTCTTCATATGTTGGGTTTTCCTTAAAACCTCCTGCATACCCTGCTTCATCATCTATTACTCCCTTTAGCTGAGAAAATATAGCTTCCATACTCCAGAAGCACCCACCGCCAAGGACTGCGATTTCTGTTCCTTCTGCAGTTTCCAATTGTTCATTAGTAGTTTCTCTTTGTTCTGTGGTCCTGCATCCTGCAGTAAGAAATAATGTTGTTATTAAAAATAGAGTAATAAATATTAATGTTAATAATTTTTTCATATTATTTTTATCCTTCCTAATTACTACTAATGCTATTATATTAATATTATAGTTGAGATTCAAGAACTATCATAAGTATTTTTCATTCTTGGGGAAAAGTTAAAAATCTGATATTATATGTTTAAGCGTATAGACGTATACACGTTTAAGGAGGGATAGAATGAGTAAAAGAATGACGGTTGTATTTAAAGATGAGAATATATATACGCATCTAAAAGTAGAAGCAGCAAAAAGAAATATCAATGCCAGTGATATTGTTTCTGAGGCAATAGTGGAATGGATAGAAAGCCACGAAGACATAGAGCTGACTCCATTAATAAAAGAGAGCCAAAAGGAAATAAAAAAAGTGGTACAAAATCCTGGAATGAAGTAAAAAAATCAGTAGGGATTTTTTTACTTCTATGAATCAATATATATAAAAAAAGGAGAAAAGATATGTTAAAAATTAGAGAAGCTGAATTAAAAGACTTTGATATTATAATAGAGCTGTTTAAAGAATATTTTAGAGACCATGAGGAGATTATTCACAAAAAGAATCCTAAACTTAAAAATTACCCTGTCTTTAAGAGCAATACTTTAGATATGTTGAAAGAATATGTAAAAAAACTTATTAAGGGTAGAAAATATACTGTCCATCTGGTTGAAGATAATGGTACAGTTATTGCTTTTAGCAATCTGGTAATAAAAAAAGAAATCCCAATATATCAGAATAAAGAGTTTGGGCTAATTGATGATTTATATGTAAGAGGGAAATACAGGGGAAAGAAAATAAGTTCCATGTTGTATGCAGAAGCAAGAAAATGGTTTAAGAGTAAAGGGATAAGGATTATCAATATTAATGTACGTCCTGAAAATGAAAGAGCACACTCGATTTACAGACATTGGGGCTTTTTTGATTTTAGTATAGATATGCGAAATAAAATATAAGAAGTCTTTTTAAATTTTCTTTATTTCCCAGACAGTGCCTTTTTTAGACGGGCAATGAATTCTGTAAACATTCCTATTGTCCTTTTCCCATGAAGGAAAGGCTAAAGCTACTCGCCAAGTATATAGGTCCAATACATTCAAAAGAGCTGTACATACTTTATCAGGTCTGGAATAGGGGTTTTTATAATAAAATTTATCATTTAATTCATGAATGCATTTTCCATCTTTTTGAACCATTTTTATTTCTATTGGTCCCAATTTTTCCCATTCATTTTTATATTTTCTATCATCCATTGTACTTACAATTTTCTTAACATACTGCTCTCCATAGCTGTGCGTCTAGCGATCAAGCTTACCTGCCGCTATGGAGTGCAGTGGAATATCGGTCAGGCGTAGTGCCTTGTTAGCTTTTTTTGTCAACACAGCAAAATGACCATACCGGGCATTAGGTATCAAGCACTCATAGATTATCTCATCAGAGTTACTTTCTTCAATCCACTCATCAACAGCTACTTTAACACCAGTTGAGAAGAAGTCATAATCATCTACAATGATAACTGCCCCCCTTGGGGTTATTTTGTCAAGGGATTCCAGTGTAAGCTTTGTTGGTTCGTAAAAATCAAAATCCACATAAGCAAAGCTCACTTCTTCTGGAAGATTCTTATCTGTGCGGATCAATTGTTCTATGAATCCTTTATGAATAACATACCGTTCCGAAGGAAAGGATATCTTCTTTAAACGACTTTGGACCATTTCTTCTGGGCACTACATAGTGCCAGCATAGGCTTCCATGCTGCCTAACGAAAGGATATCATCCTTTAATCTATCCTTTTGCGAAGGTTTCGGAAGCCCTTCGAAAGAATCAAACAAATGAAGAAGTTTATTGCCGGAGAGTAAAATTTCATTAGCTATCAGGGCTGAGGTTGCTCCTTCGGCTACCCCAAATTCACAAACGTCACCATTGATATCTTTACACTGAGCCAGAGCCTGCACAATAAAATACGCCTCGGACGGTGGAGTACCTATTAGTCGAGTGAGGAGTTTGTGTCGAGTCTTGTCTGGTAATATGGAAATCTTATATAACTCGTTGAGACGTTGTTCATATGCTCTGGCAAGATTTGCGAAATTATCGAAACTCACTGGCAAATTTTTAGAGTGAATAATTTGGTACCAAAACGCTAAGAGTATTCTCCTGACTGCTCGTTTTAAAAACATCATTTGGTTTCTTTTTTATAAAGTAGGTTACAAATAATTAGGCATTAGACTGATTCACAAAAGATACTGATTTTTATTGTATACTGAAATAACATCCAAGTCTATGAAATACTACAATTGTTAAATAATTAATCATCTCTGCTACATTTTAAATCAGTTAATTATAAATTAAGCATAGTTTTTTAAGGATTTTTTATAGCATTTTCTAAATTAAGGTTTTAAGGTTAAAAAATATGGCAATTTTCATGTAAAATTTTTATAATTAAACAATAATTCATACCCGCTTATATTGTTTCAAAGATATACCGTTTTAAAAAAATAACAAATATCCTACTAAATCTTATTTAATAAAAAAAATTAGAGGAGTAGCAATGTTAAAAAAAACTTTATTGATTGTATTTCTTTTAATCTCAATTCTTTCATTATTAATTGTCAGTTGTAAACAGACTCCTATCAGCCTATATACCTACCAGCCCCCCGAGAATCTTGATGATGGGCTTGAAGTAGGCTCTTTAGATGATGTGGGTATTAATACTGAATTAATTGAAAAGGGTGTGGATGAGATAAGTAGGGGAAAATACAGGGAAGTACATTCAATGCTTATATTTAAAGATAATAAGCTGGTATTTGAAAAGTATTTTTACGGGCACAAATACAAATGGGACGGCCCTGATTATCATGGTATAGCTGTAGCCTGGGGCAGTTCCAAACCGCATTGTCTTCAATCCGTAACCAAAAGTATCACTTCAGCCTGTATCGGGATTGCAGTAGATAAAGGTTTTATCAGGAGTGTCAATCAGTCCATATTTGATTATCTACCGGAATATCAACGCTTCAATACCGACGGAAAAGACCAAATTACCATCGAACACCTGCTGACCATGTCATCGGGACTAAAGTGGGATGAGTGGGGTGCTCCTAACAACAGTCCCGATAATGATGCCATTGGCTTGTGGTTTTGTGAGGATCCTATAGCTTTTGTTCTGGAAAGACCGCTGATATATGAGCCCGGGACCAGCTTCACTTATAATGGCGGCGGAATGGATGTTCTGAGTGAAATCATTAAGAATGCCTCAAAAATGGACATTGACAAATTCTCTGCAAAATATTTATTTGAACCACTGGGGATTGATTCATTTGATTGGTATAACCGGTTTGAAAACGGTATGATTGATGCTGCCAGTGGTTTAAAACTTACACCCAGAGATATGATTAAAATCGGTGTTACGTTTCTAAATAACGGAGTCTGGAACGGGGAGCAAATAATATCCGGCCAGTGGGTCGAAAAAAGTTCCGTTTCATATCCCGGGCCCGGCAATAGCTGGTTTAATAACTTTATACGGCCAATACCTCCTGATGAAGGTACCATGGGAAGAAGAGGCTACTCCTATTCATGGTGGACACATCAATTCTCTAATTCAGGTAAAAAAATAAATATATTTTATGCCGGAGGCTGGGGAGGACAGAATATCATGGTATTACCTGAACTGAATACAGTAGCTGTTTTTACCGGCGGTAATTACACTTCTAATGTGCAAACATTTAAGATTCTTGATAGATATATTATACCTGCTTTCAGTTAGATATTGATTAAATGGATATTTAGATGTTTTTATTAAACCTTTTTGACAAGATCTATTAAATACCCACCATAAGAATTAGCACACATTTCATTTCCCATTTTAAGTAATTGAGATGCAGAAATATAACCCTTTCTATATGCTATCTCCTCTATGCAAGAAATTTTCAATCCCTGTCTTTTTTCTATCGTCTGAACAAAATTTGATGCTTGAGATAAAGAATCAAAAGTTCCGGTATCCAGCCATGCAAAACCTCTACCCATAATCTCAACCCTTAGGTTGCTTTCTTTCAAATAAGAGATATTTACATCCGTAATCTCAAGTTCTCCTCTGGCAGAAGGCTTCAATTTTTTTGCTATTTCTACAACATTATTATCGTAAAAATATAGACCAGGTACAGCATAGTTTGATTTAGGATTTTTAGGTTTTTCCTGAATATCCAAAACTTCATTATTTTCATTAAAGCTTACTACACCATACCTTTGAGGGTCTTTTACCATATAACCAAAAATAACTCCACCTTTAGTAAAACTAGCTGCTTTCATAAGTATTTCCATAAGCCCATGACCATAAAAAATATTATCACCTAAAACAAGGGATACTTTATCATTACCAATAAATTCTTCTCCCAAGATAAATACCTGGGCTATTCCTTCAGGTTTGTCTTGTACTTTATAATAAAAATTCATTCCAAGTTTAGAGCCATCCCCCAGGAGTTCCTCTATTCTTGGGAGATCTCTGGGTGTTGAAATTATTAAAACTTCTTGAATACCAGCTAACATTAAAGTTGATAGGGGATAATATATCATAGGTTTATCATATACAGGCAGAAGTGCTTTCCCAACTGATTTTGTTATAGGGTGTAATCTTGTTCCAGCACCACCAGCTAAAATAATACCTTTCATATAATTAATCCTTCTTAAAATTGTTTATAATCCACTTTATCAATATATCAATTTAATGTAAAAAGTAGTATAAAAATTACCATTTATATAATTTTTATTAAGAATCGATTTAGTGAAAATTGGTAGATCGAAGCGTGCAATAGCAGGAACTTTTGAAATGAAAGTTTATATTTATTATTAATAAAAGTATCTAATTATAAACAACTCCAGGATTTAGGCTCCTGCTTTTACCAACTGTCTTTAATATATTTGACGATCTGTAAAATTGCTTAAATATCTTGTAATATAGTAACTCTTCTTTTGATTTAATATCTATATCAGAAATTAAGTTTCTTTTACTGAATTCATTATCTGTTATGACTTCTTCTGCATAATTTTCAAGTATTTCAGCAGTCCCGCTACCCACTGAGAATTTTTCTTTTTTCCTCCACGCAAAGTTATAAGGAAGATAAGTTTCCGATACTTTTCTTAATATCCATTTCTCAATTAAATTACCATCAGATTTTTCAAAGAATAATTTTAATTTAGGAGAGATTTTTGAAGCTTCTTCAATTAATTTTATATCTAAAAAAGGTACTCTTCCCTCAATAGAATTTGCCATCGTTATCCTATCAGCTCGTTGTAGATTTGTATTATGAAGACTACCAGTAATATTTTTAAGTTCCCTATATAATTCTTCTTTAGTATTACCAATCTCCTTTAGGTAATGGTAACCCCCAAACAATTCATCCGCACCTTCCCCGGAAAGTACTACCTTTACATGCTCCTGGGCAAGTTTTGATACAAAATAAGTCGGTATAGCACTTCTAACAAGCGCAGGGTCAAATGATTCCAGATAATATATGACCTCTGGGAGCACTTTTAAAACCTCTTTTGTATCATATTTAAAAGTATGGTGCTTTGTTCCTATATATTTTGAGATTTCTTCTGAATGTGAAATATCTGCACTTTGTGAAGTACCTACAGCAAAGGAATGGAGTGTGCCTTCGGTATTTTTCCTTACTATTGAGGAGATAAGACTACTATCTAAGCCTCCACTTAAAAATACTCCCAAAGGGACATCTGACATAAGTCTTTTTACAACAGCATGTTCTAATTTTTCTCTTATACTATTTATGATTTTTTCTATATTTTTAGAAAACCTATCTGGGATAGTGGGTAGGTCATAATATTTTTTAAAACCTTGTGAATTAGTGTAATAATGTCCCGGTGGAAACTCATTTATATTGTTTGTTGCCTTAATTAAAGATTTTATTTCAGAAGAAAAGTAAAAGTTGTCATTATCATAACCATAATACAATGGTTTTATTCCAAGGGGGTCACGAGCAATAAATACATCTTTATTACTGCATATTGCAAAAGCAAACATTCCATCGAGTCTTTTAACTATTTCTTTACCTTCATCCTCAAATAGGTGTAGTATCACCTCTGAATCAGAATCAGTTTTAAATTCATGGCCACTTAAGTCCTTTTTAATCTTGCCGTAGTTGTAAATTTCTCCATTAAATATTAAACTTAGTGACTTGTCTTCGTTTGTCATAGGTTGGGCTCCGCCATCTACATCAATTATAGATAGCCTGTTATGACCCAGAGCATATTCATCTTGAATTATTTTTCCCTGTCCGTCAGGTCCTCTATGAGTAATCTCTTCCAACATAGAATTTAATACTAATTTATCCGGTTCTCCCCAGATTCCAGCTATTCCGCACAAAATTAACACATCCTTCGATACCTAAATAGTAAATATGCCTATTATTTTTTTCTACTCCTTCTTTAGGAAGTAAGCAAAATACTGAATTTTTTTATATTTATTTAATCTATATTCAGGTAAACAAAAAAATCTTTAATACAAAAACTAAACTTTGTATACCCTAACATATATAAATAATATTACAAATTACTATTAATTAAAAATGCAATATATAAATTCTCGAAATGAAAATATAATGTTATGGTAGCGCATAGGGGACTCGAACCCCTGTTTTAGCCGTGAGAGGGCTACGTCCTAACCACTAGACGAATGCGCCGTGCATTAGCCTGATTACATCTTTGGATTTTATCCGCATTGAAACTTTTTGTAAATACCCACGGATATGCTCGTATGGAATTCAATAACATGTTTAAAATAGTAGAAAGAATTGAGAGAGGCAATATGGAAAGTAACAATATAACCTTTATTCAATTTTCCAACTCCTATATAATATAATAAGTCTTTAAGTTTCTGTATTTTGTGAGTTTTATCAAGTTTCGGCGTTTTAGATAAGGTATTTAATATATGAATAATAAGAATAGTAAAAATGAAAAGATTGAGAATGCAAAAGATATTATAGGAGCTTTATCTAAAATAAGTGAAGCGGTAACCTCCGATTTGTATCTTGAAGACATTCTAAAACTTATAGTCACCGTTACCGCTGAGGTTATGGGATCCAAAATATGCTCGCTTATGCTCCTTGACCCCAAGAGAAAAGAACTGGTAATAAAAGCCACTCAGAGTATGAGTAAGGAATATATCAATAAAAATCCCTTAAAACTTGGTGAGGGCATTGCCGGTAAAGTGGCTCTGGAGAATAAACCCATAGCTGTATACAATATACTGGAGGATAAGTATTATAAGTATCAGGAAATAGCCCGACAGGAAGGATTGATTTCACTCCTGTGTGTACCTCTTCATGTAAAAGGAAAAGTAATCGGGGTGCTTACCATATATACTTCCGAACTGCACCGATTCAGCGATTACGAAGTAAATATCCTAAAAACAGTAGCCGATCAAGCTGCCATAGTAATCGAGAACTATCGTCTGGTAGTGGAAACTAAAGTAATAAGAGAGGAACTTGAAACCAGGAAAGCAGTAGAGCGGGC
Source organism: uncultured Actinomycetota bacterium (assembly GCA_964610315.1). Classification (GTDB taxonomy): domain Bacteria; phylum Actinomycetota; class Humimicrobiia; order Humimicrobiales; family Humimicrobiaceae; genus JAQVEM01. Next base: position 9,321 of record CAZSVM010000017.1, read on the forward strand.
GAAGGGAATACTTATGAAGGAACAGAATCTTGATGAAGAAGATGCTTTTAGAAAGATTCAGAAATTTGCCATGAATAACCGTAAATCCATGCGGGAAGTAGCTGAAGCTATAATTCTATCCTACGAAATGAAAGGCGTATAAGCCGCCACTTACTGTTTTAATTTGATCTCAAAAATCAAAAATAATCTTATAGAAAATAAATTTTTTAATGGTATAATTATTAAAATTTTACCAGAATATGAAGCCGGATAAAGTTAAATTTTATATATATAAACAATAAAAGAAAATTATAAGGAGGACCGATGCCGTTAGTACCAATGAAACAAGTTTTGGATGAAGCCGTAAAAGGTGATTATGGAGTGGGGGCCTATAATGTCAATAACATGGAGCAAATTCAGGGCATAATGAAGGCCGCCAGCGAGACCAGATCACCGGTAATTATTCAGGCCAGCAGGGGAGCTTTGAAATATACCAACATGGCTTATATAAAATACCTGGCTGCAGCCGCAGTGGAGGATAATCCTGATATACCCATAGTGCTGCACCTTGATCACGGAAACAGCCTGGATACCTGCAGGCAGGCAATTGAGCTGGGTTTTACCTCGGTTATGATAGACGGCTCTCTCAAAGAGGATTCCAAAACTCCCACTACTTTCGATGAAAATGTTTCGGTAACCAGGGAAGTGGTTGAATATTCCCATAAATTCGGAGTATCCGTTGAGGGTGAACTGGGAACCCTGGGAGGTATAGAAGACGGCGTAGGTTCAGGCAAAGTTATGCTGACCGATCCCGATGAGGCAGCAAGGTTCGTAAAACTTACCGGTGTCGATGCCCTGGCCCTGGCTATAGGAACCAGCCATGGTGCCTATAAATTTAAGGCCAAACCAACCCTGGCTATGGATATAATAAATGAGGTACAGAAAAGAATCCCCGGATTTCCGCTGGTTATGCACGGCTCATCCTCGGTACCCCAGGAGCTGATTGAAGTTATAAACAAGTACGGGGGTAAGTTGGAAAAGACCATGGGAGTTCCCATGGAAAGCATTAAAGAAGCTATAAAGAGGGGAATAAGGAAAATAAATGTGGATACCGACGGTAGACTGGCTATGACCGGTGCCATAAGAAAATATCTTAGTGAACATCTTGATGCTTTCGACCCCAGATCCTATTTTGGGGCGGCCAGGGAAGCGGTTTACGAGACAGTTAAGGGTAAAATGATTGATTTTGGAACTGCCGGACATGCGGGTGATTACAGTCCCATGACGCTGGAAGAAATGAAAACGTTATATAAGTAACAGTCGAGCAAAAAAATATTTGACAAATACCAATATATTGGTATTATTCTCACTAGAAAATTAAATAAACTTCTGTTTTGCATGTGGAAGTGGAAACGGAAGTTATAGGTGAGGAAGCCTTCTTAAAACGGGGATGTTTTAAGGAGGTTTTATTTTTAGAGAAAATTAGCTGTATTTGAAAAAAAGATGAGGTTTAAATAAATGAATGGATTTTACGAAATGAATGGAATTAGAAAGAATACAAAAGAATATTTTTCACGGTTCAGGATTCCATCCGGCTGTGCCGTATTTGGAATTATAAATGAAGCCGGAGTAAGATTCAGCGGTGAAAAGGTGATGAGCGGAATTTCGGTTATGCGCGAGAGATCCAATGGTCTGGGCGGAGGATTTGCTGCTTATGGTATTTATCCTCAGTTCGAGCGGGACTGGGCATTCCATATCTTTTATGATGATAAGAAAGCTAAGAAAAAGACCGAAAGCGAAATAGCGGCAAACTTTAAGGTACTGCTGGGTGAAGAGATACCTACCAGAAAGGTATCCGGGATTGTAAATCCGCCTTTGGCATACCGGTACTTTTTGAAACCCAAAGATAATTTTATGATTTACGGAAAAAATAAAACCGGTTCTGCGGCAGTAAGTAAGGCTGCCGGTAAAACGGAAGAGGACAGCATTGTTGATTTTGTTATGCACATAAACAGGGATATCGGCGGAGCCTATATAATTTCCAGCGGTAAGAATATGGGGATTTTTAAGGGAGTGGGATTTCCGGAAGATATTGGATGGTTTTTTAAACTGGATGAATACAAAGGTTACCTGTGGACCTCACACGGCCGGTTTCCCACCAACAGTGTAGGATGGTGGGGAGGGGCGCATCCCTTTGGACTTCTTAACTGGTCTGTGGTGCATAACGGGGAAATTTCATCATATGGAACCAATAAAAGGTTTGTGAGCGGTTTTGGTTACCAGTGTACTCTTTCCACTGATACCGAAGTTATTACTTATTTGCTTGATCTTATAGTGCGCAAGCAAAAAATCGACCTGGAAATGGTTCATTTGATTCTGGCTTCTCCATTATGGGAAGAGATTGAGAGAATGCCCACCGGTATAAGGCAGTCGCTGGAGGCTTTAAGAATATTATATGGAAATGCATTGCTTAACGGCCCTTTCAGTATCATAGTGGGAAACAGTGGTTATATGTATGCTTTAAATGACAGAATAAAACTGAGGCCCCTGACTGCAGCCAGGAAAGATGGTTACCTTTTTGTTTCCAGTGAAGAAGCTGCCATCAGAAAAGTATGCTCATCTCCCGATAGGGTATGGCAGCCGGACGGCGGTGAACCGGTAGTGGGTAAAATCGGCAAAAAAGAAAAAAATAGCGGTGGAAAAAACAAAGAATACCGGAAAGAGAACGAAAAGCTGGAAAGCTGGAGCAGCCTTATAAATTAAAATTTTAGGTGATTGAAAATGGCTTTGAAATTAAATCAATCTGAATTTGAAATAGAAAGAGATGAAAATAAATGCATATCCTGTCAGGTATGTGTAAGGCAGTGTTCCAATGATGTACATGAATATGATAGTGACGAGGATACCGTATATAGTGACAGCATGAAGTGTGTGGGCTGTCACCGCTGCGAGAGCCTCTGCCCGACCGGTGCCTTAAAAATTAAGGAAAGCCGGTCTCAGTTCAAGCCCAATTATAACTGGACAGGAGATCATTTAAGAAATATATATAAGCAGGCTGATTCCGGTGGGGTAATCCTTACCGGAATGGGAAGCGATAAACCATATACGGTATACTGGGACCGGCTTCTCTTCAATGCTTCACAGGTTACCAATCCTTCCATTGACCCTTTAAGGGAGCCTATGGAGATAAAGACATTTATAGGAAGAAAACCCGATAATCTTAAATTTGAAATAAACAAAGGTTCCAAAAACAGAGGGGTAAAGCTAAAGACAAAGTTATTCCCACAGCTGGAACTTTCAACCCCTATTATGTTTTCGGCTATGTCATATGGTTCTATCAGTCTTAATGCCTGCAAATCCCTTGCTGCCGCTGCCTCTGAATTCGGCACCTATTACAATACCGGTGAAGGAGGCTTGCATAAAGACCTCTATAAATATGCCAAAAACACCATTGTCCAGGTTGCTTCCGGAAGATATGGAGTGAATGTGGATTATCTGGACAAGGGTTCGGCTGTGGAAATTAAGATAGGCCAGGGTGCAAAGCCCGGGATCGGAGGCCATCTTCCAGGAGAAAAAGTAACCAGGGATATATCGGATACCAGAATGATTCCGGAAGGAACGGATGCCATATCTCCGGCTCCCCATCATGACATCTATTCCATAGAGGACCTTGCCCAGTTGATTTATGCCTTGAAGGAAGCCACCGATTGGTCCAAACCAGTGGGAGTAAAGGTATCGGCAGTTCATAACATTGCCCCCATTGCCAGCGGTATTGTAAGGGCAGGGGCTGATTTTGTAAGTATAGACGGGCTGAGAGGGGGCACCGGAGCGGCTCCTCAGATTATAAGGGATAACGTGGGTATACCCATAGAGCTTGCTATTGCCTCCGTTGACGAGAGATTGAGAGAAGAGGGAATAAGGCATAAGGCTTCCATAATCGCTGCCGGAAGCATACGGTCCAGTGCGGATGTAATCAAAGCAATAGCGTTGGGTGCCGATGCAGTGTACATAGCGACGGCGGCGCTGATTGCCATGGGATGTCATCTGTGCCAGAAATGCTATACCGGTAAGTGTAACTGGGGGATTGCCACCCAGGATCCTTACCTTACCAAAAGGCTGAATCCGGAGATAGGAACAAGAAGACTTCTAAATCTTCTTCGGGGATGGTCTCTGGAAATAAAGGAGATGCTGGGTGGTGCCGGTATCAATGCCATTGAAAGCCTTAAGGGAAACAGGGAACATTTAAGAGGGGTAGGTTTAAATGACAGAGAGCTGACAGTTCTTGGAATAAAACATGCTGGAGAGGCCTGGTGATAGATAAATGAAAAGAATATTTATTCGGGAAGAATATTGTATAGGATGCAGGTTGTGTGAAATATACTGTCAGGTAAAGCATTCTAAAAGTAAAAAAATTATAAAGGCATTTAAAGAAGAGAAGGCGGACATGCTGCCCAGAGTGCTGGTGGAAGAAATCGGATATAATTCATTTGCCATACAGTGCAGGCACTGTGCCGATGCTCCCTGTGTGGAAGCATGTATATCAGGAGCCATGCAGAAAAATAAGAATACCGGTGTGGTAATCTGTGATGAGGATAAATGTGTGGGATGCTGGAGCTGTATTATGGTTTGTCCCTACGGGGTTATCAAGAGAGATATTTCCGGCAAAAAAGTAGCCTCTAAGTGTGACCTGTGTGTAGATGAGGATATACCTGAATGTGTTAAAAATTGCCCCAACGAAGCTTTAAAATTTATTGAAGAAGACCAGGAAAAAAGAGATCGGGTGAAAATTAATAATGGCAAGCAAAAGTAACCTAAAAAAAACTGACCAACTGCTAGATTACATTATTATCGGTAATTCGGCGGCCGGTCTTGCTGCTGCCGAAAGTATAAGAGAGTTGGATAAGACAGGAAAAATTATGGTACTGACCGAGGAAGGTTACCGTAATTATTCCAAACCCCTGATAACTTATCTGCTGGAGGGTATGGTCAGTTTGGATAAAATTTATTTTAAAAATGAAAAATTTTACCGGGATAATGACCTGGATGTACGTTTGAATACCAGGGTAACATCGGTTGATACTGGTAAAAAGTTGTTGATTACCGATAAAGGCGGAAGATATAAATTTAAAAAACTACTTATTGCCAGCGGCGGCAGGCCGATAATTCCGGAAATTAAGGCTTCCTGTCCCCATACCGGCAGCGGCTGTCAGGATAAAAAGGGCGGTTTTTTAGCTTCCGTAAATAAAGAAAATTATAGGGATATCGAAGGGATCTTTACCCTGGCTACCCTGGAGGATGTCCTAAAGATTAAGGATTTTATTGAGAAAAATAAGATAAAAAAGGCCTCCATACTTGGCGGAGGACTTATAGGATTAAAATCGGCTGAAGCATTTCTATCAATGGGTATGAGTATCGATATAATCGAGCTTGCTGACAGGATACTGGCGGCAACCTTCGACCGGCAGGCTTCCAGTATTATCGAAAAAAAGATAACGGACAGGGGCAGCAGTATTTATAAGAATAATACCATTGAAGAGATTTATATTACCGACGGAAAGGTTTCCGGGTACAGGTTAAAAGACGGAAAGGAAATGGAATGCAGGCTGCTTATAATAGCCATTGGGGTTATCCCGGACACTGGTTTTATTAAGGATAATAAACTTAAAACCAGGAGAGGAATCGTAGTAGATAATTATATGCGTACTTCTGCGGTAGATATATATGCTGCCGGAGATGTGGTAGAGGCTCAGGATATACTGCTCAAGGAGAGCCGAAATATTGCTATATGGCCCCTGGCGGTGAGGCAGGGCTCGGTAGCCGGAATTAATATGGCCGGAGGAAACGAAAAGTACAGTGGAGGATTTTTTATGAATTCGGTTGAGATATTGCAGGTTCCCACCATATCCATGGGGCTTACCGGTGTGACAGAGGAAAAAGAAAAAGGCATCGAGATACTTAAGGATTTTAATCCGGAAAGTGAGAGGTATAAAAAAGTGGTAATAAGGGATAACAGAATAATAGGATTAATAATGGTTGGAAATATAGAAAGGGCCGGAATTTATGCCGGGCTTATAAAAAACGGGGTAGATATTGGCAGTGTAAAGGATAATATATCCCGGGAGGATTTCGGAATAATTAACCTGCCCGCTGATTATAAAAAACACCTGGTTGTGGGAGAGGGGATAGAAGTATGAGGCTTTCCATTGATGCCGAAGGGCTGGAATATAGAGAATTGAATCTAAAGATAAAAAAATTTTTAAATAATGGCCGTCCTAATATAGACCATAAAGATAATAATAAAGAAGTCATTATAAAAAATGTACTGGGTCAGAGATACATAGGTGACGGCCTTCGGGGTAATGCCTCCATAAATATATACGGAACACCCGGAAATGACCTTGGAGCTTTTATGGATGGCCCGGTAATCGAGGTTTTCGGCAACGGGCAGGACGGTATTGGAAATACCATGAATTCGGGCAGAATTATAATACATGGAGATGCCGGAGATATTCTTGGTTATTCCATGAGAGGTGGAGAAATATATGTGGAAAAGAATATCGGATTCAGGGGTGGCATCCATATGAAGTCCTATCTGGAAAAAATACCGGTAATAGTAATTGGCGGAAGTGCCGGAAATTTTCTGGGGGAATATATGGCAGGCGGTATTATTATCCTTCTGGGTCTCTATAAAAATGAAAAAACGACCTTTCCCCTTGCCGGAGACGGGGATATTGTGGGAAATTATACCGGAACCGGAATGCACGGAGGAAAAATATACATAAGGGGAAACGTGGAGGATTATAAGCTGGGTAAGGAAGTAAAAAAAGTTAAACTGGACAGTGATGATATAAGTATTTTAAATAAATATCTTAAAAATTATTATAATTTATTCGGCTCCGGCCGGGTGAAAGTATCGGCCGGCAGCTTTATAAAATTGATTCCTTATTCCCACCGTCCCTACGGGAAGTTATACGCCTATTGATTTTTTTAGGTATCGGTTTCTCCGGGTATTAATTTCTCATGATTTAATCTATTATTAGATAGCAAGTTTAATCAGATTTTTATTTTTTAACCTAAAATGATTAATTCTTTAATCCATATAGGTACTTCCGGATGGAGTTACAATCACTGGTCCGGGAAATTTTATCCCGAAGAAATGAAGAAGGACCAGTGGTTAAGTTATTACTCCAAAGAGTTCGATACCGTGGAAATAAATAGCAGTTTCTATCATCTGCCCAAATTCCAGACTTTTGTTAACTGGAATAAAAAAACAGGGAAAAGTTTTGTTTTTTCGGTTAAAGCCTCAAGATATATAACTCATATAAAAAGATTAATTGATTGCCGGGAGGCAGTCAGCCGCCTTTTTAAAGCCGCAGAAGGTCTGAGAGAAAAATCAGGGCCATTTCTTTTTCAACTGCCTCCTAATTTAAAAAAAGATAAGGCAGTGCTCAAGAATTTCTTAAAGATACTTCCCAAAAATTATAAGTTCGCATTCGAATTCAGAAATGAAAGCTGGTTTACCCAGGAAATATATTCATTGCTTGAAGATTTCAAGTGTGCTGTGGTGATCTCATCTTCTCCCCGATTTCCCTACGCAGAAAAATTTACCTCAAATTTATGCTACATAAGAATGCATGGGTCACAGAGTCTCTATAGCTCCTGCTATTCCAGAGAGGAACTTAAAACAGTTGCCGCTCTGATTAAAAAGAATTTGAATAAAAATATTGAAAATTACGTCTACTTCAATAACGATGCGCAGGCTTACGCCATTCAGAATGCCAGAACCTTAATAAAAATGGTTTCATAATTGTATTATAAATTGTGATATAATTGGAAACTGCATTACTTATTTAAATTAAAAATATGGATATATTTTTATTATATCAATATGCGATTACCGCAGTTCTTCTGTTTATACTGCTTAATTTTCTGGTGAATAATATTCTGTTCAAAGACTCCTCCAGATTTAAATTGCCGCAGTATTTTATTGATAAAAATCCTCTTATATCCATACTTATACCGGCCAGAAACGAAGAAGAGAATATAAAGAGATGTATAATATCCCTCACCAAACAGGATTACGACAATATTGAAATATTGGTACTGGATGACGGCTCCACCGATAATACCTCAAAGATAGTAAAGGAACTTTCGGAAAAAGATGGAAGGATTAAATTATATAAAGGGGAAACTCTGAAAGAAGGATGGGGCGGCAAATCCTACGCCTGCCATCAGCTGTCAAAACAGGCCCGGGGGGATTACCTTATATTTACCGATGCCGATACCCTCCACTTTCCCAATTCCATATCCGGTGCGGTGGCCTGTCTTTTAAGATACGGGCTGGGTGCGCTCTCGATATTTTCCAAACAGATAATGGTTACCATGCATGAGAGGATGATGGTTCCTTTCGGAAATTATATAATCCTGTGCCTTATGCCCATTTATCTTATAAGGAAAGCAAAAAATGCGCTGTTTTGTGTTGCCATAGGACAATTTATGCTCTTTAAGAGAGAAGTTTATAAAAAAATCGGCGGGCATAAATCGGTGAAAGGGGAGATACTGGAGGATATTAAAATATCCAAGCTGGTAAAAAGATGCGGATATAAATTTATGATTTTTGATGGACGTAATAATGTATATTGCCGGATGTATAGAAATTTCAGGGAAGTAGTCAAGGGATATTCGAAAGTTTTATTTGCTGTTTTTGATTATAAGATTTATATGATATCCATTGCCATTGTTCTGGTATCTGCCGTATTTTTGTTTCCCTTTTTAATGCTTCCCCTGGGGATACTTTTTGACTGGCCGATAGTGATAACGGAACTTATAATCCTGCAGATAGCCATTATTTTAATTACCAAAATAATTCTTTCTATAAGATTCAAGTGCAGGGCTGTGGATATACTACTGCATCCGGTTGCCGTGATATATTTGATATTGATTGCCATAAATTCGGTCTTCAGCACCATAATAGGAGTGGGCATAGACTGGAAAGGTAGAATATATGATGTCAGGAAAGAAAGAAGACTGACTCTGGTGAATGACAACTACAAATGATTATCTAATCTTTGGAGTAAACAAATCTTTTAAAGTTTTTTCTTTTCTGAATTTGAAATTACAGCCGATGGTTATGGAACGGTTGATATATTTAGGTATAATGATTATTAGAAGTAAACCTCCCATAATCAGATAGAGCGAAGAGTTCTTAAAGAGCCATAAAAAAACACTGGAAAAAGCGATTGACGAAACTACTGACCAGATCATATTCCTTATTAAAAATAATGATATAAGCATACCTATTCCAAAGGCTATAATAGTAAACGGACTGACGGCCAGAAAGAAACCTATGGTAGCTGCTACTCCCTTGCCGCCTGAAAATTTTAAATAGGGAGAATAATTATGACCGGCTACTGCGGCACATCCGGCAAGTATGGCTACAAATTCAGCACCGGTAAATCTTAAAATCAAAAAGTAGGGCAGAAAACCTTTTAATAGATCAAGTATTATTCCCAGAACTCCCCAGTATTTGGATATATTAAATACCAGATTCCATCCGCCGGGGTTTTTGTCTCCGATTTCCCTTAAATCCTTGTTGCTGTGGATTCTGGCAATAATATTGCAAAAGGGTATTGCTCCTATAAAATAACTGATTGCTATCAGTCCTATATTTCTGATAAATTCCATACCTTCCTTATTTATTAAAAAAATTTATTGTTGTATAGTTAAAACTTCCGTAAATTGATGATATTATTCCAAGAATCTATTTTAGAATATATTTAAAAAAACAATTAGCTTACCAAAAATTTGGTATATAAAATTTCCTTCTGTGATAAGTAAACAGATAGTGGTTGTATTGTATTATTTTAAGGGAAATTTGTCTAGTTGGCTCTGGCAGGTAAAATTACTCTGTTTTATTTTATATCAATTAAGATATAATTTATTTAAGATAGAAATATCAGCGGCAAAGATATGAACAATAATTCATTTAAGACTATAATTTTAAAAATATCGATTATTTTTTTATTTTTAACCCTTGTATCTTCTTTATCTTTATCCTGTGCCGGAGAAAAGGGCACTAATCCCCGGGCTGCATCCGGTTCGGAAGAAAATCTGGCCGATAATTCCGGGAAAGAAGATGATAAAATAGCATATGATATGAATGATGAAGAAATAATACTTCCTCCTCCCCGGCTGGAGAGCAATGTTTCTCTGGAAGAAGCTTTAAGCAAGAGAAGGTCGGTAAGAAGTTTTTCTTCCCAAGAACTGGATTTGAACCAGATATCCCAGATCCTGTGGGCTGCTCAGGGAATCACTCAGGAATCTACCGGCTACAGAACAGCTCCCTCTGCCGGTGCCCTTTACCCTCTTGAAATATTTTTGTTAAATAGTGACGGATTATTCCAATATGTTCCCGATGGCCATAAAATTTTAAAGTTAAGTTCTGATGATTTAAGAGCGGATATGCTGCCGGGTGTTCTGAACCAGAGATCCGTGGCAGAGGCTCCAGTGGATATAATAATTACCGCGGTTTACCAGAGAACTACTTCCAAATACAGTGACAGGGGTGTGATGTATGTACATATGGAAGCAGGCCACTGCTGCCAGAATATATTGCTTCAGGCAACGGCACTTGGTCTGGGAGCAGTCTCGGTGGGTGCTTTTGATGACAGCTATATTCAGAATCTTTTAAGCCTGCCTTCGGATTATATACCTCTTTATGTGGTCCCCATCGGATACTCGAAATAATAAAGTTTATCCGAACAGCAGAGTTAATCTTTAACCTGAATTTTACCGATTGCCCACAATATCAGCAGTAGTACTAGGGCAGGGAAAAAAACAAAAAAACTTACCACCAGAGTAATAACCCAGGCCACAGTGTTCATTTTGATCCAGAATTTCTTCTCATCTGCTTTTTCTTTTTCTTCATTCATTTTATTAACCTATCTTTTATTTGCTCTTTTGCAGCCTTTCAAGGCTATTTAATTTTAAATCAAGTATATCAGGGCAGACTTTTAATTGTCCAACAAATTTTCTCTCTTACTTTTAAAGCATTTTATGGATAAATTTTTAGGGGTAATTAAGGGGTGGTTCAGCAGGATTGGGTCGATATCAGGCGATATCTATTTTTTTCATGCGGGCAGTGGAAAGGTATATTAAAAGTATGATTATGCCGGATGAGATAATAATAGTGGGAATAAGGGAACTATCAAAAACATTGGAAATATCTGCTGCCTTCAAAAGCAGGTAATTGGGGAAGTATGCTCTTATGGTCTCAAATTGGTTAAAGATACTCAGGGTATAGGCCAGGATAAGGGTTGTAATTCCGGTTATCAGGCTTCTTTTAAACAGGCTGCTGAAATATAAGAGTATGGAAAGCAGCAGGGAATAGTAAAGGAGGTATAAAAGCAATGATTTGAGGGCGATTACTATAGACAATATCCCTCCGGTAAAAAGACTGTTAACATAAAGATAATTTGTCAGGAAGCTAATAATCATAAAAAAGGAAATGGTAACCATATAATGCATATATTTTGCCAGTACCATACCGGAAGGATTTACACCTCTGGAATAGGGAAAAATTAATTTTTTGGTACGGACTTCACCGGCAATCAGCCCCATCAGGGAAAATACGATAAAAATGGTACTGACCTGAAATAAATCATTTAAAAAAGACTGAAATGCATAATCACGGTCAAAAGTAGAAAGTATGCCGGCCAAATTCGCAGGCAGGTAATTTTTTAAAAGCAGGGGTAAGAGTTTTAGAGTCAGAGGGTTCACCAGAGCCCAGAAAACGGTACCTATAAATATAATCAGATATCTATTGGTCCTTACCGCTTCCAGTGTTTCTTTTTTGAAATAAGCTTTAAACGACTTCATTTTTACCAACTATTCTCATAAAGATATCTTCCAGTGTGCTTTTTCTTATCTGGTAGCTTATAATGCCGGTATCAAGTTTGGCAATCTCCTTTAGGATTTCTTTTTTGGCAAAATCAATATCTTTAACGTAAATACTTACTCTATGCCTATCTGTTTTAATATTCTCGATCCAGTTTAATTTTCTCAATGGTTCAATCTTACTTCCCGGATCTTCTTCAAACTCGATATCGAAAATAGGCTGTATATATGTCTTATACAGGCGGGACAATTTTTCAGTCAAAAGTATCCTGCCTTCTTCTATAATACATATCTGGTCGCATACCCTTTCCGCATCATTTAAAATATGGGTGGACAGAAAAATAGTAATTTTTTCATCCTTCAGCTCTTCGATAAGTTCCAGCATTTCCACTCTTCCCTGGGGGTCGAGAGCGGAGGCGGGTTCGTCAAGAAAAAGGATTTCAGGATTGCCCATAAAAGCTACTGCCAGCGCCAGCCTTTGCCTCATACCTCTTGAATATCCTACGATACGTCTTTTTCCCGGTTTGGTTAATTTAGCCATTTCCAGTAGTTCACTGACGGTTGTTTTAAGTTTCTTTGTATCGCATCCTATAATCTCACCTATGAAATTCAGGTATTCATAGGAGTTCATATATTCGTAAAATGAAGGAGTTTCCGGTAAATATCCGATCGAATTGGCCAGTTCGCCCTTATTCTTAAGAAAATCCTTTCCTTTAATGAATATTTTACCGTCGTCAAATCTAATCAATCCAGTTAAGATATTCATGGTGGTGGTTTTTCCGGCGCCATTTCTGCCGATAAATCCGAATACCGAACCTTTCTCTACTTTGAAACTTATGGATTTTAGTGCTTCCAGGCGGCCGTAGTTTTTCTTTAAACCAATAACTTCAATCATTTGCTGTTTCTTTCTTTCTGCCTATTACCAGAAAAATAATGGGCCCGATAATATTAACCAGGACAATAATCAGGATCCAGCCCCATTTTGGAAGATGGACAACTTCATTTTTAACGGCCAGTACCAGGGCATAAATCATAAGGCCGTACTCGATTAAAATTATAGGAATAAAGAAAGGTAAAAGTTTTAAAATTTCTGTTATAATATTTCCTATTTCTGGTGGGATTATATTAAACATTTTTTACGGTTATTAAGATTTATATTTCTATATATTATATACTTTATAAAAGATAATTAAAGAATAATTAAATAAATTATAATAAAGATATGCAGAAAAAATATGAATAAAAACAAATTCAATGTTTTGAGGAGACGGAGTAAATGCTTAAGGAAAATCAATTCGATTACAACAATGTAAAACTGCATTATGTCAGAACTGTGGATGGCGGACCTCCGGTTATTCTTTTACACGGATTAAGTGACCGCTGGCAGTCATATCTGCCGCTGATTCCGTTTCTTTATCCTTATTATGCTATTTATGCTCCTGATTTAAGAGGGCACGGAAAATCATACAGAGCCGAAAGTTATAGGATTATAGATTATGTTTACGATATAGAATCTTTTTTAATCAATTTATTCAATGAACCGGTATTTTTCATAGGGCATTCGTTGGGAGCAACAATTTCACTGTGTATTGCCGCCAAATATCCCGAAAGGTGTAAGGGTTTGAGTCTTATCGATCCTTTTATTTTTGGGGATAAGCTGGATGATGGGGAGTTTCGCAAATATTTCACTAACTGTTTAAAAGTATGCACCCTATATAGAGATGTGGATTCCGTTAGTAAAAATATTAAGGAAACCGGAACTCTGGCAAAAAAAAGAGCAGCAGATCTTATTCAACTGGATAAAAAAACTATTGAAATCGTGCTGAATAAAACCATATTTGAGGGATTTGATCTGGAAGAAATACTTTCCAAAATAACCTGTCCCGTATTGGTGCTGAGAGGTAACCCCGATCTTGAGGGTTTTATAACCGAGGAAAAAGCAAATTATTTAAAAGAAAAAATAAGTAACTGCACCGTAGAGTATCTGGAGGATTCAAGCCATATAGTTCATGTTGACCAGCCGCTCAAAACAGCCAGACATCTACTGGAATTTTTCGCTTCCATATAAACTTCCGCTTAAACGGTTATGTGGGGTTATATTATTATATATAGCCATTAAATAAGTGAATTTCCTTATTTACATCGGTTTTCTTATTCACATTGGTTCCATTATTTATACCAGTCCCTTTATTTAATGATATCGTCGAACATTTTTTGTGCCCTCTGTATTATATTATTTGCGGTGGTATGATTGAAACATTTTCTATCATAAATAAAGGTAAAAAACATCCTTCCCTGATGGGTGTTTACACTTATTACTCTCTCTTCTCTTATGGCACTGAAAATAGGGCCGTAAACCTTTTCGATCTCATATCTGCCGTATTCTTTCTGCATCGGAATTATTCCCAGGTTGGAAAGAGAGAAGTCATAATCCATGGGTTGGTCCATCTGGTTGGCGAAAAATAATTCGGGATCTTTTATTCCCTCCAGAAAATATTCATTGAAAAAATAATAACCAATCAGAGGATCATAATCGTCCAGTTGCTTTTTTAATCCGGTATATATATCTGCTGCTATTTGGGCAATGGTTCTCTCCGGAGAACAATCGATATTCACCTTTAGAATACCGTTAAACAGTCCAAAATATTCTTTTGCTTCATCCACCAGAAAAGGTCTGAAACTTACCGGACTCTGCAGAGTCCGCTGGAAACTACCTTTTGGGCCGAATTCCAAGGCAAAGGATTTTAAGAATACGGCACCAAGTATACCGTGAACTGAAGTACCGTTTTCTTTTGCCAGTGTTATTATTTTTTTGACATCATTCTCCGTAAAGGACCAGTTTTTAATTACATAATGAGATTTGGGGAGAGGCACTTCTTTCCGGGGTTTTAATTCCACCTCATTTTTACTTTTTAACCATTCCGGCATCTCTTTTTTCTTTATCATTTTAAGAATGTCTTTTTTGATTAATCTGGTGAATATAGGAGCCTCTTTGTATGGATTTACGGGCAATCGGGGATTTGCCAGAAATAAAAACAGATGGTGCAGAAAAACAACTGCTGCCAGTCCGTCACTCACTGCATGATGAAAAATAACTACAATGTCGGAAATATTTTTTCTTTGTATCAAAAAAACCCTGATCATGGGACCTTTAAAAATATCAAAGGACCTGAAGAGTTCTTCTTCCGCAATGGTCTCCCAGCTAATCTTGTTTCCGTCAAATTGCTGCAGGGGTATTTCGGGCACATTTTCGGTGGTGATAAATTGTTTTTTGTCTTCGGTCATTATAACTCTTACTCCGGCCAGCGGATGTTTTCGCTGTACTTTTAGTAGAGCTTTCGCCAGCTCTTGTTTAGAGATGGTGCCCTTTACTTTTACCCGGAAGGCAAAGTACATCAGGGATGCTTTTCCCATGTAGTATAATATTCTTTCATATGCTATTGTTTCTCTTTTCATGATCTCACCTTGAAAATTTCAGGCAGTTTCGGTCTGCCTTGTTAAATTATGGATCCATTTATTAGATAAGAATCGGTAAAAACCGGCTATCATTTTTACCAGTTCCTCCGTTGCCGCTATGGCCATAACAAAGTATACGGGCAGTTTGAATATGAAAGCAGCTATCACTGCCAGCGGTACTCCTATCACCCATATTCCGCCAAGTTCGATTATCATACTGAAAAGAGTATCACCGCCTGCCCTTAAAATTCCATTCTGGAAAATAATGTTCATCACCCTTGCCAGCATGATTATAGCCATTACCAGCAGCAGATAATAAAGGTAAAGGCTGCTCTGTTCCGATAAATTGTAGAAATTAATTATATATCCTCTTACTATAATAAGAATTATGGCAATTACTATCGAAAAGCTGACTGATAGGAAAAGGAAGTTTTTGGAATAATCTCTGGCCTTATATTCCTCGCTGGCTCCGATTCTATTGCCCACCATGATAGAACATGCTACTCCCAGGCCGGTAAAAAGCAAAAGACTTATACGTTCAATGGAGCAGGCTATATTATAGGCCGCAAATGCTCCGGTACTGATATGTCCGTATATTACACTGTACATGGTGTATCCTAGTGCCCATCCCACACTCTGCCCCATGACCGGCAGCCATATTCTTATATATCTTTTTATCATCTCTTTCGAATAATTAAAAAGACTTTTTAGGCCGGCAGCTACCGGATATTTTCTAAGGTAAGTAAAACCTATGGTAATGCAAAATTCAACACCCCTGGCAATAACCGTAGCAATTGCCGCACCCCTGACTCCTAATTCGGGGAATCCGAATTTTCCAAAAATAAGCAGATAATTAAGGAAGGTATTGGTAATTAACCCTATAAAGCTGGCTACCATGGGGAATCTGACGTTCTCGGTACTTCGCAGTATGGTAGAGAACACGATGGACATTGAAGTCATAATTAAGCTGAATGCAACTATTTTTATATACTGCATACCCAGGCTTATTACTGCCGGATCATTACTAAAAGATCTTATTAAGGCATTTGGGAATAAAAAAATAACTAATGTAAAAATACCGGAAGATATCAAAGCGAATGTAATGCCGATTCCCAGATTGGAGTGTATGTTTTTAATATCTTTTTTACCCCAGTACTGGGCGGTGAAAACAGCGGTACCGGTAGCAATACTGAATATAAACATCAAAAATAAAAAATATATTTGATTGCCGATACCAACTGCTGCAACTTCACTTTCCCCTAATTGGCCAACCATAAAAACATCCAAAAAATTCAGGGTGGAAGTTAGAAAATTCTGCAGTATTATAGGAGAGGCAATGGCAATCAGCTTTGGTATGAATTCCTTATGTTTTTTAAACGAAGTGATAATGGTTTCCAATTATGGCTCCTTCGATAAAGAAACTTGTTTCCTGCAATATTGTTGTAGAGATATCAATAAAAATGAAACCTATATTTTGTGATAATATTACAAAAATGTCAATGAAATTTTGCTTCTATTATTTAAAAGCTAAAAGTGAATAAAAGATATATTTTTATTAAAACTTTAACTTTGAACGACATCATTAAAAGTAATTTAATTAAGTATTAATTATTTCTTTATTCGGAATTCAATGTTTTTCTCCGTAAACTTTGATACTTGCAATCGAAGTTTTATTATCTTCCTTTAATCTGGCTATATCGTTGAGTTCTAAACCCGAACTTTTAATAATTTTTTTTAAATTGGAGTTGTTAATATCAAAGTCTAGAGGGAATTTAACTTCATCGATTATTTTTACATTAATAAATCCGCTATTTTTTATTAAATTAATGTATTTTTTCTTCATTATGGCCCTGGTAATACAACTGCCGTATGTATCCAGCACATCAATTAATGCATCAGGGAGATTAAGTTCTTTAAGAAGAACTATATCCGAAATCATAATCCTGCCGCCTGGTTTAAGTACTCTGAAGATTTCATCAAACACTCTTCTTTTATCAGAGGTAAGATTAATCACGCAATTAGATATAACTACATCGACAGAATTATCTGCAACCGGAAGGTTTTCGATTTCTCCCAATCTGAATTCTATATTTTTATAGTTACTTTTCAGGATATTTTCCCTTGCTTTTTCAAGCATTTCAGAGGTCATATCCACACCTATAATTTTACCTTTGGCACCTACTTTATTGGCAGCCAGAAAGCAATCAAAACCAGCACCTGAACCGAGATCTAATACTGTTTCTCCTTTTTTAAGTGATGCGTAAGCAATTGGATTTCCACAACCCAGACCCAAGTTTGATCCTTCCGGAACTTCTTTTATATCCTTTTCTGTATATCCAATGCTTTTACTGATTTCATCAAAGTTATTATTTTCACTGCAACCACAAGAAGTTTTAATGTTACAGCAATTACTGTTTTGCCTTGCAATTCTACCATAACTTTCTGTGACTAGTTTTTTAATATTTTTATTTTTCATTTATTAACCTCCGTAAATGTCCGGGATATATTATTTTTTAAATTAAATTATTTTTTATTGTAAGGAGTCCCTATATTAAGTATATTGCTCAGAGTTCTTTTATTTTATTAAAGGCCCCAACATATCCATTACAATTCCGGAAAGATTTTCAGCCTTAATTAAGGCTATACAGCAGAATTTTCTATCTTTCTCCAAACTTATAACAGCCAGTTTATCTCCGGCTTTAATATTGGCTTTCTTTCTGATTTCTTTTGGCAGCACCATCTGTCCCCTTTCATCAACTGTTATCACAGATTCGACATTACAGCAGTTTTTACTGTTTTTTTTCAAAATAGTGTTTTCCAGACTATTATTCTTTTCTAACAATTTTTTACTCCTTATAGATTTGATATTTCTGAATTATCTGAAATAATAATATATTCAGTAAATTAAGATTTGTCAAGTATAAAATGACGGATTCTTTATTTTTTAAAACCCGGTATAAAAATTTTATTCTATTATCTAATTACGGCGATTGTCATTATGGTTACTGTATTGACAATTGCCCGGAGAATTTTAAAAATTACTCTTTTTAATATTGTAACAATTATTTCGAGCAGTATAATATTATTAAAACTATAGAATAAATATTATATAAAGAGGTGATTTAAATAATGATGTGGTGGCCAAATATGATGGGCGGATTTTTCGGTGGATGGAGCATTATAGGTATGATATTAATGTTTGTTTTCTGGGCTCTGGTAATTGCCGGGATAACACTTTTAATTATCTGGATAATCAGAAGAGTAAGTTATTCGGACAGGCATCCTTATAATACGAATAAAGCCCTGGAGCTCCTGAAGGAGAGATATGCCAGAGGAGAAATTACCAAAGAAGAATTTGAAAAAATAAAAAAAGATATAAGCCAATAGGTAAATTATGAAAGAATCGGATTCCGGATCTATGCATCAAAATAAACACAGCGGTAAGGAGCACAATATGGGCGGCGATGGCAGACATGATATGCACGGCGGTATGGGACATGATCATCACAAGCACATGGTCGCTGATTTCAGAAAGCGTTTTATTATTTCTACTATTCTTACCATCCCGGTACTACTGCTGTCTCTATTGATACAAAAATTTCTAAATCTTACCGATGTTTTAAAATTTACCGGCGATCAGTATGTACTCTTTGCTTTATCCACCATAATATTTTTCTACGGCGGCTGGCCGTTTCTAAAAGGAGCATATAATGAGCTGAGGTCAAAACAGCCAGGGATGATGACATTGATTGGTGTGGCAATTTCTGTAGCTTATATTTACAGCAGTGCGGTGGTATTCGGCCTGGAGGGAAAATTCTTTTTCTGGGAGATTGCCACCCTTATAGATATTATGCTTCTGGGACACTGGATTGAAATGAGATCGGTAATGGGAGCGTCCAGGGCACTGGAGGAACTGGTAAAACTTATGCCTCAATCCGCCCATAAAATGACTTCAGAGGGAAAAACTGTCGAGGTGCCTATAGAAGAACTTAAAAGAGCGGATAAAGTAGTGGTAAAACCGGGAGAGAAATTTCCGGCGGACGGAATCATAATAGAGGGAGAAACCTCGGTAAATGAAGCTATGCTTACCGGTGAATCCAGGCCGGTTCCCAAGAGTAAGGGGAATGAAGTTATCGGCGGTTCTATAAACGGCGAAGGTTCCATAACCGTTGAGGTTAAAAAAACCGGAGAGGATTCCTTCATATCCGGAGTAATTAAACTGGTACAGGAAGCGCAGGCCAGTAAATCGAGAACCCAGGACCTTGCCGATCGTGCTGCTTTCTGGCTGACAGTGATTGCCATTTCTGTTGGGGTCATTACCCTTACAGTATGGCTGTTCGTAATACATAAAGATTTTGCTTTTTCGCTTGAGCGCACGGTTACGGTTATGGTTATTACTTGCCCCCATGCTCTGGGCCTGGCCATACCTCTGGTGGTAGCGGTATCCACTGCTATTTCAGCCAGAAACGGTCTTCTTATCAGAAACAGGAGCGCTTTTGAAAGGGCCAGAAAAATAAATGCCATAATTTTTGATAAAACCGGGACCCTTACCAGGGGAGAATTTGGGGTTACCGATGTGATTAGTTTTTCCCATAATTTTGATAAAAGTGAAATATTAAAATATGCCGCTTCTCTGGAGGAAAGATCGGAACATCCCATTGCCAGAGCCATTGCCGGCTCTACCGACCAGAGATATAAAGTAACCAACTTTAAATCCATAACCGGTAAAGGGGCACAGGCCATAGTAAATGAAAGGGGAATAAAAGTAGTGAGCCCCGGATATCTGAAAGAAAACAATTTGAAAATCGAAGACAGCAGCGATATAGATAAATTAAATCAACAGGGGAAAACCGTAGTTTTCGTACTGATCGAAGACCGCCTGGCGGGAGCTATTGCTCTGGCGGATATAATCAGGGAGGAGTCAAAAGAAGCCATCCGGAAACTTAAAGAAATGAATATAAAACCGATGATGCTTACCGGAGATAACAGGCAGGTAGCAAAATGGGTGGCTGAAGAAATAGGAATCGAGGAATATTTTGCTGAAGTGCTTCCTCAGGACAAATCCAATAAAATAAAAGAAGTTCAATCCAGGGGAATGGTTGTGGCCATGACCGGTGACGGGGTAAATGATGCCCCTGCACTTGCCCAGGCAAATATAGGGATAGCCATTGGTGCCGGAACGGATGTAGCCGTGGAAACGGCGGATATAATACTGGTAAGAAGCAATCCTCTGGATGTAGTATCCATACTGGGGCTGTCGAGGGCGACTTACCGGAAAATGCTGCAGAATCTGGGGTGGGCTACAGGTTATAATACCATAGCCATACCGCTGGCTGCAGGAGTATTGTTCCATCTGGGAGTTCTTTTAAGCCCGGCAGCCGGTGCCGCTTTGATGTCTGTGAGTACCATAATTGTAGCCATAAATTCCAGATTTCTGAAAGTGGTTAAGTAGAAGCTGGTACCGGAAGGATATCCTTAAAGGGATTTTTAAAAATATCAAAATTTTAAAAGTATCAGAAACTTAAATTTTATATTAAAAATTTTTTATTTTTTACAAATTTTAAATTCTGACTTGGAAGCCCCGCATACGGGACACACCCAGTCCTCTGGTAATTTATCGAAATCATAAGGAGGTTCCAAACCGAATTCGGGGTTTTCAACCTTGGTATCAAAAACATATCCGCAGGTGATACATACCCAACCGTGTTTGTTTTTCTTGTCTTTCTCGTCTTTCTTATCTGTATTCATGTATGTCCTTTTAAAAAATTATAATTTATAATTAATTTTTTGAATATAAAAATTATCTTTAATGTTTTAGTTTATATTACAGTTGGGATTAAAATTCAATATAAAAATTTTTAAATTTTACTCAGTGAAATAAATTGATTTTTAAGGAATTTTTTTATATAAAATAACTTGAATCAAAAAAGATATTAATAATTTGATGAGCAAAAGATGAAATAAAACTCCGAGCCTGTAATTCCTAATAGGTAAGGCTAAGGATTGCAGGCCGATAGGGCATGATTGGTAACGGTCATACCTCCCGGTATTGGAAAGGAGTTATCTAAATTTTAAGTAAGCTGTATTTTAAATGCGGCTACCTAAATCTTCTTCCCTGCCGGAAGGAGATTTTTTATTTATCTAAAGAAAGAAAGAAAATTCATAATAATTATTTAAGGAGAAGGGACAAAAGATGAAAAAAATGGTACTGGTTATCACGGTTCTGCTTGCTGCAGCTATCATGGCGGTACCGGTAGGATGCACCGCTAAGAGTGAAAATGCGGTTACTTCACAAAGCTGGACTATTGAAGTAAAAGATGCTACCGGAAAAACGGTAGAATTTACCAACAAAGATACCGCCGGGCTGGAGATGGTAGAAATATCTGCAGTCTTTAGCAAGAAGGGCGGAAGCGAGACGACGCAAAACTGGAAAGGTGTCCTGCTCTCGGATGTTTTGGATTACAGCGGCGTGGAACAGTATACCGTAGTAACAGTTGAAGCAACAGACGGTTATAAATATGAATTTGATAGGGCAACGGTTGATGATAAGGGTACCATTCTGGGTTTCTTTTTGGACGGCAAAGAGGTAAGCAAAGAAGATGGGCTGGTTCAACTGGTGGTTTCCACTATGGCTTCGAAGGCATGGGTAAGAAATGTCTCGAAAATCTATGTTGTCGAATAATCATTATAAAAAAATATAAAAACGATTTTTAAAATGGCTGGTCCCGAGATTATAATTCTTGCCGGATAAATATTAAAAATTTAAAAAGGATTTATTCTTTTGAGAATATATTTCAGTCCTAAAAAATATCTTAAAAAGTTTTCGGTATTTGAATTGATAGTAATAGCCATATGTGCATCGATTGGCGTGGCAATAAAGCCGGTTCTGGTTCTTCTGGTACAAATAATTACCGGCCCCCTTTTTATACCGGGCGGAACCATCGTTGGCGGCCTTTATATGATGTGGCTGGTAATCAGTGCGGGGTTAACAGGTAAAAGGGGCGCGGCAACATTAACCGCAATGGTACAGGCTTTACTGGTGCTTGCTCTGGGAGTTATCGGTACCCACGGCATAATGACGCTGGTTACTTATATTGCCCCCGGCATTGCAATTGATATCTTTCTTCTGATAACCGGACAGAGGGCCAGAAATAATTTTTCCTGCTTTTTCGCAGGAATGATAGCAAATTCAATTGGAGCATTTTTAACCAATTTAGTATTTTTCAGACTGCCACTGATACCTCTGATTTTAGTAATTGCCGGCGGAGCTCTTTCCGGTGGTCTGGGCGGTTTGATTGCTTATGGATTGATAAAGGGATTTAAAAAAATTAAAATACCGGGTTTACAGAAGGATTAATATGAAAAGAAGAAACATCATAATAATATTGTCAATTGTGGTACTTTTGATAATTGTAGGAGTATTTACTTATTTAAACGCCGGGAATATAGGAGAAAAAAAACAACTGGAGGAAAGCGAAACCATTTCGGTTAAATTAAGCGGTAATGAAATTGGCAAGGCGGATATGGATTTTATAAAAAGTGCCGGTGAAAAGGAATTCAGCGCAGTTATGGATACCAGTGATTCCGGTCCGGAAGAACACTACTATACCGGTGTTTTAATGAAGAATGTTCTTGAAAAAATGGGAGTAAAGGTCGAGGACTATAAGATGTTTTCGGTAAAGGCAATAGACGGTTATACGGTCGCTTTTAAAACAGAAGAGATCCAGGATGATGATGATGTTTATATTGCATATAAGGAAAACGGAAAAGACCTGGGGACAAAGAGTTCCGGAGGCAAGGGGCCTTACCAGATAATAGTGAGGAAGGATCAGTTCAGCACCCGGTGGTGTAAATTTGCAGTTGAAATCGAATTAGCAAAATAATGATTTCTTTAAAAGATGAATTCAGTTGAGATTAATAACTTACATTTTAAATACGAAAAAGAACAAGATAATATACTTGCTGGTGTAAATCTGAAAATTAATTCAGGTGAAATAGTTTCCATTATGGGCTTAAGCGGCTGCGGGAAAAGTACTCTCTGTTACTGTATTTGCGGTATTATTCCTCATATTTACAGAGGACTTTCCCTGGGAGAGGTTCTTATTTTCGGTGAACCAGTGGACAGGATAAACTTTAGTTTGATTTCAACCAGGGTAGGCATAGTTTTTCAAAATTTCGATATGCAGCTTTTTTCGCCTACGGTAGAAGAAGAGATTGCTTTTGGACCTGAAAATCTCTGTCTTGAGCGCCGGGAAATAGAAAAAAGAATCGATACCAGCCTTAAACTTATAAATATGGAAGAATACAGGTTCGAACATCCGGAGAATCTTTCCGGCGGCCAGAAGCAGCTGGTTGCGATTGCTTCAGTGCTTTCCATGAATCCGGACGTACTGATTCTGGATGAAGGCCTTTCGCAGATAGACAGTAAAGGCAAGCAAGGAATAAAAGAGGTAATCATGCAATTAAAAAATTCCGGCAAATCGGTAATTATGATCGATCATGATATAGAAAACCTGGATATAGCAGACCATATTTTTTTCTTAAGGGAAGGAAAATTAAAAAAAATA
This sequence comes from uncultured Actinomycetota bacterium, assembly GCA_964610315.1. Lineage (GTDB taxonomy): Bacteria > Actinomycetota > Humimicrobiia > Humimicrobiales > Humimicrobiaceae > JAQVEM01. The sequence continues at coordinate 33,218 of CAZSVM010000017.1, forward strand.
AATAAAGAAAGAGAATGCGAGAGTTTAGTTGGCCTTTATAAAGTTTGACAACGTATCTTTTAGCTACAAAAGTAACAAGTCAATAATAAAAGAAGCAAAATTCGAAATTAATCAAAGCGATTTTATTGCTCTGATAGGACCCAACGGAAGCGGAAAAACTACTCTGGGTAAACTGGCCATGGGAATTTTAAAGCCTACCGGTGGTAAGATTTATATCCAGGACTGTGACGTAGACACTATGACTCTTGGCCAGGTGGGCAGGAAAATCGGGTATCTTTTCCAGAATCCGGAGCTGCAGATTTTTGCTTTGACAGTAATGGAAGAACTTTCTTTTGCTCTAAAAATAAAGAATATCAGTGAAAATATCATAAATGACAAAGTGGATAGAATTCTTAAACTCCTGCACCTCGATCATCACCGGGATAGCCTGACCTTTAATTTAAGTTATGGTGAGAAACAGAGGCTAGCCATAGCCGGTATTCTGATAAATGAGCCCCATTTTTTAATACTTGATGAACCAACTACCGGTCTGGATTTGGTGAGGAAAAATATGCTTCTTTCCATCCTTAAGAATCTTCTGTCCGGGGGAGTGGGTGTAATGGTTATAAGTCATGATGATTTTTTAATGAAGAATTTTTCGGGAAAGATTTTTAAGATATGCGGAGGCGAGGTTTTTGAAGAAATTTCCGGTTAAAGCAGATATAAGAACAAAGCTGGCAGTAGTTATCTGCCTTTCTACCATAGGGGTATTCATCCAGCACGCCTATGTTCTGGCTGGGGGTCTTATACTTACTTTTCTGTGTGCCTTTTTATTTGGAGCGGATCTCATAAAAGCGCTTAAAGCTACCAGAGGACTATGGTATCTTTTCTTTGTTATTATGGTTTTGCAGAGTATATTCTTACATCGGGGAACCGCCCTTCTCAGTGTAGGAAATTTTTCGATACTGACCACCGGTGGAATTTTAAAAGGTACGGAGTTTTTACTCAGGGTATCTATTATTGTAATTTCCGCTGCCATTATAACTACTTCGAATTACAGGGAAGTGATTCAGGGCCTGGTGCAGTTAAGGATTCCTTATGATATTGCATTTATGGTTTCGGTGGCCATTAGATTTCTGCCCCTTCTCCGCAGTGAGGTCAGAGATACCCTGACTGCAATTCAATTAAGGGGTGTGGAACTGAATAAAATACCCTTCCGGAAAAGACTCCGGGTATATACTTATATTTTTATGCCTGTATTAACCGGTGCGGTCAGAAAAGCTCAGGCTCTCTCAATAGCAATGGAAACAAGAGCTTTCAGAGCTTATCCGTCAAGGACAAGTTTCCTGGTGCTCAGGTTTTCTGCAAGAGATTATGTCATAATAACCTTGTCATTTATTACGGCAGCAGCCGTTTTAATAATTTATTATGTATTTAAATTTCCGGGAAGGATAATATGAAAATATTTTCAGTAATTGGTATATCCAAATCGGGAAAAACCACTACTGTTGAAAATGTTATAAAGGAGCTTAAGAGAAGGAACTATTCTGTGGGGTCGGTAAAGGAAATACAGTGTAAAAATTTTACCATAGATCAAGAAGGCACCGATACCTGCAGACATAGAAAAGCAGGTTCGGATCTTATAACTGCCCGTGCTGATTGTGAGACGGACATTATATATCCCGGAAATCTGGAAATAATTGAAATATTGAAATTATACCATCAGGATTATATAGTAATGGAAGGAGTGGCAGATTATGACTGTCCTGTAATTCTATGCGCAAATGCAATCGGAGATATTGAAGGAAGCAGGAATAAAGAGTTCTTTAAAAGAGTTTTTTTAATTTCTGGCGTTATATCCAATGAAATTAATGAGTATAATGGAATTCCGGTTATAAATTCGGAAAATAATATCAAGAAACTGGCTGATCTTATTGAGCAGAGAGTATAGGAGTCTTACCGGATTTTCCTCCGTAGCGCTTAAAATATTTAAGGAAGTTATCCCTTTAAAATAGCTAAAAAACATAATGATTCATAAACCATCCATAATTAGCCTTCTCGATAAAGAATTTATAAAAAAGGAAGGTATCGAAAAGATAATACCGGAGAAGGACTTATGCAGTAAAAAAAATAAAATATATAAAATAAAATGTATATTTGACCCGGAAAGGAAAACAGGACCTGCTTATTTCGTGTTTAAACTGTATCGGGAAGAAGGGTGGGAAAGAAGAAAGGAAAAAGAGCATTTAATGCTTAAAGCTTTGAAAAAATATACGTTTGAAAGCAGTATTTCAGTTCCGGATGTTTTTTATCGGGGGAAGGATTTTTTGATAACGGAGTTTGTGGAAGGGAATACCCTGCTTGATTATATCCTTATGAAAGAAGCAAGTAATGAAGAGATTGAATTTAACCGGTTAAATCCTCTTACGGTATCCTGTGAAATAATTAAAAATTTTCACGATATTTCAAGGGAAATTATAGGACATTTTTGTATATTAAATGATATTAACCTGAGAAATTTTATAATAGGTTCAAGACTTTATCGGGTTGATTTCGAAGAGTGGACCGAGGGCTGCGTTGAGGAGGATTTTGGAAAATTTATAGCTTTCATTCTGACTTATGATCCTGTTTTTTCTGACTGGAAAATCAAAATTACCCAGAAGTTAATTAAATATATTTATGATTTCTTTTATATTGACAGGAGTAAATTGAAGACGGAGATAAATAAAGGATTCCAGTCAATAAAAAGAAGGCGTAATTTACATCCCGGAATTTTTAACCAAAAGAAAATAAATGATATCTTAGGACAATAAAATAAGCCGGTATAAAATAAGTAGATATAATACTTTTGATCAGAAACTTCGCACCTCTATCGGATTTGGCAATGTTTATTGGGTTGAATATCAATTATTATTTTTTAACTCTATATTCATACGCCACATTGCCTGGGCTTTTCTCCAGTGAAAAGCAAACAGCGGAATGGAAATTATTACCAGCAGTATTCCCCTCAGTAAGTTCTTGAATGCCATGTCCTTTTCATTTTGAATAGATGCATTCAACTCTTCTTCAGCTAATTGATCTATTTCATCTTTGGATAGATTCTGGTACTGTTCGGCGGAGTACATACCTATTATATTGGATCTGGTTATATAGGTTGTTGGTTTTATATAGTTTACGGTGCCATCATAGACAGTGATTATTCCTACTATAAAAATTATAATGGCAATAATGCATACGATATATAGATAAATCTCTCTAAAATAAATCCTTCTGGCCATTTTTTTATCTCCTTTATTATAAAATAAATGCTACTTGATATTATACTTTTAAATCGGTTAACTTCCAATTATGTTGGATTCTACTCCTATTATTAATATTATCTATATACCAATACAAAGATCCCTACCACAATAATAATGGCTGCCACAGTTTTCTTAAAAATCTTTTCGGGAATTTTCCTTAATATCCATGTTCCAGCTATCGTTCCTATTAAAACCGCTATTGAAGCGATAAGAATCAATTTCCAGATGGACAATATCTCATTGCCCTGGGTAGCCAGATAGACCGGTATCCTGGCTACATCTACCATTAAAGCTATACCGGTGGCAGTAGCTACAAATTCTTTCCGTTTGAGTTCAAAACCGAACAGGGCAGCCGAACGAATTCCTCCCTGGTTGCCCACCAATCCTCCAAAAAAACCAGACATTCCGCCTGCCAGCCAGGAAGTCACTCCTGAAAACCGCATTTTTTCCGAAAGCCCGGAAAGCTCTGTTATACCTGCAAAAATGAGAAGACATCCAAAAATAATGACCAGGACGATATTATAAAGTATACTGTGAAGCAGAGCGCCGGCCAATCCTCCGGCAGCGCTGGCCAGACCAAAGCTTAAAAGTATTTTTTTATTGATGTATTTTCTCAGGGAAAAGAAACGAAGTGCCGTTCCGCAAAAATGGGCAATAGAGATACCGGCCACAGCAATTCCAATACCGGTTTTGACAGCAAGAAGGGGGGTAATAAAGCTACCTATTCCAAAACCTGCAATTGATGCAATTCCTCCTGCAAGAATAGAAACGATAGCTAATAAAATCTGAAAAAACATATTAAAAATTTATTTTTTCTTCCCCGGAATAAAATCCAGGGATATGGAGTTAACACAGTGTCTGGTATTTTTAGGGGTAAATCCCTCTCCTTCAAATACATGACCCAGATGACCTCCGCATCTGAAACAAACTATTTCCGTTCTTATTCTATCTTTGTCTTTCAATCTTTTTACTGCTCCGGGGATCTCCTCATCGAAACTGGGCCAGCCGCACCCTGATTTGAATTTACTTTCGGACTGATATAAGGGCGCACCGCACTGGCGGCATACATAGGTTCCCTTCTGAGAGAAATTTTCATATTTACCGCTGAATGGTGGTTCGGTACCTTTATTTATTATTACTCTTTTTTCCACTCCGGTAAGTTTTCTTTTTTTTATCATATTTTTATTATAATTATATTATTTATATTTTTTTAAATACTTATAAAATATATGAATAATAAATCTATTATTCAGCGTAAACCTGTGCTGGGGTTTCTAGCCGGATATTTTATCTGGATTATAACAAATAATAGGTGGAGTTACTATTTCATAAGATAGCGAATCCGGTTCAATCCCCTTTACTTGAAAGAACTATTTTCTCTTTATTAAGAAGTGGCAAGATACAGCCGACTATTACCCAGATCACTAACGCTCCAGCTAAATACCATATAGAAAAGGTCCAGGAGGCCAGGTTGATAACTCCGGTAGCTAGCCCCAGTGGGATTCCCATCATTAAACCGAAACCAATTATGAAGGATGGTGCTATGGCTATATCGGGATTATTGGCCAGGGAAAAAAGAACAATAAAAAGGAGTAATCCCAGAAAAAGCAGGGGATTGATAAGAAAGCCTGTAATTAACACCGGAAGAGGCAAAACAAAATTTCCTGTTGCCGGTTGAATTGTAATAAAATTTACAGTAAGTAAAACTATTAAGGTAGAGACAACGGAAATGACAAATCCGGGAAGAAATATAGCTAAACTTTTACCTATCCAGATTTCTTTAGGAGTAAGCGGGGTGGCTAATAAGGATGTGATATTCCCATTAACTTTCTCCTTAATTATAGGTAGACTGGCAAAAGCCCAGATGAATGTGATAAGGACAAATAATGGTAAGAAGTAAGCAATAAGGCTTATTATTAATTCCAGAATAGGCCTGGCTGCCTCTTCTCTTAACCATACCTGTCTTCTTAAAAGAATACTGGTAATTGATGCGGCAGTAATGGTGATTACAACAAATGCAATAATTATAATAAGGAAGGCATTGGTCTTCCTGAATTCCCTGAAGTCTCTCTGAAAGACAATATTTATTCTTCTCAAATTAAGCTCCTAACCTGATAAAACTATTCTCTCATTTGTAAGGCGATTCATTAGAAAGATAGTAGTAATAGCCATAGCTAAAGCTAGTCCGATGTTAGCCATAGTAAAAGACCATGAAGAAATATTCAGAATATGGTGCACCGTAAGATTAATCATCACCGTTATGATAACGGGCAAAAAGAACTGGGCGATAATATTGCCATTAGCTGGTTTACTGGTTAATCCAACAAGGTGAGCAACGAGGCTAAGGCAAATATAAATAAGCGGGGCAGCAAAAAAACCGCCTATTATCATCCAGGGATTAAACAGGAAACCTATTTTCGGAACAAAATATATATAGTTAATGGCAATCAGGGCAATAAGGGTGAGAACTTCCCCCAGAACAAAACCAGGTATGAAGACAGCCAGGCTTTTGGCAGCCCAGATACTTTTAGTTTTGAGTGGTGTAGCCAGTAGTGATTCTATATTACCGCGGGATTTCTCTTTGGTTATGGATTGGAAGGCGAACGCATTCAGATTTATTCCTAAACTAATAAAAGAAGTAGAGTATAGAATTAAGCCAAGATAGAGTTCCATTTCAGATCTGTCTGGTAATTCTTTTTTCATCTCCGGAGCTATAAGGAGGATACAGAGAGCTATTGCCAAACCTAGAACACACATTATTGTCACAGCAATATAAGTAATGAGCGCAATCCTTAGCCTGAGATTATTTTTGATACTGGTGATAATTATCAGACCTATATTTCTCATGATGGCTCAACCTCTTTTAAAATAGTGGCATACATTTCTTCCAGAGATGCCTCTTTTTTTATTGCTTCCTCAATTTTTAACCCGCGACCGGTAAGAAAACTGATTATGTCTGAAATACCTGTTCCCTCCTGTGGTGAAAAAATAAGGCTTCTTTCCTTTTTTTCCTTCAATCCCAGTTGGGGAATGTTTTTTAATTCAGCCAGCAGTGGATCCGGAATGTGTTGTGTACTCTTGATTACTACTACACTGCCGCTCATCCCCTGACGCAAACTTTCCAGATCACCGTAGAGTTTTATTTCGCCCCTATCAATAAGGGCAATGCGATTACAAATACGCTGAACCTCATCAAGATTGTGAGAGCTTAAAAAAATAGTTTTATTTTCTTTACTTACTATATTAATCATTAATTGTCTTATTTCTATCTGCCCTGAAGGGTCAACGCCGGCCGTAGGTTCATCCAGAATAAGAACTTCAGGATTATGAATCATAGCTCTAGCTAAAGCCAATCTTTGTCTCATTCCCGTGGAGTATGTACTTACCCGGTCCTTTACCCTGTTCTTTAAATCCACCATATCCATAAGTTTACTGATTCTTTCTTTAGCTTCAGACAGTCCATAGATTCGGGAATAATATATAAGATTTTCTTCAGCGGTCATATTATCGTAGAGACCATCGGTATCCAGAACGAAACCTATTTTTCTTCGGGTTTCACTGAGGTTAATATCCTGTCCCAGGATTTCTATTTTACCGGAATCAGCCTGAAGCAGACCCAGGAGTATTCTAATAGTGGTTGTTTTACCTGCTCCGTTCGGCCCCAGATAACCGAAGATGTCTCCTTTTCCCACCGAGAAGCTTATTTCTTTTAAAATCTCCCGGTCCCCAAGATTTTTTTTAACATTTTTTATACTTATTACTGTGCTCATTTTGATATCCTTATATTTTATTTATATTAATTAAGTTAATTACACTTGTTAGTTCTCACTGATTTCCAATATCTTCAGATGTCTGGTTTTTTACTTGTATTTAAAAGAGAATATTAGTAACAAATTTTACTGCGACATATCCTCAGTCTTTATTACCTGTTTTTGGATTTTTTATTTTCTTTTTTTTCATTGTCGAGCCTATTTCGCGAAATAAATCTGCAGTTTCTCCCATAGTTTTACGCATAATATCAAAAGTAGCAATCCCAAGTCCTCTTTCCAGGTCTCCGAAGACAAGCAGCTTATCACCGGTTTTAATATTAAAATCTTTCCTGGCGTCTGTAGGTATTACTATCTGCCCCCGTTCGCTTACAGTCACTGAACCATAGAACTTTTTACCTTCAGGTGCTTCCATACTAAACCTCATTTATATTAATATTACAAGATATATCTTATTTACAAAGCAAATCTTACTAATAAAAAAGAGAGCTGTCAATTTCAATTATTTTGCTTACAATTTTATAAATCAGGAAATAAACCAAAAAATCAAATGTCAGTTAGCTATTGGCTGGTAATTTATATAATAATTTTGCCCGATTAAGTTATATGGTATTATAACCTTTATATAAAATTAAAATCCAAATTTTTAAATAAAAGAACTGTATATGTTAAGAAATTTATAGTAATCTTCTACCCGATATCGTAGATATAAATCATTAATAAATACCGTGGTTTGATAATGAAGATATAAAAAAATAATAAAGGAGTTATATGAAAAAAAAGTTTGCGTTGCCTCTGATAGTTTTTTTATTAATTCTAAGTTTTACTTTAAGTTCCTGCAGGCTTTTTTCTTCGTTCGATATGGAATCTAAAGATAGGGAAATAAAGGAACAAAAATCCGAAGAAGAAACCGGAACATCGGAAGAGCAAAAGGAAACTTCGGAACAGTCAGAAGAAAAGGATATAGTAGTAAACAGCCCCTTAGCGGATCAGGTTATCCAAAGCCCTCTTATAATTACGGGGGAAGCAAGAGGAACCTGGTTTTTTGAGGCCAGTTTTCCGGTTAAGCTTTTAGATGGAAATAATATAGAAATTGCAGCTCATTATGCACAGGCTCTTAGTGATTGGATGACCGAAGACTTTGTGCCCTTTCAAGCCGAGATTGAATTCGAAAAACCGGATACGGCAACAGGATTTTTGGTTTTGGAAAGAGATAATCCCTCCGGACTTCCTCAATATGGCGATGAACTGGTAATACCGATTCGTTTTGAATAAATATCCGGTAAACCATTTGCTATATTTGGATAATGTTATTGTAATAAGTGTAGTTTTAAAATAAAATTCTAAGGTTATGTTACAGGATATTAACCTATGGAAATGAAAAAAGCTGTTAAAGGAATACCGGTATCAGTCAGGAGACTCGGGTATGTCGCCAGGATCAGCGCCTGGCTGCTTCTGGCATCAGTGGCTATACTGATAATTACAGGGTGGGGTATTACCCATACCGAAATTATTTATAAGGCTACTTTCGGACTAGTTGACCGCCGGTTGGCAGATGCCATTCATAGGGTAAGCAATGTACCATTGGCTGTACTGTTTCTGACTCATGTGTTTACAAACATCAGATTGATTATTTACCGTAAAAATTATAGCAGGATGTGGATAGTCGATGTTATACTGGCAATAACGGGATTAATGTTGATAGTATTAGTCCTTTATATGGAATTTTGGACATAGGAGAATATGCAATGAAAAAATTTAAAATATCATGGATACCAATAATGGTATTTGTTACATTATTTACTTTTTTAATATCTGCAGGGAGCGGCTGCAAAGCATCCGAATCAGTTGCCCCCCCTGGACCTTCGGGAGAAGTGGAAGCTACCGAATTTCAGGGTGTAGAACTTACTCCTATTGCTGAACAGCGCAACAATGCCCTGGCCGGTACCCAGATTATAGACCGTGACACTTATATACTCACTGTAGACGGACTGGTAGATAATCCGCTTTCTATTACTTATGACCAACTGCTGGAATACCCTCAGGAATCGTGGTTGATGGATCTTAATTGTGTGGAAGGCTGGAGTTTTACCGCCAAATGGACCGGTCCCCAGCTTAATTCCATTTTTAATGATGCTGGAGTTCAGCCTGAAGCTAAAATAGTTATTTTTTACACTACCGATGTCCCAGAAGGTTATTCTTCTCTTGACCTGGATTATATTCGCGATAATAATATCATAATTGCACTGAAGCTAAATGATATTACCCTGCCTTACGATAGGGGATTTCCTTTCCAGGTGGTGGCTAAAGATAAATATGGTTATAAATGGGCAAAATGGGTTACTCGCATTGAGCTGTCATCCAATACCGATTTCAGGGGATACTGGGAAAGTGCAGGCTATAATAATAATGCGGATTTTGGCGGGCCGGCATTCGAGCAGTAATAAAATGAACGGAAGTATAAAAATAATAAAATCAAAAACTTTCACTACTCTTGCCGTAGTATTGATTCTGTCGGTGGTCTTAACTGCAGGGTGCAGCCTATTTGGCAATAAAGAGGATACCTCAAAGACAGCAGATACTCAGGAAGAGACAACTAACGAAGAAACTGCCAGCCAGGAAACGGAAACTCCATCGGTCGAAGTGGATCAATCACTGGAAACAGAAAATGAATTCAACTCACTGGAAAAGACAGTTGAAAATATCGAAGGAATTTTTAATTTTATCGATAATAATATAGCAAACTGTAATCCCGATTTTGCCTCAAATATGGTTTATACGGTAATCAGACTATGCGAGGATTATAAGCTTGAATTTACGGATGAATTTAACGATCCCGAAGTACAGAGTACTATTTATGAATTGGCACCTTCAATGGAAAATCTGGATCTGGAGGTACTTAAAAATACCGATAATGAAAACGTCAAAGAAATCATCGAAGAGGCCATAAATAAAAAGTATAAACTGGTATCGGTAGAAGGCTTTATTATGCCCATTGTAGATTATCAGGCTTATTATGATGAATACGGTCAGTATCTTACCGCAGAAATGGACGATTATCTTAGTATAAAACTTGAGGAATCAAACAAGCCTGCTCTGGTGGATGGGGGGATTGCCATACCGGTTGATGATTATATCCAGCGGATTTTAAAATCAATGGAATATCTGGAAAATTATCCGGACTCCCCCAGGTTTGACGAAATAAAACAATTCAATAATGGAAGAATACTGGCATACCTTGGTGGTATCGATAACACTCCGGTATTCGATTCGGACGGTAAGATCAAGCCTGAAAAGTTTGCCGAGTTCCAGAATATGTTAACCAAATATGCCAGTACCGAATTTGGTGAGATACTGGGTTCATATCTGGATTTACTGGAACAGGAAAATTATACCAGAACCCAGAAGATAGATGATTTTCTAAGTAATTTGAATAAAATTTGATTATTTTATCTCTTAATGAACAGTTGCTGTTATTTTATCACCTTCTTTGGTAAAACTGGTCCAATGACCAGTAAAAGAACCCTTCTTTATATATTCAAAAACTATACTTAATATCATTATCATAAACTACCTTTGAATTTATAATTATCCAGTCAACATTCCGGCTGCCAGCATAAGAGAAATCTATGGCAGTTTAGGGTTTAATATATTGCGATAATTAACAAAAATAAATCTATAAGAAGGTATAAATGAATATTAAAACAAGAACATTCGGGAACAATTGGAAGAAATTTCTAAAAATAAAAATACTGGCTGTATTTATAATGATTGCTTTACTCTGTTTCATGATATTTTTTTCCAGCTGCAGTACCAGTCCAACTACTCCGACTACCACTGAACAGACAAGCTCCACTTCCGCTTCCACAATACAAAACAGTGATTTAAAAGATGAAAATGTGGAAATAAGCTCCATTATTAATGTTATCTTACCATCGGTTGTAAATCTCTTTGTAACTTTTACCCAGCCAAACAGTTCCGGAAGCAACCAGGGAGTCGGTTCCGGAATAATTTATTCCCAGGATGGATATATTGTTACTAACAATCATGTAGCAGGGGGAACTTCTCAGATAATTGTTACACTGTCGGATGGATCGAACTTAGAGGCAGAACTTATCGGGGGCGATGCAACTACCGATATTGCAGTAATAAAAATTGATAAAACAGATCTTGTGGCCGCTCAATTCGAATCAATAGATAATCAAGAAGTTGGGGATTTTGTTCTGGCAGTAGGAAGTCCTTTTGGAATCCAGGAATCAATAACACATGGAATAATCAGCGGGAAAAATAGAGCTGTTCCTATTTCTGCTAACACCTTGCCGTACGTTGATCTTGTCCAGACAGATGCGCCTATCAACCCGGGTAACAGCGGAGGTCCACTGATCAATGCTGATGCAAAAGTCATCGGCATGAATACAGTTGGGCTTTCTACATCGGGTTCAAGTGCCGGGATAAACTTTGCCATACCGTCTGATATTATAACCAACATTGCAGATCAGATAATAAAGACAGGAAAGGCTCAGATACCATATATCGGTGTGGAAATAGGCCAGAATAACACCATGGTCCAGGGTGTCATGGTTGCATCAGTAGTTACAGGAAGTCCTGCAGAAAAAGCTGGAATAAAGGCAGGAGACCTGATCACAGGTTTTAATGATGAAAAAATAATCAATCCTTATGACTTGCTGGGGGCAGTTATTAGAAGCAATGTAGGAGACAACGTTTCCCTAAGTTATATAAGAAATGGAGCTACTAACAGTGTGAATATACAGCTGGAGTTGAGGCCTGTTAATCTGGATCTTAATAGTGTTTAGAAACTTTGGAAATTAAAAATTAAGTGCTATATCAATCCATGGATTTTTATTCAGTTAGCAGTTGCATGGCTTCAGATTCTTTATCTATAATCGTATTTAATTTTTCAGTTGTCACAGACTTGTTAAAGGCAATTTCTGAGTAGATATCTCCTGATTCCTGGTACAATGATGCAGCTTCTGTAATGCCATTCTTTTTTAAGTAGTTTGAAAATTCAGTTCTTGCTCTTCCCAGTTCATTAAGTAAAAAACAGGTAAATTCAGAACTGTTTGGTTTCTCTGCAAACTTTCTTATTTCAGATAATGCATTTTCTGACATGTCAATATTCCAGTTGATGATTTCATTAAAAGGTTTTTGGGATACTGGATCTGAAAGATAAATCATCCAGAATGGACCGAGTTCCTGTGCTATTTCACTAACTTTTTCCCATGCATCCATAAAGTTTTCTATCTTTGCAGGAATATTTGCAGCAGCCGTAGTTGGATCGGTGGGGTCGTTAAGATAAACATTATTTTTATCGTAACCTGTTACTACCATATAATGGTCATAATGGTCTTTCTCCATACCATTTTTCCAAAAATCAGAAGCCAGTGCGAAATCATCATATAAGTAATAGCAGTCAAGATAAACTACTACCGGATTTCCGGAGGATACAACAGACTTCAGATGTGCAAATGAATCCTCAGCATCATCGAAATAAATTACTTCTTTTGCCTGTTTTCCGAATCTTAATTGGGAAGAATAATAGGAGGCTGAATCATTTCCTCCATCCTTGAGTCCAAGCGTATATGAAGTATTTAAGTTATTGGATGAAAGTATTATACATGCTTCTCCAATCCCGTTACCTAAGGATGCTGATTCATTTTCACCCACGTATCCAGCGTTTGGCCCAATTCCACTAGCGGCTATTATGTCGCAGAATTCTATTTCCGGTTCTTCGTATCTTAAAAGCATGGAAAAAGCGCCAAGGTAACAAAGACCAGGCCGTTCCTGGTTACCGGAATATACAAGCTCTACGTCCAGCTGATATTCATCCAGGGACTGGGCTGCTGTAAATTCAGTTCCTTCACCAGCTCCTCCTTCCTCTGCAATTATCTCGATAGAAGATACATCTTCTACAAGCAGGAGAAGTATTCCCTGATTTTCTTTAAGTATTCCCCTTGCTTTTATTGTTTTTCTTTCCTGGATATTGTCAAGTATTTCCCCGGCAATAGAGCTCAAAAGCCGATCTTCAATAAATATGCCCATATTGCTGCTTTCGTCTTCTATTTGAAGAAATAATCCATCAGAGGATTTATCCATAAACATAATTGATCCCATTACTGTAAATTCTTTTCCCAGGTCTTCTTCTTTTATATTTGAGATTGCTGTAATTTCTATAGTTTCCGGTGTTTCTTTTGTTTCTGATGTCTCTGCTGTTTTTTGTGTCTCCTCCCCAGATGTAGTAACAGTACCAGAATTACACGAGGATAGAATTATCAGGGTGCTGAGGATTATTGTGCAGAGGATAACCAAATACTTATTTTTCATTATCGTTCTCCTTTAAGTTCTTGCCAAAAATATACTTAATATTTCAAATGTATATTTGCGAGCATTCTCCGCATTTTTAAAAACCTTATAATGATACTCATAAATGAGGATTTAAGCAATTTTTAAATGATATAATAAAACTTAGGAAACTTATTTAATATTTATTGTAAAATTAAAATATCTAACCATCTTTGGCTTTGTATAAAATATATAAAGGAGAATTTATGGCTGAATGGATATATAATCGAAATGGGAAAGGTCACTCTGCTAACCAATTTATTGCGTTATACCAGAACTTTCCGTAGTCTTTCCAACCTACAAAATCTGTCCCCCAATGTGGCGCTAAATCGGAGGTAAAAGCCATAGATTTTCCTTTTCCGGCCTTCCCTACAATTATAAACGCATCTTCCTTTTCCCCAATAGTTGCTAATACTTCTGAATCGGCCTTTGGAAAAACTTTTTGATAACCGAGAAATTTAGGCCAGTCATTTGAAATATCTTTTAATATTTTATGATCTCTTTTTATAACCTTCGGTTTTACACCTTCTGTACATTCAATTCTGTCGTCTATTTCCATAATATTTACAGGTAAAACTCCCTCTATTTCACTTCCATGATAATTACCCTTTCCTTGAAATCCCTGGAAATCCACCCATCCTCCAGTCATTATAAGTGAACCACCTTTTTTTACATAATCTGCAGTCAATTTGACTTTGTTGGGTCCCATAGGAACTTTGAACATATCTGGATACATAGTTAAAGTATTTCTCCCGCAATCACTTATTATTACTGCATCAAATTTTGAAATTTGTTTTATCGTTTGTGGATATGCGCTTAATACAAGATGATTAGGAATATGTGTAATATTTATATCTTTAAAAGGTGCTAAACCTTTTTTTAAATATACGGAGAAATCTTCAAATCCTCCTAACGGAACTATATCAAAACCTTTTGTGTGAAATTTAGTTATAATCCATGTTTCACCAACAAATAATACATTTTTTTGTGCCATCTAAATCCTCCTTTAAGTTTATATCATCCTTTTATAGAAACCATTGATAATCCTTTGACAATTAATTCTATAAATAAATATATGAGATGAAGCCTTTCAAAGAGTTTAAAAATATTCTTTTTAGTAAATCTTAATTCTTTCCTAAATCTAAAGCAAATAGTTTGGCTATAACTAGACTATTTCTGTTTAAAATAAAAAAATACTTATGAGCGTGGTGAATAATCCTGGAAAAATTGTAGATTATCAGATTATAGAATTTTCAGCTCTCTTAAACGATTTACGGCAAAAGCTAACTCAAGACCTCTAAAGCCCGCAAAATACCCGGATGCTTTGTTACTTAAAATATCCAGACCATTTTTTTCTATGGAGCTTATTAGATTATGTATAATTTCCTTTAATGGAGTTTTTCCATTAACATATTTACTAATATACAATATCGCTTCACTGATTGCTTTTGTCTGTGATAATTCAATGAGCTGTTCCATATCGGTGAGATCGATAATATTTTTACCAAAATGTATTCTATTGATTTCCGTAGAATAGACACTTTTCTTATTATAATAATTATATGGATTAATGCAGTCTTTAACCGGAACTCTTTCCTTTAGGTTAATTTGATGTTCTTTTCCTTCATGTAAACGTTTATCAGATGTAGAACTGGAAATTTCATGTGCTCTGCCGGTTACATTTATGGGATTATAATTTTTCATCTGGATTACAATGTTTGATACATCAAAATAATCACCAATTCCCCCTAAAACAAGAATTGTAGAAATTCCTTTGTTCGAATAAAGACTCTCTACTTTATCAATAAAAGTAGTTATTGGCTCATCATCTTTTTTAACCAGTTTTTGCATTTTTTGATCACGGATCATAAAGTTTGTGGCACATGTATCTTCATCCATTAGCAATAAATTTGTACCTTCTTCAATTGCTTCCATGATGCTGGCTGCCTGAGATGTACTTCCGCTTGCATTTTCTGTTGAAAACTTTGTGGTGTCTTTTTGCAGTGGAAGATTGTTAATAAATATTGAAATATCCACTTTTTCGATATATCTGCCGCTGTAGGCTCGTATTTTCATTGTACTAAAATCGGATATGCAAATTTCCCTGCCGTCTCCTGGTATATGATTGTAAATGCCCATTGAAATTGCATCCAGTAAAGTGGATTTCCCGTGATATCCGCCGCCTACAATTAGTGTTATTCCCTTTGGAATACCCATTCCTTTTGTTTTCCCTGAATGAGGTAAATTAATTTCTACCAGCAGGCTTTCCGGTGATTTAAATGGAATTGCTATATTTCTATCCAGAGGTTCATCGCTTGTACCACTCCTGCGGGGCAAAATTGAGTTATCTGCAATAAATGCTATTAGATTTAATGATTCAAGCCTGGACCTGATGTATTCTGCGTCTTCTGCTGTTTTAATATGTTTTTCAAGGTTACCCATATCCAGATTTTCCGGAAATAAAGCAAGTTCAATAATTTCAGGTAATTCTTCAAAAAGCATCACTTTACAAATTTGGGAATTAATTTTTCGCCCATTGGCGGGTAGGCCTATAAAAAACCGTACTTCAATAATTTCTTTATTTACGATAACGGAATTTCTCTCTAATATAGTCTGTCCCGGTTTGGCAATTGTAATAATACCGCTGTTACCTGTTCCTCTTCTTCCTTTCGATTTTTTTATGGCAGCATTATAAAAATTTCGTGCTAAAAAATCACGAAAAGCTATTTCACTTACCTTTGTATTAAATATATTATCGAATTGGCTGGAAAAATTATTTTTGACTATTACCCGATATATCCCTGTGTGCGGCGGGGCATAAGGATCTTTTGGGATTCGATCAATTAATAGTTTGAATTGAGAATAATCATATTCTCCTTTAAGGGATTGATAAGCGCCATAATCCCTTTCATTAATGGATTCAAGTTTGTGCTTTAAAATATTAATGGTTTCCATTTCTTGGCTCTTCAAAGTTTAAATATCTTTGATCCGGGATCTTTAAAACTATTTTTACAAATTTCAATTTCCTGATTTACGGCTTTCCATATTTTTTCCAGCTGTCCGGCTTCCCATTCATAGACCTTTTTATTCGATAATCCGGATAAGCTCCTTATAGCATTAATGATATTTTGTACTCTTTTCTCGGCAACCCGCTTAAAACGCTCTTTTTTTGTTTCTTTCTCCATAATAGTTATACCCTTATTAATTAGTAATTAATTATGTATAAAAAATATACAATATTACAGAAATATTATCAATATATTTTCAATATGTTTCTATATTATTTCTAAAAATATTATTAAATTAAGAGGGAACCTATGAGTGGACAATATTGTCTTAGTTGAAGTGAGTACTTATTCAAAATTTCACTCCTAAACAATTTGGACATATTTTCCGACATAAATTACATTTCTTTAGAATGTAGCCCTTTTCCGTTTTGTAATTTGATAAAGGTCTGCAAAGTTGTTGATCAACAGTCTTGCCATCCAATGCTCCTTGAGGACAGGAATCGATACAAAGTTGGCAATCTGAAGGACAAGCTTCATAAGTTGTAATGAGATCACCTTCCAAATTAACATTAACCAATATAGCTCCGATCTGAATCATATTTCCATAGTCTTTATTTACAAGAAGCGTATTTTTACCTAACATGCCAAGTCCAGCTAAATGTCCAGCATGACGCAAAGAGAGAATCGCCCTTCCATATGATTTATCGGATTCCCAATATTCGTAAGGATCATCCGAAGGAATAGGAATAGCTCTAATCCCCTCCACCTCTAATCTAAGGGAAACTTCGATTCCAAGCCTATCGACTTCTTGTGTTATTAAATTGTTTACATGGGTATAAGGGATACAACTAGAAGCAAAAAGGGATTCTCTGGGAAGTCTTTTGGCAAATACAACAACAGATTTACAATCTTTATAAATGTCATTAGGATGAAAACCTTCTGGTGCTTTACTAAATCTTTCAACCGGAGAAATGCCACAAAGGTTCGCACCTGAATCTCTAACAATTTTTTTTACTGTTTTTGAATTGAACACTAAATGTCTCCTTTAAATAGATATTTTGGCTAATCATTGTATATTTTTACATATCTAATAATTTTTTTAAATTAGTATTATCTTAAAAATTACGTTGAGTATATTATGGCTAGAGATAATGGTCCGGTATTTGAAATGAGACAAATGAGATATTGTAAAAAAAGTATATAACTTTTTTAAAATCTTAATTTATTTGTATACATAATTTGTAACTGTTACCTTATATATAAATTTTTTTATAATTTTGTTGAGATTCTTTAATTATAATTATATATTTATAAAACAATTATAATTAAAGAATGAAAGGAATTTTTATGAAAAAATCAAAAAATATAAGAAAAGTCCTTATTCCCATTATGATATTAAGTATGATTTTTAGCTTTACTGTCTTTGGAGGATGCAGGCAAACTGCAGAGCCAGCAGGTGAATCAGTCGAAGCAGAATCAACAGAAACTGCAGGGGAAACTGCAGAAACTACTACAGCTGAAACGACAGCCGTAGAAACAACGGCAGAAGAAGTTGAAGAAACTACGCCTGAGACCACTCTCGCTCCTATGGGGCCAAGTATTGTCTTTGTATCAAATCGAGGTGATGATCAGAACGAATCTGATCTTTGTATACTGGATGTAGAAACAAACGAGATCACACCGCTCAACATTGGTCTTGATGCTGTTGTTTTACCGAAATGGTCTCATGACGGTACTCAGATCTTGTTTTCTGTCAGGGACGTGTGGAATCTATATATCGTTAACGCAGATGGCACAGGCCTGACTCAGCTCACTGATTTTAGAAGTAACAACGGTGACTGGTCGCCAGATGGCACACAGATTGTTTTCCAATCTGATCACCAGAATGAACCACAAGATACACCAGATATCTATCGAATTGATGTTGATGGCGAAAACCTGGTAGAAATTCTCGATGATCCTCCAATATCCGATTTTAGCCCACGTTGGTCACCCGACGGAAGCCAGATTATGTTCATTTCCGATAGGAGTGGAAATTTTGAAATCTACAAGATGAATGCTGATGGCTCAAACATCGTCCAGGTAACTGAAACAGACTCTCCAATTATTGACATTGCTCTGTCGCCTGATGGCAGTCGTATTGCCTTTACCTACGCCTATGCATATCCGCAGGCTGCTGATCTATACACCATTGACAAAGACGGATCACTGAATACTGTTGTGCATGTTACCGATAATAAAGGTACAGCTTTTGATGATAGTCCATCCTGGTCAATGGATGGCGAAAAAATATTCTTTTCCTCTAACCGCAGCGGAAACTCCGATTTGTGGATGATTAATGCGGATGGCTCAGATCCGGTACAGCTAACGGACGATGTGTATAACGACTCATTCCCGGACTATTGGGCACAGTAGAGGATGAGCATAGTAAACTTATAGTCTAGGAATAAAAACAATAATTCTAATAATTATAAAGAAGAGAATTATCGCATAAGAGAATAATTAGAGAATTATTAAGCTATTTTAAAATAAACTGGGTGTCTGCTGTGTACGGAATTAGAACCAAGTCATTAAGCATAAATGAGAATATTCACATATCCTAGTTGAGTTTTATTGAGTTTTTTAGCTTGATTAATAATTATTTACCTGACTTCTTTCATTTTGTATATGATGTGATACATGTTACAATGACACAGTTAATTCTATGAACCAGAACAGGAGTAAACTCTATGAGAAGAGTGCTGGTAAATAAAAGATACAAAAGTTTTAATCTAATAATTATTATTCTTTTAGTTTCAATTTTTTCACTATTATTTATCAGCTGCGGACAAGATCCTTCAGCTATATATACCTACCAGCCCCCCGAAAATCTTGATGACGGGTTGGATATAAGCTCTCTGGATGAAGTGGGTATTGATCCGGAACTGATTGAAAAGGGTATATATAATATAAACCGGGGCAAGTATGGAGAAGTGCATTCCATACTCATTTTTAAAGATGACAAACTTATATTTGAAAAATATTTTAAAGGGTACCAATATAAATGGGATGGTCCGGACCATCATGGTGAATTTGTGAGGTGGAACAGTTCTACGCTACATGCTCTGCAGTCCGTGACTAAAAGTATTACTTCAGCCTGTATCGGAATAGCAGTAGATAAAGGTTTTATCGGGAGTGTTAGCCAGTCAATATTTGATTACCTGCCGGATCATCAGTACTTAAAAACTGATGGTAAAGATAAAATCACCATAGAGCACTTGCTCACCATGACCTCAGGGCTTCAGTGGGATGAATGGAGTGCGCCTCTAAGTAGTTCAGCAAATGACACCATTGGAATCTGGTTTTCCGATAAAGATCCAATCACTTTTGTTTTAGAGAGGCCACTTGTAAGCAAACCCGGGACAAGCTTTACCTATAGTGGTGGTAATATACATGTTTTAAGCGAAATTATAAGTAGTTCTGCAGGAATGAACCTTGCAGAGTTTTCTGCAAAATATCTTTTTGAACCATTAGGGATTGATTCCTTTGATTGGTGGTTGCAGTTTGAAAATGGTCTAATTGATGGGGCTGGTGGTTTGAAAATAACACCAAGAGATATGGTTAAAGTTGGAACTACATTCCTAAATAATGGTGTATGGAACGGACAGCAAATCATATCCGGCCGGTGGGTTGGAAAAAGTGCAGCTTCATATCCCGCTAATGCAGGTATTAAAATCCCGGGTGAAGATCTGGGAAGAGTGGGTTATTCTTATACCTGGTGGACAAAAATATATTCAGATTCAAATAAAAAAATAAATATGTACTGGGCAAACGGCTGGGGAGGACAAAAAATTATGGTCCTTCCTGAAGTAAATACGGTTATTGTTTTTACCGGGGGTAATTATACATCGGAGGTATATTCATTTAAGATCCTCGAAAAATATATTTTGCCTGCTTTTAGTTAAATATTGATTAAATCGATAATTTTAGATTGTTTTATTTAGCATGTGGGATTATAAATCCCCTTAACCTTATGCAGCAGACCGGGCGAGGAAATGGTTGATTATTTTTACATATAATTTAAGCTAAAATTTTCAAGGTTTACATTGACTTTTCCAAGCCTTGATTCTATTCTTTTAATGCGGCCCCTTTTATTAAGTTGTAGTGGTTATAACTGTTCTAAAGCAGGGGCTTATTAATTTATATTTAATTCCACTGAGTCAGTATACAATTCTCGCCGGCTGAAATTATGTTAAGGGTTGATAATCCAATAGGTAAGGAAATAGAAGAAGTTGAAAACCTGTTGAACCTGATTTTACTATCAATGTGGTCCCGGATACTATTAAAAATATAGTTTAATGCTTCTGCGAAGGCCCATGGGAAGTGCTTACTCTCGCTCTGAAGCAAAAAGGTAAAAACGCCAGCATCGCTATTATAAAGAATGGCGATGGGATTATACCATTGGTAAGGAGTATTAGAAATGAATGTTAATGATAATGTATGTCTGCTTTCAATTGATATTGGGACAACTCGTGCCAGGGCTATGATCTATTGCCATGGTAAAGGAATCATTGGAGAAGAAGAAGATAGCTATCCTACATATTATCCCCGACCGGGTTTTGTAGAACAGGATCCGGATGAAATATTTACTGTTGTTCTAAAAATAATCCTCCGTCTTATAGGTAATGTGTCTATATCACCACGGAGTATTACCGCAGTTGTTTTTGACGGTATCTGGCACAGCTTACTTCCGGTTAATAAAGAAGGTGATGCACTCTACCGTGCAATCACCGGGGCAGATATGCGATCCATTGCACAGAATGAACAATTAAAGGCTTACCTGGATGCGGAGGAAATTAAACAGAGAACAGGATGTACACTTCACCCAATGTATTTTCCTTCACGCCTCCTATGGTTTCGGGAGAAATTACCGGATGTTTACAAACAAACGGCCAGATTTATCTCTATTAAGGAGTATATTATCCATCATCTCTTCGGCGGACGTGAGGTAGATAACTCTATTGCTTCCGGTACAGGAATATGGAATATACATACTATGAACTGGGATTTTGACTTCCTTAATGAAATTGGTATATCCCCTGATTGTTTCTCAGAATGCACCGAACCTGTATCGTTTATTTCAAAAGGGATTAAGAAAGAATACGCTTCAGCTCTAGGGCTTATTGAGGGGACGCCGGGAATTATGGGAACAAGTGACGGAGCTTTTTCTCATCTTGGGAGTGCGGGAGTAGCACCAGAGAAAATGAGTCTCACTGTAGGTACTGCAGCAGCCTTACGCAGGTGCATCGACTCACCTCGTATCATTCCGGGATCCGAAGCCTGGTGTTACTATCTTGCTGACGGCAACTGGTTGCAGGGTGGTGTTATATTAAATGCAGGAAATGCTTTTCAGTGGTTTGCTGATAACTTAATGCCCATAGCTAAAACAAAAGGGGAAATATACAGAGAAATGGACAGACTTGCAGCAGGAGTACCTGCCGGAGCTGAAGGGCTGCTCTTTATTCCTTTTCTAAGTGGTGAACGTTGTCCTAATTATCGTCCCGATGCCAGAGGGGTAATTTATGGTCTTACTCTGGCTCATTCCAGGAGGCACCTTGCCCGTTCGCTTATGGAGGGTCTTGCATATAACGTATATTCTACTTACAAAATGCTGGTTCCTGAATCAGAAGTAGATGTGGTAGCCAGTGGAGGAGTCTTAAATTCACCCGTCTGGTTGGGAATTATTGCTGATTTCCTTGGTAAGACAATCTGGCTGCCCCAGGTAAAAGAGGTCGCCGCCTGGGGTGGTGTGATTCTTGGATTAAGAGCTATTGGCGCAATTTCAAATCTTAAAGACCTGCCAAACCTGGTTGACCTGACAGAAAAGCAAGAACCTGATCCAAATAGACGGAAATTCTACCGGAATATTATAAGTAGATACGAGCAACTTAACAGCGAAATCCATAGATTTGAGAGCAAAAAAAGCGATAGAACGAAAAATACGTAGGGTGCTATTGTTGATGTGGCTGATTATAAAAAAGATGACTACAATCTATCAATCTATATAACTTCAGTAGAATATCTCTATAAAGAGAGGTTTAAATTAAAAACCAGTTTATGTATATATAGGAGTAGAAGAATACCCTGACCCATTTCAAGATTTATGGAACTATTATACAAATTTTTTTATAGGAATATTTGAGAGCGGGAATAAGTGTTTTTAATATTATAATCTTGGATGGCTGCCCCGGGTTACAATAATCAATTAGTACTTTAATTTTATCTTTAAATTAAATTTAAAAATAAATATAATTTTAATTCATTGAATAAGGAGCAATATATGAATATTTTAAAAACAGAAAGATTAATATTAAGAGCATTTTCTTACGATGACTGGAAGGATTTATATGAATACCTTTCTCAAGAATCAGTGGTTAAATATGAACCATATAGTGTTTACACTGAAGATGCTTGTAAACAAGAAGCAGAAAAACGTTCAAAACAAGAGTCTTTTTGGGCTGTCTGCTTGAAAGAGAATAATAAATTAATAGGCAATGTATATTTTAAGCAACTAGAGCCTAAAAAATTTCTTACATGGGAAATAGGTTATGTTTTTAACCCTGTGTATTATGGAAAGGGTTATGCTACAGAAAGTTGCGGAGAACTTTTAAGGTATGGGTTTCAGCAATTAAACGCACATAGAATAATTGCTACGTGTAATCCTAAAAACGTACCTTCCTGGAAATTATTAGAACGGTTAAATATGCGAAGAGAAGGACATTTAAGAAAAAATATCTTTTTCAAGTGTGACAAAAAAAGAAAACCTATTTGGAATGATACATATGAGTACGCAATGTTAGCAGATGAATGGTTCAATTTTAATAAATAGTAAATTTAGATTATCGTTCAAACTGGCTGCCCCGAGTAGCGAAATTTCGAACCAATTTTTGTGTGAGTTAATTATTTTTAAAAAAATATTTAGTAATTTTAATATCTCTTAAATCTTTTTTTAAATAAAAAATTAATTTATCATCAATACTATTATTCTGCCAATTAATGATTTCTTTTCTTTCAGATTCTATAATTCGTTTAAAATATCTTTGCAATAAATCGCCAGCGTACCTTTTGCATATATTCCCTGTATTGATCGCCAAATTTCTGTAGAAGATATTCCTCTTCTTTAAGTGCAATTAACACAGCAAGTAAAGAAAATATAACTGATGGTATAAGCATCCATATAACTCCCCAGGCAATTGAAACACCAAAAAACGCAAGGATCAGTCCCAAATACATAGGATGGCGTATTTTTGAAAATATACCTGTTGTAACAATTTTATCAATCTGTTGCGATTTATCATGCGCTTGCTTATGAATTCTGTGGCAATATAAATGTAACAAGAAACCGAAAGCAGCAATGAGGCCACCAATAATATTCGAATAAGGGGAAAGTGGTATTTTAATCCAGTTAAACACCTCGCCGAATGCTCCTATGATAAGTATGATTAAGAACCCAATTGAAAGAATAATATTAGGTTTAACAAGAAGAAAAAGGTTTATTGTTGTTTTCCATTTCATGGATATTTTCTGTGTACAAAAATTTTATTAAAAGCATATAGATTGTATAATACATCAATTATAAATATATTTAAACAATAAAAAATAAAGTATCTAACTTATATTTATTTCACTATTTTAGATTAATTAACATTTGGCTGAGCAGTACGGTCAAGATTATTATTAGCTAAAATCTTTAATTCTTGGTTCTGGGGTTTTAAGTTCGAATCTTGAATCATTGAGCATTGCGGTCAGGTCAGACCATTATAACAATAAACAGTTATATCCCCACCTTCTTCAATGATTTATTTCTGATAATCCATTTAAGAAACCAACAAATTATCATTATAAGAGTAAAGATAATTACCATTTTCCATGAACTTATAAAAGCTATTTCGTTCTGAAAATATATTTGAACCCATTTAAGATCTGTTCCAAAATTCTTGAGTAATATATTTAAGCTGAAAGCTATTACCATAAAACCTGAAACAGATACAACGGACAGCAGTATTTTCTGATGTGATAAAAAATACCTTAACAGGGGTAAAACTATAAAAGATAAGAGAAACATTCCTGGAAGGATAGAGAGTCCCAGAGTTGTATCAAAAAATGGTTCCGTATCTCGTATAAGGAAAATTGCCAGCTGGATAATAAAGAGAACAAAAACAAAATTCTGCATTCCGCTTAAAAGATTAAATAGTATTGTGTTTCGATAACCATAGGATGATTTAATATTTTTAACAAAGCCTTTTATATCATTGTTTTCTATAACAGAATTTACGGGCCGCTTGTTCTCTTGTGCCTGAAAAAGCAAGTCAGAAATATCAAGCGACACCTCTCTTTTTTCGAAAATGCTTAAAGTAGAATTTTCCAGTGCTGCAGTTATGCTTTCGTAGACCTCAAAATATTCGTCTTTCAGGTAAGAAGCATTTTTTCTGCGGGCAATTAGAAAAATGACCGTAAAACCTGAGGCAACTACAGCAAAAAGTATAAGTAATACAAATAATAAAGGTGTAGATGTTCTCAAACTGTCATCCGGCCAGAGTACAAATATAAGAATTGAAGCAATAATAAATAAGCCTGTTAAGGAAAGTGATAATATTATGATCTTTTTTGATTTCCCGGTTAAAGATGTCAATTTGATTCCTCCTTTAATACCATATCAACATTATTTTTTATAGTATGCCAAATAGCCTTAAATTTTTCTGATTCCGGCAAACCCATCTTGGAAATGCTGTAATATTTCCTTGGTGGACCCAATTTCGAAGGTTTCCTTTTTCCAATAAATAATCCTTTCTTTTCAAGCCTGTTAAGTATAGGATAAACCGTGGATTCATGGATATCTGAGAAACCATATTCTTTCAGCTTTTCCACAATCTTATATCCGTAACTTTCTTTTTTTTCTACAAGTACAAGGATACAACCTTCCAGGATGCCTCTGATTAATTGAGTATTTTCTGACATAATACCTTAACTATTACGTGTAACATAGTAGTAAAATTATAACTCTGGTACTATGCGGTGTCAAGTAGTAATTCTAAATTAGGGCTTATATAAATCTTAGTTGGAATCAGATTAGAGGGAATGTTCTACTGTTGAGTAAGTTGAAATTTACATAAGTATAAACTGGCTAGGGATAGTGGACAAAGTTAGAACCAGATTATTGGGTTCAAACGGGAATATTTTTATACCAAAATTAAGTTTTTGCCTAAAATAATTAAATATAAAGAATTTGCATTCTCATAATAATCCTGTTTTAATCTATTGATAAGAACCTGCATCTTAATTTAAAAATATCTGGAGGTAAACAAGTGGATATCTGGAAATAT
>CAZSVM010000018.1:0-52349 GCA_964610315.1 uncultured Actinomycetota bacterium
TATTATTATTTCGATATTATTGTTAATAACTATTGACAGGGATTTTCATAGATAATAACTTAAATCATAAGCCAGGGAAACGGCAGAATCAACCCTCGTAATTTAAATACTTTTTGGAAAGAGGGTGGTTAAATCTCTTCCATAAAATTGCTCCTATTATGGTACCTACCGGGAAAAAGAATATCATGGTTATTACCAGAACTGCTCTGCCCAGAGGAACCGCGAAAGCTCTTTTGTTATAAATACCGATCAGCTCTACTACATATAACGCCGGAACAATCAAAGAATATACCAATCTAAAAGGTAAACTGGCCAAATTCCTAATAAAATCCGAAGCTGCAGATAGAGTAAATGGGCCGCCGAAATAATCTCTTAAAAAACTTACCGGACCCCAGCCAAGACTTGAAAATATTGCCAGCCCCGTAAGAATAGCCATAACCCAGCATAGTATCAGTACTCCTTCCAGCTGCTTTTTCCCCTCTTTTAATTCTTTTTCGTTTACTTCTGCCATTTTCTCTCCTTTTTTAGTTTTATACTAATCATAATTATTCTGTAATTTTACAGTATTTTTTTTATTTTTATCAGATTATTCGGTTTCAATCAATGCTTTTAATCTTTCCCAGGCCGGAAATATCCTGCTCTATATGGGGAGTCCCGGTATAATCAACGCTGCCTACTCCTTTAATAGTGACATCAAGTTCTTCGCTGACATTTACCGTTGCTGTACCTGCTCCCGAAACAGTAATTTCACATTCCCTGCTCTCCAGATTTTCACCATTATATTTCCCTGCTCCGCTCATATCTACCTGCTGGCTATCAACCTTACCGCTTAAGGTTATACCACCGGCTCCCGATAAAGTAATTTCGATTCTTTCGGCATTTATTTTAAAATCTATATCGCCTGCACCACTGACATCCAGCTCCAGGTTTTCGGTTTTGAAATCTTCACAGCTGATATAACCGGCTCCACTCAGTGAAATTTCATCAAGATCCTTTACTGTCAGATAAAATTTTATCTTGGACGTGGGTATAAAACTATAACCTTTTCTGAAACTAATAGTTAATCTTTCTCTCGATACCTCCGTACTGATAAGAGGGATTATATTATCATCGGCTTCTATCAGCAGTGATTCCTTGTCTCCCTGGGTAATAATTAAATTACCTACTCCGGAAAGATGCACTTTATGGAAACCGGAAACCTCTCTTTCTTCCGTTGCAATATCTCCGGATCCTCTTACCAGACCTACAGTCCATTTGCATGAAACGGTAAAAATAGCCAGAATGCTAATCAAGACCATAATTAACACTATGCCTATTATTTTCTTTACTCTGTTTCTTTTATTTATGCCGTTCATTTTTCTCCTTTTTTTAAAATAATTTTATTAAATCTTTAAACCTTTCCTATCTGTAATCTATATAAACATCTCCTGAAGTAGTACTGATGGTTATTTCTTTTTCACCACCTCCAACTATACCCTCCAGTTCCCTCCTGCCTGAAGAAGTTATTTTAATTGGGAAACCATTCTCGATATCACCGGATACCGTATTTATCTTGAGATAAAACCGGGCATCCTCCGAAAGATTGATTTCAACCTCGCCGGATACCGTTTTGATATTCATATTGCTCGAGTCTTTCTGCTCTATATTGACATCGCCAGAAATCGCAACCACTCCCACTTCATCATTCCGGTTACCGCCTTCCAGCACTACATCTCCCGATGTAGTGCCGATATTTACATTGCCGGTATAATCTTTCAGGTCGATATCCCCCGAAGTTGAATTCAACTCCAAATTATTGGTAAATAATGTTTCTCCCTTAAAATCTCCGGATATGGTACGGCAAATTAATTTATCCACACTTAGGTTGCTTATACTTGTATCCGATGATACCGTATTTATGTTCAGAACTCCTATCAGTTCTTTGGGGATATATATGTCCAGCTTTGTTCTCCATATACTTATACCAATTAAAATCACCTGTGGCTTGTTAATTTCTATACGCAATTCTTTACCGGTTTCATAGGCAACCAAAGAGGGCAGTTCCATTTTTCTGTTTGTAGAAACTTCACCGTAAAAATGTACCCTGATCTCTTCTTCGTCCGTGGAGGTAATATTTATATCCGTGCTTGTTATATCTACGGAAATATCATCTATTTCTGCAGCTTCAAAAGTTTTTGATTCATCTATTTTTTCTATTGCTATAGCTAAATTTCCGATGGCAGCCAGAATAATTCCCGCAGTAATAAAAGAGGCAAACATTAAAACCGTAATCCAGATAACAAACTTTTTTATATTGAACTTCATTTCTTACTCCTTTCCAGTTATGATTCTCAAATTAAACTTTATGTACCTTACAAATAATCTGTATAATATTTTTGCCAGATATATATCACCGATAAAAAATAAAATACCAAAACAGGCTACTCCTATAGATGCAAATATGGTTACAGCTGGATTCAGACCTACTACCAAATATTGAGGGAATAAAGGTCCGAAAATTGAAGCAAAAAACATGGCAATTCCACTTGCAGTAAAGGCAATGGCACAGGCAAATAAAGCTATCAGAACTGCAGCAATGGCAGCAAATGGGCCCAGTACGAACACCAGATTGAAAAATCCTAATCCCAGCGTAGCAAAGACTGCTCTGGTTATATTTGCCGCAGAGGTGGTTTTTTCCGCTTTGTTTATAAGTATACTTGCCTTAAGCTGATTAGCCAGACTTTTTGGATCACCAAGAGATTCAGCAATTTCCTCCTCGGTCCTTCCTTCGGCCATCCCTTCTTTAAAGTGCTCTTCAAAATCACCTATTACATCCTGCCTATCCTCTTCAGGAATTCCGCTAAGATAAGATGACAGCTTATATGTGAAATCCTTTTTATCCATTTTTTACACCACCTTTTAAAAAACTATTTACTTTTTTAACAAAAGTCAACCACTCCTCTTTAAGTTCTTTTTCCATCTTTTTCCCGGCCCCCGTCAGTTGATAATATTTTCTGGGAGCCCCCTCTCTGGATTCTTCAAGATAAGTGGTAACATATCCATCATTCTTAAGACGCCTGAGCAGAGGATAAATTGTTCCCTCCGAAATGGATATATTTTTAGAGATTTCATTTACCAGTTCGTAACCATATCTATTTTTCTTTGCCAGCAATGCCAGCGCACACAACTCCAGAACACCTTTTTTAAATTGTATATTCATAACATCACATCCTCTCCATTTGAATTGACATCATTTTATCATAAGGTATTATACAATGCAAGGTATTATTTAAAAAAATTTACCTTTTATAATTTTGCTTTAAACGCTGCATTCGAACTCATTTTTTATTCCATTTTCTTATATAATGTGTATCATATTTATAAAAGTTATTTCGCTTTTAAGAATTTATAGCCAATAGATTTTGATATTATGATTTTTACCCGGTAAATATGAAACTTTCAGATAAGGAAATCAAAGAGTATCTTCACCGTTCCTATACCGCTGTAGATGGGCTGTGGTTTGTAAAAGTTGAAGAAGAATATGGATTCGGTGCAGCTCTTAACCTGGATAAAAAAGTATGGGAAGTGATGCCTAAAATCCAGTCGCGTTTTTTAAAAAAAATATTAAAAACTGGTAAAGGGCTTAATGCTTTACTGGAATGCTTCTCGGTAAAATTAAAATTGGATGGCTTTAAATTTAGAACTGAAAAAAAGGACAGCCGTAATATAAAAATAATAATTAATAGCTGCCCCTGGCACAATATAATGATTAAATCAAAACGCTCTGAACTTTCGGAAAAAATCGGCAGTACCATATGTAATACCGAGTACGGTGTATGGGCAAAAGAGTTTGGAGATAATATAAATTTTAGGCTTGAAGGACAAATTTGCAAAGGTTCCCGGTCCTGTACCATTATTTTTGAGAATATTGTATGAGTTTTCTTTAGTCAAAATTCCAATCCGGAAACATATTATCTTTCGATTTTTATATCATTTTTCGATTTTTACCGCTCTCCATCCTCTGTAATCCTGCTTGGTTATTTTGGAAATCTCCCTTACCTCCCCGGAATAAGTAATATCACAAGCATACCGCTGACTGGAACTGTCAGAAGTCCAGTAATAAATAACCATTTTATCAGGCGCCCATATGGGCCCTTCCTTATCAGGGGTATTGCTGTAACATGCCCTTCCTTCCATAATATCAAAATACCCTTCACAATTTTTACCTCTATACATAAAAATTCTGGCATATTCATCTGCTGCAGGAAGTTTCCAGCAGTCCTGTATCTCTTCGGTTAGTTTATCCCCTCTTTCATTTATATAACGAAACAGATTATAGCGGTCAAAATCTTCCTGAGTGGCAAAATAAATGGATTCTTCCGTTCCATCATAGGAAGGACCGTATCTTTTTCCTTCGAAACCTATGGGTTTTTTTCCGAACAAAGCAATTTCATTCCAGGAAAATGCTTTGTATTCCTTGCCCTTAAATACTACCGGATTTGTATTTGAGTAGTACCAGCCCGGACCTTTCCCCGAAAGAGTCAGGGTAATTCCATTTCCTTCCACAGTAACCTGGTTGTAATTATCAAGAGGCAATCTTTCCATATTTCTTATTAGAAGCGGCATTCCCACACCTGTAATTAAAACAACAGAAAGTATAACAGCCGCCAGTACCTTCCACCTGTTTTTAAAAATAGCTTTTCTGGGCTCCCTGTAATTATTTCTTTTTTTTAAAATATAATCGGCAATAAAAAACAGGCCCGGTATTAATACTATTGCCGATATCATCCAGAATGAGGGCAATATATCGATATATTGCCTACCGGATCTAATAATAACTAGTACAAAATATAATAATCCGGCTATAATCATTAAAATCCCTCCTGCAAGAGGCAGGTATATACACAAAACCGTAATTCCAAACAATGCCAAAAATGGAATAAAATAAAATACGATATGGCTATATGGAGGGTACCATCCCTCATGAAAGGTTTCCCCTACTCCCCAGTATGCCCACAGCAGTGTGTCTGCCAGTAAAAAAACATATGCTATTATTCCGGGAACCAAAAATAATCCCTTTTTTTCTTTCATCTTTACCGCTCTTCTCTGCAGCGATATGAATGTAGCTAATTTTTTTAACCACAAACATTATACCGCTAATAAGAGAAAACCAAAAAGCCAGCTCCGACCCTGGATTAAAGATTGGCCACTTTCTATTTTCCCACCCGGTAAATTGAATATAAAAATAAAACCGGAAAAAAATGATAATTTCTTAAAAAATGGACTCAAATCTGCCTACATTGAACAAAAAACCTAATTTGATTATAATATATATAAGCAAAATATTAATACAATTCTTAAAAATTATATAAAACTAATATATTTTTATGGAAAAGATTTTATGGGCTATAGCCCTTACAGCATCGGCTCTAGGTGGTTTTTATGCACCGATAGCTGCCACAATAATTATAAAAAAAAATCCTTTAAAGAGAATTAATTCTCCCTTTTTAATTTTGTCATCAAGCATTTTTATTCTTTCCGTTTTTAGCTTTATACTGTTATGGAACCCGCCCAATACTGCTCTTATAGATATATCGGTAAAAATACTTACTTTCATTACTATTTTAATACCGGCAATTATTCTTCACTTGGTTCTAAGATTCACCCAGGTCAAATACAGTATAAAACACAGAATTTATACAGGTATAGCTTATCTGGCAGCACTTACAATATTCACCGCAGCACTTGCATATAACCAAATAGGCACCAGGAGCACCTTCTACGGTTATGTTATTTATTCACCGATTTTCAGATATATGGGAGCATTCTATCTTCTCCCCATAATGGTCGGGTCGTTTTATTTAACCGGCAGGAACATATACCAGAAACTGAAAACCGGAGAATCCAATCTGCAAATATATTATTTGCTTACCGGACTTTTAATTTACTTTATCGGAACCTCATTCACACAGATAATGACTGAACTGGGCGTAATGGCACCCATGCCCATCAATGAACTGGCCCATATTATGCTGTATATTTTCATTGCCTCAAGTTTATTCATTGTCCGTTCCAACATGAAAATAGTAACGGAAAAAAGAATAATGGAAAATATAGGCGATGCGATTTTTTTATTTAACAATGAGGGTGAAATTATTGAGATGAATGAGACAGCCAATTATATTATAAAAAAGGGATTAAAAGATAAAAAAATAATAAAAAAGAATATCTGCAACACACTGACTGCATTGTCATATCTAATAGATAAAGAAACGGATTTGGAAAAACTATCAAATGCTTTATCCAATATTAAGATTAAAAGTTATAATGATGACTTTAAGATTAAAATAGACAGGCAAATTAAATATTACAATATCAGGGTAACCACCATATTCAATTATTATCACCGTATTATGGGAAAACTACTGATTCTAAACGATATAACCCTCAGAAAACAAAAAGAGAACCAGCTGCGTTACCAATCATACCATGACAAGTTGACCGATGTTTTTAACCGTTATTATTTCGAAGAGGAACTGGCAAGACTGAACTCCGGAAAAAAATTTCCCATTAGTATTATTATCGGAGATATAAATGGACTAAAGTTAATAAATGATGCCTTTGGCAATAAAAAAGGCGATGAGTTAATAAAAAAAATTGCCAAAATTCTGCAGCGGAGCTTGCCGGATAAGGGAATCCTGTGCCGCTACGGCGGAGATGAGTTTGCCATAATATTACCGGAAACAAATAAAGATGATGCCCTTAAAATTATAAACAGGATAAGTAAAAACTGCAGAAAAAGCAGTACCAATATTATGCCTCTCAGCATATCTATGGGTTTATCAACCAAAGAAAATGAGGGTAAAAATATAATCACTCTGGTAAAAGAAGCTGAAGATGCCATGCAGGAATATAAATTATCCGAAGATAGAAGCATGCGAAGTTCAGTGGTTTTATCCCTTAAAAAAGCACTGGAGGAAAGAGATTATGAGACAGAAGAGCATGCAAACAGATTGGCAGAATTAAGCCTACTGCTGGGTAAAAAAATCAAATTGGAAGAAAGTGAACTTAATAAATTACGACTCCTGGCATTTCTACATGATATAGGCAAGATTTCCATACCTGATAATATTGTTTTAAAACCTGGCAAACTTACTCCCCGGGAATGGGAGATTATGAAAAAGCATTCCGAAATCGGTTACCGCATTGCCGAATCATCTCCCGATCTAATGCAGATAGCCTCCGGAATATTGTATCATCATGAGAGATGGGATGGTATGGGGTACCCCAAGGGTTTGAAAGGTGGAAATATACCGATAATTTCCAGGATTCTCTCCATAGTTGATTCTTATGACGCAATGATAAGCGAAAGACCCTACAAAAGAGGCATGTCTCCAGAAAAAGCCCTGCAGGAAATAAAAAGATGCGCCGGTACCCAATTCGACCCCTACCTTGCAGACAAATTTCTGGAAGTAATGAAACAAAAAATAATGGTTAAACAATAAACCGGAATCCTTAAAAATAGAGATTAAAATATTCCTAGAAGCGGTTTACGTGTATTATGTCATCCAGTTTTCTTTTTGGTACATTCAGTGTTCCCAAAGAATCTTTATAACATTTAATAGATTCACCTTCATCAATATCAAAATACCGGGGATTTTCCTGTAGATATCCCAGTGCCAGAACCAGATCGGTATCATATTTCCGGGAAATTTCCAGAATACTTGCCACCTTTTTTCGGTTAAAAGCACCGATCCAGCAGCAGCCTATTCCTTCTTCCAGTGCCGCCAGAGTGATATTTTGAGCACTGGATCCCACATCATATTTGAAATAGGAACTATAACAAATTTCCTTATTAACCAGAATTATTATATAAGCTGCCGGCCTTTCATTCTCTTTTGGATTCCCTTCCGGCCTAATATAACTTGCCCATTTTAGGCAGGGGAAAATTTTTTCTTTTAGTTTATTATCCGAAGCAATGAAATATTCCAGCGGCTGCAGGTTCCCTGCAGTAGGAGCCAGCCTTCCGGCATTAACTAATTTTTTCAGAATAGATAATTCTACTGGTTTTTGTTGAAATTTTCTGATGGTTCTTCTTGATATTATGGTATCATAAACGTTCATACTAATTAACGCTTCCAGGCGATTAATCTTCTAAATAATTTTAGCTTTTAAATAATTAAATCAAAATATAAATTATCTTCCCACCTCTGTCAATAACATCACATAACTTAAAAAATATGACCTACTTGCATTAGGCCATAACTGGAGGAACAATAACTATTTTAACTCAAGGCAGGCTGCTTCAAATCCTTATGGTTTGTTGTAAGAGGTATATTTTTATTCCTTCTGGTAAACCCTGACCCAATCTATATACATTTTCTGGGGAAATATGGTAGATTCCGAGGGACTGCCAGGCCAATTGCCCCCCACTGCACAATTCAAAATTATAAAGAAATCACTATGCAGTCCAGATTTATGTTCACTGGTAATATTTTCAGCATGGTACTGTTCGCCATCAAGAAACCATCTTATGGCTCCCTTATCCCATTCTATACCAAAAACATGGTAATCATCTGCAAAAATTCCACTTGAAAGAGTTGTACTTCCGTCTGTATAGGTCCAACCATCTTCATCCCAGTGGATTGTGCCGTGACAGATACTATCATTCGAATTTCCGCCAATCATTTCCATAATATCGATCTCACCGCAGGAGGGCCAGCCTACAGTATCAAAAGACTCTCCCAGCATCCAGAAAGCGGGCCACATACCCTTTCCCCGAGGAAGCTTTATACTTGCCTCAATCTTTCCATAAGTCCAGAACTGTTTACCTTCTGTTTTTATTCTCGCGGATGTATACTTGCTATCTTCATAATTTTCTTTTCGGGCTTCAATTATAAGAACACCATCCTCTATCCTGACATTCTCGGACCTATCAGTGTAGTACTGAAGTTCGTTATTCCCCCAGCCATTATTTCCTGTTCCTATATCAAAACTCCAATTATCCAGATTGAGTTCAGTTCCGTCAAATTCATCACTCCACTTAAGTACCCACTCGCCCTCTACGGGTTCTGGGATATCTTCAGGAATAATTTCTTCCTCTGAAACAGTAGCAGAAAACTCCATACCAGGGGTTTCCTGCCATACAAAGACATCATCAATATAAATATCACTATTGCTTCTACCTAAATCAATTAAAAACCTCCCCTCGGGATCGGATTCATGATTCATTACAAACTCATAGCTATAGGTTTGCATATCGGTTGTAATTTCAAATACTTCTTCTTCCGAATACGCATCCCATGGTTCGGAATTCTTTCCTACCTGACTCTCTATCCTCCTCGGCTCTACAGCCCTGGCGTTAAAAGATACCCTGTACCTGGCCCCCTTTTTAATTAGACGATTTAATTGCCTTAACTGCACATGCCAGCGTTCACTTCCACCATTTATAACATCAATAAACAATTCCCCATTAATTACCTCCATAGCTGCATCTCCGTCAGCACCCAAATAAAGATCCCAATCTTTTAAATCCGATTTGCTGAAATCTCCATTTACAATAATATTTTTATGAAGTTCGTCATTGCCAGAATCTTCCTCCGCAGAAAATGTTGTCATATTTTCATCCCCCTTAATAACTGTTTCCGAAGCGCATCCAGTAGTAACCAGAAAAATGAGAACCAGAAAAACAAATAATTCAAAACCTATCTTCTTTTTCATAATTTGACTCATATTTTTTAAATAATTTAATTATTAATTCTCACTTTAATTAAAAACTGGAACAATCTAGAAATATAATATTTTATTCCAGTCTGACAGATTATTTCATAAATACATCGATTCTATCTATAGTACCTTCGCGTATATTTTTTGCATAGGGCATGGTAATTATACTGTTCTGTATACTGGTAACTTCTTTCCTCGACTTATACAATATAATCTTTTTTATAGAAGCTGGTGATTTACCAAAAGTATCCTTTCTTTTTTCGTTATGATAAACAACAAGTACTTTACCCATAAAATTAAATGAAAATGCATTTGCAGGTAAGGATACTATTTCTTTTTTCATTTCTCTGTATACAGTAACATCTACAGGTTTTTCTGTGAAAAGCCAACCAGGAAGGACGGGTTTAAATTCCAGACACAGATTTCCGCTATCATCGATGTAAAATGGTTTCCTGCCCACTGTCATTAAAAGCCATATGCTGAGAAACTCTGCCGAAGATCCCGACAGCCTCGATACATACCCTTTACCATGGATCCTCTTATCAATGTGGGCTGTACTTACAATAAATGTTGAGTTCTCAAGTATGCTCCTGCCGTAAGAAACAGGATTCAAAAAAGGAACAAGAGCCTTTTTGAAATCGTTGAAAAATTCATTATACAAACCGCATTTTAAGAGCTCCAGTAAATATTTATATTCCATATGTAAAAAAACTGCCTCATTTTCAAGCCAACCACGGGGGAATATGTTTTGTCTTCCGATCTCTTTAGTTTCGTCCATTATATAATCATTGACTACATACATTCCCAGTCTTTCATCATAAAGTCCGGTGTTTCTTATGGAATGATAAAGCTTACTGACTTTCTTAACATCTTTTTCCACCCTTAGAACATGCACCGGTCCCTCTAGAAAATATGGAATAGGCCTTTGCTTGAACTTCAGTGGTCTTACATAAGGATACCCATCTTCATTTTTCAAAGGATTGCTATTTTTATCCTTAATCGTTTCGTAATTTACTACTTTATTTATGAAATAAGTATAATACATGCCACTTTTTTCGTTATAAGCTTTCTTCAGACCACGGTCGGTCTTTGCTACAACAGCTTTCAGAAAAGCCGTAAACATGTCTATTTTAATCTCTTGTTCTTTTCCCGAAATACCAAACATTGTCTTGTAACGGAAATCCTCTTTAGCATTATGACTTTTATCCCAATATTCATAGTCACCTACACCCTTATCAGCGAGAATACCCCGTATCTGCTCTATAAAGAAAAATACTTCTTCCGGTACTTTAATTACGGTATTCTTATTTATTTTATAGGAATCAAAAATATCCAGTATAATAAACGCTAATCTCTTTATCTCTACACCTTCATTGATAGATGAGCCGATTATTCCCGGAAGTCCGTTCAATGCATCACACCAGCCGGGCTTATTGGCTTCCATCTCAATTCCAACACCTTCAGGATCAAGTGATGCGATTTTATTCACCATAATACAAATTATCTTTGATATCAGAGAACATCTATAAATTTTACCCCTGCCCAGATTTGTGCGCACTTTATTAGCATCTTCAGTTCTTTCTTTTATCATTCTCTCTTTTTCGGGTATCCTGATTATAGACCTTAGTCTCCTTACTCCGCATTCTGTGAGGACATACTTTTTGTTTCTTGCTTTTACGAACTCTGCACTATCAAAATAGGTAAACTCCTTCCTGTTAAATAGTAGATCTATTACTTTATCGGGAAAAATGGATATATACTGCTCAATAAGATCGTTATTATACGTCCAGTGATCAACCCAGTATCCTTCCTGGAATTCAGCCATGTCATCTTTATCGCTGGCAGCAAGAATCTCATTTAGAAACTTATCAAGTTTATCCTTCACTAAACAAATTTCCTTTGATTCAATAAAATCCAGTAGAGTACCCGGAGTAAATGCTTTGGTCAAAAATTTCTTTACAGTCCTTATATAGTTTTTATCAATATATCTGATTATGGCACTATCTGCAGCCTTAATATCCCTGATTTTGAATCTTGAGCCTTTTAGTACAAGTGGATTGAATCCGTCCAGCTGGATGAGATTAAAGAAAACTTTTATATTCGTCGCATCGGTAAAGGGGAAGAAGAATATATCATTCCGTCTGTTCTGGCAAACATCCCTGAAATTTGAATTACCCTGAGAAAAATATGTCGCATCCACCTGAAAAAAGTTATATTCCCTCTCAAGATCACCATGTTTTCTCGAATAGACATAGAAAACATGCTTTCCACTGCCCAATTGTACCGGATAACCGCCTCTTATAAAATTATCCAGGAATGTCTGTCCACAGTACAGGTCAAACTCTCTATTGTTACTCAAACAAAATACAGGACTTTTTAGGGTTTCAATAAGTTTTTTGTTTTCATCGATTTTACCGGTAATGTATTTTTCATTCAGAACATTATTTACAAATTTACTTAATTCTTTATAGTTATTGCTATTTCCCAGCAGCGAGTAGGCCATATTCGATTCATTGACCCCAAGCATTATTTTTCTATACCCAAAACCACATGGGGTAGTCCCTTCATTAACCTGGCTTTCGGGGATGCTGAAATCCTCTTTAAAAAAGTTCTCCGGATATGTCAAATCCGTTACATTGCCAAAGATAATCCAGGGGTCTACGATTACTTTCGAGAAACTAATCTCTTTACTTTTACTAAAACTAAAACCAGTAAAAAAATTGCCTCCTTCCACATAAACTGTTTCGGGAGTATCATGAGGAAGAACTGCAATTTTATAAAAAGGTATTGTCTTATAATTTTCTACGCCCATCCAGGCCTGCCTCAAATTACTTTCATTCTTAAGATTATAATCGGTGAGATAATAAGGAATTATTATTGGCAAACCGTCTATAAACTCGACCTCAAGAGATTTATTCGAAATATTTGTTATACAAACACTCCTCATGAGACTGCTTAATTTTTCACCGGGTAATGTACAATACATTACCTTAATTTTAAGACCAAGGGTGTTATTTATTTCTTCCAGCTTAAGATCATATGAAGTAATATACATATTCTGTGAGATTTCATGAACATTATTTAAATAAAAATTATTCTGAAACGGTTCATAATAGAAAGTCTTTTTGCCATCCCTTATTTTTAAAAATGTTCTGAAACCATGAAGTGAAGTCTGCCGGTAAGCTTTGTTAGCCGGAATAAACTCCATAATTGAATAATCTTTATTATTGATTCCTGCTGTCGCTATACATTGTCCTCTGTTTACGTAAAACACCCACATCGGCTTTCCATATAAACCTGAAACAGCGGGTAAAAAACTTGAAAAAGGTGTTACCTGATTATAATTTTCTATGACAAATTCTTTATCATCTTTTAAATAATATCCCGAATTCCTTTTTGGGGCCACCGAATTTCTCCTCTCTGATTATTACATTTTTGATCATTTCATATTACATTCTGTGCTAGAATTAAAATTCATAAAATCAATAATTGATAATAGCTGCTTTTTGGCAATATAATTTGACCCTAATGTTAGAAAAATATAACAGTAGTATGGAATAAATATAAAAACTTTTATAAAACTTATCTTATCTTTTAACTATTATCGAAATTTTTTTACCAGAGCAAGACTATTTTTCAATATATTATAATTACAACTAAGTGCACCTATTCTTTAACCGCTCCTGCAGCTACACCACTAATAATATATCTGGAGAAAAACATAAAAGAAATTATTATGGGAACTATAGAAATTCCCACAGCAAGATACTGGGAGCCAATATTTTGCTTATATGTACCCTTAACCAGAGCTATAAGAATCGGTAAGGTATAATTATCTTTGGAATTTAATAAAGCCAGAGGTGTAATATAATTATTCCAGTAGAATACAAAATTTAAAATGGACATCATAGCCACACCCGGTATTATTATTGGAAATACTACCCTGTTAAATATATAGAATTCACTACCTCCATCAATTCTTGCGGCTTCAAGCAGAGCATTATTTACATTGGCATCAATATACATTTTCAGGAAAAACACAGTACCGGCATTCGCTATTGTCGGCAAAATTAAAGCCCAGAGAGTATCAATCAAATGTAATTTACCGGCAAGCTGATAATAACCTACCAGTCCCAACTGAGTTGGAACCATCATGGTTGCCAGAACCGTCCAGAACAATATTCTATTTCCTCTAAAGTTAAATTTCGAAAAAGCATATGCAGTCAGTGCACCGAAATATCCCGCAAACAAAGTGGATGGAACAGCAACTAATATACTATTCAGAAAGCCTCTCCATATATTCATAGACTCCTGCATATTAACATAATTTTCTACTAAACCTGTGCCTGGAATTAGGCTTATTCCCAGATTTATCTGTGCAGTAGTACGAGTTCCGTTGATGATCATTATATAGAAGGGAATATAGCAAATAATTGCCAGGATTATCAGGAAAATATAAAGAAAAACTACACTCATTCTAAAATCTTTAAATAATCTCCCGGTTTTTATTCTTGCAATGCTGGTTTTCATTTTTTAACACCTCTGCTTTCACTCTCTCTCCTCCGCATAAGGAAAAAAATAAG
The DNA here is from genome assembly GCA_964610315.1 of uncultured Actinomycetota bacterium. Lineage (GTDB taxonomy): Bacteria > Actinomycetota > Humimicrobiia > Humimicrobiales > Humimicrobiaceae > JAQVEM01. The sequence goes on from CAZSVM010000018.1 coordinate 14,289, forward strand.
TATGGAGAACACAAGAATTATGAAAAATAAGCCATAAGCAATAGCAGCGGCATAACCACGGTTGCTCCATCTAAATGCTGTATTATATAAATACATTACCATAGTCAATAACGCTTTTTGTGGCTCACCTGTACCCAACGTCATTCCTTCTCCTATGACATAAGGTATATCGAAGTTTTGCATACCCCCAATTAAAGATGTTACCAGTACATAAATCATAATAGGCCTAAGCAGGGGCAGGGTTATTTTCCAAAAAGATTGCCACCCGCCTGCTCCATCTACGCTGGCTGCTTCATATAATTCATTAGGAATAGCCCTTATACCTGCCATAAAAATAATCATGCTATGACCAAACCACATCCACCATAATATTGCAGAAACAGTTGCGCTTGACCATCCCGGGCTACCTAAAAAATAAATTTGCTCCTTTATAATTCCCAGTTTTAATAATATCTGGTTAATTGTGCCGTACTGCCGTCCCAGCAATGCACTAAATAATATTCCTATTGACGCTGCTGTTACTAAATTAGGTAAGTAATACACTGCCCTAAAAAAATTCCTACCTTTTATCTTTGCCTGTGTAAGCAAAACTGCCAGCCCTAGACCAAAAATCAATTGCGGGATAAAATTACATATCCATATTCTCCAGGTATTATATATTGTCTTTAAAAACACCGGGTCTTTTATAAGCCTGGCATAATTAGCCAGTCCTATAAATTGAGCTTCTGAAATGCCGTCATATTGTTGAAAGCTAAGATAAAGGGTATACAGAATAGGATATAATTGAAGTCCAAAGAAAACCAGAAAGAATGGGATTATGAATAAGTATCCATGATTATCTTTTTTTAGCAAGAATCTTTTCATCCTAATTCTACCTCGAAGAAATATATATAAATTTGATGGGTATTAACCTTTAAGATATTAGTTGCTATCTCTAATTGATATCCTGTTAATACTTTCAAGCTAATACCCATCCTTTAGATTAAAGAGGTTGAAGAGTGATATACTTCTTTAATCTACGCTAACTTCCGGGAAAGCAGTCTGTACATCTGACTTGAACTGTGCTATAGCTTCTTCTTTGGTAAGATTACCTTCTACGTATGCCTGAATAGCAGCTAATACCATATTCTGGATTTCCTGGTCATACTTAGTTATCTTTGAAGCATCAATTTTCTGTGCTTCCTTATAGAAGTAAGCATAATGATTCTGCCCGCCTAAGGATGGCCATGAGAAGTCATCCTTAATTTCATCTACAACTTCCAGATCAGCAACATAATCTCCATATGTTAGAGCATCCCATTTCATGAAATCTTTATTAGTTGTTATGTATTTTACAAATTCCCAAGCAATATCTTTTACTTCACTATCTTTATATATACCAAGCCATGTGCCTCCCCAGAAATAAGGAGCCGGGCCAGAAGTTACTGCCCAGTCACCATTAGTATATTCTACTCCCTCTTCCGGTTCCTCAGGATTTACGGTAGGATCAAGAACATAGAATAAGCCCCAAGTCGGTAAAACATATGAGAATATATTGGTATTCATACCTGCAAACCACTCTGCTGACCATTGTGCCAGTTTGTTATCAAGACCTTCATTCCTTATTGTTTTTGCCTGGTCAAAATAATCTAGTATAGGCTGATCAATCATTAACTGGCCATCCACTACCCACGGATTTGTTCGAGCATTAAATGGGAACCACTGAATATCCTGCCAGCCAGGCATTAAGAAATCTTCTCCATTGCTTTCTTCTTTTATGACCCTTCCCATATCCAGATATCCTTCCATGCTAGACATCATTTCTCCAATTTCATCCGGATCATCCGTTCCGAAATATTCCTGAGCCATACTTCTTCTGTAAAATACACCACCCGGAGTTGCCTGCCAGCTTAGACCTCTTATATTACCATCGGCATCTCTTCCTGCATCCACAACATACGGAGTTATATCCCCAACCAGTGCATCTGCATTATATGGGGCAGCAGATAGATTTTCCCAGACTCCTGAATCCACCCATTTCTTGACATAGGCTATTTCACCAACAAATACATCCGGAGCACCTGTTCCTGTCCCCAGAGCCGTTTCCAGTTTAGAAGCAATCTCTTCATTAGGGATATTGGTCCAGTTTATAGTAATATTTGGATACATCTCATTGAATTTTGGGATAAAATTCTCAAATTCAGTAGCAAAACACCAAAATTCTATTGTCCCCTCAAAACTCGCCGGATCAACAGACTCTTCTGCTGCTGTTGTCTCTGCTGCTGTTGTCTCTGCTGCTGTTTCGGCTGCAGTGGTTGCCTCTGCTGCTCCCTGTTTACAACCTGCTAAAGAAAATACTGCAATCATTGATATGACTAACAGCCATAAAAGTACTTTCTTCATTTTTAGACCCTCCTTTTAATTGTTTACCAACTTTGCTAAAATTTCCTTTGAGATTTGTTTAGTATATGGGCCGAGTACCACATTATATCTAGACAAATCTCATTTTTTATCATTAATAAATATCCCCCCTTCCTAATTTATATTTCTTTACTAAACAATCAGCTTTTAAAATCTATATCCATAACAATTAAATTAACTACTGCTTGTAAATAAACTATATATATTGAAAATTAATCTGTTTATGGTTTAAAGAACTCTTTAAAAGCTAAGTTTGTGATACGTTTATTTTCTTACTGGATTCTCTTATAATTAAATCAGTGGTAACGGTATTATATTTAGGATAAACAATATCTTTTTCAATAAATTTAATTAGACTCTTTACCGCAATTGATGCCATCTCCAGCATAGAAACTCTAATAGTTGTAAGAGAAGGTGAGATGTAGCCCGCAATCTTTATGTCGTCATAACCTACAATAGAAATGTCATCAGGTATTTTTAATCCTATTTCCTTTATAAATCTCATTGCTCCGATAGCCATAGTGTCACTTGATGCAAAAACACTTGTTATTTTATTCTTTTTACTGAATAATTTTTTTGCCGCTTCATATCCACTGTCTTCAGTAAAATCTCCTTCAACTATATATTCTTCTTTAATAGGAAAACCTTCTTCATTCAATGCTTTTTTATAACCTTCCAGTCGTTTAAAACCTGAAAATTTATTCATATCTCCACAAATATGTGCTATTTCCTGGTGCCCATATTCTATTAAATGTTTCGTAGCTTTATATGCGCCTTCCATATTTTTAGAGTTGATTATAATATGTTTCCCCAGTGTCCTATCCTTGATTTTCTCCTGATCTATAATCACCAGCTTATAACCAGATTTTATAAGTTTAAAAATCTCATCTACATTATTTTCTGCTCCAATAAATATCCCCCCGGATACTGTTTTGTTATAAAGGAGCTTTCTTACCTTCTCAAACTCCCTATTTTTATCAATTACCAGGACTAATATGTTATAGTTATATTTGTCAGTATAATCTATAGTTGCAGTAGTAAATGGGGAGAAATAATCACTTTCTATAACTCTAAGATTTTTACTATTATGATTTATATCCGTAATGAAAACACCTATCATTTTGTTTGATTTACCAGCAAGATTTCTGGCTGAAGCATTAGGTACATAACCATATTTATTAACAACTTCAAGTACTTTTCTTTTTGTCTCTTCTGATATATGGCTATAGTTATTAACTACCTTGGAAATAGTACTTCTTGAGACTCCTGCTAGTCTAGCTATATCTTTGCTGTTCATAATAGCGTTAAGATTCTTTTTTTATTAATGTCGGAACGCGTTTTCTAACGCGTTTTCCTAATATAGCACTCCTATTATAAATTGTCAATTAATTTAAATCACCTGTTGGCTCTTCCGATAACTTTTTAACATTATTACTAAAAAAATAATTTAAAGTTAAAGAAAATTTTCTCTTTAGGATGATGCGACTAAAACTTTTTTATTTTATCTTTGAACATATTATCTTTTTCTATAAGCCGGGATATTATTTGTAAATCAACATTACACCTAAACCTCCCCTGTAAGATTAATTAATTGGGCTCTAATTAATTGCAATTACAATCAACTGATGTATAATCTGTTCCAAATAAAGAATAGTACCTTGGATATTGCAGGTAAAATAAAATCAATTATATTGAAATTTTAGAAATTACAAATCTAATTTTTTTACCGATATTTTGTATTATTGATATGTTTTCATCACACATAATAACCGTCAGCAGACTGGAAAAAAGCTATGGAAATGTCGAAGCGGTCAGAGGTATAGACTTCCATGTAAACGAAGGCCAGCTATTTGCATTTCTTGGTCCCAATGGAGCAGGCAAAACAACCACTATCGATATTATCTGTACCCTTCTTAAGCCCGATGGCGGATCCGTAAATATCAACAGCTATATTCTGGGCAAGCAGGACGATAAAATCCGGAAAATTATCGGAGTTGTATTTCAGGATAATATTCTGGATAACCTGTTAACGGTAAGGGAAAATCTCTACACCAGGGGCAGTTTTTACGAAATACCAAAAAATAAACTTCGGATTACTGTCGAAAAGGCTGCAGATGCGGCCGGGGTCAAAAGCTTTTACAATCGGCCCTACGGAAAACTTTCCGGTGGCCAGCGCCGCAGAGCCGACATTGCCAGGGCACTGGTAAATACACCCAGAATTCTTTTCCTTGATGAACCCACCACCGGCCTTGATCCCCAGACCAGGAAAAGCGTATGGGATACTATCCGTAATTTACAAAAGGAAACCGGGATGACCGTATTTCTCACCACTCACTATATGGAGGAAGCCGCCAAGGCCGATTATGTTGCGGTAATCGATAACGGCCTGATTTCCGCCAAGGGCACACCATCGGAACTCCGCGCCAAATACAGCACCGATACCCTGCGGCTTGTGCCAAAAAATAGTGAAAAACTTAAAGAATTTTTAAAAGAGCAAAATGTGGAATTTACTATATATGGCGGAGCCTTTGTTATTTCTATTCCCAACACCATAGATGCACTGCCGCTAATAAATAAAGCGGAAAAGCTGATAACGGAATTCGAAGTGCTGAGCGGCAGTATGGATGATGCCTTTGTAAAAATTACCGGCGGTGCTATGAGAGAGGACGCAAGCAAATGAATAAAATTACCAGTTTGATCAAAAGAAACCTGAAGCTTTTCTTCCGGGATAGAACATCGGTATTTTTTTCACTTCTGGCCGTATTTATAATAATCGGACTTTACGTACTGTTTCTGGGAAATATGCTGGTTAGAGATCTTGGAGACATTTTGGGGGATAATACTCGTTTTATTATTGACAGCTGGGTTATGGCAGGAATCCTGGCGGTTATTGCCATAACCACTACTATGGGCGCGCTTGGTACTATGGTCGAAGATAAAAAAGATAAGATTTTAAATGACTTCATGTCAGCTCCCCTGAAACGTTCCCAGCTTGCCGGCGGATACATAGTAAGTTCCTTTATTATCGGTATTATCATGAGTATCGTGGCCCTTATTATAGCCGAAATTTATATACTGGCCAATGGCGGGCAGCTTCTTGGATTGATGTCGCTGCTGAAAATACTGGGAGTAATGCTGCTGTCAGTATTTACCAGCTCGTCTATGGTTTTTTTCATGGTAACATTTTTTAAAAGCACCAAAGCTTATAATACCGCCAGTACCATAATAGGAACTCTCATTGGCTTTTTAACCGGGATATATATTCCCATCGGATCGTTTCCTTCTTCTGTGCAAACCATAATAAAAATATTTCCCATGAGTCATGCGGCGTCATTGTTCCGTCAGATCATGCTGGCTGAACCCCTGTCCCAGGCATTTGCCAATGCACCGGCGGAGATGCTTACTGGTTTTAAGCAGACCATGGGAATCGTATTTTTCGTCGGTGATAAAGAGCTTTCTCCTCTAATCAATATACTGGTTCTGGCAGGAACCGGTACGGTTTTCCTTTTTTTGACCATTGTAAGCATTTCCGTTAAGAAAAAATAGAAAGTTTTACTATCTGTCTATATACTAATATATCCGGCCCTTTATAAAATCCGTTATAATTTCCGAACCTTTATGCCTGCTTCCCGGCTTCCTCTGCCAGCGCCCTTAAGATATGAATCATGCCCCCGGTATCCATTCTGCAGTATTTTATCAAGGATTTCCTGATCCTTTCTACTTCCTCCCTGCCGGGTCGATTCTTTTCAATACTATAATTTCCACGGATATAAAGAAAGTAAACACTGGCAGCAAGGCCATCTGCAATTTCCATTCCATCATAACTTAAATTGGTAATGGCAGGAAGAACACTCTTAACCGAAGCGCTTCCTTTCTGGGAAGAATGATAGTAATAAAAATTCCCAAAAGGTTTGTAGAGATCCACTATTCGGAGAAGTATCGAGTTTACCCACTTGCCGTACTCAGGAAATGCTTCAGCCAGTTCTTTTAGAACACCTTTTTCAAATTGCTCATAATAAACCACTATACTCCCCTTATCTCCCAATTGTCCCTTCAGGTTTGACAGCAGTTTTTCTCTGGGGTCATCCAATCCCTCTGCCAGGAAATCGTAATGTTTTGGTTCTCCACTCAGGGAATCCAGCACGTGTATCGAATATTGAAAGGGTATTCTCTGGTAAGGCTTGGTTCCGTCATATAAGGGAAAGGCGGTAGAGAAAGTTTCAAAATCGAAAAAATATAAGGGACACTGCAGTTTATCTATAAATTTTAATATCTCTTTCTTATTTATTTCCGGTTTTTTTGTTTTGGCACATTCAAGCTGTATCTGCTGTTTTAAGCTCAAATCATATTTGCCGGGAATATCTTCTATGGAAAGGATTCCTTCTCTGTAAAGCTGCAGCGATTTGTTTTTATTCCCGTATAGATTAAAAACGTGATTATCTGGTAAAAAGCCCCAGCATTTATCCTTTAACGGACAGGTATAGGGTTCATAGCAATGCCTTCCTATAAAAACCTGAGGGGAATTCTCCTTTCTGGCTATTTTCAGCATCTCCTCAATCCTGTTTTCTATTCCTTTCAGATTTTCTTCTACTTCTGCAGTAATATCCGTCCTCTTAAATAACTTTTTGGGATCGATATCTCCCCTCTTTGTATACTGGTTATTGATATAGGTAATATAGCACTTCCTTATACTTACCCCTGCTTTTTCAAAACAATATTTTTGGAAAGCAACATCATTTATATATTCTTCTTTGAGTTGAGTAGAGCTTTTTACCTCAATAATATCCCATTTATTTTCATCAGCCGGTACCAGAACATCCACCCTGCAGTAAACGCACCCGGAACTGCAGCTTGCTTCAAAAACAGGTTTTCTTTCGGGCAGGATTTCGAAAGTTTTTATCAGCTGCTCTTTCAAACCCCCTATTTTCCCCAGATCAATTCCCTCCGGGTAAAGTTTTTTGGCATATTCGCCTACCTGGATTCCCTGATTGAATATAAACTGATTTACAAAATCAGGCTGCGGAATCTCCTCTCTGGCGTTGATCTGATACCAGAAATATTTCAGGCACTGCAGTCCCGCCAGATATTTTGATTTTGATATAATTATTTTTCTATCCATAAAATTAAATTGACTCTATTTAAAATCAGCATAAATTTTCCCAAAATTTATTCCCTCAATAATTCCGGATTTATATTTATCCCTTAATTTATTTTTAGCATAAACAAGATCTTCGTTTCTTATGCCATTCTTCAAAGCAAGATAAGCTTCGATAAACGCGGCCAGGTCATCTACTCCCTTGACCAGTACTCCATTCCTGCCGTCGATATCGGAAAATTCATCCTCGGTAAACATTCTTATATCCTTATGCCAGCTTTCCGGAATCAGTTTATATATTTTTTTCTCCATTTCTTCGATTTCATAATCTTTTATAAGTTCATCAAGTCCCTTAATCGATTTTTTCACCGGGTTGATTATATCCCTGGTTAGAACTTCCGGAAGATCATGGAAGAGACCGGTGAAGTAATTATTAACACAGTTCTCTCCGGCTAATTTTGCCTCAAAGGAGAATAAAAATGAAAACACGGCAACTATTAACATGTGCCCCAGTACGGAAGTCTTTGGTATACGGTAAAGATGGCTCCATCTCTGCTGGAAACGCAGCTGGCCGCACATATCGGCAAATTCCAGTAAATTTCTGTTTTTTAAAAAAATTTCCATACATTTTAGATTGCTATATTTCTCCTGCTCCCGTGAAATGCTTTCTGCTATCTCTTCTACCATATAAACCCTGGGGTTTGCCGATTTAATAATATCAAACTCCCATTTGGTTACAAAGAAATGAGCTCCGCTTACCATTCTTTTCTCCGGAGTTTCTTTCTCTTCCAGCAAATACTTTTCGAACCGTTTATTGAAATTCTCTCCTATCTGTCTGGTAAGGGGGTTTATTCTTTCAAAAACCCAGTTATTCAATTCTTTATAACGTTCCCTGTCCTCCTTAATCTTATCCACCAGAGGAGGCTTTAAATCGGTCAAGGTAATTCTTTTAAAAATCTCAAAAAGTCCAATCTCTATCAATTCAAACCAATTAATTTTGTGATTGTTTATACTTTCTTCAAGTTTACCCAGAATATAGGCAACCACCATCTTGTGAGCCTGTTTATCCAGTTCCGTAAGCTCGATAGTACGAATCTGATCATTCCATCTCTGCATACTGGCGGCCTGGTATATTTTTAACAAAAGCGGTTTTTTTATCATAAAATTCCCGGTATTTTATATCGGAAAACTTAAATTAATATTTAATTCTTTATTGGCAGTAAAGATTTTTCTTTATTAAATCATAAACTAGTGTATATCATAGGTCCTATTTCTTCAAATAAAAATTGGGTTTTGCTCTTAAGCTCAGGCGGATACTCTAATTTCAATCCGGTTCCCATTAAACTACTTTTAAAACTAGTTTAACCGGTAAAATTTTATTATAATTATTGATATATAATTTAAGAGAATAGGGAAATAAATAAAGTGGATAAGCCGCTTACGATTAAAACTTTCGGTTCAAGGATAGAAGCAGAGATAGCTAAAAGTTATCTGGAAAGCTTTGGCATTAAAACCGAAATACTTTCGGATGATGCCGGGCAGACTATTTCTTCTTTGGAGAGTGTAAGAGGAGTAAAGCTTATAACCTCCCCAAAAAATCTCCAAAAAGCCCGGAATCTCCTTGATGAAAAGAAACTGCCGGATGAATGATTTAAAAAACACAAATAATAATCTTTACCAGGTCAGAATAAGCAACCTAAAATTGGACGATCTGGATAGTTACCTTGAAATAGAATTTGAAGCCTTTTTTGATAAATTAAAATTTATTTTTAGCTACAGGAAAGATGCGGCATTTAATATTATAAAATCAGAAATTTACAGAAACATCGACAATAGAAGACATTATACAGCTAGATTGGAAGGCAAAATAATTGGAATCGTTGAAATTATAACCACGGAAAATCTAAAAAATTATATCAGAAACTTTGGCATTTACACTAAATATCTGGGATTTTTTAAAGCCTGTAAAGCATTCATTATAACCTCCATTGAAATTCCCAGATTAAATTCCTCAACTGTATATATCGATACTGTCGCTGTTAAAAAAACCCATAGAAGAAAAGGTATCGCCGGCAAAATGCTTTCCTTCGTAGAAGATTTTGCCAAAAAAAATGGAAAAAGTACCTTAAAATTATGGGTTGCCGCTAAAAATAAGAACGCCTACAGTTTGTATAAAAAATTTGGCTTTACCGGGATTGCAAAAAGATCTTCCGGACTTGCAGAAAAATATCTTGGATACCGGGACTGGATATATATGAAAAAAGAGATTTCTTAATAGATTTCTTTATCTTTGCAGTATTTTGAGATAAAGGCTTTTATACCCTCAATATAAATCTGTTCCGATTTTACATAAGTATTATTATGAGCCCCTGTTGTTTTCAAAAACTGCCTGGGTTCATTCGCGGCATTATAGAGCTTTACTGCATGCGAAAAAGGAATAAAATCATCTTCGCCGCTATGTATTATCAATACCGGGCATATCACATCTTTTAAATAACTGGCGGTAGGATAATCAAATTTAAAAAATCTTTTTACCGGCAAATAAGGATACATTTCCGCTGCAATATCTTTTATGGAAGTAAAGGTGGAATCCAATATAAGCAGTTCGGCTTTTATTTCTTTTGCTAACCATGCCGCAATAGAACCGCCCAATGACCGGCCATATATTATGATATCTCCGGGCTTTATTTTTTTTGAGGTGGTCAGATATTCCCAGGCTGCTCTGGCATCCATATAGGTTCCTTCTTCGGTTGGTTTACCTTCACTCTTACCATATCCGCGGTAATCGATTATAAAAACAGACAGTCCCATTTTCCGGTTGAAATAATCTATCAGAGTAAGCCTGGTCGAAATATTTCCACCCTTGCCGTGTAAAAACAGTATTACCCCTTTCTGGCTTCTGGATGGAATAAACCAGCCGGAAAGGTTAATCCCATCGGAAGATTTGAATATAATTTCTTCGAAGTATAATTTTATATCAAAAGGGGTGGCTGTAATTTCTTTTTTGGGGCGAAATACGTAATAGGACTGAGTAAAAAATTTATATACAGCCGAAACCAGATAAATAATTACGATTACTGCTATAATTAAAGCAAACCCCAATAGTATTCTTTGATATAACATCTTACTTTCTAATATTTTTGATTAAATCTCTGTATCATACCATTATAATAATCAAACAATTCCGTCAAAGAGTCGATAAATAAAGCATATTCACTCACACTGCAATCATAATTGTTATTCTTCATACATTCTAACTGCTTTTCTTTATGCAGATTAATTTCATGCGATATTTCCACAAGATTATTCATATCAGCGGTATAACTTTCCGGGCAGTTAATTTCTTCCAATTCACGGGAGAGTTCCATAAGCCTGGCCAGGAAAGTTTCTTCTATGGCAATTTCCCCGGAATCATTAAAAATCCAATCACCGGAGCGCAGTGAGTTAACATGATTTATGGCGGCATTGTAATCGGACAGCAGGCTGCCCACTTCATCCAAAAAATCATTTTCGGATACCACACTTATATCCTTCTGATTTATCCCGCTAACACTATAAATTGTTTCTCTTTTTACCTCCGGCTCGGTATTTCCTTTCCAGGAATAATAGAATCCATTGGGATAGTAGTTTTCACCATCGATGGAAATACTTTTAAAAAATGCTCCAGATCCTTTATAGATTTCCATGTTAAGGTAATAATTATAAGTCATAAATCCACTTTCTGCAGTTATATCTATGGGAATCCACCCATATCCCGGAAGTTTTATCTCTACCCATGAGTGTGCATAGGGAAGACTTCCTCCCCCTTCCGTTAATATGCTGAATACCGGTATGCCCTGCACAAATTTAGCTGGAATTCCTGCTGACCTGCATAAAGCCGTGTATAAAATAGAATAATCGGTACAAACTCCTTTCCCTTTCTGTAATATATCCGAAGCATATGAGTAGCTGGCTTCTTCACCGGTTAATTTTTCTTCATCATATACCATTCTATTTGCTACATAATTATACAACTTCTCCGCTATTATTACCGGGTTTGTTTCCTGACCAACCACATTTTCAACTGTTGATTTAATCTGATAAGAATTGCTGTTTATATAATATTCGCTTTTGGTATAGAGAGATAAATCACTGTCTTCTGGATCATATGTGTATGTACTATCTTCAATTTTTGTATACTGGTATTCAGCCAGCACGGCATCGCAATTTATATACGCTTTTGTCGACTGCCCGACTGAAAGATTGCCCAGATTAAACCGGGCAACCAGGTTATAATCATCACTGTATATCTCATCGGTTTTGCTATAGTTTGATTTTCGGCTCTTTATAATCTGAAACGGCTGGTAGGTCTGCGGAATTTGAATTAAACATATAACATCATCTATATCTCCCGGACCATTATTGGTGATAATATACTCCATTCCCACCACTGCTTCATAGGATTTGGCAACCAAAATGTTCTTATTGAATTCCGTAAGATAGATTTTTTTTGAAACTGTAACCGTGCCACTTCCATCATTAACCATAAGGGTTATTATATATTCTCCGGCGCTATCAAAAATATAGGAAATCTCTTCGCCGGTTATCGTACCCATATTACCTATCTGCCACCGGAAACTCAGAACATCACTATCGGCATCGCTTGAATCCGCAGCAGAAAAATGCACCGGATTTCCCACCGTAAAATAATCACCGCTGGAATTCTGCTGGTATACTTTCATTATTGCTACCGGCAAAATATTTTCCGGTATTACACTTTCCTCCTCTTTGACCTTCGGATCATCTATATCTGTATCCCTATCTTGATTTCTCCCAACGTATAAATCCTCTTCGGCTGTATCTTCAAAACCCAGCTTGCATCCTGTATTAGTGATAGAAAAGAATAAAAATACAATTAAAAATATGGTAAGAAAATTAATTACCTTTTTCATTCAACTTCTCAAATAATTGATTATATAAAATTCAATACAAACATTAAAAAAATTTTTATTTCCTGTCAAATAAAACTGGCTAGAAATAAATACTAGCCAGTTTTGTTTCCTCTTCTTTTTTTAGACAATCTTTTTATATTATTCTATTAACTTCCGGCGAATCTTTTGGCTATTGCTTGCGCAATAAAGGCTACTGCAAAAAGTGCGCTTACTACTATCATAAGAGGGTGAAGTTCTTTGAATTTACCCTTGAATAATTTAATTAAAGTATAACTTATAAAGCCGAATCCAATTCCGTAAGAAATACTATAGGTAAACGGCATAATAATTATGGTTAGAAATGCCGGTATGCCTATTTCGTAATCCTTAAAATCAATCTTGCTTAAAACAGTCATCATCAGGAAACCAACTACAATAAGAGCAGGAGAGGTAACCGGATATTTAAAAACTCCTTCTGTTACTTCTACTCCCCCTCCGATAACCGCGATCAGAGGAGCAAAAAATACGGAAACCATAAAAAGGAAACCGGTCATGGTAGGCATGATACCGGTCCTGCCGCCATCAGACACTCCTGATGCACTCTCGATATAGGTGGTTATTGAGCTGGCACCAAACAGGCCTCCGGCCACTGCCGCCAGAGAGTCCACTAGAAGAACTCTTTTCAAATTAGGAAGACTGCCATTTTTATCAAGCAATCCTGCCTCTTCACCTACACCTATGACCGTTCCCATGGTATCAAAAAAGTCGGTCATAAATAGAGCAAAAATCATAACCAGAGCAGCTATATTTAACATTCCATTGCTCCATACTGCTCCAACCAGATCAGCCTTAAAAAATGTAGCGAAACTTTCCCTGGTTGGAATACTCATGAATCTGGTGGGAATGGGTATTACTCTGAATGCCATCCCGGCAATAGCGGTACCGATTATTCCCAGTAAAATCCCGCCTCTTATTCTAAATGCAACCAGAATTGAAGTAAGCACCAGGCCAAAAGCGGCCAATTGGGTATAATGAGCAGTAAAATCACCCAATGTCACCGCAGTAGCGGAACTTATACCTACAAAGCCTGCCTCCTGAACACCGATAAAGGCAATAAAAAGGCCGATTCCAACCCCAATAGCATACTTTAATCCCATTGGTATCGCTCTCATTATCATACTTCGAAGACCGGTTAATACAAATATGGTTACCAGAATTCCCTCAATAACAATAATCCCCATAGCCTGCGGCCAGCTAAGGCCCAATCCAAAAATAATGGTAAACACCACTATAGCATTAATTCCCATTCCTGAAGCCAGTGCAAAAGGAGTATTGGTTAAAACCCCCATCAATACACTCATCAGTCCGGCGCCTATACAGGTAGCAATGACTGCTCCTTCCAGAGGAATTCCTGTTGTGCCACCCTGGGAGAGGATTGCCGGATTAACGAAGATAATGTAAGCCATAGTCATAAAAGTGGTAATCCCGGCAACAATCTCTGTCCTTATGGTAGTATTCCTTTCCTTGAGTTTAAAATAGCCCAAAACACACCTCCTTACCTTTTTTCATAATAAAAACAATTTAACTTACAAGTTAATTTTTCTTAAAAAGAACTTATTAAAATCTTTTTAATAATTTTACAAATAAACAAATAAACGATAAAATTTAAAAAATATGGAAGCAATAAAAAACTTTTTTACGGCAGAAAATATAAAAACTTTTTTTATAAATATATATGGCTGGCTGGAAAACGTACTTACCAGAGCTTTTGGCAAAATAGGATACGAACCCATAAGGAATCTGCTGATCAACCCCTGGTTCTGGATTATTATAATAGCTCTAATTCTTTTGAGCCTCATTTTTAGAAGAAGATAGTTGATTTTTGCCTGCACCGGGCTTCTCCTCCCCTAAAAATAATTTAACTATAAAAACAGCAAGGATAACCATAGAAATTAAAGTTATAGCCAGAGTTGCAAAAGCTCCCGGATTATTTTTAATTTTTTCAGCAATCAAATAAATCCTGGAATTACTTTTCTTAAAAAAATCCAAAAATTTATCATCCAGTAAACTTCTATCTGTCCGGTTAATATGAGATATCCTGTCTATTATTTTTTTCTCTACGTCACCGGAAGGCTCTATAACCGCATTTCTGGCAATTTTTAAATACTTATTAACGTTATTCATTCATTCAATATAAAAATTTCCCAATAAATTTGAAACCACAGTATAATAAATTACAGTATAATAGATTTAAATTGATTCTTTTTGTTTCATCTTAAATCTCATTACACCTGTTTATACTTATGTTTTTAGTTTTTCTTTTATCATTTTCCTGGCACGGTGAATATTGGTTTTTACGGTTCCAATGGGCTTTCCGGTCAGGTTCGATATTTCTCTATAACTATAATCCTGAAGATCTCTTAAAATAAGGGGAATCCTGTAACTCTCATCAAGGTTTACTATAATCTTTAAAATTTCCTTTACTGTTTCTTTATTGAAATAATTTTTCTCCAGGTTCTGGCTGAATTTAGTAAAAACTATTTCATACTCATCGGTTATTTTATCCAGACTTACTTTTTTATCCTTTGTTTTTGAATGAAGTCTTAATTTATCAATACAGGTATTTACGGTAAGCTTTCTTATCCAGGTTTTAAAGCTGGAAAGGCCCCTGAAGCCTTTTATCGACAGGTATACCTTCACAAACACTTCCTGACTTACATCCTCTGCTTCGTGAGTGTCTCTTAATATAAAAAAGGCAGTAGTATAGACATATTTTGAAAATTGCCTGACTAGCTCTTCAAAAGCAGCCTTGTCTCCCCTCTTTGACTTCACAATCAGTACTTTTTCATCAATTTCACGGGGTCTGCTTTTTTTATTATTTTTATCCAATATTCCCCTTTTCTGGTGTCGCTCCGCTCTTCTTACATTTTAACTTGAAGGAGCTTCAGCCAATTTGAGTGTAACCGTCAGATACTCTCCATTTCTGTATAATTTAATGGTTGCTTCGTCTCCTATATTATGCTTGAGAATCTGGGAAATTAATTCATATGGATTATTCACCTTGACTCCATCAAGTTCTGTAATTACATCTCCCGCCTTTATTCCGGCACTTTCC
This sequence comes from uncultured Actinomycetota bacterium, assembly GCA_964610315.1. Classification (GTDB taxonomy): domain Bacteria; phylum Actinomycetota; class Humimicrobiia; order Humimicrobiales; family Humimicrobiaceae; genus JAQVEM01. Next base: position 29,809 of record CAZSVM010000018.1, read on the forward strand.
GCAGGAGACCCCGGAGCAATACCGCTAATGTACGCTCCAATAACATCAGTAGTATTATTTGGATCCCATGTTATGCCTATATAAGGAATTTTTGCTTTTCCATACTCAATGATCTGACTAGCGATGTCTGTAACTGTATTGCTGGTTATGGCAAATCCAATCCCTGCGCTCGCTCCCGATGGGGATAATATTAGAGTATTGATTCCTATCACCTGGCCGTTTGAATCTACCAGTGGCCCTCCGCTGTTACCCTCATTTATGGCAGCATCTGTCTGGATCAGATTAACTGGAATTGTAATATTCCTCTCCTTGGCACTTATTATCCCCAAAGTTACCGTTTGCTGAAGCCCAAAGGGGCTTCCTACAGCAATAACCACATCTCCTACTTTCACGTTGTCCACTGTAGTAAAATTAGCGGCTTTCAGTCCGTTTGCTTCTATCTTTATAACCGCTACATCAGTAATCCTATTTGCTTCTACCAGTTTTGCCGGATACTCGCTGCCATCGGATAAAGTCACCACTATCTTCTCGGCATCAGCGGCCACATGATAATTAGTTATAATATAACCATCTGTGGTATAAATTACTCCGGAACCTATTCCCTCCTGTTCCTGGGTCTGCCCGAATATATCCTGAACCGGTATAGTTACTTTTATATTTACTACCGATGGTGTTATTTCTTCAACAACTTTACTGATTGCGCTGTCGAATTCATTAAGTAAAAGTTCTCCTCCTGTGCTCACTGCAGCTTCCGCTGTTTCCTCGCTGGTAACCTGCTGCTGGCTTTCTACCCTTTCCTTAAATAAATCTGCAATACTGACTTTATTCACTGCAACCAGGATACCCAGCATACTTATTCCGCCCACCACAAAAAAGACTATGGCAATCAATATTATTATAAGACCTTTCACCAAAAAAGATTTAAAATTATTATTTTCATTCATTTAACATACTCCCTTTATTTAGCATACTCCTTTATTATTAAAAAGATGAAATGTTTACTCTGTTTGTTATGTCCCCTCAACTTCTTCAGCCTTATCAGCCCCACCAGTTTCTTCAACAGGAACATTGCCAGATCTCAACCTGAGAGCATCTTCCTGAATTTTTAATGCAGCGTCCGCAGGAAGCAGATCTCCGGAAATAACGCTTCTGGCATTGTCTCTTATAGCATCCCTTATTACCATTATAAGTTTCTCATATGGTTTACCTCTGCACAACTTTGCCTGCTGAACAGCGTTGTAAATTATATCGTCGTCTCTAATTACTTCACTTCTGTCAATATTTTTTAAAACCGGAAAAGTGTCCGTACTTGAAGTCCATTCGATCTGTATCTCTTCCGAGAGAATATATTTTATAAATTCACTGGCAGCCGCCAGTTCATTTCCGTAACAATTTACGTTTATCATAAAACCAACGCCGGAAATCAACGGCGTAGGATTTTTATTGCCCTGCCAAACCCGGGGTATCTTTTCTATACCGATATTTAATCCTGCCGATTGATACTCCTCAACCGCACTGATATTATCTATAATCATATGAGCATTTCCACTCTTAAATAACTCATTTATCTCGTTGTAGTCGATATTATAAGGTAAAATTTTATTTTCATTATATATATAATCTAAAAATTCCATAGTCTTCACCGTTGCCTGGTTATCCAAAGTCAAAGAGTTAGAACCATAATCAACAATCCAATCGTCATACCCTCCTATAAAAGGTATTATCCAATCAGCTTCATCAGCATTTAGCAGAAATCCATAAATTCCGCTACCGAAATCATTTACTTCTTCGCAATATTCAATAACTTCTTCAAAACTCAGAGGAGGATTTTCTACAAGATCTTTATTATAAAAAAGCACTAAAAAATCAAAACTCCTGAAAGGAATTATATAATTTCTGCCGTTATACTTGGAAATCTCCGTAAGGCCGTCAAGGAATAAAGAATAATCTGCTGCTTCCACCGCTTCGCCTGTAATTTCTTTTACCACGTTTTCGGGAACCAGTCTCTGCAATCCGTCAAAATTCAGCAAAATCAACTCAGGTCCGGCACCGGCAAGACTGGCTGCTTCAAACTGATCCTCCAGCTCCTCCTGACTTCTAAAATGCTCCGTATCCACTTCGATATAACTATTAGCAGCCATAAAATTATCTATACTTTCCATCAAGGCAATCCTTCCTTTGGGTTCCAGACAATCCCACAACGTAATCTTTACCTCAAGCTTTTCTCCATTAGTTAATTCATTCTGGGGACTTTCTGCTGCTTCTTCCTCAACCAAACCAGTTTCGTTTTCCGTCTGGGGATTTAGCAACTTACAGGATACGGTAATTAACAACAAAAATAGTGAGGGCACTATAAACAGTACCAATAATTTTTGAAATGTTTTATTTCTAAACTCAAAGATATGCCGGTACATTTCCGATCCCAGTTTCTTTAATAAAAACCAAATTTGTTTAATTATATTATAAATGCTATTTTCAATCTATATCATAAAAACAACAAAAAGAAAGTTCCGGGGAAATAATTAAAAACTTTTTACAGCAGTAAGGCAGGCATTGAAATATGCTATATCCCAAGGTCAAGCAGGCTAATCGCTTTTCCCCTGCCCATAATAAGCGCCCTTTCCGTGTTTTCTGAAGTAGTGTTTCTCAAGAAGACTTCTTTTTATGTTTCCAAGCCGGGGATTAATTATTACAGAATAAAGTGCAATTCTGGCAACCTCCTCTAATGCAATACTAATTTTTACAGCTTCCTTTGCATTTGTTCCCCAGCAAAAGGGGCCATGACAGGCAACCAGTACTGCCCTCATGTAATGATAATCTACTGATTTAAATGTATCTATGATTAACTTTCCTGTTTCCAGCTCATAATTTTTTATTATGGAGCTGTTACTTATAACTCCGGTACAGGGTATCTCCCCACAAAAAAAATCCGCATGAGTGGTACCCAGGCAGGGTATAGCTTTTTTAGCCTGAGCCCAGGCAGTAGCATAAATGGAGTGGGTATGTACCACCCCGCCAATATCGGGAAAGTTTTTATAAAGTTCCAGGTGAGTTTTTGTATCCGACGAAGGATTTAATTTCCCTTCCGCCTTATTCCCCTCCAGATCCACCAAAACTATATCCTTATGAGTCAGTTTCTCATAGGGTATCCCGCTGGGTTTAATAGCAACCAGGGACTTCTCCCTGTCAATTCCGGATACGTTCCCAAAGGTAGAGGTAACCAGCCCGCTCGAGTAAAGTTTCATATTGGATTCATACACTTCTTTTTTTAGCTTTAAAAGATTCATTTTCTTAACTCATTCTCCAGCAGATTTCCCAGCCTCTCATATCTTTTATAGAGATGATTATAAATAGAGATATTCTTTTTATCAGGTTTATAAACGGTCTCAAACTGCGAGGCCATATATTCCTGCGCCTCCTCTACCGACTTATATATTCCGGCCGTTACTGCCCCAAAGATGGCAGCTCCCAATGCTACAGACTGCTCCGATTTTGTTACCTTCACCGGCATATTAAGAACATCAGACAATACCTGTACTACCAATGGTGATTTTTTGGGTATTCCTCCAATAGCTACCACTTGGTTTATTGCAATATTTTCCTCTTTAAACCTTTCTATTATGGCTTTTGCGCCAAATGCCGTAGCCTCAACCAGTGTTCTAAATAGTTTTGGAGCACCGGTTCCCAGAGTTAATCCCAAAATTGCTCCCTTTAGCTTCTGGTCTGCATAAGGGGTTCTTCTTCCATTGAGCCAGTCCAGAGCAATTAAGCCATTATCCTCGGGGCTTATTTTTGAGGCTTCCCTGGTAAGTTCAGGAATAATTAAATCAATGACTTTTTTTATTTTTTCTTTATTTATAGCACTTGACGGTACTTTTTCAAAAGGCCAGTAAAGTAAATCCCGGAACCAGGCATAAACATCTCCATATGCAGACTGCCCTGCTTCCAGTCCTATCATACCCGGTATTACGGAACCGTCAACCTGCCCGCATATACCGGAAACAAGTTTTTCTCCAATTTCTTCTTTTGGGCTTACTGTAATATCGCAGCAGGAAGTACCAATTATTTTTACGAAAGTACCCGGACTAACTCCTGCCCCCACTGCCCCCATATGGGAATCATAAGCTCCTATGGAAATAGGGATACCTTCTTTTAAACCTAGCCTTGCTGCCCACTTGGTGGTCAGTCCTCCCGCAGTGTTATCCGAAGTATAAGTTTCTGTATACAATCTATCTCTTAAGCCCGATAATAGAGGTGATATTTTTACCAGGAACTCTTCCGGAGGGAGTCCTCCCCAGGAAGCATGCCACATTGCCTTATGGCCTGCCGCACATCTGCTCCGCTTCATCCTTATGGGATTCATATTAGCTGTAAGCAAGGCCGGTACCCAGTCTGCATGCTCAACCCATGAGAAAGCAGCTTCCTTTGTCTTATTATCTTCTTTTAATACATGAAGTATCTTTGCCCAGAACCACTCCGAAGAATATACTCCTCCCTCATACTTGGTATAATCCTCTCCTCCCCAGGATCTGGCAATCTTATTTATTAACTCTGCTTCTTCCACGGTACTATGGTCTTTCCACATCACAAACATAGCATTCGGATTATCTTTAAAATCTTCCCTTAAAGCCAGAGCCCTGCCATTTTCATCCACCGGTCCTGCGGTAGAACCGGTTGTAGCTATACCTATACCTGCAATATTATCTTTTATGTGCGGAGAAGCCCCTTTTATTGCGCTTGCTATTGATTCTTCAAGGGATTCGATATGATCCAGTGGATGCTGCCGGAACCGGCTCTTCTCGGGACTGCAGTACATTCCTTCTGCCCATCTCTTAAAATAAGAGACACCGGATGATATTTCTTTACCATTAAAAGTGTTTACGATAACTGAGCGTACGGAATCTGTTCCGAAATCTATACCCATTACATATCTGGATTCTTTCATGGTTTTTTATACAGACTTTGCTATAGTTTAATTTAAACTTTGCTTAAATTTTTCTTTATAATATAATGGCCTGCAATATTGGAACTCTCAAGATCAAAAATATTATCAAAAACAATAGATGCAGCTCCTATAACTCCGACATTTTCTCCCAATTCTGAAAACTGGATATTATAATTATCTTTAACCTTGGGAAAAGTATTTTGGGAAACCGATTTTTTAACTTTTTCCAAATATCTCTCCCCGAATTTAACGACTTCGCCGTGAATGATAATTAGTTCCGGGTTAAACATTTTAATTGTATTGGAAATTCCGATACCAAGATACTCAGCGTTTTTCTCCACATTTCTTGTTACTACCTCATCACCCTGTTCAAAAAGCCTGTACAAATCCTCCATTCCAAGCTTACTATTATCATAATCAGTAGACTTTCCGCTTTTTCCAATATCAGTTATTATGTCTTCCATGAGAGAGTTGATTGAGCATAAAGTTTCAAGACAGCCTATATTCCCACAATGACATTCCCTGTTCCCAGCAAGATTAGTTATTATATGGCCAACCTCTCCTGCCATTCCTTTATCTCCTACCATAAGTTTATTATCTATAAATACACCGGTTCCGATACCTATTCCGGTCTCTACACATACAAAATTATTAACATTTTTAGCCAGTCCATATTTTTTCTCCGCAATCGCCTGGACCCTGCACTCATTTTCAATAAAAGCAGGAAGATTAATTTTTTTCTCTATAATCTCTTTGAGGTTTATATTATTCCATCCACTCAGGTTCGGTGAAAAAATAACCAGACCTTTTTTACCGTCGACCAAGCCCGTAGCTCCTATTCCAATACCTATTATTTCTTCTTTATTAATCCTGGTTTTCCTTATAATTTCCCTTACATTCTTTACCAGCTTATCTATAACCACATCAGGTCCCAGCCACTCTTCGGTAGGAATTTTTATTATATCTATTATATTCGATCCCAGATCGGTAATGGCAATCCTTATACTTTTTACTCCTATCATAACTCCCACTATACAATTCGCTCTGGCATTAAACCGAAGCAGTACTGCTTTTTTACCGCCGGAGGGAGTAGATGCACTTTTGCCCATTTCCTCTATAAGGCCATCTTCGATCAATTCGTTTATATAGGATGAAGTAGTGGGGCGACTTATTTTAAGCCTTCTTGAAATGTCAATCCGGGATATAGGTCCCGTATCTATTACTATTTTAAGAATATTTTTCTTGTTTATTTCTTTCAGTGAAATATTATTTTTTTCTTCCCCGTAAATCATAAAATATATTACTTAGTTAAAATCTTTCTGCCTATTTATTTTATTATTCAAAATTAAAAAATTCAAACTTCTACAACATCTATACCTGTAAATTTACAGAAAGAGTTCATTTCTTCCCTGAGGTCTCCATAAATCATACTGGCATGATGCACAAAACCTTCTTCGATTATGGTTCGGTAAAGATTTTTCAAATCATTTACTTTGATCCATTTCCAGGAACCTCTTAATTTCCTGTCATCAGGTACGGCCTCTCCAACCGTGGAAAGCATTTTAAACTTTCCTCCTATCTCTCCCAGCCTGTTTATGGTTACAGGTCCTTCCTTCAGTTGAAATTCTGCCGTTCCAAAACTCTTATCATAGCCAATCTGCTCGCCCAGTACGGAATGGGTATCAATCCGGGGAGTGCAGGTCCTGCACTTGAGGCTTATAGGAGCATTTCCGCAGTGCCATGCCAAAAAAATATTTTCATTTTCCTGGTTTTGTATGGTCCAGTCGATAAAATGAGGTACATCCTCTCTAAAGGTCAGGAGATGCTGCATTACCATAGTAATTGCGCCATGGATATCCACTTCGCAGGCACACATTATCCCGCTGTCGGTAAGCCTTCCCATAGCCAGGCAGGGAGATATTCCAATCTCTTCCTGCATGGCTGTCCAGCATTGTATGGCAAAACCGGAAAGATTTTCTTCCGCTGCATATTTTTTTAAGACATGCTCAAACCGTGCAATTTTGGAGATTATTTTTTCATCGGCTAGCTTTAGGTCATAAGATTTTTTTATTTCACTTTCTATTTCTTTTACATCATCATCTCCAGTACTATCCAGATCCGACTTTAACCCGAGAAGTGTATAAGGTACAACTTTGATTCTAAACCTATCTATAAGGTTTACCTCATTTATGGCACAGGTTTCAAAAGGAGCCGGTCTGGGGCCCAGTGTCCCTATTTTCATACCGGTAAAGCCTGCACTGGCAAACACTACTTTGGAAAATTTCCTTAAATTGGATATAAATCCCTCTTCTTCCGGAAAATATATTCCCGAAAAATCGAATTTTATATTTCTTCTTACCAGCCCTGACGCAGTTGAAATGGTACCACAAAAAGAATCCGACTTTCTATTACCGTCGTCGGTAAAGGGACCTTCTCTGGTAGCAAAAATCTGAATGGGTAAATTATCAAAAGCTTCTGCAATCAAAAGATTTGGTATCTCTTCTCCAAAAGTCATCATTCCTATTATTAGTCCCTGAATATCTTTTTCCTTAAATAACTTTATAGTTTTCTCTGCATCTTCTGTATCGGTTACTAACCCGCCGTCGGTTATTTTTTTATCCGGGTATACCAGTTCGACTTCCCTTGTATTCTTTTCGATGGATGTAATTGTCCTATTCCTTATACTGACTGCCCATTCTCTATTAAATGGTGATCTGTGAGATGGAACGAAGCCTATTCTTACCATATCAAACCTCTCTTACACGTTCTTAAAAAATAAAAAAGTTTATTAGAACATTTGTTAGTAATATTAACTAACATAATCTTATTTGTCAACATTTGCTTTTACATTATACACACCCATATAGATCTGCATTATTATTCCATAAGGTATAAATAATTTCACTCCTTCACTTTTAAACGGACTACATTCCATGATAGCTTTGGCAATATTATATTGAACTCATTTCCAGCCGATTTCTCAACCGGATTCAGTTTGGGGATAACCCTGGTGGGTTCTTTAAATGTATTAGAGGCAAATAAATCATCTCCGCTCATTACCCAATGCTCTATAATTTCCAAAGACCTGAACTCATCTATGCGGATCTTTAACGCTATATCATTTTTCTGATCATAGTTGAGTGAAAAAAAAGTTAAATTATTATCTTTGGCATCATAGGTTGTTGATGAATGAATTACCGGCACCTCACCATACTTAGTAGTAAAATTATCACAGCTCACTAAATTCTTAAATACGGCTCCCCTGCCATATTTACTTACCTGCATGAAGGGATAAAAAGTGGAGTGTTTTAGTACTCCCCCGCCCTTTTGAGTATGAATAGGTGACAAAGCGTTTACCAGCTGGGCCAGACAGGCTATTTTGATCCGGTCCGCATTATTTAAAATGGTACAAAGCATACCACCTACCACCAGTGCATCCAGCAAGGTATAGGGGTCTTCTGCAATCGAAGGTGCCTTCTGCCAACGTTTTAGCTGCATATTCTTAATATTCCAGACGTTCCACTCATCAAGACTTAAATACATGGTTTTTTTACTTCTATTTTTAGCCTTAACATAGTCAGCTGTTGCTTTAATCGTATTAATAAAGTTATTCAAATCAAAAAATGAACCCAGAAAATTATTAATATCACCTTCATATTCATAATAGCGATGCAATGAAATGTAATCTACATAATCATATAATGTTTCTAAAATAACCCGATCCCATTCAGGAAATGTATCCATTTCTGGACTTGAACTGCCGCATGCAACAAGCTCAATTTTTGGATCCACCCATTTCATAATTTTTGCTGCCTCTTTTGCTTTTTTGGCATATTCCTCTGCTGATAGCTGGCATGTTTGCCAGGGTCCATCCATTTCATTACCCAGGCACCACACTCTAAAATTATGCGGATCCTTATGACCATTTTTAATTCTTAAATCACTTAAAGTAGTTCCGGACTTAATATTGCAATACTCAATAAGTTCACCAGCATCTTTTGGCGTTCCAGTTCCTAAATTTACAGCAATCATTCCTTCCGCATTGACCTTTTTTAACCAGTCGGAAAATTCATCAATTCCGAAACTATTGTCTTCTATTGAAAACCAGGCATAGTCAAGGCGGGTGGGACGTCTATCTTTTGGTCCTACACCATCTTTCCAATCATATCCAGAAACAAAATTTCCGCCTGGATATCTAATAATAGATACATCGCATTCTCTAATTGTATCAAGGACATCTTTTCTAAAGCCTTCTTCATCAGCCGTTAGGTGACCTGGTTCATATATACCTGTATATACAGCTCTTCCCATATGCTCAATAAAAGAACCATATATTCTTTTATTTATTTCTGCCAACTTATACTGCTTATTAACTAAACAATCTGCTTTCTTCGTAATTAACCTCCAATTGAAATTTCCAACATATAAACATATCTCTCTTTATATCAAAATACAATTATATGAATTTTATTTTATATATGGCCAACCTTCTGAACCCCAATATAAAGGTCTTATCTGTAGTGCCGCCATCCCATTATTCAAAGCATCATATGCATGATTCACTAATATTGCAGTACTAGCTGACTGGTATACAGCACAGTGACCGGGGCCTTTCCACTGGTCATCTCCTGCATCTATAAGGGTTCCGCCACCCAACATCATATCAATTCCATTTTTATCCACATATGGGCCTGTTATATTCCTGGAACGCCCAACCATTATTTTATAAGTGCTTTCTATTCCCCTGCAGCAGAAATCAAAGGAAACAAACAGATAATAATATCCATTATGGAAAATTATATAAGGAGCCTCAATCGCTGTGTCTACAGGCCTGCTTGCAATTGAATAGATTTCATCATCAGTATAGGGTTTCATAGTTTCAGGATCAAGTTCTACCAACTTTATACCAGTCCAAAATGACCCAAATGACAGCCACGGTTGACCACTTTCATCTACAATCATATTAGGATCTATACAATTGTAGTTGAGTGAGGAATTTGAGCTTATGACAGCTCCGGCGTCCTCCCATTCATAATTCGGATCATCTGGATTAAGGGTTTTATTAGTTGCAAGACCAATAACCGAAGTATTTTTTCCAAAGCTCGATACTGAATAATACAAATAGTAAGTACTTTTATAATATGATATATCAGGAGCCCATATACTTCCACGTGCGTTAGGAACATATTCTTTGAACCATTTTGGGTTTGTATAAAATATCGGGCCAAGATCTTTCCAGGTGACCCCATCTTCCGATTTCTTCATCAGGAGGCCAACACCTGTATAAAAAATATACCAGTTATTTCCCTGCTTTGCTATAACAGGGTCATGTGCTCCGATGTTGCCGCTTAACTCCCAATTTATAGCGTAAAGGTCCTGACCTGGGACAGGGACTTCATTTGATAACTCTTTTATTTGTACTTCTGTAAGGGCAGCCCTATATACCTTGAACTGGTCCACCTGCCCATCCAGGTAATACCCGTCTTCCTGTGATTTACCAATGAAGCTATTTTTCATATTCCCCAAATCGCTCGGACTCAATGTAAGATTAGTATCTCTTCCCACCTCTTCCCCATTAAGATAAATAATAGCCGTAGCCCTGTTTTTAACTACGGCTATATGCTGCCAATAACCTGTTGGTAAAGGGCCAGCTGCATCTATATACTGCTCTTCTTCCCCTTCTTTCGCAATCGCAAATCTAATCGTATTTGAACCACTTTTCCCTGTGAGGAACATATAGGAGTTAACATTTTCCCCTAACTCCCAGATCCTATCCCCTGTTTCCAGTGTGTTCAGCTTCACCTTTGCTGCCATAGTGAAGTTTTCGGCACCTTTAAGTATTCCTTTACTAATATCTACAAAATTATCTTCCCCATTCATCGTATAAGGTCCTCCACTCCATACAGGCGAACTAGAATCTTCAATGATTTGTTTCTTGGATTTTAAAGGAAATACATTTAGTTTCACTAATATAAATAAAAACAAAGATATTGATAAAAGAAGTGTTACTAACAAAATAATAATCTTTTTATACCTTGGTTTTAACATTTGCCTGCTTATCTAATAAACCTCCATAACTTAAAATTCAGCCACTTTAAACAGCTTCTTAATTTTATCTATTATTTAAAGAAATCACGTAATTTTTCAATCAGGGACAGGGATTCCAAAGTTTGGGGTTCCGTCCTCATTCCAGCTAAAAACTTGTGCACGGGTATGACGATTGGGATCATAAAGAGGATCTCCTACTATATCCTTGTAGTTTCTGGCATGATATATGAGGATATCTTTGGTGCCATCCTCAGACACAGTAAAGCTATTGTGTCCTGGACCATACTGGCTGTTTTCTTCACTGGTTTTAAATACAGGTTCAGGAGACTTGCTCCATGAATTTGGATCTAATAGATCAGTCGTATCAGAAGCTGTTAAAAGCCCTATACAGTAGTTAGAATCGGTAGCACTTGCAGAGTAACTGATAAATATCCTATCATTCCTCTTAATGACTGCAGGTCCTTCATTGACCCAAAAGCCTATTCTTTCCCAACTATATTCCGGTGTCGCAATCATTACAGGTTCTCCTTTAATGGTCCATGGATTCTCCATTTCTGCAATATACAAATTAGAAGGGTTGTTTAGTTCACTGGTCTTCTGTGCCCACACAAAATATCTTACCCCATTATGCTCAAATGTTGTTGCATCTAAAGAGAAATCAATAAAAGAAAATTTATCTTCTAGTGCTTTTTGCATCATACCCTTTTCAATCCACGTTCCAGTAATTGGATTTTCATCAACACATTCAAGTACGTATGGACGAATTCCCCATATATTTCCGCCCAATCCTCCAGCTGCAAAGTAAATGTACCACTTACCGTCTATATAATGGATTTCCGGTGCCCAAATATGTACCGACATCTCACCTGAATCATGTTTTTCCCATATCACTACCTCTTCTACTATACCAAGACCCTGTATGGTTTCTGCTCTTCTTAATATAATACGGTCATACTCCGGAACAGAAGCGGTAAAGTAATAGAAACCATCTGTATGCTTGTAAACCCACGGATCCGCGCGCTGCTCTATTATTGGATTGTTAAAATCTTGCTGTTTCACTATATTATTTTCTCCTTTCTGTTCTGTAGAATCGTCAGGTTGTGTGCAACATACAAAGATACCCAGTGTAATGGCAATTACTAAAATTAGTATACCTGGAAAAACGAATAATTTTACTTTTTTAAAGCTTTGCATTATAAAATACTCCCCTTTCTTCTCGTCACCGGAATTCTGCGTGAACAAATCCCACGCTCTTTTTTATCTCGGTCTATTAAACACATATTAATTTTCTAAATCACATTCTAATTTTATTATTTTTTTCACTACTCTTTAATGGCTCTCAAGGTTGAATAAAAGCCTGTTTTAAAGGAAAAACTACAATTTTAGAGGTTAGAAAAAATTCATCTCAACCAATTCATCTTCTGATAAAATCTTTAATTTGTTGTAGCCTTTTATATCTAAACTGTTTGATTAAAATTAATATAAGCCTATATAAAATTTACATGTTAAATATACTTTGTAAAAATTCGACAGCTCTTACTAAATTAATTGCTTTTTTAACAGCCGATTATTGTTTTATACCCCCAGCTGTCAATCCTTCAATAAATGCCCTTTGATTTATTAAAAATATAATAGCAACTGGAATAACTGACATCACTGCTCCAGGCATAATCATATCATAATTATTACCATACGGAGTAAGAAGCGACATAAGACCAATTGGCAAAGTTAAATGTTCTGTAGTCCTTAGTACTATCAATGGCCATACAAAACTATTCCAGCTTATCATTGCCTGCAATATAGCCATGGCACCAAATGCAGGCTTCATTAACGGCGCAACTATTCTAAAAAAGATCCTAAATTCATTACACCCATCAATTCTTGCAGCCTCTATTAAATCTTTTGGAAGTCCTATTATATATTGCCTGAAGAAGAAAATGGCAAATGGAGATACTACAAAGGGTAATATAACGCCTAGATATGTATCTATCAATTTTAACGTAATCATCAATCGATATAATGGAAGTAATAGTATTTCAAGGGGGACCATCATTACAAGAAGTACTATGAAAAAAAGAAACCTCTTCCCTTTAAAATTATAAACTGCTAAACCATATCCAACTATAGATGAAAAGAATAATGATAATATTGTATAAAGAAATGTAATAATCAAACTATTCTTAAACCAAAGAAGATACCTGTTGTCTTGAAAAAAAATTATCTTATAATTGTTTAAATTCATTACATCAAAATTCATCTTAAAGGTAAGCCCCTTGCTAATCATTTCCTGACCTGGCTTAAATGAAGATACCAACATGAAAAAAAATGGTGCTAAAAAAATGATACAAATAAATGCTAATATTATAAACGATGAATATAATCCTGATTTACTTTGTGTTGTTTTAACTCCCATTATTAATCAGTCCCTTTTGAAAAAACCAAATATCTTTAATTGTATAACATTAACTATCATAATAATCATAAGTAATGTAATACCAATAGCTGCTGCAAACCCAAAGTTGTTATAATTAAATCCTGTTTGATATATGTAAGAAACCAGAGTAAGTCCGATATCTCCTGGAGATCTTGAAGTCCAATAAGCAAAGCTTTCTGCAAACATTGAAAACCCACCAAAAACACTTATTGTAATGACAAAAATAATCACCGGTTTGAGAGATGGTATCGTTATTTTTAGAAATTTATGCAAACTGTTTGCTCCATCAATATCCGCAGCTTCGTATAATTCTGTAGGGATTGCCTGTAGCCCAGCCAGGAAATAAACAATATTTACACCGGTCCATCTCCACACGCACAAAACAACCAGTGCCAACATACCGGTCCATTTCCCTTGTAACCATGTTATTGGCCCTAATCCAAAAATGCCTATAATCTGGTTAAATAATGCTGTTGCTTGCGTACCAAATGCATATCTAAAGAACATGCCTGCCACAATAACTGAGGTTAAGGCAGGCATGAATAACGCAGATCTGAAAATATTACGTCCCCGTAAAATCTTATTATTCAGTAGTACTGCCAGAACCAATGGTAATGGTATTAATATAGCTATTGTTAAAAATGTATATAAAAAGCTTACCCTTAATGCACTGTAATAATGTGGATTAAGTAAATTTCTATAATTTTTTAACCCAATAAATGTCACGTCTTCTAGCCCTTTTATATCCTGAAAACTCATGATTACAGCAGAAATTATCGGATATAAGAAAAATAATAAAAATGTGATTATGAAGGGTAACACAAATATATACGGCATTACCCTTTCAGAATTAATGATGTTATATATTTTTTTAATTCTAACCTTTGCGTTTACTCCATCGAAGACCATCATTTTCTTCCTTTTTCCAGAATATAAAGGATGTATATTATCTTACCTTTTAAACCTTATAAAGTACAGGATTCAGTGTGCGTAGCTGAATCCTGTACTTTAAAGTTGAAGAGCTTTTGCTTCGTCACCTATTTAGTAATAGTTTTACTCCATAGCACGTAATTCATCTGCAATTTCTGTTAAAACTTCTTTTGGTGTTGCACTTTGCTCTTGTACCGCCTTAAAAGTTGCATTTGCTTTAAGAAGATTTATTGCAGCAGGGTATTTATCAGTAATAACTGTTGGAAGGATTTCATCTTTAACTTCTAAAAGTACATTAAAGAGTCCTGTTCCATTCTCAAAGTATTCAGTGAACTCATTCGGTGCAGTAATTTCTGGAGCATCCCATACATCCCATCTTAAAGGATCAAATCCAAGTATTGTATATGTTTTGATACTTCCTTCTCTTGATAATTTTGCTGCTGCTAAAAATTCTTTAGCTAACTCCTGGTTTTGACATTGATTTGTAATTGATGTACCGGTTCCTCCCATACCTGCAGACCTGGCACCACCTACAGTCCATGAAGGTGCAGGAGCAACAGTTATTTTACCTTTTAAATCTGGCATGTAATCCGTAAATCTATTCAAATACCAGAACGGCATTTCAAGTGAAGCTGCTCCACCATCGTTCATGAAAGCCCAGTATTCTTCAGAGTGAGTGAATCCACCAGGGCATGCTATAGCTATCTTGTCCTTATTAACCCAATCGGACAAAGCTTGCAATACATCAATATTCGTTTGACTATCCAGTATTACATCTCCATTCTTATCAAAGATATCTCCTCCTGCTTTAATCATTTCCTGATAGAATGTCCAATGCTCTGTCACTTCTACTGTGGTAAAGGGTATACCTGTTTCAGCTACTACCTTTTTACCCGCCTCTACATAGTCCGCTATTGTTTTAATATCATCAACACTAACACCCGCTTGATCAAGTATGTCCGTATTATAATACATTACCGTTGCTCCAACATGATAATCTACTCCGTAGTAATTTCCATCTTTAGCATAACTCTCAAATCGGCCCATAATCAGTTTATCTTCTATAGGTTCAATAATGTCATTCAAAGGTACTAATGAAACTGGTTCCCCTTTTAAATAATTTGCATACTGACTGATTTCAATGTCTGCAAAATCTGGTGCACCCGTACCTGTTTGAAGTGCAATTAAGAGGTTATTATGCATATCTTCATACGGATATACTGTGGTTTCAAGTTCAATTGGCCTGTCTGGATTAGCTGCATTCCATGTATCAACTGCATCCTTAAAAAATTCTCCGTGACTTTCCTGGAATGTCCAAAATGTGAATGTTGTTGTAACTGGAGCCTCTTCCTCTACCGCCTCTTCTTCGGCTGGTACTTCTTCTTCTGCGGGAGCTACTTCTTCTTCAGCTGCTGCTTCTTTCCCTTTACAGCCTGCAAATGAAAAAGTTGCAATCATTGATATGCCTAATATCAACACAACCACCCATAATAATGATTTCTTCATTTTTTAAAACCTTTCTTCGTAATATTTTAAATTACAAAAGCATACACTTTTTTCTATCAATCACCCCTAGTAATCCTTTACTTTTTGCATTATTTCTGATAATTTTTTGCTGAGATTTGTTTGGGATATGTCTCTAATATATTATTATATATTAGTTAGCCTGAACAAATCTCTTTCTATTTTATACCCATCACCCCCCCCTATTTTTCCTTGTATTCTTAATTATTTAATTATTAGCATTCTTAGAGCATCTTTGTTACAAGTGTAAAGTAGTCTTCTCTCTTCTTGGTCTTTGCTGGATAATTCCTTAAAGGTTTTAGTCTTTATTAGTTAGTAATTTTACATAACATTTTACTAAATGTCAATTTTTTTATTTTTCCTAACCACTTTAAAAAAACACTTAAACGCCTCTAATCGATATAATAACTTGCATAATAAATTAAAGACTCCCTAACTGGGAGCAGATTTTTATTAGATCTTTTTCAAACTAAACAACGATATATTGAATAAATTTATATTCCTTTTTTTTATAAATAATTATAAAATTTTATAAAGATTTAAATAAAGGAGGTGAGACCCATAAAAACTCTGGTATATAATAAGAACGAAAAGAAATTGCTGAAAAAGATTTCTCTTAAGGGTGCTGCATCTTATATCAATAATCCTGACTATCTTATCTGGATCGATATCGAAAATCCTATTAAGGAAAACATGCAGTTTTTAAGGGATTATTTTAATTTTCACCCTCTGGATATAGAAGACTGCCTGAGTGTTATTGAAAGGCCAAAGCTGGATGAATACGATGATTACTTTTTTCTGGTATTACATATTCCTTACTTTATTAAACAAACCGGAAGATTGGTACCGTTTACCGTAAACATTTTCATCGGAAATAACTTCCTGGTAACCGTCCACCAGGGATTATGCAAACCTATCCAGGATGCCCTCTATTATTCGATTGAAAATCAACAAATCCTGGACAAAGGATCCGGTTATCTTCTGCACAAAGTAATCGACTCCCTTATTGACTACGATTTCCCCATACTCAATAAAATTTACAGGAATATACAAAATGTCGAGGATGCTATTTTTAAAAAAGCCAGCAGTAAAAATGTTAGAGATATACTTCTCATCAGGACCAATATTTTAGCATTCAGGAATATAATTTTCCCCCAGAGAAAGTTGCTTAAGACACTGGAGATAAAAGATATGGAATTTTTGATAGAGGCTCTTGAGGTTTACTTTAGTGACCTGGTGGACCACGTGGAAAAAATCTGGGATACTCTTGAAAATTACAAGGAATTAATAGAAGGGGTGCATGATGCCCACCAATCTCTGCTCTCCAATAAGATTAATGATATAATGCGTATACTTACTGTTTTCTCGGTGGTTATTCTTCCCCTCACTCTCATATCCGGAATTTATGGCATGAATGTTTCGCTGCCCCTGGGAAATTTCTCTTTCACCTTCATTATAATTTTAATTTCTATGATTATTATATCCATAGGTATGCTTGTCTATTTTAAATATAAGGATTGGTTGTGAATCAAACCTGCGTCTTTATTTCATCCTCGAAAAAAACATCGAATCTGTAGTGAGTAAATTCAGGCAAATATTCATCAAATAGTATTTTTAAGGTAAATCTCTGTCCTTCCTGGGGAATCATTTCCTCTCTCAATAAGTAACACTTCTTTATAAACACTACCTGGTCTTTATCATTATAAAAGGTACAGAAAAGTTTCAGGTTTCTTATTTTCTCGGTACCTATATTAATCAACTTTCCTTCAACAATCAGATAGTCGCCCTCTCCTGTATAATAATAATTTTCATCCTCTACTATAGGGTTGCCTTTAAACCCTTCATTGTAATTCTTATAATTAACCCCTATTTTTATTTTGGATATTTCTATATATTTTTCTTTTTCATTCAGGTAATAATAAAAAGGTAACCTGCTCCCTGTCCTGAGGTAATCGGCCAGCGCTGGTATGGTCACTGATATTATCTCTTCACCGTTTTTATCATAAAAATCAAGGGTGATTTCCATATCCGTCTTATTTACCGTGGAAACATTTTCTATCTCCCCCATTATTACCAGATCTTCATAGATATCCGTATATAGATTGCAGTTTTCGATTTTTACTCCAATGGAGCTTATATCCTCCAGTTCAATTTTTTTATAATCAAACAAATAGAGACCGCTTTCTTCGGCAGTAGCATAATCGCCGGAATTTATTGACCTTTCATTGGAATTATCCCCGGACTTACAGGAGGTTAGCGATAAGAAGGATAGGAAAGTAATTATTATAAGAAGTACGGTAAACGCTAAGCAGGCCTTTAATTTAATTCCCCGTAGTCTAGCATTGGTCATCTTTCTCCACATGGTCCTCTTCATCTATAATCTTGTTTTTTTCATTTACATATACTATTTTTGGCCGGTGTACCAATGCTTCCTTATCACCTATATAAAGAAAGGATAAAATTATAATTTTTTCTCCTTTTAATATCTTCCTGGCAGCCGCCCCATTTATATAAATTTCTCCACTGTTTTTCTCCCCCTCTATAACATAGGTTTCCAGCCTCTCTCCACTGTCAAGGCTTACCACCAGCACTTTTTCATAAGGAAGAATACCCGCATGTTCCATTAAATTTTTATCTATACTTATACTGCCCATATAATCGATCTTGGCGCCGGTTACTGTAGCCCTGTGAATCTTACTTTTTAAAATACAGAGGAACACTTCTTTCCTTTTTTCATTTATTTTCTTAAATTTTAAAAACTATTTTTTGGATTAATATTACTTTTATACCTTTATAATTATATTGTCAATAAGCCTGGTACTGCCAATCCACACCGCAGCTGCCACTAATATTTTCTTATCATTCTTTTCTATTTTCTTTTTCCCCTCCAATGTCAGAGGATCCCTGAACTCAAAATAATCTATTTTTTTTACAAACTCATTCTCTTTTAACTTCTTAAGCATCCTTCTTTGTATTTTCTCCAGATCATTCTCGCCTTTAAGAATCGTATCCTTGGCCAGGTTCAGACATTTATACAAAATAACAGCATTTTCCCTTTCTTTTTCAGAAAGGTACTTATTCCTGGAACTTAAAGCAAGGTCGTCTTTTTCTCTTATGGTGGGACCACTAACGATTTCTATATCAAGGTTTAAATCAGATACCATTTTCTTTATCAGTATCAATTGCTGATAATCTTTCTCTCCAAAATAAGCTTTGTTCGCACTTATGATATTGAATAACTTTAAAACAACTGTAGTTACACCGACAAAATGCCCCGATCTGTATTTCCCACACATAATATTGCTAAGCTCTTTTACCTCGACTACGGTTTTACGGTCCGGATTATACATTTCTTCAACTGCAGGGTAAAATATATAATCCACCCCTTCCTTTTTTGCCAGGATACTATCCCTTTCTATATCTCTGGGATATTTTTTAAAATCTTCGCCGGGTCCGAATTGGATTGGATTTACAAATATACTTATTATTACTTTATCGCATTCCTTCTTCGCCATCCTTATAAGACTCAAATGTCCTTCATGCAGAAAGCCCATAGTAGGAACCAATCCTATCCTGTATCCTTTTTGCCGGAGTCTGTCTACTGTCGATTTGCATTCACTGATTCTTTTAATTATTTTCATTAATTCGATTATTAAATGTATTTATTTATCCGGGTAGAAACATTTTGAGTAATTGAATTTTAATAAGAGTGCTCTTCCGCGGGAAACTTCTTGCTTTTAACTTCTTCTATATATTTACGGTAACACTTTTTCATTTCCTTTCCTATCTCGGAATACCTCTTAGAAAATTTTGGTTTAAACTTTTCAAAAAGCCCAAGCATATCGTGAGTTACCAGAACCTGCCCATCGCATTCCACCCCGGCACCTATCCCTATGGTGGGGATCCCTATCTGTTTGGTTATCTTTTTTGCCAGCTTTGCAGGAATTTTTTCCAAAACTATTGAAAATACACCGGCTTCCTCAAGCCCTCTGGCGTCTCCCAGCATTTTGGAAGCCTCTGCGTCATCCCCTCCCCTGACTCCATAACCTCCTAATTTATAAACTGATTGGGGAGTAAGTCCAAGATGTCCCATAACCGGGATTCCTGTCTCCACTATTTTTTTTATGGTTTCGTAAACTTCCTTTCCTCCTTCCAGCTTTACTGCTTCGACCCCGGATTCTTTCAAAAATCTTCCTGCATTCCTCACTGCTTCCTCGATGCTTGCTTGATAGGACATAAAAGGCATATCCCCGATTACCATGGCCCTTTTTGCTCCTCTTCTCACTGCTCTGCAGTGGTGAATCATTTCTTCCATGGTAACCGGTATTGTATTTTCATATCCCAATAAAACATTACCTACCGAATCTCCAACCAGAATTAAATCTATACCGCACTCATCCAGCTGGGATGCCATTAAACAATCGTAGGCGGTGAGCATGGTTATTTTTTCACCTTTTTTCTTCATTTCCATCAAATCACCTGTGGTTACTTTTCTCTCAACCATAGTATCCCCTTCCTATTCTTTAAGTATTTCCTTAAGCTCATTTACTGTGTCTTCCTTTATCCATTTGTTCCGGTAAGCTATTTTGCCGGTTTCCATACCCATCATTTTATACAGTGAAATTTCTTCCTTCGGAAAAAATTTCCTAAAACTATCAATGTGCTCCTTTATGGTTCCGGTGTCCCCTCTTGCTATCGGCCCGGTCAGCGATTTCTCTGTACCCATTTTCCTTATATTATCCACCGTACCCTCCACCAGGCTCATAAGACCCCTTAAAGAATCCTGCGGCTTTATGCCTATTTTTTGATGTATAGATACTGCATAATTCAAGAGGGTAACCAGATAATTAGAGGCCACGCAGGCTGCTGCATGATAAAGCGGCTTTTTATTATTATCCACTTCTATTATTTGCCCATTCAGATTTTTTACCAGTATTTCCGATATTTTTTTGGCTCTAGCCCCCGAATAAGTCAATCCATAAACAGTTCCCGGTAAAGTTTTTATAGCTTCCTCAATAGAGGCGAATGATTTTAAAGGATGGATTGATGCAATCTCGGCTCCTGCCTCTCCGGCCGAATTTAATACCTCCAGTGATTTTGATCCGCTGAAATGGACCACACAATAGTCTTTGTAATCCCTGCTCTTTTTTCCTCCAAAAATTTCCGTGCAGACTCTGCCTATGGTATCGTCGGGTGTGCATATCAAAATGCAGTTTGCCTGTAATACTGCTTTCCGGTTATCTTTGGTAAAAAATATGCCCTTTGCTTCTTTTCCCAAAATTTCCCTGGCCCTGCTTAGTGATTTCTCCGATCTCGAGGATATTGTTTTCAGCTTGATACCGGGCAGGGCTTTTCTTGCAAAAACATAACTCAGAGTAGTTCCCACTCTCCCTGCTCCAATAATACATAAGTCTATAGAGGTTGTTCTTTCCATAGTTTTATTTACTATTTTTAAGTTTCGATTATCTCTAATTGTCAAGAGACCCTGATTGGCATCAGCAAATAAATTAAATTATCGTTTTTTTCCGGCTTTATTAAAATAGGTTTAAGGGGTTCATCTATTGACATTATTATATTCTTACCACCCATAATGTTTATACCGTCCATTAAA
Source organism: uncultured Actinomycetota bacterium (assembly GCA_964610315.1). Taxonomy (GTDB): domain Bacteria; phylum Actinomycetota; class Humimicrobiia; order Humimicrobiales; family Humimicrobiaceae; genus JAQVEM01. The sequence continues at coordinate 51,301 of CAZSVM010000018.1, forward strand.
AATTCGGGGTTAAAAGCTATTTCTATTCTTTCCTCTCCATATGATACCTCGAAATCTTCGCTGGAACTTCCTATTTCTCTAACACTCATAGAAACGGTTATCTTACCCTTATCTATGGTCAGTTTAACCGGAATATTGTCCTGAGATATTGATGAGATCCTTTTTACCACATCCAGTATCTTTTCTTTATTTACAATTATATTGTGTTTTAATTTTTGCGGAATGAGCTGTTTATACTCCGGGAACTTACCTGACAGCAGCCTTGAAACTATTATATTCCTCTCCTTGCCGTTTTCTTTCATATCAAAACTTATCTGATTTTCTTCAATATTTATTTCGATATCATCGCCTTTGTACTCACTTTTGGCTATACTGTCCAGAACCTTCGAGGGCACCACTACCCCAACCGAAGAAATTTCTTTATCAATAGTTTCTCTTGCCAGGGCCAACCGGTAACTGTCTGTTGCTACCATGCTTAATGTACCTTCTTCTATCTCCAAAAATACCCCGGTTAAAATTGCTCTGCTTTCATCAATGGATGCGGCCCTCTGTGCTTTTGACACCAGATTTTTAAATTTATCCAAGTTTATCTTTAAATGTTTATCCTTTTTTATTTCAGGAAAAGCGGGGTATTCTCCGAGAGGCAGCGTGTTTAATGTAAAAAAAGCGTTTTCACAGGTTATTTTTACCTGATTAGTAGATTTTTCCAGTTCCAATTCTACTTTTGATTCTTTTAAACTTTTCAAAATGTTTACCAGGATTCGGGCAGGTACGATAGCTTTGCCTTTATCAATGATTTTCACCGGTGTTATACATTTTATACTGGTCTCCAGATCGGTACTGTATATAGTTAATTCTTTATCCGTATCTAACATGATACCGTTTAATATAAGAGATGAAACTTTGGGGCTTATTACTCTGCTAGCAAATAATACCGTGTCAAGAAGGGTAGTTTTTGTTGTTTGAAATTTCATTATAACCTCTCTAAAGGATATTTAAAATATAAACATATTTTATTATATATAATATTTAATTTAAATAGCTAGTAA
>CAZSVM010000019.1:0-47939 GCA_964610315.1 uncultured Actinomycetota bacterium
TTTCGCTGAACAAAACTGGGACTTTTAGGTGACATAATCGCTGAATATTGACACTTTTACAAATTTAAAATTAACATTAAAAATTAACCTCATACTTTAATTTAATACTCCCCACAGTCCGTCTTTATATTCATGATTTGCAGTAACTTTTAGCAGCTTTCCCTTAAGCATGGGAAACTTCTCCCTGTCCATAGCAAAATAAAGCTTAATATAATTCCCGGAAGTTCCGCTTGCCATACTATCATGGTTGTCCATTTCTTCACATATAACATTCAATATTTTCCCGACATTACCTCTGAGATAAATATTTCTCAGTTCATTTCCTATATTCCTTAAAATTATACTTCTTTGAGATTTAACTTTTTCATCTACCTGTCCACCCATCTGGTAAGCAGAGGTATGTTTTCTTTTAGAGAATTTGAAAACATGGATTTTACTGAAGGCAATTTTTTTTATCATATCTATGGTTTGAGTGAAATCTTTATCATCCTCACCCGGAAAGCCTATCATCACATCGGTGGCCAATGCCATATCAGGGAAAATTCCGGTTATTTTATTTATCTTTTTAAAATAATAATTTGCAGTATACGGTCTTCCCATCAGTTTTAGAATTTTATCGCTGCCGCTCTGCAGAGGAATATGCAGGTGAGGGGCAAAACGTATCTGGTTTCTGTTTAAAATATCCAGCAGCCTGCCGTCAATCTCGTTTACTTCTATAGAGCTTATTCTTATTCGTTTTATACCGGTATCTTCAATAATTTTTTCCAGCAAATCCGCCAGATTACCAGCTTTAACCGGGCAGCCCGGACCTCTGATGTTAAAATCCACACCGTATTTTCCAATATGAATTCCGGTAAGAACTATTTCTTCAAAACCCTCGTCCCGCAGCTCTGCTATTTTCTTTAAAACTTTCTCATCGGGAACACTACTGTATTTTCCTCTTACCCTGGGAACAATGCAATAAGTGCAGTTCTGCTCACACCCATCCTGGATTTTAACCAGTGGCCTTGAATGCATCCCACTATATGAAGGATAATCATCACAGGAGAAGTTCTTTCGGTTTTTCTCTTTTGCTATTTCCTTTATGATTAAATCCGGTATCCTGTCCTTATCATCATTTTCCACTATCAAATCAATACCACACTCTTTCAGGAATTTTTTATTGAACGGTACAAAACAGCCGGTGACCAATATTTTGCTGTTTTTATTCTCTGATTTTAACCTTCTTATTAATTGGCGCGCTTTTCTGTCGCTCCGGGAAGTTACCGTGCAGGTGTTTACCAAACAAAAATCAGGATGCCCATTATAAGTAACCAGATCCATTCCTTTTTTTTGCAGTTCTTTTATCATAGAATCGGATTCGCTTTGATTTACTTTGCACCCCAGAGTATCTACCGAAAACTTTACCCCGCTCATTTTTGACTTCCAATCAGATAATCCAGTACCGATAAAAAGTAAATTGCCGCTGTTTCGGAGCGGTAGATATTTCCGCCTAACTTTATCTCTTTGCCGCCGCTTTCTTTAAGAAAACTTAATTCACTGGCCTCAAAACCGCCCTCGGGTCCTATTATAAAACCGATACTGGATATATTCGATAAAGTTCTTAAAGTCTCCGCCAGATTTTTATAGTCACCGGTACTTTTTTCATAAGGTATGTAAAAAAGATCATATTCCGAAACCTTGATGCCGTAAATGTCCCGGGGAGCGAGTACCTCACACTTATAATCTCTTTTGCTCTGTTTTGAAGCCCCGTCAGAAATTTTCTGCCACCTCTCAATCTTTGGGGAAATTTTTTTAATATCTACTGCTATCCTTCCGCTTATAATCGGCACTATCTCATCCACACCTATCTCCGTTGATTTTTGAATTACGAATTCCATCGAATTTTTTTTGAGTATGCACTGGAACAAAACAAGCCGGGGGGATTTCCTGACAATCCTTTTCTTATCTTTTATCTCCAGTATAACCTCGGATTTACTTATATCTGAAATTTCGGTTTTATACTTGTACTCTCTATTATCGGATATATAAACTAAATCTCCTATTTTACTTCTGAGCACATTTTTAAGATGATTTAAATCCTCTCCCCCTATTTTTATTTTATTTTCCCCGATATTGCCAGCATCTATAAAAAAATATGGATGGCTCATTTTTTAAGTTTGCCCAAGTTATAATAATAGTAAATAATTATAGCCGATAATTAGATTAATATAATATAAAAGGGATATTTTGCAGCTTTTTTTATGGCTCCTAAAACTTCCTTATTTTTTGAATGCATTTTTAATATTGGAAAAGGCACTCTGGATCCCATCACCAACTGTTTCTTCTCTTCCTGCGGCATACTTTTTTAAAAGTGCTATTTCTTCCCTGGTGAGTCTGGCAGGAATTTTAACATTTATATTTATTATCTGGTCGCCTCTTCGGTACCCATTGAGCTGAACTATTCCTCTGGATTTGAGAATAATTTTTTCACCAGGCTGGGTTCCCGGTTTGATATTCATCTCCTCCTTACCATCAAGGGTTTCTATCATTACCTTACAGCCGAGGGCAGCCTGGGCAAAAGATATGTCCACAGCGGATAGTATGTCATTTTCTTCTCTTTTAAATCCGGGGTGAGGAATTACCTTTACCGTTACATACAAATCTCCATTTATGGAGTCCCTGCCCAGTGAGTTTCCCTTACCGGCCAGCCTTAAACTGTCCCCGTCATGTATTCCGGCAGGAATATCCAGTTTTATTTTCTTCTTTTCGGAACGATAACCTCTTCCTTTACATTTACTGCAGGGATCCTTTATTATTTTACCGGAACCACCGCATTCGGTGCAGTCGGATGTGGTTATTATGCTTCCGATAATAGATTGCCTGGCAGTTCGGACTCTTCCGGTTCCACCGCATTCGGCACAGGTAACAATCCCGCCGTCAGTAGCACTACCCTTTCCACCGCAGAACTGGCAAATATCATTTACCTTGTATTCAATTTCCTTTTTAACTCCATAGGCAGATTCCTTGAAATTTATTTTTACCTCAATACTTATATCGGAACCTCTTTCCCTCCGCCTACTTCTCTGACTGCTGGAAAAAGGACTGCCGAATCCGGTACCAAAGATAGTATTGAATATATCTCCGAATCCGAATTCCGAAAATACACTCCCAAAATCAAAATCTTCAAACAGATTCCTGCTGAACCCGAATCGATCATACTGCCTTCTCTTTTCTTCATTACTGAGTACCGCATAGGCCTCGGAAATCTCCTTAAATTTCTCCTCTGCCTCTGGATTACCATTATTTACATCAGGATGATACTTACGGGCAAGTTTTCTATATTCTCTTTTTATGTCTTCCAGGGTGCAGCTCCGGGATAATCCCAGAACTTCATAATAATCTCTTTTATTTGCCACTGGACAAAATCACCTCAAAATAAAAGTATATTTCCATGTTACCATGATTTATGAAATATTAGCGCAGAAATAATAACTCATTTCGACACTTTTTTCCAGTTTCTGCTTAAATGCTTCCCAATGACGGGCACTAAGCCCTAGAATTGAAAATCTCTGTCAGACTCTTTCTAAAAAGATTGAGACTTTTTATAACCCGGCAGTAATCCATTCTTTTAGGCCCTAAAACACCTATGGCTCCGGCCGAGTTGCCATAAATCTTATACTTGGATGCTATCAGGCTCAAATCTTCAGTGCCTTCTTCAAACAATTCCGAACCGATTTTTACCACAAAATCACTGTCACCGGAAAAGTCCAATAACAATTTCATAAGCAGATACTCATCTTCTATAACTCGCAGGATATTCTGAATTTTTTTCAGGTCAATAAATTCAGGCTGCTGCAGTATTACTGATGTACCATAGATAAAAATTTTATTATACTGAAAGTTTTCTTTAATACACTCTTTTATCAGTTCGACAACTTTATTTATAAGCAATATAAGGTAGGAATCACCTTTCAGTATCTTTATATCTTCCATATCGATATCCACAATACTTTTATCTCTAAGCTGTAAATTCATAATATTCGCCGCCGCCTGCAGATCCAGATCCGTATATTTGCCCCCCAGAGGGGCACTTCTTTTATAAACTCTTCCGGTATCCGTGATTAAAACCATCAGTATATTTCCGCCGTGAAACTTTAAAAGTTCTATATGTTTATATCTACTCTGCTGAATGGTAGGGGCCACTATCATGGATAAATAACTGGTGAACCTTGCCAGCATCTCAGCAGACTTTTGCAGGATTGTTTCAATTTCCATATCTTTGTCAATGGCTATATCCAGAGCGCTGCTATCAAGAGTGCCGCCGTTTTTATCATCAGCACCGGTATTTACATTCAATTCTTCTTTTATGACTTTATCCACATAAAACCGGTAACCTTTATCAGTGGGCATTCTTCCTGCCGATGTATGAGGATGGGTAAGGTAACCCATTGCTTCCAGTTCTGCCATTTCTTTTCTTATAGTGGCTGAGCTAAGATCGAATTCCGAATCCTGTGCTATATTTTTTGACGAAACAGGATCGGCCCTGGCAATAAATCTATCCACCACTTCTTTTAAAATTCCAATTTTTCTTTCAGTAAATTTCATATAAAACCACTACCCCGATACCTGAAATTTCTTATATGGCATCGTAAATATTTTTATACCCTCTTTGCCATTGTTAATATAAACTATTTATGATAATATCCATTAAGTTTTAACAATTTAACCTTGTTTTGTTCTTTTATATTATAAAGAAAATTTTTTGAAAATTAAATATTTACAAATACTTAGGGGAGCTTTTAAAGCTGAGAGGACAGCTTATCGATTAAGCTATCGACCCTTAAACCTGACCTAGGTAATACTAGCGTAGGAAAAGTAGAAATAAGTAAACTACTAATCAACGGTCAGGTTAGTAGTTTTTTTATTTTAAGTGATTTTATCTCTTTAAGAATCTGATAATTACTTAAAAAGAGGAGTAAATAAAAAATTTTTAGAAAAAAGAGATATAAATAGATTTAAAGAAAGATTTTAAAATTTAAATTTTTAAAAATATGCCAATTTTAATTCTTAATCTTGATAAAATTAATAAAAAATAAAATAAAAAACTTAGGGCAGGAAAGGATACTGTGAACATAATAGAAAATCTGCAAAAAATAAGGGAACAAAGGCCCCTTGTACACCATATAACAAACTGGGTAACCATTTATGACTGTGCCAATATAGTAAGAGTTATAGGCGGACTACCGGTAATGGCTCATGCAGCAGAAGAGGTCGAACAAATGACTTCTATTTCCAGTGCTCTTGTTCTAAATATTGGAACTTTGACCGTTGATTTAATAAAGTCCATGATTGCAGCAGGCAGAAAAGCAAATCAAAAAAATATACCGGTAATCCTGGATATTGTCGGAGCCGGTGCTACCGATTTAAGAACGAATAAATCAAAGGAAATTTTGGATAAAGTAAGTGTCTCTATTTTAAAAGGAAACTCATCGGAAATTGGAACCATAGCAGGTGTGGAAGCGGAAACAAAAGGAGTAGAGGCCATATCGGTAAAGGGTAACCCGGTAGAAATAGCAAAAAATTTAGCCAGCGAAAAAAATCTTACTGTGGTAATAACCGGAAAAGAGGACATTGTATCTAATGGAAAGGATGTTTATATTTGTAAAAACGGACATCCTATGATGGGCTGCTTTGTGGGATCGGGCTGTATGGCTGCTTCGGCAATAGGGACATTTGCTGCTGTGGAGAAAGATTATGCCCTGGCTTCGGCAAATGCCCTCTCTCTTCTTGGTATAGCCGGGGAGCTGGCAGCAAGGACTGCCAGGGGACCTGATTCATATAAGATTATTTTAATGGATGAAATTTTTAATATCGATGAAGCTAAAATTAAAAAAATGATAAAACTGGAAAAAATAGAATAAAATGAAAGAAAAACTTAAAAATATAGATTTGTATCTTATAACCGATTCCGGATTAACCAGAAAAAACGCTCTGGAAGACGTAAGATCGGCTTCGAAAGCCGGAGTAAAAATAATACAGTACAGGGAAAAAAATAAAAATACTTTAGAAATGATAAAAGAAGCAGAAAAAATAGGTAAACTTTGTAAAAAAAATGATGTTTTATTCATAATAAATGATAGAGTTGATATAGCTCTGGCAGTAGATGCTGACGGAGTACATCTTGGCAGCGATGATATGCCCTGCAGTACCGCCAGAAAGATACTTGGAAATAGAAAGATAATCGGACTAACCGTCCATAATACCGCAGAAGCGGTTGAGGCTGAAAGGTCAGGCGCCGATTATATCGGAGTAAGCCCTGTATTTGAAACCCGCACCAAACCGGATGCCGGAAAACCGGGTGGAATAAAGTTTATAGAAGCAGTAAAGAAAAAAATAAAAATTCCATTTGTAGCCATCGGGGGAATAAATGAAACCAATATAGCAGATGTACTTAAGGCAGGTGCAAAATCGGTAGCCATAATCTCGGCTATTGTTTCCAGACCCGATGTTGAAAAAGAATGCAAAAAATTTAGAAATATTATTTTGAATAGCTCCGGATCCCGGGGCAAATAAAAAAATATTAGGATATAAGAAAATAAAGGGATACACATAATATTTTACATAACCTTTTAAATTTGGATAAATATAATAACATCAGAATAAAGATAGTTTAAAAAGGAGGCTAAAAGAATAAATGACACAGTTAACCCAAGCATTGAGTGGAAAAATAACCAAACAGATGAAAATAACAGCAGAACAGGAAGGAGTATCTGCCGGGTATATAAGAAAACACCTGGCAGAAGGAAGCATAGTTATTCCTTATAACAGGAAGCACCTCTCTCTTAAATCACCCTGTGCCATTGGGAAAGGACTTAGAACCAAAGTTAATGCCAATATAGGAACCTCTTCCGAACATGTCAGTTTGAAAGAGGAATTGGAAAAATTAAAAGTAGCTCTGGAAGCAAAAACCGATACCATAATGGATTTAAGTACGGGCGGAGACATGAATAAAATTAGGAGTGCCATTATAGAAAATTCTCCGGTACCGGTAGGAACAGTCCCTATTTACCAGGCTGCTATTGAGGCTGCAAAAAGAAACGGTATCGTTAACATGACCGGGGATCACATTTTTGATGTAATCGAAAAGCAGGCAGAAGACGGAGTTGACTTTATGACTGTACACTGCGGCGTAACTATAGAATCTGTTGAAAGGTTAAAGCATCAGGGCAGAATTCTGGATATCGTAAGCAGGGGCGGCGCCTTTCTGGTTGAATGGATGCTGTACAATGGGAAAGAAAATCCTCTGTATGAGAATTATGATCTGCTGTTAAAAATAGCTAAAAAACATGATTTAACCCTGAGTCTGGGAGATGGATTAAGGCCCGGCTGTCTGGCTGATGCAACAGACAGAGGCCAGATACAGGAAATGATAATCCTGGGAGAGCTGGTAAAAAAAGCCAGAAAAGAAGGTGTTCAGGTAATAATAGAAGGTCCGGGACATATGCCTATAGACCAGATAGAAGCCAATGTTTTACTTGAAAAAAAGATTTGTGATAATGCTCCTTTTTATGTCCTGGGTCCGCTGGTTACCGATATATCATCGGGTTACGATCATATTGCCGGAGCTATCGGCGGAGCTATTGCCGGTTACTATGGCGCCGATTACCTTTGTTATCTCACTCCCTCCGAACATTTAAGACTCCCCACAGTAGAGGATGTCAGAGAAGGAGTTATTATAACCAGAATCGCCGCACATGCCGCAGATATCGCCGGAGGCAAAAAACACGCTCTGGATAAAGATATTGAAATGGCAAAAGCAAGAAAAAATTTGGACTGGGATAAACAGATAAATCTGTCCATAGATCCTGAAAAAGCAAGGCGATTTAGAAAAGAGAGTAAAATAAGTGACGATAAGTGTACCATGTGCGGAAAATACTGCGCCATAGATATAGTTAATAAATATCTCCAGGAGGACATGGGAACACCTAAAATAAAAATAAAAAAAGAAAAACTGATAAAATAAGAGAAATAGAGAAAAAAGCTAAAAAGAAAGAGAAAAATAAAATAGAAATATATCCTAAAAGTAAAAAAACCAGTATTTCCGAAATCGGCGGTGAATTTGCCTTAATAGAAAGACTGGCCAGAAAGCCGCTGGATAAAAATATAATTAAAGGGATAGGCGACGATGCTGCCGTTATAAAAACAGGCAGCAGATATTTGGCCTTTACCACGGATACACTGGTAGAAGGCGATCATTTCTCCCTAAGTTATTTCACTCCCCGGCAGATTGGTAAAAAAGCAGTGGAAATCAATGTTTCTGATATAGGAGCCATGGGTGCAAAACCTAAATATTTCCTGGTTTCTCTGGTTCTGCCCAAGGACATAGAAATCGGAATTATTGAAAATATTTATAAGGGAATGAGACGGGCTGGAAAGAAATACCGGATCGAAATCATAGGCGGCAACATAACCCACGGCAAACAGCTCATAATAGATATATGCATGATTGGTGAGGCAAAAAAAGAAAACCTTAAATTCCGCTCCTCCGCCCAGCCGGGCGACCTTATTCTGGTCAGCGGCGATCTAGGCTCAAGTTCGGCCGGACTACATCTATTATCAACAGGAAAAGAGGGATTTGCCGATGTAAAAAAGAGACATCTGGAACCAGAGGCAAAATTTTACAAAGTAAAACCTTTCTTAAAATATATCAAGGCCATGATAGATGTCTCTGATGGCCTGGCTTCCGAGGTAAGCAGAATATGCGAGCAGAGCAATACCGGGGCAATTATCTATGCCGATTCCATTCCTCTAAAGCCCATAACCAAAAAAGCAGCAAAAGCCTGCGGCAAGAACGCACTGGATTTTGCCCTGTATGGGGGAGAGGACTTTGAACTGGTCTATACGGTCTCAAAAAAGAATCTGGATAAAGTTAAAGGGTTCGTGGTGGGAAAGATAACCGAAAAAAAAGGTATCAGAATCTATAGAGAAGGCAAAGAGGAAACCATCACCAAGCACGGCTATGATCATTTCCTGACAGAACCTGACTAAAAAATTTCTACCGGATCAGTCCGATATAAATTCCGCTATCCCAAAAAAAATAAAAGAATTTTCATTATTTGGTTCTTTCCTAAAAAAATAAAAATGAAATAAATCAAAGAGGGTTCTTATCATATTCTTTTACAAAAGCCTCCACCTTTTTTATATCATTTTCATCCAGTTCTATATTGCCGGCAAGGATATTTTCCATAGCCTGATTTTTATTTCTTGCTCCACAGAGGGCAATAACTCCGGGATTTTTGATGAGCCAGGCAGTCGTGATATGGTTATAAGAGGCATTATGCTTTTCTGCTACCGATTTCAAGTGCTTTTCCAGAAGCATGTTGACCCTTTTTATATTCCCGGCAGAATATCTGGGGTCAGCGAATCTTGTATCGTCCCTGCTGAATTTTCTGTCCGGTGACATTTTTCCGGTAAGAAGGCCCTTTGACATGGAACTGTAGGCCAGCAGGGAAACTTTATTTTTTCTGCACCAGGGGAGAAGATCCGACTCAACGCTCCTATCTATGGGGCTGTACTTTTCCTGATCGGAATCCACCATACCGTACCGGGCATATTCCTTTATCTCTTCAAGAGTTACGTTGCTTACCCCTATTGCCCTGATTTTTCCTTTTTCTTTCATTTTCAAGAAAGTCTCCATTGTTTCCGAAATAGGAGTGGTGGTGTCCTGCCAGTGGCTCTGATATAAATCTACATAATCAGTCCCCAGCCTCTTAAGGCTCTGGTCAAGCTCATATTCCAGGGATTCTCTGCCCAGATATTTATACACTGGAACACCGGGAGCAAAATCAAAAGCGTAAGTACCTTTTCTCAAGTCCCACCTGAGTCCGCATTTGGTTGCTATCACCACTTTATCCCTTCTTCCCTTTAGAGCCTTTCCAACAAATATTTCCGAAACGCCCCGACCGTACGCAGGTGCCGTATCAATGAAGTTTATGCCCGAGTCAATGGAAGCCTGAATAGCCTCTATGGAATCATTTTCATTGGTACCTCCCCATGCACTTCCGCCAATTGCCCAGGTACCCAATCCAATTACCGAAACTTCTATCTCCGAATTACCCAGTTTAACATATCTCATTTTTCCCTCCTGCATTCATAATAGCTATTTATTCAGAATAGCTATTAATTAAATCATTTACAAATTTTTATTTTTAAAAAAATTACTGCGGCCGGCCAAGTATATCCGGCTGGCCCGGATGCATACGCTTGACCGGGGTACACACTATTAACCTGCTTTTAACATCCTTATATTTAAAATATATCCTGTTATTTTTATTCTCATTATTTTATCAGTTATACTTTTCATTTAAAAACAAAAAGTGCCTGCTGTCTTCCCGTTTTTCAACAAATTAATAAAATGTAATGCCAGCATTACCACCTTTAATGGTAAAATTATGTTACAATTAAAAAATTTTAAGGTATAATTACCTGTTGCACGCAAACACATATAAAAGCAAACAAAATACCTAAAAAAGATAATATAGTTAAGAGCAAAAACTTTAATAATAATTGGTAATGCAGGTGATCCGATGGACTTAAGAATAAAAAAACTAGCAGAAAATCTGTTAAAGTATTCCTGCAGGGTACTAAAAGGAGAAAAAGTTCTGGTAGAATGTATGGGCAGCTCCGGAATTCCACTGGTCAGGGCACTGGTAAAAGAGATATACAAAACAGGAGCACAGCCCTATGTTGAATTAAAAGATTACAGCACTACCAGGGAACTGCTCAAAGAATGCAGTGTTGAGCAATTGGAATCCATGGCCAAATACGAACTTATCCAGATAAAAGAAATGGACGCCTTCATTGGTATAAGAGCAAGTGACAATATCAACGAATTTAGTGATATCTTACCGGAAAAGATGAATATATATATGAAATATTTTATTGAGGCTGTAAATAAAGAAAGAATAAACAATACCCGATGGGTAGTTTTAAGATATCCCAATTATTCAATGGCTCAGCTGGCAAATACCAGTATGGAAGCTTTTGAAGATTTTTATTTTGATGTATGTAATCTCGATTACGGTAAAATGTCAAGAGCCATGGACAACCTGGTAGTGCTTATGAATAAAACAGATAAAGTCCGTATAATCGGTAAAGATACCGACTTAACATTTTCCATCAAAGATATACCGGCTATAAAATGTGCTGGTGAATTTAATATACCGGATGGAGAAGTCTTTACTGCTCCGGTAAAAACATCCGCAAACGGCAGGATAACTTTTAACTGCCCGGCTGTTTTTCAGGGGTTTACCTATGAGAATATCAGCCTCGAACTTGAAAAAGGTAAAATTATCAAGGCTTCAGCCAATAATACAGAAAGAATCAATAAGGTTCTTAATACGGATAAAGGAGCCAGATATATCGGAGAGTTTTCTCTAGGTGTCAATCCCTATATAACAAAGCCGATGAAAGATACTCTTTTTGATGAAAAAATAATGGGAAGTTTCCATTTCACTCCCGGAAAATGCTATAAGGAAGCTTCCAACGGTAATGACTCTGCCATACACTGGGATCTGGTATGCATTCAGACACTGGAATATGGAGGCGGCGAAATCTATTTTGATAGTATTCTGATAAGAAAAGACGGCAGATTCGTAACTCCTGAACTGGAATGTTTAAATCCCGAAAATCTGAAATAACAACCAAACTGTTTACTCTATCTTTCTTATGGGAGCAAAACTTACCAACAAATGCTTCAAACCGGCCCTATCAAACATTACATCAAGCTCACAGTCATCGGTAAGTTTTTTTATCTTTAAGACTTTACCCTTACCCCAGTATTTATGCTCTATAAGATCGCCTTTCTTGTAGCCGTATTTTACATTATAACCATTTTTACTTCCGGCCGGCCCACCTTTTTTGTTTTCCGATTCAGCTTTATTTTCATCTACAATCAGTTCCGGGCTGATTTCATTTATAAATCGTGAAATAATTCTGAAGCTGGTATCACCATAAATACTATGGGACAGGGAAGATGACAGAAATACCTTTTCCATAGCGCGGGTAATCCCCACATAGCAAAGTCTTCTTTCCTCCTCCAGTTCTTCGATGCTGTTCATACTTCTGGAATGAGGAAAAATTCCTTCTTCCATCCCTATTATAAATACCACCGGAAACTCCAGCCCCTTTGCATTATGAAGAGTCATGAGTACCAATCCGTCGGTATTTTCATCATAATTATCAATATCAGTAAGCAGGGAAACTTCTTCCAGAAATCCATCCAGATTGTATAAACCGGTCTCTCCCTCAGGTTTTTCCGAGGTACCGGTTTTCAGGCGGCTTTTCCGCGGTAAATCAGCTGCCGGCGAGTCAGCTGCTATGTCTATATTATCCAATTCAAATTTCTCATCATATTCTTTGGCAACAGTCAGAAGCTCCCTTAAGTTATCTATTCTATTTAAAGCCTCTATGGTATTTTCATGCTCAAGTTCTTTCATGTAACCCGTTTTCCCCCAGATTTTCTGCAGCACCCTGCTCACTCCATTTTCCATTGAATAATCCCTGAGTTCCGCCATGAGCGATATAAACTCATTAATTCTTTTCTTCGTGCTTTCGCTTAATAAATTGATTTCATCATTCCTGTAAAAAGCTTCACAGAATGTCATATGATTCTTCCTGGAATATTTTTCTATAATGGAAATAGTGGACTTCCCAATCCTGCGGCGGGGGACATTTACAATTCTGGTAAGACTTACCACATCTTTAGGATTAGCTATTAACTTCATATAAGCAAGCATATCTTTTATTTCTTTTCTATCGTAAAATCTTAAACCTCCATAAATTTTATAGGGTATATTCTGCCTTACCAGGCATTCTTCTACCGTTCTCGATTGGGCATTGGTCCTGTAAAAAACAGCAAAGTCCTTATACTTTTTGTTGTTTTGCCGCATATATTCTTTTATTTTCCTGACCACAAAATCAACTTCATCTTTTTCATTGGCGGCTATATATTTCGACACTATCTCTCCTGCAGGATTCTCGGTCCATAACTTTTTATTTTTTCTATTTTCATTGTTTCTTATTATACAGTTTGCCGCGTTCAAAATATTCTGGGTGGAGCGGTAATTCTGCTCCAGTTTTACAATCACGGTATTATCAAATCTCTTATCGAATTCGGTGATATTTCTTATTTCGGCTCCACGCCAGCTGTAGATGTTCTGATCATCATCTCCGACCACACATATCCTTTTATGTTTCTCCGATAGAAGCAGGACAATTTCATTCTGGGCAATATTGGTATCCTGAAATTCATCTACCAGAATATATTTAAATTTTTCCTGATACTTTCTCCTCACTTCCGGATATAAATCCAGAATATTAACTGTAAACATGAGCAGGTCATCGAAATCAAGGGCATTGGCTTTAAATAATTTTTCCTGATACAAGGTGTAGATTTTAGCTGCTATCTTTTCAAAGTAATCAGTGGCCTTCTTTGAGTAAGTTTCATGATCGATTAATTTGTTTTTTGCATCGCTAATAACCGAAAGTACCGCTTTGGGCGGAAATCTCCTAATATCCAGGTCCAGTTCTTTTTCGACATTGGACACCAGCTTTACAGAGTCATCAGCATCATAGATTACATAATTCCCGGACATACCCAATCGGTGGATCTCAGACCTTAACAGTCTGGCACAGAACGAATGAAAAGTGCTGACCCACATATATTCTCCTATTCTACCCACCAGTTCTATTACTCTCCTTTTCATTTCCCGGGCTGCCTTATTGGTAAAAGTGATGGCCAGAATATTAAAGGGATCTACCCCTTTATTTTTAATAAGATATGCAATTCTATAGGTAAGCACTCTTGTTTTGCCGCTTCCTGCACCGGCGATAACTAAAAGCGGCTTTTCGGTACTTCTTACAGCTTTAATTTGCTGGGGATTTAAATATTTTTCCAGTTCCAAATTTCATCAAACTACTTTATTTTCTTTCCAATAATACCGGCAATATTTTTTAACTGTCGCATTAATTCTACCAATTCCTCTGCATTCAAAGATTGCTGTCCATCACTTAATGCCTGGGAAGGATTGGTATGAGCCTCTACCAGGAGCCCGTCCGCCCCTACTGCAATTGCTGCCCTGCTCATAGGAATAACCAGGTCACTCTGTCCCGTAGCATGAGAAGGATCTATAATTATAGGAAGTTTACTTAACTTTTTTATAACCGGAACCGCTGAAAGATCCAGCGTAAATCTGGTGCTGGTTTCGAATGTTCTTATTCCTCTTTCGCACAATACTACTTCTATGTTACCCCTCAATGTTATATATTCAACGGCAAGCAACCACTCTTTTATGGATGCCGCCCACCCTCTTTTAAGGATAACCTTTTTATTTTTCTTATTGGCCACTTTACCTATTTTTTCAAGCAGGGCAAAATTAGACATATTCCTGGTGCCTATTTGCAGTACATCCACACTGTCTGCAATTTTTTCAACATGCGCCGTATCGGTAACCTCAGTTACTGTTTTAAGACCATATTTAGTATTGATTTCCTTTAAGTACTTCAAGCCTTCTTCCTTAAGCCCCTGAAAACTGTAGGGAGATGTTCTGGGTTTATAAGCTCCGCCCCTTATATATGAAAGTCCCAGATCTTTTACAACCCTGGCAACAGCATCCAGCTGCTCCCAGCTTTCAATGGCGCAGGGGCCCGCAATTACAGTAATATAGCCCTCTTCAATTAGCCTTTTATTATTCTTATTTCCCATTTTTTTTATTTTTTCTTTCTTATTTTCCATTTAAATATATCTCTCTTTATACTTCACTCTATTGGTAACATAAAGATTGGTTAATCTCTTTAATTAGTTCCAATAAAAAATAAGCAAAGCTTAAATACTTTTAAAGATTCTCATCTTTTTCCAGTACCTGAACATTTCTTAAAATACTTTCAAAAATCTGAACTATATTATCATTATACAGGGGGCCCTTATTATATTTAACAATGTTATTAAATAGCTCTTCCTCTCTTTTAGCATCATACAAAGGAATATTTTTATCTTCCTTCAATCTTTTTATTTTCATTACCACGACTGCTCTTTTATTCAGGAAATCTACAATATTTTTATCGATTTCGTTTATTTCTTCTCTATATTTATCTAATTTTTCCTTGAAATCATTTTTCATAAGTGCTCCTTTAACCTTTTTTAATTTCTGCTTACTCCCACTCTATCGTACTCGGTGGTTTTGAACTTATATCATATACCACTCTGTTTACTCCTTCAACTTCATTTACAATTCTGCTGCTCATTCTTTCCAGTACTCTGTGAGGAAGTCTCACCCAATCGGCAGTCATGGCATCGACACTGTTTACCGCTCTTATTATTACCGGATAGGAGTAAGTTCTTTCATCTCCCATTACTCCTACACTCTTGATGCTGGGTAGCACTGCAAAAGATTGCCATATATCTTTATATAATCCTGCCCTTCTTATTTCTTCAACTACTATCTCGTCTGCATCCTGCAGTATTTTTATTTTTTCTTCGGTAACCTCGCCAATTATCCTGATTGCCAGACCGGGACCCGGAAAAGGCTGCCTCCATACTATCTCATCTGGAAGACCCAATTCTATTCCTATTTTTCTTATCTCATCTTTGAATAACAGCCTCAAAGGCTCGATCAATTTAAGTTTCATATCTGCGGGAAGTCCGCCCACATTATGATGTGACTTTATTTTTGCCGCATCCCTGGTGCCACTTTCGATAACATCGGAATATAATGTTCCCTGTACCAGATAATTGGCGTCTTTTATCTTCGATGCTTCTTCCTCAAATATTCTTATAAATTCATTTCCAATTATTTTCCTTTTCTTTTCAGGATCCATAACTCCTACCAATTTGCTTAAAAACCTCTCACTGGCATTTTTATGAATTAAATTAATTTTAAAATTTTCTCTAAAGGTTTCTACCACTTTCTTTGCCTCTCCTTTACGGAGAAGGCCATGATCAACAAAGATACAGGTAAGTTTATTACCAACTGCTTTATTTACCAGAACCGCTGCTACAGAGGAATCCACTCCACCGCTCAAGCCGCATATAACTCTCCCTTCCTTTACTTTATTTTTTATTTTTTCAATTTGTTTTTCGATAATTGAAACCATAGTCCAGGTGGGTGAACACCCGCAGATATCAAATAGAAAATTATTAAGTATGTCCATTCCGGAGGGGGTGTGGATTACCTCAGGGTGAAATTGTATCCCGTATACTTTATGTTTTGGATCTTCTACGCCGGCAATAGGAAGATTAGGAGTAGAAGCTATTATATTAAAACCGGGAGGAATCTTTGTCACACTATCCTTATGGCTCATCCAGCACACTTCTGCAGGCTTTAAATCCTTAAAAAGAGGCGATTTCAAATTTAACTTTATTTTTGTTTTCCCGTATTCATTATGTCCGGTAGCAGTAACCTCACCGCCAAATAACTTGGACATAAGCTGCATTCCATAACAAATCCCCAGTACCGGTACACCCAGGGAAAAAATTTCTTTATCTATCACCGGAACTTTTCCTTCCTTCGAAAGAATACTGTAAGGAGAACCGGATAATATTAGGCCGCAAGGGTTTTTTTCTTTTATCTTTTTTATATCAGTATCGTAAGGAACAAGTTCGGAATAAACCCTGAGTTCCCTTACTCTTCTGGTAATCAACTGACTGTATTGCCCGCCAAAATCTATAACCGGTACACTATCCATCTTAAAATCCCATTCCTACTCTCTGCTGCTGCTGGTGAAGTTTGCCTTCTGTTTTAATAGAAGGAGCGACCATCACTTCGGCTTTCTGGAAATCTTTAATATTTTCATATCCGCAAGTGGCCATCGAAGTCCTCAATGCTCCAAACAAGTTCAGGGTTCCATCATTTTCAAATGCAGGCCCCACCAGTATTTCTTTTAAACTGGCGGTTACCTCTGTTTTGATTCTGGTACCTCTGGGCAGGTCGGGATGGAAGGTGGCCATACCCCAGTGATATCCTCTGCCCGGAGCTTCTCTGGCTCTTGAGAGCGGGGAACCTATCATAACCAGATCTGCGCCGCAGGCAATGGCTTTTGCGATATCACCACCGGTACGCATACCGCCATCTGCTATTACTAATGAATAATTGCCTGTTTCCTCCAGGTGTCTGACTCTTGCTGCCGAAGCATCGGCAATAGCTGTGGCCTGAGGAACGCCGATTCCCAGTACCTGTCTGGTGGTACAGGCGGCACCGGGACCAACTCCTACCAGAACACCCACCGCACCTGTTCGCATAAGGTGCAGAGAAGTAGAATATGATGCACAACCTCCAACTATTACTGGAATGGGGCATTCAGGAATAAATTTTTTCAAATCCAGCGGTATTTTAGTTTTACTGACATGTTCGGCACTGACCACTGTTCCCTGGATTACAAGAATATCAAGGCCCGCCTTGATAGCAATATTATAGTATTTTTCAACATTTTTAGGAGTCAAGGAAGCACAAACTATGTTACTCTCTTCCTTTATCTGTTTTATCCTTTTAGTAATCAGTTCCTCCTTTATGGGTTCGCCATAAATTTCCTGCATTTTTCTGGTGGCTTCCTGATTGGAAAATTTAGAAATTCTATCCAGAATCTGGTCGGCATTATCATATCTGCACTGCAGACCTTCCAGATTAAGTACAGCAAGTCCTCCTATCTTTCCCATCTCTATAGCAAACCTTACATCAACAACACCATCCATTGCCGAAGCCAGCACCGGAAGTTCAAGTCTGAAGTCTCCGATATTTACTGAAATATCAATATCCTCCGGATCTCTGGTTCTCCTGCTGGGGACTATCGATATTTCATCAAAACCATAAGATCTTCTGCCGGTTTTCCCTTTACCAATTTCAATATCCATTTATTCCCCTTATCTTTTAATTTTTCTTTCTTGTTTATGTATTAATCTTTTAATATTTTCTCTATGAGTAATAAAAGTAAGTACACTCCAGCAGGCCGCGGCAATTACTACTGGCCATGCAAACCCGGTAAAGTAAAAGGCAATGGGATTCACCACAGCTCCGCTTAAAGAAGCTACGGACACAATTCTAAAAATAGCAAAAACAATGGCCCAGGTTCCCAGAATAATAATAGACGGCAGTATCTTAATCCATACAGAACTGGAGGCAATACCAATAAAAGGGATTAAGGAAATGCCTGCAATTACTCCGAAGGAAACTGCTATACCCTTTCCTCCCTTAAATTTAATATAAACAGGAAAGTCATGTCCCAGTACAACGGCGACAGATACGATAGAAAGCAGTATTAGATCCTCCGGATAGATAAAGTAGAGCACCAGTATAGGTATAAGCCCTTTGATAATATCAACAATCATGGTGGTAACCCCGTAACCTACCCCCAGGGTACGGGTAACATTGGTTCCCCCTACATTTCCACTTCCATATTTCCTTATATCGTCGCCCTTTTTTATTCTATGCACCACGTAGGCAGTAGGAAAAGAACCAAAAAGGTAAGATGCAATTACCAATATAATTTTATAAAATAATTCTATACCCATAATAGATGAATAACTTCGGTAAATAATTTCAGAAATTCTAGAGAAAAAGACAAAAACCGCTAAAAAAACTGTAAATTATTATCCGGAAATCTATAAAATTAATAATAAAAGAAATATTACTATAAGTTATGGATTTATTCAATTTATAAAGCGGGACTATAATACTGTAGTGCGATTATTTCATCTATTAATAGAATACTAATCCATATTTTTAAGCGAGATTTGTACAATATTTGATAGATTCACAAGGGCTTCTTACTTAAATTTATTTTAACTTTCTTTACATACAAAAAATACTATATTTAAAGAAGATTAATCTTTTTTAATGTACCTTACACCTTCCAGATTTCTAAAATCAGAATCCTCAGTCCAGACTATCGCATCATGCATTCTGGCAGTGGCATATATTATGCTGTCTGCCATTGGCATTTTCAGTTTAATACTTAGCCTGGCTGCAAGAATAGATATCGAATCGGTTACCTCAATAATTTTTGGCTGCTGCATTATAGCTACAGCCTGAATTGCCGAACTCTCACTTTTCTCTGATGCTATCTTCTTATATACTTCATATAAATTGATTACTGAAACGATAAGTTCTTCAGTATCTTCAATAATAGGAGCAAAAAATTCAACATTTCTGCCGTCAGTAAAATATTCCAGCCAGCCCGAAGAATCAACTAAATTCATAATCTATCTTCTTCCCTTAAAATACTCGTATCCATACCTTTCAGAAAACCGCGAGCATCCTTAATATTTTTTAAGATGATGTATTCTATTCGGTCTTCTGCCTGAATTACCTGTAATTTTTGGCCGGGTTTTAATCTCAATCCCTTACGTATTTCTTTAGGAATTACTATTTGATATTTTGGCGAAATAGTTATTGTTTTCATTTCCGACATCCTTTACTTTTACAAAAAAGTATATCGATTATTAGTTGGCATGTCAATATTTTATCGATGTCAATTTTGTTAAATTCTATTATTCACTATTGGATTTATTAAATCAATATAATTACCGTAAAATTAATGTAATGATATTTAATAATATGCTCTTTCGGTTAAACAGTCATGGTTAAGAGTTAAAATGATTAATGTACCGCTATATAAATAAGGCTGGCCTTAGTGTTTAAAGCCAGCCTTATTTACTCTTTTATTCTGCTTTATTAATAACTATCAAACTAATATAGTTTCAATCAGTCATCTTCATTAAGCTGCCCTACTACATTGGAGGCATTCCGCCCGGATAGCCGCCTCCCGGAGGCATCATAGGTTTTTCCTTTTCAGGTTTTTCTGCCACAATTACCTCAGTTGTAAGCAGCAGAGCCGCTATAGATGCCGCATTCTGCAGTGCACTTCTGGTAACCTTTGCCGGGTCTATAATTCCGGCATCTATCATATTTACATATTTTCCATTTAAGGCATCCAATCCCTCGCCCGGAGGCATTTTCTTTACATTTTCTACCACAACCGAACCCTCCAGGCCGGCATTTGCAGCTATCTGTCTTAACGGTTCCTCCAGAACTTTAGTTACAATAGCCGCTCCAGTTCTGACATCACCTTCATATTTACCAAGGTCAATTTTGGGAATCACGTTTATTAGAACGACTCCTCCACCGGCAACGATACCTTCCTCCACTGCAGCTTTTGTAGCTGAAAGAGCATCTTCTATTCTGTGCTTTTTCTCCTTTAATTCAACTTCAGTTGCTGCTCCAACTTTTATTACTGCCACACCGCCGGAGAGTTTAGCCAATCTTTCCTGTAGTTTTTCTTTGTCAAAATCTGAGTCACTCTGTTCTATTTCATTCTTGATTTGCTTAATCCTGCCCTTTATATCACTTGCAGATCCTTTACCTTCAACAATAGTGGTATTTTCTTTATCCACTTTAATCTGTCTTGCCGAACCAAGCATGTCCAGAGTAACATTCTCTAGTTTTATGCCAATTTCTTCGCTTATTACTTTTCCACTGGTTACTATAGCGATATCTTCCAGCATAGCTTTTCTCCTGTCGCCAAATCCGGGAGCTTTTACAGCAACTACAGTCAGCGTACCTCTTAATTTATTAACTACTATAGTTGCCAGTGCTTCTCCTTCAACATCCTCGGCAATTATCAGGAGTGGTTTTCCGGACTGCTGTATTTTTTCAAGAATAGGAATTAAATCCCCTACTGCCGCTATCTTCTGATTGGCAATTAGTATATAAGGCTCATTTAGAACTGCCTCCATTCTTTCGGCATCTGTAACCATATAAGGAGAAAGATACCCTTTATCAAACTGCAGACCTTCAACTAGTTCTATTTCTATACCGAATTTATTGGATTCTTCTACAGTGATAACTCCGTCTTTTCCCACTTTATCCATAGCATCGGCTATGGTATTTCCTATTTTATCATCAGCGGCGGAGATAGCTGCCACTTCCGCTATCTTCTTCTTATCAGTAGCAATATCCTGGCTCATCTGGCCTATCTGATCCACCACTATATTAACTGCTTCCTCTATACCCTTTTTGAGCAGCAGCGGATTGGCTCCTGCGGCAACATTTCTTAAACCTTCTTTTACCATTGCCTGTGCCAGAAGGGTTGCTGTGGTAGTACCATCTCCGGCAACATCATTGGTTTTGGTAGCAACCTCTTTTAATAATTGAACTCCCGCATTTTCAAAAACATCCTCAACATCAATTTCCCTAGCAATAGTTACACCATCATTGGTAATGGTAGGGGCACCATATTTTTTGTCCAGTACCACATTCCTACCTTTAGGTCCAAGAGTAACTTTAATTGCATCTGCTATTATATTTACCCCTCTTTCAAGGGATCTTCTTGCAACCTCATCATATTTAAGTTCTTTAGCCATTATCTTTTTACCTCCTTCTAAAAATAAAAACTTTTACTCTACAATAGCCAGAACATCGCTTTCCTTTATAATCAGGTGTTCCTCTCCATCGATTTTTACTTCCGTTCCTGAATATTTGGAGTAAAGAACTACATCTCCGACTTTTACCTCCATAGGAATTTTATTGCCTTTTTCATCTCTGGTTCCGCTGCCAGCAGCAATTACTTTTCCTTCCTGAGGTTTTTCCTTGGCAGAATCTGGAAGAACGATCCCGCTTTTGGTTTTTTCTTCACTTGGATTTGGTTTTACTAATAATCTGTCACCGAGTGGTTTATATCCCATTATTTTTCCTCCTTTTTAGATAATTTGTATATTTATGCAAATATACTAAATAGAGTTAGCACTCTTATATACAGACTGCTGACATTTAGAAATAATATTATATTGAAATTAAAAAATCAAGAAGAACTTTAAGCAAATTTTATTCTTAAAACGGTCAAGAGGGATCCAACCAGTTTGATAATTATAAGAGTCTCTAATTAAATATTAGAGCCGTAATTAAATATCACTCCTGGAATAAACATCAACTTTCAGGTTATCGAACCTTTTTTTCAAAAACCGGTAATAACCCAGGCAGGCAACCATTGCCGCATTATCCATACACAGATAAAGCGGAGGGATATATATTTTAATATTATTCTCTTTACCCTTTCTCAAGAATTCCTTTCTTAGCTCACTATTAGCCGCAACGCCGCCGCTGATTAGAATATTTTGAACACCAAACCTTTTTGCTGCTTCTATGGTTTTATCGGTTAAAACTTCGACTATGGACCTCTGAAAGCTGGCCACAAGATTGGGAATATTTTCTTTTGAGATAAGTGCCCTATCCTTTTTGGTTCTGTAAATTAAAGAAGTCTTGAGCCCGCTAAAACTAAAGTTAAAATCGCCGCTATCCATCATAGGTTTTGGGAAATCTATGGAATAAGGATCTCCTTTCTGCGACAGTTTATCGATAACCGGACCTCCGGGATAACCGAGATCCAGGTATCTTGCGATTTTATCATAAGCTTCCCCTGCGGCGTCATCTACGGTATGACCTATTTCTTTTATGTTCCAATCCCGGTCAATATAATACAGGCTTGAGTGACCTCCGGATACAATAAGCCCTATGAAATTACCGCAGATATCGGGATTTTCCAGTATGTTGGAATAAATATGTGCCTCTAGATGATTAACCGCAATCAGCGGTATTTTTTTTGAATAACTTATAGCCTTGGCAGCACCCATTCCCACCAGGAGAGAACCAATAAGGCCAGGCCTGCTGGTAATGCTGACTGCGTCGATCTTATCAAAACCTGTAGAGGCCTTTTCCAGAGCTTCTTTTATAACTATGTCTATTACCTCTATATGTTTTCTTGAGGCAATCTCCGGTACAATACCACCATATTTTCTGTGGATCTCCTCCTGTGAAGAAACTATATTGGAAAGTACCTCAGAGCCATTCTTAACTACCGAAGCGCAGGTATCGTCACAGGAAGTCTCGATACCCAGTATGTAAATATCTTCTTTTATTTTATCTTCTTTTATATTAGTTCCTTTATATTATCCTATCTTTTATTACAATTCCGGTATTTTACAGCTAAATCTTATCATTGATACATTCTCATTGGCCACAAATCCTATTTTGCTTACTACCGAAGGGTATGAATTCCCTGACGTATACCGGAATAAGATTTTTGGTCTCTACTTTTCTTACCGCATTAAAATATACGCAGACATTCAGAAATTCCGCCCAGGGATAAACCATCTTTTTATCCAGACTAAAAATCCTGTTTTGTCTGATTATATCCGACAGAATTTCCCTGTAACTTAAATAACAGTTGCCGCCTATAAGTATTTTTGGATTTCTATATTCAGTCTCACTGCCGGGAATTTTTAAGATTCCATTCTTTATCAAATTATTTAAAACACTTTTAAGGCTGCTGTAACCGATTAAAAAACTCTCACCCGTCCTTCTTATAAAATAATGCCCCTTCCTGCTTCTAATCCCGGCAAGATATTCGTTTTTATTATCCAACTCGGGAGTAATATTATAGAAAGCAAAATAGACTTCCTCTCTTCTGACATCAAGGCAGGGCATTACCATAACAGAAATATTTTTTTTAAAGGAGCTAATAATAAAATTATTATTTTTTAAAACCATGCCCACTGCCACTGCATCAAGCGAATTTATGCCAAAAGCAGGTTTTTCCTCCAGCCAGGATAAGATTTTGATAACACTTACTCCTATCCTGGTTCCGGTAAAATCACCAGGTCCAAGATTTACTCCAAAAACATCTATCTCTTTTAAGGCAAGGTTCAATTTGGATAATGCACGGTCCAGCAGTCCCACTACATTTACCATGTGCCCTGTGCCGCTATTATCGGTTACTTCCAAGAGCAGCTTATCATCACGGCTGACGGCTGCGCTTAACCTTTTTGTGCTGCTGTCAATACTTAAAATATTCATGATACTCTGCCTTTAAAGGACCATTTATACCGGTCCCATTTATTTTTTAGTATGCTAATATTATGCTTATATCACCTTTATTTTTAACCAATGCATTATTACCGGCCGACTCTCTTATATAATACTATTATCTGCTTTTCTCAATGTCTTCTTGAATTCTTCCAATTTTAAATCCCAGTATCGGCTTACACTTTTAAAGATAATCTTTCTTTTTGTTCCTGTATCTTTTCCTAAATTGTTCTCATCCATAAGATAGTTTAGATTTATCTCCAGAAACTCCCTTCTTATATAATCTTTTATCTTATCTCCCCACTCTACGCAAATAATCGAATTACCGTTATAAAAATAATCATCAAGACCAATTCCATCTATTTCGTTAATATTTTCAAGCCGGTAGAGATCAGCATGTATAAGTTTTGTATGATTATCAACCCTGTATTCATTAAGAATAGTAAAGCTGGGGCTGGAAATTTTTTCTGCCAGTCCCAATCCTTCGGCCAGCCCGGAGATAAAAGTAGTTTTACCCCCGCCCAGCTCACCGGTAAAAAGAATAATATTTCCCTTTAGTAGAATCCTGGAGAAAATCTTTCCGAGGTTTTTGGTAAAAACGGGAGAATTTGAAATAATCTCAATTTGCATATTAAAAAAGCCCTAACTGTTCACCCTTATTCTCTACACCTTCGGTTTCCAGACTTAAGATATCTTCCTGAGACTCAACTGCTTCCCCATCAGAGTCAATCAATTTTCTTATCCTTTGAAAATCCTGCTTTAGAATTTCCATTTTGGACGGCATATATAAGGCAGCCGCCGGGTGATTTATGGGCATAATAAGCCGGTTGTTAATTTTATATACTTTTCCTCTGAGGCTGTTAATGCCCTTATCGGTATTTAGCAAAAGCTGAGTGGAGAATTTACCCAGAGTGCATATTATTTTGGGGTCAATTATTTTTATCTGTTCCATCAGGTGATCCTTGCAGGTATTTATTTCTTCTATCAAGGGATCCCTGTTTCCGGGGGGCCTGCATTTCAAAACGTTAGCGATAAAAACTCCACTCCGGTCAAATCCGATGAAAGCAAGCAGCTCATCAAGCAGTTTTCCGGCCTGGCCGACAAAAGGCAGCCCCTGCAGATCTTCATTCTTGCCGGGAGCTTCTCCTACAAACATAACCTCAGCATAGGCGCTTCCGCTGCCAAAAACGAATTTGGTCCTATAATTACAGAGCCCGCATTTCCGGCAGTCTTTGATTTCAAGGTAAAACTCTTTTAACTTTTCCCTTTTATCGTATTCTTCCATAATTATTTTTAGCCTCTAAGTCATTTTTAATATCTATTTATAACTTATAATATTACATACTTCAATATTTATACATCCTCATTTACAAAAAATTAAAATTCTTTTATCATTAGCGCAAAAGCAATTAAAAATAATCATATAAAAAGGACATACACATGAAAACCAAAGCAACAATTTTTACTCTAACCATAGCACTTGTTTTTGCATTGCTGGTGGGAGGTTGTGCCCTTGGCCCAGTGGAGATCGAAAGTGTTACCACTTGTAAAAACGTGGACAGTGATTACAAACCGGTAGACCCTACCACTGCTTTTCCGTCAGGAACTCAGATTGTATACGCATCGGTTAAAATTAAAAACATGTCCACAGAAGATAAGATAACTACCAAGTGGAATTACCTGGAAAGCGGAGAGGAAATTAATACTACCGATTTTACCACCGATACTCCCGGATCAGGATATATCGGTTTTAGCTTAACTGTCGAAGGAGGTTTCCCTTCGGGAAGATACAACGTAGCAGTTTATCTTAACAATGAACTGATTGAAACTGTAGATTTTTCGGTAGAATAGTTTTTCTTCAATATTATTATAGAATTTTAAAATTTAGCTGCCAGCAATACAGGTAAGCGTTCTTGAAATTCCATCAATTTTTTGAATCTTATTGACGATTAAATTTGTAAGATCAGCGGGATCAGTAAACTCAACAAATGCAATAATATCATAAGGTCCAATTGTTGTGTGAGCACTTTTTACATTTTCTATTGATTTCATAGTAGCCAATACATCCATTACCTTTCCTGCATCAACAGTAATTAAAATATAAGCCTGCATTTTTTCACCTCCCATCAATTTAAGCTAAAAAACCAGCTATCTTAGCCGCTCACGCCTCTAGCGACGCTCTACTCAACCGCCTATATACAAGTGAAGTTTTACAGCTTCTGAAATATTATAATGAAAATTATTCAATCTTTAGTTCAATAAAGAAATGCAACAAATGCAATAAAATTATAGTACTTCCGTTATCACAGTTCAACTTTTGGAAAATAGGGGGTGAAAATTTCCCGGTCTTTTAACCAATTCTTGTTTATTAAACTAGTCAGTCTTATCAATAAACATTATCTCTAATTTTTTATTCATACAATCTGCTATTTTTATTTTATTCTTCTAAGTCTGCCATTTGCTTTAGTGTGGATGGTTATATTATTTATAGAAATTATTTTTAAAAAGAAACAACTTACATCTGCTTCGCAATACACTTTTATATATTTCGGATTATCTATACTGTCTACAATACTATAACCTAGATTTTTAATGCTGCAACCGGTATTATTTTCATAATTTTTATAAAAATATTCATAAATTATATCCGGATAATTATCTGCCAATTTATTAATACCAAGGGTTTGAGCCGCCTCTATATCAATGCATTTTGAGGCTTCTTCTGCCGCAACCATGCAGGCTTTATTTATTTCTTCTTTATACAAAAAAACTCTCCCTATATCGACAACAAATCCAACTAACAGCATGAAAACTGGTAATAATAAAGCAATAAGAATTAAAATTGAACCTTTATTAACACTTAAATTAAAACTCGAATATCTCATAACTAATTCCGCCAAGCCATATATTAGCATTAGAATTGCTACCTTCAGGCATTAAATTAATTGACCTGAAACCATTTATAGGATTGCTAAAATGGATATGTGCACTTTCTCCATTCTGCGAAAATAAGTAAATATGCAGAGTACTTTCTTCACTACCACTGTGTTCAAATTTTGTAACAGTATTTATATTACCCTCTACTGAAGGTGCAATACTTTCATTAAATATAGTTACTCTTTCGGTTCCTTTATTATCAAACCTATAGATATCCTCGTAAATATAGATTTGAACAATCCTTTTTTCTTCTTCACCTTCAGACAAATTGCTGTTATCTACTTTCCAATTTATATTAAGCTCCATACTACACTCATTGTTGTTTTTGTCTTCATGCCATTTTGTGAAAACATATTCTGGATTTTTTTCAATCATAAGTTCACCATGAAGAGGCGATGTATAAAACCCGTCTTCAACCCAAACAGTTTCATATTCATAATGACTCGTATCAATCCATTCTCTTTCAGTATAATTTTCCCAATAACCCTGAGATACAGCATAAGAAGTATCCACCCACCTCCTACCAGAAACCACCTCCCAATGACTTGTATCAATCCAGTAACTAACTGTAACTGTCTTCCAATACCCATTTTCCACCCAGACTTTATATGATTCTCTTATTCTTGATAAAATTTCATAACACTGATATTTAATAACATAAACTCTACCACCACGACTTGGCCGATAATCTATAACCCACTTCTTTGCATGATATTTATTTCCTTTATATTTTATTGTAAACACTCCTGTAATAGGTTTGGCAAAACCTGAATAAACAGCCCAACCATAACTATCGGTACCTACATAAATAATCAAATTCACTGGAATCCATTTATCGATATATCTATATCTAGTTTCCCAGTGACTTGTATCGATCCAAATCGTTCTATCATAGTAACCATAGTAACCACCACTAACCCATACTCTTTCAGTATAATTTTCCCAGTGACCTTGGGTTATGGTATACGAAGTATCTACCCATCTTCTTTTTGTAGTTACCTGCCAGCATCCACTCTCCACCCAATTTTTCTTTATCTCCCAGCGACTTTTATCTACCCAAATCTTATCTGATTCTGCATAAAGATTAGAAGGAAACAAGAAAGTCAAAGATATTAACATAAATAAGAATAATATTAGTAGAAAACTATAGACGATTTTTCTAAACACATGTACCCCCTAATGTAAGTAAAAAAACAAGATCTTTACATATTTTCGCTGTATGCGAGTCCCTACCCATAATATTACAAACTCTTAAATATTCCCCAACTAGAAATTCTAATTCGTTTGCATTGTAATAATGTTTAAAATCAAAAATTAAAAAATCATTTACAGAATATCCAACATAAGGATCAGACTCTAAATCATAAGTATCAATATCAAAAACAATCTGATAATCTTTAACATCTTCGCAGAAATGACTCCCACTTCTGGATTCCTTATCTACCAAAAAATAAATTTTATTATCCTCAATTTTCTTTATTATCCCTTTATACATATAATCATATATTATTTTGGTTTCTGCTGTGTCTGCCCAGAACTCCACTTTATTCCCTTCTTCATCCTCTCCAATAATTTTTTTCATCTCAATTACAATTTCATTTCCGTTTTCATCCAGGAAAGTCTCATATTTTAATTCCTTCTGACCTTGCTCATCATCAGAAATAATTTTATTTCATTCTAATTGTTTTTTTATAACATCTTCAATTTTTTCAAAAACATTAAATTTAACAATAAAAAAAATACTAATTAACATAAAAGCCGACAGAGTTATATTTATTATTTTTGTTTTATTTCTCACTTAATTTCTTCCAACTAATTAAAAACTAATTACTTTGCAGTCTCTTAATAATTTTTCCCATTATGTTATTTTATTCTTTTTCTTCCATTCTCATTACACTACTCCCACATACTTTAGAATACTCATCTCCAATTATTGAAAAAGGGGGGATTTTTGAGAAAAAAATAGGTACTTCATAAATCACTTCAACATTTACAATGTCACCAGGATTCATACTTGAAATATCAACTTTTAGACTAAGTCTCTCATCAAAGTTCCATCCGGGTATTGTAGATGATGCATATTCTAGCACAGCATTTGCTGCATCCAATTCTGGATTATCTGATAAGGTAGCGACTCTAGCAGCTTCATAAGACGCAGAATTTACAGCTATTTTAGCGTTTAGTAAAAAACCAAATTGAATAATTCCAGAAATTAATAATATCAATATTGGTAATACCAGAGCTAACTCAATAAAAACACTACCCTCTTCTGCATAAACTTTAGATTTAAACACTTCCTTGCATGCCTTACTAGATACTTAGCACTAAAATTTTGTATTTTAAAAGAATGCTGTAATTTATTTCAAATTTCCTCTATAAACTATCCACTATGGATTGAAAAACAGATTGAAGTTTCCCACCAAGTGCCGATACTACTGCAATACAAACAATTACAACTAAAGCTATATATAGAGCTATCTCTATTAACGTAGCCCCCTTCAAATTAAAAAATATTCTGTTTAAAAATTTCTTTAATAAATTCATTCCTACCTCCATTTTTTAAATTTATTTTTTATATCTTTTATTACAATCATAAATAAATTAATTATTATCTATATAATCTTTGCCATTAAAAAAGTATTTTTAATTGTGGTATAACTGGTAATAAAAATAGAAATATTGTAGGAATAAACATAAAAATAAATATAATAAGAACTAAATTGCTTTCCAGTCTTTCAGATCTTATTTTTAATAAATCTCTTTGGTTATTTCTTATTACTTTTGATATATCTTTTAAAACTTTACTGATCGGATTTCCGATTATTTCAGCTTGCATCAAAATTTTAATTACAGTCTTAAAATCATTGCAGAATGAAAGTTTTGCAATCAGATAATATGCATCAATTTTACTATAACCCTCGAATATTTTAACTTGTGCTAACCTGAAAAGTTTACTTATTTCACACTTATAATTCTCTGAAATATAATGTAGCGCTTCATTCAAACTTAAACCAGCCTTTATTAGGGAGGATAAAATATCTACTATATCTGGAATTTCATTTTGTATTTTCTTACTCTTTGAACTAATCTTGCTTTTTATAACTTCAGAAGGTAGAAAATAAATAATTATTGCTCCAATAAATGAATAATAAACAAAATTTTTTCTCAGAAAAAACCCGAATGCAATAAAGAATATTAAAAAACTTAGCGAAAAGATAATTTTCAATAAAAGTAACCCATCCAAAGACTTTATTCTAAATCCAAAAACGTTAATTCCGCTTTGTTCTTCAAGCAGTAATTTTAAATCTTCATTTATATTAGTTTTATTAAATTTTTTAATAAAATTTTCAGCCCTAGACTCAACTGTGTTAATAATCAATCTAGTATTTTTATGATTAATTTCTTTAAAAAATAAAAACATAAAAATCGAAATGAGAGTAGAAACTATTATTATCAATAAGTTCATCTTATAACTCTATTTCCTCCATAATAATTGATGATCCTGTTTATTATGAAAAAACCAATTATGTTACTGAACACGACATATACAAGAATTAAAATACCTATACCAGTAAATAAAACACCCATAATATTTTTATTAATAAGAATAATTACTATTATTGAAATTATTGGTATTAAAGTGATCAGGTATGATGTATAACGGGGACCCGAACTTAAAATTTTAATATATCTTTCTATATTTTTCTTTTCTCTTATATATTCAATCTGATCCTTCAGAAATTCTATTAAATCTACTCCTTTATCACTTGCAGTAATAAAACCGATAAGAACTACTTCAATCAAAGGGCTACTGTTCCTTGCTATCATTTTTCTTAAAGCTTCATTTAGTAATAAACCCTTTCGAGTATCGTTTAGTACTAATTCAAATTCCTTCTTTAATGGATAATCTGTATCTTTTATTGTTTTTTGTATGCAATTCAAAATATTAGGATTTCCATATAAATAACCAACCAAATCCAATAAAAATTGTTCAAGTTGATCTTCTTTTTTTATGTTCTCTCTACGTTTCCTTAAATTAATAAAAATAATAAAAATAAATACACCTATAATCATTAACAAAATAGAAAAAATTAAACCCAGTTTTAAAAATAATCCTATAAAAAAGATAAGGGAAAATACTATAAAAATTAAAACTAAAAATTCTTTTACATCTAAATTTAAATTACTTTTGTTAATCCAAATGTTGATTTTATTTATAAAATCATTTGCTTTATCTTTTTTATCAATTAAACCTGCATTGTTTGATACTCTTAAGATTCTATTGATTATATTTTTTCGTCTCTCAACAATAAGAATTGCTACAGCACTGAATATATATAATAATCCTAATCCAATGGAGATAGACGTAATTATAGATACTCTAATTTGTAATCACCCCTTTCATCAAGATTATTATCCACCAATAAGAATTCCCTTAATCTCCTATTACATATATTCAGATTTTCATCTTTGTCATAATCCAAAAATAAAACTACATCAATTGCTCTTGAGATCATTCTTCTTGTAATGTAATTGCTTATATTTGCTTTGTACTCCATTACTAATGTTTCTAATCTTAAGAAAGCATCAAAAGCAGAATCAGCATGAATGGTAGTAAAACTTCCCCTGTGTCCAGTATTTAAAGCTTGAAGCATTTGATATGCTGCCATTGAATTTCTTACCTCACCAACTATAATCCTATCTGCTTTCATTCTTAACGTTTCGAATATTAGCTTATCTTGATTAACCTCGTTATCAGACTCTCTGGATTTTGTCCTAGTACATAACATTCTTACAAAAGGATGTTCTTTAAGTTTTATTTCAGGAACATCCTGAATAATATTAATAAATTCATTCTTCGGGATTAATTTTGCTAATGTATTAAGTAAAGTAGTTTTTCCGGAACCCATAGAACCTGCAATTAAAATATTATTCTTTTTATCTACTAGTTCCTTTAAGATAGTATAATGCTTTTTATCAAACATATTTAATTCCAATAAGTCTTCCAATTTAAAATCTATGCAATTAAACACTCTTATTGAAATATATACCCTATCAGAAATAGGGGGAATTATTACTGAACATCTACTGCCATCATAAAGATCTGTATTTAAAAATGGTATTCTTTGGTCAACTACCTTTCCAGTATTGCTTTTTATCCTATCTATTATTAAATAAACTTCATCAATACTACCGAAAACTTTACCTAAATACTTCTTTACTCCATTTTTTATTATTATCATCTCAGTATCCTGTACAAAAATATCAGTCACCTCCATATCCTGTAAGAATTTTTCCAATATCCCCAAACCAAAAATATCTGATAGTAATTTGCTAATTAGCCCATCTTCAATATTAAAATCTGAATATGGATATTTCTTCTCGATTTCATCTTTTAAAAGCATATATAATTTGCCCTTAAAATAATCCCTATTAAAAAAACTACTATCTGTAAAAAAATTACCATTTTTAATTCTTTTTTTTACTAAACTTTCTATTTCTTTTATATCATCTTCTGTCAACCTATTCTTCTCGCAAAGCCTATCTCTTAACATTATTATCAAATCCTTTGATTGTCATTGATAATACTTTAGCAATCTCTTTAAAGAATTTAGTTTTTAACATGCCAGCTTTATTAAATATAAATTCATTTTTATAGAATCCTCTATCAAATTTAATAAAGGCACAAACTGGCATCTCGATAACTTTTGAAATATCCCAGACTTTAAAAAAATGTATAAATTTCTTTTTATTTACAATAAGTTTAATCTTAGATTCCTTTATGGAAAATTTTCTAACCAAGATATCAATCAATTTTGAAATACGTGCAATACTTTCTAATGAATATTCGCTTATTATGAAAATTTTATTCGAAAGTTTAAGTACATCTAAAATAGGGCCATTTATGACTGTTTGTGTATCTATAACAATATACTTATAATCTCTGGAAATATAATCTATTAAATTGTTAACAGAATCCTTCCTTATATTTTCAGCTACAAGAGGGTTTGATACACCTTTTAATACATCTATATTTTCATATATATTTTTAACAAATTCTTTATATTTCTCTGGGAATCTGAGTGCTAACTCCATAGATTTATCTTTTTCTATATCAAATAAAGTACCGAAGTCTCCTGGTGAACTGTCCAGTTCCAACAATAATGTTCTTTTTCTAACTTTTTGCGAAAGAAACATCGCAAAAGCTATAGCAACTGAAGTTTTACCAACTCCACCCTTATTGGAGATAATTGTAATTATTATATTTTTACTATAAAAATTATTGGTATCATTTTGTTGATTTCTGATATTCATATCATTAATACAATATGAATTGATATCATTTGAATTTTCAGTGAAGGTATTTTCATTTTTTAAATTCATAAAAATTTTCATTTTTTAAAGAAAACAATAATTAAATATCTTCTACTATAATTTTATAATCTTTATCCTTTGTTAATTTAGCAATAATAGGAGCTTCTTTAATATCACACTTAAGATAAACACTAGTAATATTATTATTATTATTATTTAAAAGAATATTTTTATTGTCATTTAAAACATTTTTTTCTATACATATTATTTCTAAATTTCTTACCATCATTTGACCATTAATTAAAATTACATTCTCAGATAAATTAAAGGTTGTATCATCGATATAATCACTTCTTGAAAAAGAATAATTATTCTTAAGGATTGCCCTATTTTCATAATTATAGTAGTTGTTCTGATTTACATTTTTATCATCACTAATATTTGAAGGTTTAAGATAATCTGAGTATATTAAGTCTTTGTCGGATATAGTTGACACTATAGATATACAATCACCTGCTTTTAATTCCAATAAAAGAGGTTCTATATATTGTACATTAACTGCTATTACAACATCGCCAACTGATAAACTATCGAAAATATTCTCCTCTTTCTCTTTTCCAAACATATCATTGGAGATATAATCATCCTCTCTTCTTTCTATATTAATAATTTTTCCAATTATGTCTTTTTTATTTGTTAAGTAATTCTTAGGAAGAGAATTTTTATAATATTCCTTAAAATTCAAATCATCTTCACATATTTTTTCGCCAGCATTAATATTTTTAGACGCAACAATTATTTCTTTTTTGTCTAAGTAATTATTAAGTAGCAGATAAAATGCCAACCCAATAATAATTGATCCGATAATTGCTAAGATTAAATACTTCCTATAATAATTCCTCATCATAATTCCTTTTAATCATAGATTAATAAATTAAAGATTTTTTCTGTTAGGCATTTAAAGCTCTCCAGATTACTAAAATCAAAATTTGAAAATTCTGATTTACTTCTCAAGATTTCATCTTCATCCAAAAACACAAAATCTTTTAGATGAAAAAATTGTTCGATTTGATTTTTAAACAGATTTAATTCACTTAATTTACTATATTTATTTATAACTAAAATTTTTTCCAAATCATCGTATATGAATACATTATTCATTTTTATAAGCCTACCAATGCTTCCTAAAGTATTGTCGGATACCATTATTAAAAGATCAGCTAAATCAATTATACCTAAAGACAAATCGTCAAATTTATTCGGTAAATCAAATATTATTAAGTGATATTTTTTCTTGGCAATATCGGCTAAACAATATATATCCTGTAAATCTACTTTTTTTGACATTTCATAAGTTGGAGGAGTTTGTAAAACATCTAAATTTTCTCTAATTTTTATAACCGAATTCTCCAAAGAATTCCTGTTATAGCCATCAATAAAATTTAGGATATTAGGAGATCGTGGAATACCAAGATAATAACTTATATCTCCTCCTCCTTCAGAAAAATTTAAATCTACAAGTAGTGTTTTGATTTTATTAAACACAAATCCTAAAAAAATAGAAATTATGGTACTTCCAACCCCACCTTTGGCTTTTAATATTATAATTATTTTTTGTTTTATGGTTTTTATTTTTTCAATCTCAATATTATTCTGTTTCTTTAAATAACCTTCGTTTTGAAATTTTATAGATGGATCTTCCTTATTTAATTTAAGGTCTTTAATATTATCTTTATTACTACTTCCATTACTTTTCCCTAATTTTTTATTTTTGTCAGCTCCATTATTAAGTGATTCTTTCTTATATTCCGTATTAATTTCTCTGCCCAATTCTGTTAAGCTATTTACCATCTTTCTCCGCTCTCTATAATTAGCTTTTAGGATTAATTTTTTACTTCTATTTAAATCTAATAAATTATTAATAAATCTCTTAATTTTAAGCTGTTTATCTTTCTTACTAACTGTCTTTTTTCTTATTTCACTTAATACGATGCCTTCTATTTCCTTCTCATCCACTGGTGATTTAATATCTTTTCCTATAATATAAACATTTATTTTTTTCTTATTAGCTCTCTCTATAATACTAGTTAAATTGGAGATTTTTTTACTGATAACAATCAAATCAATTTTTTCGTACTCCAAAATAAAATTTACAGCAAAACAACTGCTTAGATTTATGAAATTAAATTTATCATTTAATCTTTGGATACTCTTAAATGTCTCAATATCTTTGTCTGCCAAAATAATATTAAAAGAATTTTTACTTTCATTTATTTTATTATCTAAATTAGTGTATATATTCATAAACACTTTTAAATAATTGCATAATATTAAGAAATTTGTTTTAATAGGATAAAATATATTAGTAACTATGTCAATATAATTTATATACAAATTTTATACTACATAAAAATATATATACATTATATAATATTAAATTACATTTAGACGTAAATTTAAATGTACAACATCTCTATTGGAAAGGAGCTTTATGGAACAAATAATTGGAATTACAAACGCCAGAAACAATATTAAAGAAATAGTAGATGCCATATCTGACAAAAATGAAACCTACATTGTTACCAGAGATTGTATCCCGGAGGTTGTAATCGTATCTTACAAAAAGTATATGGAAAATAAGAAACTGTTAAAACAGATAGAAGAGTTAAGGTATGAAAAATCAATCAAAAAATCGCTGATACAATTTAAAAAATGGCTG
The DNA here is from genome assembly GCA_964610315.1 of uncultured Actinomycetota bacterium. Classification (GTDB taxonomy): domain Bacteria; phylum Actinomycetota; class Humimicrobiia; order Humimicrobiales; family Humimicrobiaceae; genus JAQVEM01. The sequence continues at coordinate 35,863 of CAZSVM010000019.1, forward strand.
GAGCAAAAGGGCTTTAATACAAATAAATTATCCGAAGAAGAAATTGGCCAGATGATTAAAAATTTACAAATCAATAACTGTACCTAACAGTAATAGGAAACTACATTTTTATGATCATTATTAAATATAAGTTAGGAATAATTATTCCTGTATTAATTAGTTCTTAAAATCTCTTTTATTTGTAAATAAATAATTGATTTTTTTCTATTTTTTGTATATATTGTAAAAAACAGCTTAAGTTTTTAACGTTTTTGGTTAAAAACGTTAAAAATATATACTAATTATTTATAAAAATTAGGAAAATGAAAAAATTTAATGCCGGAGAATATAAAAAATATCGTTACAATAAAGACATTGAATATAATAGTCTTATCCCTGCTTGTATAAACAGGCAATTCAATTGGGAAGATAATGAGATTTATACTTTATTATCAAAATCCGATAGATTAATAGGGCAACTTAATTCCTTTTCAGGGTTAATACCGGATATTGATGTTTTTATCCTGATGCACCTTACCACAGAAGCTTCAAAATCATCTAAGATAGAAGGTACTCAAACAGAAATAGACGAGGCCATTTTACCAAAGAAAGCAATTAAGCCAGAAAAAAGGGGCGATTGGACTGAGGTACAAAATTATATTAAGGCTATGGATTTTGCAATAGTAGAGTTAAAAAAAATTCCGTTATGCATGAGATTGGTAAATGAAACCCACAAGATATTATTGTCTGGAGTGAGGGGGGCAGGGCAGCAACCAGGCCATATAAGGAAAAAACAGAACTGGATTGGCACTAAAGACTTACTGGGAAAATCTTCTATAAGAGATGCTATATTCATTCCGCCTCATCATTCAGAATTGCCTAACCTATTAAGTGACTTAGAAAAATTCTGGCATAATGATCAAATAAAAATACCAGAGTTGATAAGAATTGCAATTAGCCATTATCAATTTGAAACAATACATCCCTATAATGATGGCAATGGTAGAATTGGAAGATTATTAATTACGTTACAGCTTGTAGATTATGGATTACTGGAAAAGCCAACGTTATATATATCAGATTTTTTCGAGAAAAACAAAGGATTTTATTATAATTCACTATCAACGGTAAGAGAAGCAAATAAACTAGAACCCTGGGTAAAATTTTTTCTCAGGGCTGTTATAGCAACTGCCGAGAAGGTTTCAGATGCTTTTAAGAAAATAATTGAATTAAGGAAAATATACGATGAAAAGATAAGGTCTTTTGGAAGTAGCGCACAGAATGGGGGGAAGCTACTTCTAGAAATGTTCTCAACACCACTTATAAGTACAGTTGGAGCTGCTGAGAAATTGGGAGTATCATACCCTTTGGCAGCTAGGCTGATTAAACGTTTTCTGGAATCAAAAATAGTTGTTAAATATGATCCACCAGGTACTAAAAGAAAATATTATGCTTTATGGGAATATTTAAATCTATTTAGGTAAGAAAACGAGGTTAGCTAGGTAATAATTTATTTAGATCAATTTAGTATCAGAATTCTGAATGCAAAAGCTCAAGGTTAAAAGCCATATATATTAATGATAGTCAGAGACCGATATCTCTAATAAATTTGGCCGATATTAAAGATTATTTTTCCTTAATAAATAATATATCAGGGTAAAAAAATAAGGCACTTCTTAAGGAAGTGCCTTTAAGATTCATAGGTTTTTGCCTATGTCTCCAAACATTTATAATTTAATAACTTTAAGACGAATTGTCAATATAAACTAAATTATTACAATTTTGATTCCCTATCAATGCTCCGCTTTTAATACAATATTTTGGACATCTCGTAAAGCTCCTTGTCCATGGGTTTCTTATCGCCTAAAGCTTTTCCCAGAGGAATAGATGTTACTACCCCGTTTTCCATAACCACCATTTCTCCGAATTTACTATCATGAATGAGCTCAACTGCCTTTACCCCAAACCTGGTGGCCACTATCCGGTCAAGAGCGGAAGGTTTTCCACCCCTCTGGAGATGACCCAGTATAGTTACCCGGGTACTGTATCCAGTTCTTCTTTCGATCTCCTTGGCAATTAAATTACTCACACCGCCGAGTCGCACATGCCCAAAGCTGTCAACCTCGCAGGAAGAGGTTACCTGCTCTTCGATTTCGGCTGGTTTTGCTCCTTCGGCTACCACGATTATGCTGAAATCCTTGCCTCTTTCTCTTCTTTTCTCAATGGTGTTTACTATTTCATCGTAATTGAACGGTATCTCGGGAATTAAAATGATATCGGCTCCACCGGCAACTCCCCCGTTTAAGGCCAGACAGCCCGAATCCCTTCCCATAACCTCCACTATCATTATTCTGTGATGTGAGGATGCAGTGGTATGAAGTTTATCAATGCAGTCAGTCACTACTTCCAGCGCTGAATCATAACCTATGGAATAATCGGTATGGGCAATATCGTTATCAATAGTCTGGGGTATTCCTACTCCCTTTATTCCGTACTGGGTTAATCTGGTTATGACTCCGTTGGTATCATCCCCGCCTATGGTTATTATGGCATCCAGTTCGAATTTCTTTATATTTTCTTTAACCTTCTCCACTCCGTTTTCTATTTTAAAAGGATTGGTTCTGGATGTTCCCAGTATGGTTCCGCCTTCGGCCAGTGTCCCTGAAACAGTTTCCCTGTCCAGTTCCATTACGTTGCCTTTGATCATCCCTTCCCATCCATTTTTAATTCCTATTACTTTACATCCGTATTGTGCCGCCTTTATAACAATGGCTCTTGTGGCTGCATTTATTGCCGGAGAATCTCCTCCACCGGTTAGAACACCTATTTTTTTTATCATTTTTATCCCTTTCTATTATTGAATAAACCCTGCCAAACGAATTTTTATATGTAGAAATTATATTATAATAAAGCCGTTTAGTTCACACCATACTGGTATTAAAATATTTGTTGGTCTTAAAAACTCCCCAAAGAATAAAACCTGTCAAGGTTTAAATTATATTGATTTTCGATATATAATCAACTTATTTTTTTTCTTATAATCTCATTTGCCAGCTGGGGATTGGCCTTCCCTCTGGTTTTGGCCATTACCCTGCCGATTAAAAAGCTCAATGCCTTTTCTTTTCCTTCCCTGAACTGCTCCACTGGCCCCGGATTCTCCCTTATCACCTCATTTATTACCGTTTCCAGCAAGCCTTCATCGCTTATCTGTTCCAGACCCCTGTTTTCAATAATCTTCTGGGGATCCTTGCCGGTATTAAACATTTCCTCGAATACCGATTTCGCCATTTTAGAGCTGATTTTACCCTTCTCCATTATCTTGAGCATCTTACACAAATTCTCTGGAGTCACCCTGCTTTCCTTTATGGTTATTTTTTCTTTATTCAAAAGGGCGCTGAATTCTCCCATTATCCAGTTGACTATATTTTTGGCGTTATCATAATACCGGCAGCACTTCTCAAAATAATCGGCCAGATCTTTATTGTTGGCCAGAAAACTGCAGTCATCTCCGGACAATCCGTATTTTTCTTTAAACCTTTTGACCTTGGCAGCAGGCAGTTCGGGAATGGTTTTACTTATGCTTTCTATCATTTCATCTTCCAGGTAAATGGGAACCAGATCAGGTTCCGGAAAGTACCGGTAATCATGAGCCTCTTCCTTGGACCGCAGAGCTTTTGTGGTTCCCGTTTTACTATCGTAGTGCCTGGTCTGCTGGATCACTTTATCTCCTGACTCCAGGACCTTTACCTGTCTTTTTACTTCATATTCCAGCCCCTTCTGCAGGAATTTAAAGGAGTTTAAATTCTTGATCTCGGTTTTTGTTCCAATCTTGCTGTCCCCTTTTTTCCTTACCGAAACGTTGGCGTCACAGCGGAGGCTGCCCTCTTCCATATTGCAGTCACTTACATCCAGAAACAGAATGAGATTCCTTAGGGCTATCATATATTCTCTGGCCTCCTCGGGCGATCTTATATCCGGCTCGGTTACAATCTCTATTAAGGGGGTTCCCGCCCGGTTAAAATCTACTATACTGGCTTCGGATTCGCTTATTCTGCCGGTAGTTCCGGTGTGCAGGAGTTTTCCGGTATCTTCCTCCATATGTACCCTGGTTATTCCCACTCTTCTGGTATAATCTCCCATATCGATATCAAGATAACCTTCCACACCCAGCGGCACGTCATATTGTGAGATCTGGTAGTTTTTGGGCATATCCGGATAAAAATAATTTTTTCGGTGAAAAATGGTATACCTGTTGATCCTGCAGTTTAATGCCAGAGCAATTTTTGTGGCATATTCAACCGCTTTCCGGTTGATAACCGGCAATGACCCCGGATGGCCCAGGCAGACCGCACAGGTGTATATATTTTTTTCCTGGCCGAAAGATAGCCTGCACCCACAGAACATCTTGGTAGCAGTATAAAGTTCTACGTGGGTTTCCAGCCCTATAACCGGTTCATATTTGTTTTCTTTTTCCATAACTGTAAATATATAATTATAATTTTTACAATTCCGGCCTGCCGGTAAAGCCTATGGCCTTTTCCAGGCTGTAGGCAACTTTTAGCACATTATCTTCTCTTAATATATTTCCAATAATCTGCACCCCTATGGGCAGCTTATCACCAGACAGTCCGGCCGGAATGGAAACTGCCGGGAGCCCCGCCAGATTTACCGGTATGGTGCAGATGTCTGAAAGATACATAGTTAGCGGATCTTCTATTTTTTCTCCAATCTTAAAAGCAGTGGTGGGTGAGGTAGGAGAAAGCAGTACATCGAATTTATCGAAAGTCTTTTTAAAATCGTTTATGATAAGGGTTCTTACCTTCTGGGCTTTTTCATAATAGGCATCATAATAGCCGGCTGACAGACTGTAAGTTCCTATCATTATTCTCCTTTTAACCTCATTACCAAATCCCTCTGCCCTGGTTTTTCTATACATTTCCCTTAAAGTTTTTGCCTCCGTATTCCGGTACCCGTACCTTACACCATCGAATCTGGAAAGGTTAGAGCTAGCTTCCGAAGGGGCAACTATATAATAAACACTCAAGGCATACTTTAAGCTTGGAATCGAAACTTCCTCCAGCTTTGCTCCCATATCCTCAGCCAGTTTAACCACCCCAAATATTTTCTCCTTTACCTCCGCGTCGATTCCCTCGGTCATTAGCTCTTTGGGAATTCCTATCTTTAAACCCTTGATGTCCGGTACCAAAAAACTTTTATAATCCGGAATTTTAATATTTATGGAGGTGGAATCATTCTTATCATGCCCGCAGATTACATTAAGCACAGCAGCACAATCTTCGACATCCCTGGTAAGGGGCCCTATCTGGTCCAGAGAAGAAGCAAAGGCAACCAGGCCGTACCTGGATACCATGCCGTAAGTAGGTTTAAATCCCACGATACCGCACAGAGATGCCGGCTGTCTTATGGATCCTCCGGTATCGGATCCCAGGGCGCATACTGCTTCACCGGCTGCCACACTGGCTGCTGGACCCCCGCTTGAGCCTCCTGGTACTCTGCCCGTATTCCAGGGATTTCTTACCGGTCCGAAATAGGAGTTTTCATTGGATGAACCCATGGCAAATTCGTCCATATTTGCCTTGCCCACCAGGATATAATTGCAGCTCTCGAGCCTGTCGATAACGGAGGCGTTATATACCGGAATATAGTTTTCCAGAATTCGGGAGGCACAGGTGGTGGTTATATTCCTGGTACAGATATTATCCTTCACCGCCACCGGTATTCCCATAAGATCCTTTATGTTGCTACCGGAGGCTATAAGTTTGTCAACCTCTTTTGCCAGGGAAAGGGCGCTCTTCTTTTCCAGCCTTATAAAGGAGTTTAACCTTTCCTCAACCTGCTCGATCCGCCGATAAATGTTCTCGGTTATTTCAATACAGCTTATTTCCTTTTTTTTAAGTTTCTCTTTTAACTGGTGGGCAGTCAGATAATAGGTTTCCACCATCTCTCCTCACTTGGTTTATTTTTATCTAGTCTATTTTGGGTACTTTAAAGCCGTCATCCACTTCGTAGGGGGCATTTTTCAGCGCGGATTCCTGGGTTATGGATTTTTTAACCACATCCTCCCTGAGGACGTTTTTTATTTCCAGTACATGGGAGGTGGGAGTCACCCCTTCGGTATTCACACTGCTTACTTCCGCCACATAATCCAGAATCTTATCCAGCTGGGAGGTAATTTTCTCTATATCCTTCTGATTAAATTCCAGTTCTGCAAGTTTAGCCACATATTTAACGTCGTCTTTAGAAATTCTTTCCATATCACACTCTTTATAAAAACTTAAGCTTCCAATCTGCCCTATATCTATCCCTATATTTTCATCTTTATCTACCCTATTAACGCTTTGCAGACAATACCATATCAGCGGGCTGATTTAGATATAACATTTTAACAAATATTTTATCCTATTAATACAGCTTTATAATTTTCAGCTCTCCCAGCATGATTAGTATCAGTATCAGATTGTAGGTACCGTGCAGGAAAATTGCGGGCATAAGGGATTTTGTTCTTTCAAAAAGATAGGCAAGCAGCCAGCCTATAATCATAAGAGGTATGAAACTGTAAAGCTCCAGGTGAACTGCCGCAAATAAAAAAGAAGACAAAAACAGCGCCGCATTGACCCCCCAGCTTTTCCTGAATGCCGAATATAAAAAGCCCCTGAAAAAAATCTCTTCGCTTAAGGGGGCAATTACCGCTACCACTACCAGCAGGATATTGCTGGATATACTTCTGTTTCTAATCAACGTCTCAATCTTACTGGGAGGGGCCTCTATCCCGAAAAGCGAATTCATTAAAAACACATATAAGAAACTTACTAAAAAAATGGCTAGAAGGCAGATAAAAGCATACCAGATGGTTTTTAGGATGCTGTAGTACCGCAGCCCCAGGTCCTTTAAATGTGATTTCCTCCGGAATATGGCAAAGAACCATACCACCCCCAGCATAAGAAATACCTGGATCCCATAAAGAACGGTAAAGCTTATATTACCTATATTGGAGGAATTAAAAAATTGTTCGCCTCCAGAAACCTCGAATAATTTTGCCGATCCGAAATAAATGGCAACCAGAACCACGGTTAAAAAAGCCAGAGAAATTATGGCATCGAGGGCGTTCCATTTTATGTCTGGAACATAGCTTTTTACCACCGGCGGATTTTCTTTTTTAAAATTTTCCTCAACCATAGATTTTCCTGATTATTATTTCCCAGGCCGTAGATTTCACCGACTGTATATTTCAACACCTATATATAAAAAGATTATTCCTCTATCATTTTTTTAAATTCTTCTTCGCTTATCAGTTTAATACTATATTTTCGGGCATCATCCAGTTTACTTCCCGGATCCTCCCCCACCAGAACCGCATCCGTACTCCTGCTGACGCTGGAGGTTACCCTTCCCCCAAAACTCTCTATAATTCCGGTTGCCTCATCTCTGGAGAAATCATTAAGCTTCCCGGTAAGAACGAAAGTCTTTCCGGCAAAGGCTTCTTTTTCTATGATTTTTTTTGATGCCGAACCGAAATTGACCCCCGCTTTTCTTAGCTTCTCTATCACCTTAAGATTCTGCTCCTGTCTGAAAAAGGTAACTATGCTTTCCGCTATCTTGGGCCCGATTTCCCTTACCTCTTCGATTTTTTCATATCCAGCCCCCATCAGACTGTCCAGGTCAGCAAATACTCCCGAGAGCACCTCGGCGGTATGAGAGCCTACATATCTTATTCCCAGGGCAAAGAGAAGTCGGCCAAGAGGTCTCTTCCTGCTTTTTTCTATAGACGCAAGCAGGTTCCGGGTTGATTTTTCCTTGAAGTTTTCCAGTGAATATATATCATCGTATTTCAGATAATAAATATCTGAGGGGTCCTTAATTAACTTTTTGGCCAGAAGTTTATCCACTATTGCCGGACCCAATCCTTCTATATCCATGGCTCCCTTGGAGGTAAAATGGACAATCCTCTCGTACTGCTGGGCGGGGCAGGCTATGGAAGTGCAGCGCAGCGCCACTTCCCCTTCCGGTTTTACCACCTCCGAACCGCAGATCGGGCACCTCTTCGGCATTTTGAATTTCTTCTGGCTCCCATCTCTTCTTTCCTTTATAACCTTTACAATTTCCGGTATGACATCTCCTGCCTTATGTATTACCACCCAGTCCCCGATCATTACCCCTTTTCTTTTTATTTCATCCTCATTGTGCAGAGTGGCGTGAGAGATGGTGGAACCGGCCACCTTAACCGGCTTGAGTACCGCTACCGGAGTCAACGCTCCGGTTCTTCCCACACTTACCTTTATATCCACAATCCTGGTAACCTCTTCCTCCGGAGGAAATTTATAGGCAATGGCCCACCGGGGATTTCGGGAGGTCTGGCCCAGTTTCTGCTGCAGGGAAAAGCTGTCCACCTTTATAACCACCCCATCGGTCTCATAAAGCAGATTTTTACGCTTCTCCCCCCAGTTATCCAGGTAATTTTTAATCTGATTAAAACCGGTCACCTTTTTTATATTAGGATTTACCTTTAGCCCTGCTTCGGAGAGGTAATTCAGCATTTCATACTGAGTGGAAATATTCAGCTCACCAGTATTAACCGCTCCGTATACAAATATATTGAGCCTCCTTCCGGCGGTATTTCTCGGATCTATCTGGCGCAGCGAACCCGCTGCCGCATTTCTGGGATTGGCAAAGGTAGGGAACCCCTCTTCCTCTCTCTCCGTATTTATTCTCTTAAACTCATCCTTGGCCAGATACACTTCCCCCCTTACTTCCAGCCGGGAAGGAATTTTAAGGCCGCTTTTGGCAAACAGCCTCAAGGGGATCGCTCTTATGGTTTTTAGGTTGGAGGTTATATCTTCACCCAGGATACCGTCTCCCCGGGTGGCCCCCCTTACAAACTTTCCATCTTCATATACCAGGGAAACCGCCGACCCGTCTATTTTAAGCTCACATACAAACTCTACCTGATCTTCACTCATTTCCAGGTCCTTATAAACCCGGTTAAGAAAATCCTTAAGCTCCTGGTAACCGAAGGCATCCTGAAGGCTAAGCATCCTTTCCCCATGTTCTACTGTGGAAAAGCCTCCTTCCAGGGGAGCTCCTATTCTCTGAGTGGGAGAATCTTCGGTAATAAGTTCGGGGAACTTTTTTTCCAGCGCCTCAAGGTTTCGCATAAGCCTGTCGTATTGGGCATCACTTACTATGGGGTTGTCCTTAATATAGTAATAATAATTGTGTTTTGCTATCTCATCCCGGAGAGCATTTATAATTCTCTGTGGCTCTTCAATTTTTTTAATATCAATATCAAGAAGTTCGTCTAATTCATACTGGGAATCAGCAATTTTTTTATTATAATTTTTTTTATTTTTAGACTCTTTTTTTTTCAAAATCTTAAACTATGTATTATGCCAAACTATAAGAATAAAAAATTTACTAAAAATAATTTTACATTATTATAGCATAATTTCGTAACCAACTTTTTTAAAAATGAAGTAATGTTTATTAAGAAAAATTTTAAATGTAAGATATTTAGGATATTTGGAGAAGAGATAGTTTTTAAGATCATTCTTCCAGCAGGTAAGTAAGATCATACTGCTCAAATACTCTCCGCAGTTCTCCTCCCGCTTTTATAAATAATAAATTGGTCTTTTTGTGGAGCTTTTTTATTTCGGTATTATTTGTCGGCAATTTATCCAGCATATTTTATAAGAAAACATAACGATAAGATAATCCTGATAGGAATAATAGCAGTTATTTAATCAAACATCCGTTCCAATAAAACTCATCTATTCGCCGCTTACAGTAGTATAACCCTTATTTATCCATTCCGTAATACCACCACCCATATCATAAATCTGTGCAAATCCGTTTTCCACCAGGATACCGGCTGCCCTGGCACTCCTTGTTCCAGACTTGCAGTAGACGATTATGGGCCCCTCTTTGGCAAGTTCATCAAGCCTGCCTTGAAGTTCCGAAACCGGTATATGCACAGCACCCTTTATGTGACCGCTGTTATACTCGTCATCCGTTCTCACGTCCAGGAATAAGTAATCTTTTCCGCTGATATAGGCTGCGTATGCCTCATCCACGGTAATCGAAATTACGGTGGACGATACTATGTTTTCCGCCGATTCTACATCGTTTTCTCCGGGAGATAAGCCAGCCTTTTTACCGCTCAGAATTCCGAAATTAAACAGCAGTGTAAATATAATAAGAATAATGCCCAGGCCAACCAAGATATATATCAAAAGCTCCAGCAGCTTTATTTTTTTTGAATTCGATAATTTACCTTTTATTATTTTCTCTACAGACCAGATCGTCCTTATGTCTATGGCCACCATGACATTCAGCAAAATCATTATAAACAAAAATATAAGGGTAAATTTATTAAATGACAAATTTAAAAATCCCTTAAGGGATTCGTAAGACACACCGCTGCCATATTCAATCCCTATAACATAAAGTGTGACCCAGGAATAAACCAGAATCAATACCGCCGAATGGACAGCGGCAAACCTTATAAATACTCCCAGAACCAGCAGCAGCCCCAGTATGATTTCAACGGCAGGAATCAGATAGGATAAAAGCTGGGACAGCACGGGATTAAAAAGGTTCAGCGCCAACAATGTATTTCTAAGTGCCAGAATGTTGATTGACTTCAAGATGCCGGAAACCAAAAATACAGCTCCTACCAGTATTCTTATGACAGGTATTAAATATTTAAGAAAACTTCCTTTGAATTTCATATTTGCTTTTTATAAATAGCGTAAAAAACTTTATAATCCGCTTTTATAATTCTATTTTTACCGTTTTATACACTTTAATATCGGAAAATCCTTTTGTAAATATTTTTTAAAAAAGTGTCATATAAGTTAAATCTTATCTTATTATTTGTATTGAAAAGTATTAATATATTTATAATAAATTAAATTTTAAAATAATTAATTTAATTTTAAATAAAATAATATTGACATAATATTATAATTCTAATAATATATATATTATTATAATAATTAATGTATCTATTGATAATTAAATAAAGATTTATTTTAAATAATAGAGGCTAAGACTTACATCTCATTAATTGGGCATCTCGAAATGTAAGGAGCCAGTGATGCAACCGGCTATTATTTTGTTATTTAAAAAGACAATTAAAAAGCCATTTAGCCTCTATTGGAGAGGTTAAATGGTTTTTCATTTATCATGAAGGTAAGAAACAAAAAGAAAAATTTAAAACATTCAATAGTACCAATCTTAATTGCAATAATGGTACTTTTAGTCGCCTTTATATTTTTAACAGCTTCAAAACCAGTTAGTCAAATTGAATTAGAAATAATATCAGGCTCAGCAGATAGAAATATAAATAAAGAAGGCAGCGCTCCAAGTGAAAAGGAATTAGAATATAGTAAGTGGTCTGGGCTGGGGATGGGGCTTTTTTCTACAAGTACCCCTTCGATTTTTGACAGTTATGTAGATACACTATTAACTAATGGATTTACTGAATTAAGAATTGATATTCCCAATTATCAAGATGCAACCTGGTTAGCCCAATCGAAGGCTGCCGTTATAAGAGCAGTTGCCAGAGGTGTAAAAGTAGTATGGGGAGTTTCATCTTATAATACATCTAATCCTAATTACACGATAACTGCTGAAAATTGGCCTGCTTTTAGACAGGCAATATTGGATAATGCGAAATGGGCGCAAGATAACGGAGTCTATGAATTTCAATTGGGTAATGAGGAAGATATGCATATATGGCGTCATCCAGTCTCCATAACCAGAACAAATAATGTTGCAACCGCTACATTTGAGGAAGATCATGGGTTTACCAACCCCCCTGTGATTATTTGGGGCGCCCTACCGGAAGATTTTAATGCTTATAGTGGCAGTCCGGTAACCATAACTGTAACAGGACCAAAAACATTTACCTATCCTTCAGTGGGCAATGATGGTTTTGTTGCAAATCCTGAATCAACCTGGGTTGGCAATATATCAGAGAACACAATTGAGGCAAACATAAAAGCATTGGCAACAGATGTTCAAGCCATATTCACCAGAGGAAATATATCTTATACTACATCAGACTCTTATTTTATGGA
>CAZSVM010000020.1:0-46738 GCA_964610315.1 uncultured Actinomycetota bacterium
GGGGAGGGAGGATTCGAACCCCCGCTCTACGGTCCAGAGCCGCATGTCCTACCTCTAGACGACTCCCCAAAGTAATGATTAATAACAGCATTATTATACGTAATGGGCATAATAATGCTATCAGAAATTTTTCCATGTGGCAAAGTATAATGAAATGGGTAGAATCCTTAGGTTACTCGGTTTTTCTTATATAGAAGGTAAAAGTGCTGTTATTTTTCTCTATTTTTATCAGTTCGTTTCCGGTCATTTTAGCCCAACTTTTTATATCCGGCTCGGAACCGGGATCATCCGCAGTCATCTTCAGTATCTGGCCCTTCTTCATAGAATTTATTTTCTTCCTGGTCTCATATATGGGAACGGGGCAGTAAAGACCCATGCAGTCCAGATACTCATCTGCATTAATTTGGTTTTCTTTTTTTTGACCTTCACTCATAAGTGTATTTTTTTACTGTGAGTTATTACTGGGTTTAATATATATAATATATGCTTATAATTTTGCTCCACAGTTGGGGCATTTTTCCATTTTATCCGAAACCGGGTAGCTGCATACCACACAGTGGCTGACCTTAAAATTACAGAATGTACAGTATTCAGCCTCGCTGCTGTTCAGCTCCATATCACAGTAAGGACATCTGCAGGGCGCCTTTTTTCCTTTTCTTTTCATTGTTTCTTTAGTCATATTGACTCCAATTTACACTATTTCTTGTTTTTTTGCTTTTTCCGGTAATTCTCGATGGCTTTATGTAATGCGTCTGCACCCAGATTGGAACAGTGAAGTTTATTTTTAGGCAGGCCGCCGAGTTCTTTAGCAACATCTTTATTTGATATTTTTAATGCCTCATCCAGGGTTTTCCCTTTGGCCATCTCACTGACCATACTGGACACCGCAATAGCAGCACCGCAGCCGAAAGTTTTAAATTTTACATCTTCGATTCTGTCATTTTTAACCTTTATATAAAAAGTCATCATATCACCACAAACCGGATTTCCTACTTCACCTATGGCGTCTGCATCTTTTATCTCTCCCACATTTCTGGGAGACATAAAATGTTCCATAACTTTTTTACTATACATTATCATTGGTACCTCTTTTTTAAAAAATGTAAATTACCCTGTATTTTATATTCTATACAGGCTTTAAAGTTTAAACAAATATATTATTTTTAGTGGTTACTTTCAAGTGTTTTTCCTTATTCCTTGTATAGCGGTGACATCTTTCTCAGCCTGTCTATAATAGGCGGCAGGACTTCGATAACTTTTTTTACCTCTTCCTGAGTATTATATTTGCCCAGAGAAAAAAGAATTGAGCCCTGGGCTATGGTAGGGGCAAGGCCCATTGCCAGAAGGACGTGAGAGCTTTTCAGTGCCTGTGATGCACAAGAGGATCCGCTGGCGGCGGCAATTCCTTGAAGATTCAGCATAATTAGTATGGATTCTCCTTCAATGAATTCAAAACTTAAGTGCACATTACCGGGAGTTCTCTCTGTAGGATGTCCGTTTAGTTTAACTTTCTTTATTTTACCGGTTATTCCTTTAATCAGACTATCTCTTAATTTAGATACATATTTCATATTTTTATCCATCTCATCAGCGGCTATTTCACATGCTTTGCCAAAACCAGCTATAGCAGGGACATTTTCGGTACCCGCTCTTCTTCCTCTTTCCTGAATACCTCCCAAAAGCAGCGGCTTGATCCTCACTCCTTTTTTGACATACAAAGCGGCAGCTCCTTTTGGTCCATACATCTGCTGGGAAGTAAAGCTGTAGGCATCCACACCCAGTTCCCTGACATTGACCGGTATTACTCCGGCAGCAGCTGCACCATCACTGTGGAATAAAATATTATTTTCCCTGGCTATATCGGATATTTCTTTTATTTTCTGAATAGTTCCCACTTCATTATTTGTGTGCATAACGGATATCAGCACGGTATCTTTTCTTATTTCCTTCTTTACATCTTTAGGGTTTATAAAACCATATTGGTCTACCGGAACAAGGCTTACTTTCCAGCCCTCTTTTTCGAATTCCTTTAAGGGGTTCAGTATGGAAAGATGTTCGATGTTAGAGGATATTATATGGTTTCCCTTATTTTTATAAGCTCCGGTCAGTCCCCATAAGGCGAAGTTATTTGATTCGGTGCCGCAGGAGGTAAAATATATTTCTTCTTCACTGGCTCCAATTAATGCTGCTGTCTGGCTTCTGGCTTTATTTAGAGCTTTACTGGCAGATTCTCCAAAATCATGAAGACTGGAGGGATTACCATAATTTTTTTTAAAGAATTGCTGCATATATCTGTAAACTCTGTCATCCACTCTGGTAGTTGACGCATTATCAAAAAAAATTTTTTCGCTAACCATAATTACACTCTTGAATTCAATGCTTTATATACACTTATAAATACTATTATTATTATAGTATTAGTAATAAAATGATTATTCCATATATCATTATAAAAATCAATCCGGTTTTTTGCTTTTGGGTCAATAATTTTTAATAATAAATGTTGACAAATATGTCACATAATTTTAGTATTAAAACATTATGAATAAGAAGATGTATAGTTTCAGACTGAATAAAAATTTAATAGATAATGCAAAAAAGATAGCTAAAAAAATGGATATATCTTTATCCTTATTTATAAGTTGTTTGATAAAAGAAAAAATAAACAGCCTGAATTCCAAAACGGGGGATAGTGATTTGATAAAGTTTGGAGAGACAGTTCCTCAAATATTACGGGAAATCGTTATGGAAATAAAGGGACTAAGGTCGGATTTAAATAAATCTTTTAAAAAAATAAGAGGTGGCATTTAGCTGGTAAGACAAAATAGTTCTACTACGATATAATTTTTATATATTCTTTTATTCTTTTTAAAGTCAATTTCCTGCTCAGTATCTCCATAGTCTCAAACAGGGGAGGGCTTACAGTGTTATTCCATATGGCGATTCTTATAACCTCGGCAATTTTCCGGAAGTTCAGCTCTAAATCTTCCGAAACTGATCTTAAACTCTTTTCGATATCTTTTGCCTGAAAATTTTCATTGATTTTACCGAGTATTTTATGAACCCTTTTTAATATCCCCGGTGCATCAATATCTTTATTTTTAAAGTAGTTTTTGGACTTATCGCTGTATGAAATTTTCAGAAAAAAGGGGCTGATTAGATTTATGCTTTCATTTAATGTCTTTATACGTTCCTTTATCAGGGGGGTTATTTTTGTAATTTTCTGCTCCAGCTCTTCGGTGTTATTTTCCAGTTCGGTATCTTTCCTGGAGGCCAGGAAACTTTTTATTTGATTTTTCAGAAGCTCTGCCAGGTGATGGTTGGCCATATTTCTTATGTAGTATCCGTTTATCCACAGGAGTTTATGGTAATCAAATTTAGCCGGTTTCTTATTTACGGAATCAAGTTCGAATTTTTTAATCAATTCATCAATTGAAAAAATAGTAGTTTTTTCATCATAAGCCCACCCCAGAAGGGCGAGATAATTAAGCACCGCTTCTCTTACAAATCCCTCTCCCATATATTTCTCGATGGAGATGGAACCATGCCTTTTGCTTAATTTACTGCCGTCCTTACCCAGTATCATTGGCAGGTGAGTAAAATTGGGGGTTTTAAAATTCAAAGCTTTATAAATTAAAATCTGCTTGGGAGTATTCGACAGGTGGTCCTCTCCTCTTATAATATGAGTTATTTTCATCAGAGCGTCATCTATGGCTGTAGAATAATTATAGGTAGGGAGGCCGTTTGATCTTATTATTATAAAATCTTCGATATTTTCGGAATTGACTTTTATATCTCCGTATACCGTATCTTCAAAATCAATTACTTCATTTTTGGGTATCAGAAACCTTACGGCGTAAGGCTTGCCGCTGTCCATGTTATTTTTGATGTCCTCCGGAGAGAGTTTTAGGCATTTCCGGTCATATTTATATGGCTTTCCTTTTGCTGCAGCATCCTTTCTTTTTTCCTCCAGCTCTTCCGGGCTGCAGAAACACCGGTAGGCCTTCTTAAGATCGATTAATTTTTGGGCATGTTCCGTGTAAATGCTGACTCTGAGAGACTGCCTGTAGGGGCCGTACTTTCCACCGGATTGTGGGCCCTCATCCCAGTTAAGCCCCAGCCATTTTAGCGAATCGAGAATTTTATTTACCGACTCTTCCTGATGCCTGGCAATATCGGTATCCTCTATTCTTAGTACAAATTTACCTCTCATTTTTTTTGCATAAAGCCAGTTAAAGAAAGCGGTTCTGGCACTGCCGATATGCAAATAGCCGGTTGGGCTGGGGGCAAATCTTACTCTTATTTCTTTATTTTTTTCGATCATATCAAATAATCAAGAATTTACTTAAGGATTTACCCACACTGTAATTTTTCTTATGGTCTCTACCGGCTGGCCCCACATAGGATCCTGCCGATGGGTATATCCGGAAGGTACCTCCGAGTATGGTTCATTTTTATACTCTATATGGGTATATCCTGATTCTATTAATATATGATTTGCTTCATCGATTGGCATAAGTGCTACCATAGGCATTATAGGTATGGCATCGGGAGGAATAGGCATCTGTGTTGTGGGTTCCTGGCCGTAATGGAATTCTCTTATGATGATCTGATCCAGTGGTGTAAATCTGTTTGGTAACATCATCTCTCCGGTCTCCGGATCTATTACTACCTGCACGTTTATCAGGTCATCCTGTGGTCTTACGAAATTCTCTATGGGTAAATCTTTTGTAGCTTCGGTCATAAATGATTTCCAGATTAATGCCGGTTGAGCACCACCCTGTACCCTCATACCGTGTATGGTGCCCATTTTTACATTGACTTCCGGATAACCCATCCATACGCAGGCTGCAAGATTGGTGGTAAATCCGGTAAACCACGCATTTTCAGCTTCCTGCGTGGTACCGGTTTTTCCGGCACAGGGCCTATCGTCCAATCTTGCTCTGGTTCCGGTTCCTCTCTGCATTACCTGCTGCATAATTTCTATTGCCCGGTAAGCGTTAATAGGGGTGAGTACCTGTTTGCTTTCTTCCTGGTGTTCCTGAACAACATTGCCATCCTTATCCACGACTTTCAGTATGGCCACCGGATCGTGTCTTACTCCATAATCGGCGATAGTTGAAAATGCAGTGCATACTTCAAGCGGAGATACTCCGATAGTCAGTCCCCCCAGTCCCATTGCCGGATAGGGATCCATATGAGTTTCGATGCCCATATCCATAGCCAGCTGAGCCATAACGTAAGCTCCTATTCTCATGATGAGCTGGGAATATACCACATTTACTGATTTTACAGTTCCCTCCAGGACTGTCATTTCATTTGTATCATAACTTTCATTATTATAGTTTCCAACTTCCCAGGGCGGACTTCCTTCGATATCGAATACCACATTTCCGTTGGGATTAAAGGTTAAATAAGGACTGACACCCTGTTCCAGGGCGGACAGCAGAGCAAAAACTTTAAAAGTGGAACCGGGCTGCCTCTTGGCCTGGGTAGCCAGGTTGAATTTCATTTCCGAGAAATCTTTTCCTCCTACCATAGCTTTTATGTATCCATTGGTTGGATCCATGGCTACCAGGGCGGCGGCGGGGTCTTCAGGATCGGGGAGAACCTCGTTAATGGCATTTTCGGCAGCAATCTGCATTTTGGGATCCAGTGTGGTATATATTTCGAATCCTCCCTTAAATACTCTTTCCACTCCATATTTTGCTATTAGTTCCTGCTTGACATACTCCACAAAATAAGGGGCAAAGCCCTGTTCGGTTTCCTCTCTGGGCCTCTGAGTAATTATGGGCATATTTATGGAACTGTCGTATTCATCCTGGCTTATATAGCCCAGTTCGAGCATTTTGGCAAGTACCGTATTTCTTCTTTCCAGAGCAGCCTTTTTATCGATATAGGGTGAATATAGATAGGATTTTAGAAGTCCAGCAAGCATGGCACACTCCTGAAGGTTAAGATATTCCACATCTTTATTGAAGTAAACTCTGGCCGCAGCCTGAACACCATAGGCCCCTTCTCCGAAGTAAACCGTATTCAGATACATTTCCAGTATCTCTTCTTTGGAATAGATTTGTTCAAGCTGATAGGCCAGGGCTGCTTCCTTGATTTTTCTCTCATAGGTTATTTCGTATTTTTCCTCGGGCAGATACACATTTTTTACATATCCCTGGGTTATGGTGGTGGCTCCCTGTTCTATTCCTCCGGAGGCCAGATTTATAATAAATGACCGGATTATACCTTCGATATCGAACCCATGGTGCTGATAAAATCTTTCATCTTCAATGGCAATAACTGCATTTATCAGATTCTGGGGTATTTGCTGGTATGATACCAGTTCTCTATTTTCCTCACCGTGGAAGGTGGCTATAAGGGTTCCGTCGGCGGCATATATTCTGGAGGTGAGGGCACTTTCGGTAGGTGTAAAATCTTCCAGATTGGGCAGATCCTCAAAAAAGGAAGCCAGAGCTCTAAAGCTGAATATTACTGTTCCTGATAATACAAATGTGATAAACACCTGTGCCGTAAGAATTAAGGCTATTATAATTATTATTATCCTGGAAAGTTTTTTGTTTTTATGTTTTTTTCTTAACCTGGACATATTAACCTGGATATAATTTAAAAGAAATATTTATTAAGTCCATAGCTACCGAAATCCTTAACATCAGGATTTTAAAATTGGACTCGGTTTTGAATTAATTCATTAATTATTTTTTTATTTAATAAAATCATAACTGATATTACAAGTAAAAGATATTACCATATTTCTTTTTTATTATACAGAACTTCCTAAATCTATACCGGAATCTGAAAATTTTTACTTCCGTTATGGCTGTTTCCGGTTATTGAAGTGGATGACAAACGGATGCATAAGTAAAAAATATACCTTAAATTCAATTTTTTCTGTATTATATTATCATTGTCGGTAATGTTAATTCCGGTTTTTAAAAATAGTAATTGAATTAAGTTCATGAAGGAAATTAAATAAATTTTTGATTATGGCAACCGAGAGGAGTTCGATGACTGCATTGCCTAAAAAGATATTGATAGAGATGCTGGAAAAATTAATGGAGATCAGGAAGTTTGAGGAGAGATCCATCCAGCTTTACAAGATTGGGAAAATACGGGGATATCTTCACCCCTGTATCGGGCAGGAAGCTGTTCCGGTAGGAGCCTGCCGAGCAATCGAAAAGCGGGACTATATTATTTCCAATCACCGCGGTCACGGCCACTGTATTGCCAGAGGGGCTGACATAAGAAAAATGATGGCCGAACTTTTTGGAAAATCTACCGGTTATTGCGGAGGCAGAGGAGGTTCCATGCATATTATCGATATCAAGCTCGGAATACTGGGAGAAAATGGGATAGTAGGCGGTGGGCTGCCTATCTCTGTGGGAGCCGGACTGTCCTGTAAAATGAGTAAAAAAGGCAGTGTGGTGGTATGCTTCTTTGGTGACGGAGCAGCTAATAACGGAGTATTTCACGAAGCTCTGAATATGTCCGCCATATTTAAACTGCCGGTAATATATATCTGTGAGAATAACATGTATGCCATTTCGATGTGTTCGAAGGATTCGGTGGCCTGCATCGATATAGGAAAAAGAAGCGATGCCTATGGAATCCCCGGGTATATTATCGATGGTAGTGATCCGCTGGAAGTCTATGAAACGGTAAGAGGCGCAGTAAAACAAGCCAGAGGGGGAGGGGGTCCTTCGCTTATCGAAGCAAAAACCTACCGTTTCTACGGCCATCACCCCAATGACCCTGCGGAATACAGGGAAAAAGAAGAGGTTGAATATTATACCACTGAAAAAGATCCGGTAACCAATTTTAGAAACAAACTGCTCAAGGAAAATATAATAACCGCAGAAGAAATAAAAAGGATGGGAAGCAGGCTGGATAAAAAAATAGAAGATGCGGTTACCTTTGCTATGGAAAGCCCGGAGCCGGAACTTGAGAAATTTTTGACAGAGTATAAATCAGGTCGGGAGTAAGCCAGGCCGGAAATAAGTCAACCGGTAATAGGTTAATTCGGGAATAGGTCAAATCGGTGCCATAAAGAAAAGTTTAAACGGATCTACATTCCGTTAAATAATTTAATAGAAGATAAACAATAGAAAGTGAAGTTTATGAGGGAAATAGAGTACAGGGAAGCGGTAAGAGAAGCGATAATAGAAGAAATGGATAGGGATAATAAGGTATTTTTAATTGGCGAGGATATCGGTGTTTACGGTGGAGCATTTAAAGCCTATAAGGGGCTACTGGATAAATACGGCCCGCAGAGGGTAATCGATACTCCTATTTCGGAAAGTGCGATAATCGGCGCGGCGGTTGGTGCGGCACTTACCGGTTACCGTCCGGTTGCAGAGATTATGTTCATCGATTTTACCGCTCTGGCCATGGATCAGATTGTAAATCAGGCTGCTAAAATTCACTTTATGAGTGACGGCCGTATAGATGTTCCGCTGGTAATAAGGACACAGGGAGGCGTCGGAAAAGGAGTGGCGGCCCAGCATTCCCAGAGCCTGGAGGGATGGTTCTATCATACTCCCGGCCTTAAATTGGTAATGCCTTCCACACCTTACGATGTGAAGGGCCTTTTAAAAACTGCGGTAAGGGATAACAGTCCGGTAATGTTTATAGAGCATAAAATGAATTACCAGCTTAAAGGACCGGTACCGGTAGAAGATTACACCATACCTTTTGGGAAAGCGGATATCAAAAGAAAGGGTAAAGACATTACTATTTTTGCTTATTCCAATATGGTTCTAAAATCGCTGGAGGCTGCTGAAGAGTTAAATAGGGATGGCATAACTTGCGAAATTGTCGATCCCAGAACACTGGTGCCCCTGGATATGGATACTCTGATAAGTTCGGTTAAAAAAACGGGGAAGCTGGTAGTAGTAAGCGAAGCATGCAGCAGAGGTTCCGTCGCTTCCGATATCAGCGCCAGACTGGCAGAGAAGGCTTTTAAGTATCTTAAGGCTCCGGTAAGAATACTGGCCGGCCTGAATACCCCCATTCCCTATAATTCTACACTGGAGCAGGCTTCCATTCCCGGTAAAAATGATATTGTGGAGGCGGTAAGGAAGCTGCTTTAAAAAATAAGCTTAAAAAACACGTAAATTATAATTGACAACATCAATTTTACCCACTCAAATAAAAGATGGATAGTAAACTGAAAAAACGCATAGAGGAACTGGTGAGAGAAGAAATATCCATCGTTCCTTATGAAAAAGTATGGCCAAAGATGTTTGAAGAAGAAGCTGCTTTTCTACGCAGGAAATTGCCCCCAAACCTTATTAAAAGAATCGAGCATTTCGGCAGTACAGCAGTTCCCGGCCTTTCTGCAAAACCTATCATCGATATTTTGGTGGAAGTAACCAGCCTGGAAGAAACCAAAAAGCAGATCGTGCCCGTTTTGGAAGCTGAGGGATACCAGTATTTCTGGCGCCCCGCTTTTGGAGACGATGGGCCGCCCTATTATGCATGGTTTATCAAAAGAAATTCGGAAGGCAGGCGCACACATCACATTCATATGGTGGAACCGGATTCCGAATTATGGGATAGATTATATTTTAGAGACTATCTTCGGCAATTTCCCGCGGAGGCTAAACTATATAACCAATTAAAGAAAAAACTGTCAAAAAAATATCCTGATGACAGAGTTAAATACACGGAAGAAAAAAGTAGCTTCATTTTATCCGTCACTAAAAAGGCGAAAGAATATTATAAATCGCAGAATTAGCACACCTAACTGCACAATATATATTTTTAGTTGCAAAGCTTCCTTAAAATATTTATTATTTCAGTGATTGATATGAAAGTATTATTAATAAGCGACAAGGTAATCGAAAATATTTACAGCAATTCTATTGTGGACAGATTGGGTGATATAGATTTTATAATATCCTGCGGTGACCTCCCCAATTATTATCTTGAATTTATTGTGAGTACATTAAATAAGCCGCTATTTTATGTTATGGGAAACCATAATCCCAATGAAATTTATACAGAGGGCGGGATTAAATCAGGTTTTCCGGAGGGATGCATAAATTTGGATCAGAAAATAATCGAATACAATAACCTGATATTGATGGGGCTTGAGGGTTCCATGAAGTACAGCGGGGAGGATTATCAATATACCGATTCTCAAATGTGCTGGAAAATTAATCGGCTGAAACCGAAGCTTTATATAAACAAAATATTCAAAAAGAAATACGTAGATATTCTGGTAACCCATGCTCCTCCTTATAAGATCCATGACCAGCAGGATTTGTGCCATAGAGGCTTTAAGTGTTTTAATAAATTCATAAAAAAATTTAGTCCGAAATATCTGATTCACGGCCATATACATGTTTATGGAACGGATAATGAATGGATAACAACGGTAGATAACACCAAAGTTATAAATGCTTATGGCTGCAGGATTATAGAAATTTAATTTGATGAAATTTAATAATAGGAATCTTTCTAATTGGGAGTCTTTTAATTCAGATGCAGGATATTAACACATCTTATAATATCTCCAGTCAGGAGTTTGAGAGCGCCAGGTTCAAATCGCTTTTAAACAGCCTTAAATATTTCCTTATAGGCAAAAATAACCAGCTATTATCGTTTGAGGAAGTAAAAAAGGAATTTAAACTCTACAAGCAGAGATATCTGGGAATTAGGACTGTAAAGGTAAACAATATCGTGGGTAGTCTGGACCGGTATAGAGATTTTGACAGATATTTTCTTCCCAAAAAAGATCATCTTCAGCGCAGATGGGCAGAAATTCATAATTTGATTGTTCGAGATATAATTTTGCCGCCGGTAAAGCTATATAAGGTGGGTGAAATATATTTTGTTTTCGACGGCAATCACAGAGTTAGTGTTTCGAGAGAAAGAGGGGTTAAATATATCGATGCCGAAGTAACCGAATTCATAACCGGTACACCTCTTAAACCGGATATGGATCCCAGTGAGATATTCATTCTGGCTGAAAGGGAAAGATTTTTTAAAATTACCAAATTGAATGAAAAAAGACCCGATAATAAAATCAAAATAACGGCGCCTGGCCAGTATGACTTCCTATTGGGACAAATAAACAAGTTAATGGTTCAATTGAATGAAAATAAAAAGGAAGATGAAAAAGAAATTACTTTCGAGGAAGCTTCACTCATCTGGTATGATGATATTTATATTCCGGCTATTGAAATAATAAAACACTACGGTTTACTGGAAAAATTTCCCAACAGAACTAAAACCGACCTTTATATATGGATAAATGAACATAAGAGATATTTAAGTTTGAAATATGGCAAAGAAGTGGTTATAAAATTTGCAGCCAGAGACTTCCTGGAAAGATATAGCAGCAACCCCTTAAGAAGGCTCAAATTAAGGCTCACAAATTTAAAATATAGAATCCTCAACTCTTTCAAGAAAAAATCTTAGATAAAAATTCGCCGGAGTTAATTAAATTCTATTTATTATTTATATCCACTGCAGATTGATAAGAAAATATTGACAGCTCTCCCCGCTTATAGTATTATAGACCATGTAGTCTAGACCAGTTAGTTTAAAATATTTCAAGAAAAGGTTCGGACTTTCGGTGGAGGACAAAGAATTTAAAAATAAAGATAAACTTCTAAGTGCCGCCCTGGATGAATTCAGCAGTTATAATTATAAACAGGCCTCTCTTAACCGTATAATCAAAAAAGCAAAAATCAGCAAGGGATCATTTTACTTTCATTTCAAGGATAAAAAATCACTATATTTACATTTATTCGGAGAAGTCGGGAAAATTAAAATCAAATTTTTTAACGAGTATCCGATTGAAAATAAGGGTACTGCAATTAGCGATATATTTGAATTGATTAAACTGCAGGCAAGGCTGGGAATGAAATTTTCTTTAAAATATCCGAAATATTACCGGCTATGGCTAAGATTCTGGAAAGAGGAAGATAAGAAAATTCGGGATATGGTCATAAAAAAATTCAAGAATGATTTTGATAGTATATTAAGACCTCTTATAAAAAAATCAATGGATAAGGGAGAATTCAGAACCGATCTTGATGAAGATTCCATAACACGGATAATAAGCCATTTCCTTATAAATTTTAATAATATTTTTCCAATTGATAGTAAAAAAGTAGAAGACGGTTCCTATTTAGAGGATATAGGTAGATATATAGATTTTTTAAAAAATGGCTTATTGAGGAGATGAAAGGATGATATTAAATGATCGAAGTAAAGAATTTATATCACCGGTATGAAAAGAAGGGTAAAGATGCGGTAAATAATGTCTCTTTCAATATCGAAGAGGGAGAAATTTTTGGTTTCCTGGGGCCCAGTGGGGCCGGAAAAACCACTGTTCAGAATATAATGATAGGACTCTTGGACCTGCAGAAAGGCGAAGTATTATATAACGGTAAATCCATAAGTAAAGTCAAGTCTGATTTTTACGACAATATAGGAGTCTGTTTCGAGCAATCCAACCTCTATTCTAAACTAACCGGATTTGAAAATTTAAGATATTATGCCGGCTTATTCAGCGTCCCCACTCTGGACCCCATGTTGCTGCTGGAATCGGTAGCCCTTAAGGAAGCAGCTCACCGGAGATGCGGGAATTATTCCAAGGGAATGAAACAGAGGCTTACTTTTATAAGATCACTTATCAATAACCCAAAAATTCTCTTTCTTGATGAGCCGACCGGCAGTCTGGATCCCGGGCTGGCAAAAAAAATCAAGGAAATAATAGTAAATTTAAAAAAAGAGGGCAAAACTATATTCCTGACCACCCACAATATGTATATTGCCGATGAACTTTGCGATAAGGTGGCTTTCATAAACGAAGGTAAAACTATTACCATGGATTCTCCAAGGAATTTGAAGCTTAAATATGGCAGTAAGTCGGTAAAGGTGGAATATAAAACGGATGAAAAACTAGCCAGTGAAATATTTTTCCTGGAAAAAGAAAGCGACCTTGATGCTTTTAATAAAATAATTTCCGGCAGAAAGGTTCAGACCATTCATTCCCAGGAGGCTACACTTGAGCAGATATTTATCAAATTGACCGGCAGGGAGTTGGCATAAGAATGAAAAAGTTCGTAAGTTTGCTTGAACAGGATACAGTGGTGGTTATACGCAGCGGCCTGCAGTATGCGGTTATATTTATTAGTGTGATGTTTATAATTTTAATTAATTTTGTCATACCGGAAAATCTGGATTTAAAAGGCAGGGAGCTTTTTTTTGATAATACCCCCGGCAAAGTTCTGGAGCCGTTTCTTATTGCCAGCGGAGTTGGTGAGGATGAAATATTTTCTAATTATGATGATTTTATAAAAGCAGTGGAGGAAGATGGAAACAGTATTGGTATCCGGATTGAGGGGTCCCTGGAAGATGCTGAATTTACCATATTTTCAAATAGTACCCAATCGGTTAAGAATATCAATGTGGAAAAGGCAGCTCTGGGGAGTGTACTGGAAAAAATAAAAGGTGCCGAAGAGCCGGCTGCCTACAGGATAGAGACTTTAAGGGAGAAGACTTCCTCCATTCCCTTTAACAAAAATCTGGTTCCGGTTTTCCTGACTTATGAAGTAGTGGCCCTGGGGTTTTTGCTTATTGCAGTGATGATATTTCAGGAAAAAACCGATGGCAGCATAAGGGCATATAGAGTAAGTTCTTCCGGCACCGGCGTATATATTCTTTCAAAAGTGGCCATATTTACGTTGATGGCTATCCTTTACGGAGTCATCACCGCGGTATCGACAGTGGGTTTTGATATTAATTATGCCGTTTTATTATATCTTATTATTCTTGCCAGTATATTTATGACTCTGCTTGGACTTCTGATAAGTGTATTTTTCAATAATATATCGGAATTTTTATTTGCGGCGTTAGGAGTTCTTTTACTCATGCAGCTTCCCACTATTTCTTATATAAATCCCACTTTTGCACCTGCCTTTATAAAATGGCTTCCCATGTACCCCGTATTATTCGGATTCAGGGAAGCTCTTTTTCCAACCGGTAAGGAAAATTATCTGTTTCCTTTCGTGCTGGTACTGATAGCCGGAATAGGGCTGTTATTTGCATTATGCTACTATACGGTTAGAAAAAAACTAATGAGGAGCGGAATATAATGTTTAAGAGAATATCAAATTTTTTCCTCAGAGATGTAAATAGTTTTTTCAGAGACAATATATTTATTGTTATGATTATAGTGCCTATCGCCGTGGCCATAATAGTAAGATTCTTCATTCCTACTATCGAAACCAGTTCTATATCCTTCGCGGTTGACAGCAGTGTCAGTCAGGAATTCACTGATCGCCTGGAAAACTACGGCAATATTGTTAAATATAACAGTTATGAAAAACTGAAAGAAAGGGTTGACGGAATCGATGATATTATCGGAATAACCAGGCAGGAAGGCCAATATGTTGTCGTACTTGAAGGTAACGAAAAAGAAGAAGTAAAAGAAATTGCAGCTGTTGTACTGGATGATATCTTAAGAGAGGAGCCGGTAGCCCAAATTAATTATCAGTCAGTAGGCAGTTCGGGATCGCTATTCAGGGAATATTTCACCATAATGATAGTATTTATGATAATTTTTATACAGGGAATGCTGATAGCATTCTATATCATTGAAGAAAAGGAAAGTAGAGTGATCAATGCAATTGCCGTTACACCGGTGAGGTTATGGCAGTATCTTCTGTCCAGATGGATTCTGGTGGCTGTCAATGGCACTATACTTTCAATAATTGCCGGTCTTATATTAATGGGTACTGCTATAAACTATGCCCTGCTTTTTATAGGAGCTATTTGTTCTAGTTTGCTGGCAGTAGTAGTGGGCTTCTTCATTGGCGGACTGGCAAATAATCAAATAAGTGGAATAGCTATGATGAAGGTATTGAATCTGGTTATTTTTCTGATTCCGGTAGCTGCTATTTTTGTTCATGATTCGTACCAGTGTTTTTTCTATCCTTTCCCCAATTACTGGGTATTCAGGATTTTTAAAGATATTTTTATAAATCCCGGTGAAGTAAGGGACTTCTGGATGAGCTGTGGAATTGCCTTGTTTTCGTCGATTATTGCTCTTATAATACTTCTACCGTTTATAAAAAAGAGGATACAAATAAAATAGATACGGATTTTACTAACATAAGCCGGTTCTATCCTGAATGATTTCTGTTGGAAAGAGCGGTATCTATCTAAATTCTATTACCGCGGTACTTTTTTTACTATGCTTCTTCCCCGATACTCATCACAAGAATGAGAAAATAGGGCAGTTTTATAATAATTTTTTGTAAAACAAGGTCTATAAATATATTTATATTGTATCATATCAGTATATCTGATATAAATTCTACCAATGAAATAATTATTATTCTTAAATTACAGATTAATTATAAAAGAATGCAGAATTTTATAATAAATTTAAAAATGTATTAGAAATATGAGTAGAAAAATAATCTTACTTACCAATGATGACGGAATAGATTCGGAAGGGCTTTACATCCTTTATAAAGAGCTAAAAAAAGATAAAAATTTTGATATAAGAATTATAGCCCCCAACAGGGAGAGAAGTGCCGTGGGCCATGCTATTACCGTATTTCACCCGATTTCGGTAAGAAGGGAATACAAAGAAGGCAGCTTCTTCGGATATGCAGTAGACGGAACGCCTGCCGATTGCGTCAAAATAGCCATTAAGGCTATTCTGGATAAGACTCCTCATCTTCTTGTTTCCGGTATCAATAGAGGAGCCAATCTGGGAGAGAATATAATATACTCCGGTACGGTATCGGCTGCCACCGAGGGAACTACTCTGGGGATATCTTCCATAGCTGTATCTATCGATAATCTAATCGATCCTGATTTCGGTTATGCAGCTAGTTTTACCAGAGGGATGATCAACCGGATAATAAAAAACAGCGGGCTTCCGAAGGGAACTCTGCTGAATATTAATATACCGGATGTTCCGGAGGAAGAAATAAAGGGAGTAAAAATAACCAGGCAAAGCGATGCCAGGTTCAAGGATAAATTCATAAAGAGGGTAGACCCCAGGGGTAGGGATTATTATTGGATGGATGGGGAATTTAGAGGAGAAATCAAAGACCAGGATTCCGATTATGGTGCGGTAGAAAATAATTATATATCCATTACCCCTATTCATTACGATATGACCGATTATAAAGTTCTGGATTATTTTAAAAAATGGGATATTAAAAAATAGTACCGGCAGCAGTCTTAAGGCAAATTTATCATAAGCTTGAAAGAAAATAAATATAATGGAAGCAAGTAAGAAGCAATTTATATCGGATCTGGGAATTGGTGTAAAGGTTGAGTCTATATTTGTGGTAGCCAGTAAGAGAATCAGAAAGAAAAAAAATGGCGACGATTATTGCACCGTGGTGCTTCAGGACAGAGAGGGGAGCATAGAGGGAGTGCTGTGGACGGAAGTTTATCTTAATACCGAAGATTTTGCCCCGGGAGATTTTGTTTTTATCGAAGGAGAAGTAAAAGGATATAAGGGAGGCAAGCAGATTGTGGTAAGCTCCCTGAAGAAAATCGAAGATAACCTGGATATCAATCATCCGGATTATATAAAAACATCCGGGAAGGATATCGATAAAATGTTTGAGGAGATAAGGGAGTATATAGCCAGAGTTAAAAATCCTTATTTGAAAAAACTGCTTGATTTATATTTTAATGATGAGAAATTCGTACAGGATTTTAAAAATGCCACTGCAGCTGTTCAGTATCATCATGCTTTCCGGGGAGGATTACTGGAACATACCCTTGCGGTTACCGGAATCTGTGATGCCGCCTACAGAATTTATCAAAATCTAAATTACGACTTGCTGATTTGCGGGGCGATTCTTCATGACATTGGAAAAATCAGAGAATATAAAACAAAAGTAACTACTGAAGTAACCGACGAGGGAAAACTTCTGGGACATATAACCATCGGATATGGATGGATTCTGGAAAAGATAAAACAGATAAAAGACTTTCCCCGGGATTTGAGAAACAGGCTCCTTCATATAATATTAAGCCATCATGGCCATAAAGAATTTGGTTCCCCTAAAAGGCCAAAGATTCTGGAAGCTTTTATAGTCTATCATGTGGATCATATGGATGCCGATGTGGGCGGATATAATATTATACTGGACGAAAGTAAAGGCGGTAGCGATTGGTCGGATTATGCAAAAAATTTTGAAAGATCGGTTTTTTTAAAAAAATTGGAGCTGTCCGACGGTGGCTATAATGAGGATATGGAGGAAATGATAGATGACAGGAGAAAAAGAGAAGGTAAAGAAAATAAAAAAGAAAATGGGAAACAGGATGAATTGTTCTAATTAATTAAGGAACAGATAATTTAAAGTTAATAATCATAAAGATTTTTTTAAGTTTACCAATATATAGCTAATTTTTAATGTGCGGCCAATTTTTAAACTGAATATTTCAATATATAAAACGAGCAGGTGATAAGAGATGGATATTGCCAGATATAAGAAAAATGCGGAGTTATTCCTCTATAAAAAGGATAAGGAATATTATCTTCATTTTTCTGGGCAGAAGGATAGTCTTAATATAAGCGAAATTTATGAGGAGTATAAATATTTATTCGACAGGGAAAACATAGACTATCTTAAGGACATAAAAGATAAAAGTACCGGTGAAGAAAAGAGAAAGGCGGCATCACTATTAAAATTCTGCGTCGAAGGTTATATCGAAAGGCAGACCAAGGACCTTATAGATAAGATTGCAGAGGATGAGGCCGGAACAAAAATTATTATAGATAATAAGAAAGTGCCTTTTAGATATTCAGAGATACTGCTGGCCAATGAACCGGATAAGGTTAAGAGGGATAATATCGATGATAAGAGAAACAAGGTAATAGGAAAATCTTTTAATAATACTTTATATGAATACTGGAGTGTTGTTCACAGGGAAGCGGCAGATCTGGGTTTTTCAAGCTATAATGAACTTTATTCATATTTAAAAGAAGAAGATTTTTTTAGGCTGCAGGCTGAAATGGAAAAGCTGCTGGATGATACCGGGGATTTATACCAGAAGCACTTCGAAGGTTTATTAAAAGAGGAGCTGGGTATACCACTGATCGGTTCCAGAAGAAGTGATTTTGCCTATGTAAAAAGAGCTAAAAAATATGATAAATTCTTTAAGAAAGACAGCCTTGTTCCAATATTTAAGGATACTCTATTGGAAATGGGAATAGATATATCCGGGTATAATAATATTTATCTTGATGTAGAAGAGAGGGAAAATAAATCACCCAGAGCATTTTGCAGCACCCCCAGAGTACCATCGGAAATATATCTGGTAGTGATGCCTTCCGGAGGGCAGGATGATTACGAAGCTCTGCTTCACGAAGGAGGGCACTCCCTGCATTTCGGCAGTACCAATCCCCAACTTGATTTTGAATACAGATGTCTGGGTGATAATGCGGTTACCGAAGGGTATGCTTTTTGTATGGAACAACTTATGCAAAACCGGCAATGGCTGGTTGATTTCCTCAAGATGGACAAAATCCAGGCAGGAGAATTCGTATATTTTTCAAACCTGGTAAAACTCTGGTTTTGCAGAAGATATGCTGGCAAACTAAAATATGAGCTTATTCTTCATAACGGTGAACCGGTAAATGGAAAAGAATCTGATTATAAGGAAATTTTATCTAATGTAAATTTAATGGATTATCCGGCGGAGAATTACTTAAGGGACGTAGATGATGGTTTTTATTGTACCAATTATATAAGGGCCTGGATTTTTCAATCGCAGCTTAGAGAATATATGTATAGAAAATTTGATTACAGCTGGTATAAAAAGAAAAAGGCCGGCTCTTTTCTAAAGGAACTCTGGGGTTACGGACAGAAATATTCCATAAATGAAATCTTATCGCAGCTGGGCCTTGATAGGATGGATATCGATTACCTTATAAACTCTCTTACCGATGAAATCAAAAATTTTTAAAAAACTATTTTTATGGCAAAATTTTTAAATATGTAAAAATTCTAGAAAGGATAAAAATTGGATCTAAAACAAAAAATAAGGAGCATTCCGGATTTTCCCAAAAAAGGAATAGTATTCAGAGATATTACTACTCTGCTCAGAGATGGTCAGGCATTTCGGTATTCGGTGGATAAAATAGTAGAGCACTGCCGGGGAGAAAAGATAGATGCGGTACTGGGTGCAGAGGCACGGGGATTCATATATGGAGCGGCGGTTGCCTATAAGCTGGGTGTAGGTTTTATTCCGGTAAGGAAGCCTGGAAAACTTCCCTACAAAACCTGCGAAGCTTCATATGATCTTGAGTACGGGAAAAATATTTTACAAATGCATGTTGATGCCGTAAAAAAAGGTGATAGGATTTTAATTGTGGATGATCTGGTAGCAACCGGAGGTACAGCAAAAGCCAAGGCTGAGCTTGTGGAAAAAATGGATGGCAAAGTTGTAGGATTTTGCTTTTTGATAGAACTGGAGTTTTTAAAGCCCAGGGAAACCTTAAAGGGTTATGATGTATTTTCATTAATCAAGTATGAGTCGGAATAAGAGGAAAGGCGGCTATTTATGGCTAAGGATAAAAAAAAGAAAGAAGATGTAGGCAGGGGAGACGGAGAAGACAAGGAACTGAAAAATAAATTCGCAAGAGAAGGACTGGGAAGTAAAAAAGAAGGAACCAAAAAAAGTGAGGAAGAATTGATAAAGGAGCTCCAGGAAGAAATCGATAAATTAACCACCAGGGATATCATAACTCAGATGATGATATCTCTTTCCAGTCTTGCCTATAAAAAAATGGGACTTCCGGTCGGAGTGAATGATAAGTATAAAGACAAGCAGCAGGCAAAGCTGGCCGTGGACGCTTTTGACGCGCTGCTTAAGGTTATAATGGATGAAGTAAGTGCGGAGGAGAGAGAAAGTTTAAAATCTTCTTTGTCCAATTTGCAGCTGAATTTTGTTAAGGCATTTTCCTGATTTTTTTTATATAATTCTTTGCTTCCTTTATAGCCAGCCTTACTGCTTCTTTGGGACTTTTAGCTCTGATTATATAAGGGGTGTTTTCACTGTAATAAGGGCGAACTTCCCAGGTCTTTAACCCGATAATCGGTTTGTCGAAAGTGAGGGTGTAGCCGATCTCCGAGAGAGTACCGTAACTTCCATCAATAGCAATTACCGCATGGGCTGAAAGTACCACCTGTATATTTCTGGCATAACCCATTCCGGTGGGTATTATTATATCTACATAATCGTTTGCATCATTTTCGTTGGCAGTAGGGAGAATACCTATGGTAAGTCCTCCCTCTTCTCTGGCGCCCTTGCAGGCAGCTTCCATGGTACCGGTCAAACCCCCGCAAATAAGCACGGCACCGTTTTTTGCAATTTCCTTACCTACCTGGTAGGCAAGATCATAAATTACACTATCTATCTTACTCCCGCCAATGACCGATATTTTTATAATGTCTTCTTTTCCGGCTGTGTTTTTCATTTACGCCTCTTATAATTTGCCATTTTATCTGTTTTTTTATCTTTTAGATTAAAAGATCGATATCAAAAGACCGCCTATTAAATATTAATAACCACATCTGCAGGCATACCCGGTTTTAGCTTAAGGTCGGGATTTTTTATGGATATGGTAATTTTATAAACTGTGGTAATCCTTTCTTCTTTGGTCTGAATATTTTTAGGGGTAAATTCTGCCTTATCGGAGATTTTGCTTACAAATCCTGCAAATTCGGTATCAGGGTAGGAATCCACGGTTAGAACCGCTTTCTGGTTTAAAAATATTTTACCGTATGTATCTTCAGGGATATAAATATTACAGTACACATTATATAAATCACCAATTTCATAAATTGGTGATCCGGGGAGAAGATACTCGCCTTCTTCGGCTAATTTATTCAAGATGATACCTTCAATGGGCGATGTAATATTAAGATCATCAAGCTGCTGTTGGTAAAGTTCCAGTTGTGCCCTGGCAATCTTTAGATTATCCTCTGCAATCTTTATAGGCATATTATTTTCTTTTGCCTGTTTTAATTTAAGCAGTGCCATATTGTATTGATTTATGGCTTCCTGCAGCTGTAATCTTACCGATTGCTTTTGCGCGTCTCCGGCATAAGTAATTGAACTGGAAGTGGAGCTGCTGTCCGAATCGGTTTCAGTTTTTCCCTGCAGCATGGATTCTGAGGTGGATGTGGAATGGGTTTCGGATTCCGATTCGGTAATGCTGAGGGACTGGTCATAATAAACAAAATGATGATAGGTAGACATATATTCTTTGGCGCTTTCCGATTCTTCCACAGCTTCTTCCGCCAGTTCTATATTCTCATTATACTGGGTTTCAGCTGCGTCGATCTGGGTAACGGCTGCTTCAATATTAGCTGTGGTTATTTCTATCTGTTTTTCGATCAGGGAATCATCCATTCTGGCAACAATTTCATTTGCCTTGATACTGTTGCCTTCATCATATCCCGCTTCCGCCAGTTTTGTACCGGTCGGGGTGCTTAAAGTTACAGTGCTGACCTCGATTATTCCGGAGGCTTCTGTAATATTGGAGTTTTTTACCGTTTTACCCTTTATGTAATCATAGGTGAAATAGGAAATTACAGCCAGTGCTATTATAATCAGTATTAACGGTAGAATTCTTTTTTTCATATTTCAACATCTTTCTATTCTAAGTGATTTAAGAAATATCCTATATAATTAATCTTATATTAAAATGTTGATGATTGTAATAAAATTTTTTAATTTTATATATATAATACAAATTATTCCAATCTCTTTCTGAATCTGAATATGGATATGGTAAGAATAACAATGCCAATGGTTCCCAGTGCAAGCATTTGCGGCCATAAAATATCCAGCCCGTTTGCCTTTAAAAAAATACCGGTAATAATTATCAGAAAATATCTAAGAGGATTCAGATAGGTTATATATTGAATAACGTCGGGCATATTTTCGATAGGGAACATAAAACCGGAAAGCAGTATAGCGGGCATGGTAAAGAAGAAGGTGGTCATCATAGCCTGCTGCTGTGTTCTTGAAATTGTGGATATAAAGAGGCCAACCCCCAGAGTGGTAAATAAATACAATATAACCCCCAAAAATAGTATCAGTAAATTTCCTTCAAGGGGAATCTTAAACCAGCTATAAGATACGGATATGACCAGGAGAACATCCGTAAAGCCGATTATGGCGAAAGGGAGGGTTTTTCCTATTATCATCTCGATGGGCTTGATGGGAGTAACTATCAATTGTTCGATGGTACCGGCTTCCTTTTCCTTAACTATGGACATCGAAGTGAGCATAATGGTGGTTATCATAAGGATTAAAGCTACTACTGCGGGCACATTCGATATTCTGCTTTTTAATTCGGGGTTATACCAAACTCTGGTTTCATTGGAAAAGAAATCGATGTTTCTTCCAGTAGTGCTGCCCCTTATTAATTCAAGCCGATCTATTCTTTCCACAAGTATGGATTCCGAATATTTCCGACTGATCTCAGTTATATAATTGAGAGTAATAACTGCAGAATTGGAATCGGAGCCGTCAATTATAACCTGGATGTCGGCTTCATTACCGCTTTTTATATCTTTTTCAAAGCCGGGGTTTATTTTTATAGCCACCTGTGCCTCCCCGCTGTCAAGCAGCTGGGTGATTTCATCCTCGGAGTTTACATAATAATTGAGATTAAAATTACCGCTGTTTTTAAAATCAGATATAAATTCTCTGCTCTGATAGGTTTTATCCAGGTCCCATATTGCAGCGGAAATGTTTTTTATATCGGTAGTGATGGCATAGCCAAAGAGGATTAGCTGAATTATGGGCGCTGCAAATACCACAATAAGCATCCTCCGGTCTCTGCTTATTTGAATAAATTCTTTTATTATTATTTCTTTTATTCTGATAAACATTTTTTTAACTTAATTTTTTATTAAATTTCCAGTTAGCCAGAGCAAACATAATCACCGCAAATATTGCCAGATAAAGTGTATCCATAGAAAGTATGGAAAAACCGGAGCCTTTAAGAAAAATTCCCCTCAGGATAATTATGAAATATCTGGCTGGAACAAGATAAGATACGTATTGAATAACTTTCGGCATACTGGAGATTGGAAATATCATTCCCGATAATATATAGGAGGGAAGAAAAGAAACAATCATGGCAATCTGATAGGAAGGAACCTGTGCTTTGGTTATTATAGATATACTTATTCCCATACTTAATGATCCAATCAGGAACAATCCGGAAAGCAGAAAAAGTAGAATTATATTTCCTTTTAGAGGAACATTAAAGAGAAGTCTTCCAAAAATTACTATTATAGCCAGGTCCAGCATCCCGATTATAAAATAGGGAATGATTTTTCCCAAAATTATTTCAACCGCTTTAATAGGAGAGACAATCAATTGTTCCATGGTCCCATTCTCCCATTCTCTGGAAATTATCTGAGAGGCCAGGAGTGATGATATCATCAGCATTATTACCGCTATAATTCCGGGGATGATAAAATTCTTGCTTTCAAGTTGGGGATTGTACCAGATTCTGGTTTCTAGATTAAGCGGCATTTTTATATTTTCCAGAGATTCTTCTTTAGTAAAAATTTCGGAAGAAAATGAGCTGGTTATACTTTCTATATACCCATTGGCAATGGAGGCTTTATTGGATGAAGAGCCGTCTATTATGGTTTGAATCTGGACATTTTTTCCCGAAATTATATTCCTACTGAAGTCGGGCGGGATAATTACGGCGGCAAGGCTTTTTCTGGAAGCAATATTCTTTTCCACACTTTCATAGTCATAAACATAATCATTTATTTTTAAATACCCGGACTGGCTTAAATTGCTTACCAGTTCTCTGCTGTAGGAGCTATTATCGTAATCCATAATGGTAACCGGAATATCTTTGACGTCGAGGGAAAGTGCATAGCCGAATAGTATAAGAAGAACAACCGGAATAATCAGCGAAAGTATAAGTGAGCGGCGGTCTCTCCTGATGTGTATGAATTCTTTTTTTGCTATGGCTATTATTCTTTTTAAATTCATTTTTTTATTAAATTATCGTTAATTGGTACCAACATTTTTTTATTAAATTACTGTAAACTGCTGACTGGAATCTTATGCGGTATGATTTCAAAGTCTAAACCTCTTTGCTTTTTTTATAATCTTCAATTAATGCTATGAATATATCCTCCAGTACCGGAGATTTTATATTAAATTTTCTTCCGTAAATTTTCTTTAGTTCGAGGGGGCTGTCGAGTGCTATCAGGCTTCCGTCATAAATCATGGCCAATCGGTGGCAGTATTCAGCCTCGCTTAGGTAGTGGGTGGTCACAAATATAGTTTTACCCGAATCGGACAGATTATTGATAAGTTCCCAGAAATTGCTTCTGGCAATGGGATCCACTCCGCTGGTGGGCTCGTCCAGAAAAATAATGGGGGGATTATGAAGTATGGCACAGCCCAGGGCCAGTCTCTGCTTGAACCCGACCGGCAGCGAAGAAGTAATGCTGTTTTTTAAATGAGAAAGATTTACCAGTTCAAGAATTTCTTTTTTTCTTTTGTTTCTATTTCTCCGGCTGACTTTATATATGCCGGAATAAAAATTAATATTTTCTTCTACGGTTAAATCGTGGTAGAGGGAAAATTTCTGGGACATATAGCCGATATTCTGTTTTATTTTTTCGCTCTCTCTGTATACATCGAAGCCGCCGACCAAAGCCTCTCCGCTGGTGGGTATAAGAAGTCCGCACAGCATTCTTATGGTGGTTGATTTCCCGGCACCGTTAGGCCCTAGAAAACCGAATATCTCTCCTTTTTTTATCTGAAAGCTGATCTGGTTGACGGCAGTAAAATCACCAAAATTTTTCTTTAGTTTTTCTACTTCTATTATGTTTTCCATAAGCAGCTCTTAAGATTTAAGCCGGTTTTATTTTAAGATATATATTTAAGATATTTGTCATTCTTCAGGACTTCTTTATGTAATAAATGAATACGTCTTCGATATTGGGAGCTGTTTCGCTGCCGGATATTACGTCGATGTTGTTTTTCTGCAGCAATTTTTCGATAAATTTTAAGTCGAATTCTTTTTTCAGATTGATGTGAAGCATTTCCCCGTAGATATTTATACCTATAACTCTTTGGTCATTTTTCAGGATATTAAATGCATTTTTATAATCGGAGGTAACAATTTCCACGACCCTGCCCTTAAATTTTTCTTTGAATTCTGTCGGCGTTCCGGTATAGATAAGGCTGCCTTTGTTCATAAGCCCGACCAGGTCGCATTTTTCGGCTTCATCCATATAGGGAGTGGATATAATTATAAGGGTTCCCTGGCTTTTTAGATCTTTTAATATATTCCAGAATTCTCTTCTGGATAGGGGGTCAACCCCGTTGGTAGGCTCATCAAGAAAAAGTATTTTTGGTTTATGTATCAGAGAGCAAGCGAGGCCCAGTTTTTGCTTCATCCCTCCGGAAAGATTTTCCGCCAGCCTGTTTTTAAAAAGCGAAAGATTGGAAAATTCCAGTAATTTATTTATTGTTTCCAGTCTTTCTTTCCCGGATATAAGGTAGAGATCGGCATAGAAATTCAAATTTTCCAAAACGGACAGGTCGCCGTAAAGGCTGAATTTCTGGGGCATATAGCCGATTTTTAATTTGATTCCTTCGGGATTTTTTTTGACACTTATATCGTCGATTAAAATATCTCCGCCGGTGGGATCCATGATTCCGCACATTAACCTTATAAGGGTAGTTTTACCTGCTCCGTCAGGTCCGATAAGACCGAAAATACCGGTTTCCTTTATGTAAAGGTTAAAGTTATTTACGGCAATCAGATCGTCAAATTTTTTAGTGAGATTTATAGATTTAATCATTTCTTTGATTTAAATTGAAGTGTAACAAGCCGGCAGGTGGAAGTCAAATATCAGTTTAACGGGCTCGTATATGGTAATGTATATCAGGTTTCATATTAGTTGGGCAGGAGATTGGAGGCAGGCCGGCGAATTAGTAATTTGACAATTTGGCTTTAAATAGATATACTCATATACATAAAAATACAATACGATTATAGCAAGAGGTATAGATATGGTAGAAAGAAAACAGGATTATTTCAGGGTTCCTATAACCATGCCCTCCGGTATGGTTTCATTCCTGGAAAATCTGGGTATTGAATGTAAAAAATCGGGAGGCCATAAAATTGCAAATACCATGATTGTCAGAAGTGCAATAAAGCTTCTAATGGATCTGGACCTGGATATCTCGGGTGTAAAATCGGAAGAAGAACTTGAGGAAAGAATAAAGGAAGCTGCCAGAAAATATTAAGAAACAATAATGGGCTTCTTGAATTGAATTTTAGTGATACCTGAACTATATAGCCATTCAATTACTGCCACTGGTATTTTTTTTATCATACTGCCAATTACTCATTTATTTTAAATTCTAATTATTTATAATATTAAATAAGGTACACGCTGTTTGGGTGTATGCTATTTATGTCTTTATACTTTATACTAGGGTCAGGAAAGTTTTAAAATTAAGGAGTTAAACCGTTATGCATGATATAAAGACCGATTTACTTATTATTGGTGCCGGTCCTGGCGGGTTAAGTGCGGCATTGTATGCAAGAAGGGCAGGACTGAATTTTAAAATCGTGGAAAAACTATTGCCGGGCGGCCAGATAATAAAAACCGATTTTATAGAAAATTACCCTGGATTTAAGGAAAACATATCCGGATATGAACTTGCTCAAAACCTGGTGGAACACTGTGCCAGATTCGGCATAAAAGTAAAAGATTATTTTACCATAAATTCTATTGAGACCCTCAGGAACGATAAGAAGAATAAAAAATCCTATAACTTCAGCTGCTTGGGTGATAAGGAATCGGTACTGGCCAACGCGATAATAATGGCTACGGGGGCCAGTCCCGACATGTTGAAGGTTGAGGGAGAAAAGGAATTTATAGGCAGAGGTATTTCATTCTGTGCTACCTGCGACGGGGCATTATACAGGGATAGAAAAGTTGCCGTGGTGGGAGGCGG
Source organism: uncultured Actinomycetota bacterium (assembly GCA_964610315.1). GTDB lineage: Bacteria > Actinomycetota > Humimicrobiia > Humimicrobiales > Humimicrobiaceae > JAQVEM01. The sequence goes on from CAZSVM010000020.1 coordinate 27,037, forward strand.
AGATACCGCACTTGACGAAGCGATTTTCCTTACTAAATTTGCCAGGAAAGTATATATAATTCACAGAAGAAATGAACTTCGTGCCGCCCAAATTTTAAGAGACAGAGCATTCGAAAATAAAAAAATGGATTTCCTGTGGTGCTGCGTGATAGAAAAATTTCTGGGTAAGGATAAACTGGAAGGGATTCTGGTAAGAAATAAAACGGAAGATAAAACATATGAACTTAAAGTTAGTGCCGTATTCGAATACGTGGGCTGGAGACCCAATTCAAAACTGGTAAAAGGTCTGGTAAAAATGGATAAGAAGGGTTTTATTAAAACAAATTCCCGGATGGAAACTTCGCTGCCCGGTATATTTGCAGTCGGTGATGTAAGAAGTACACCCCTCAGGCAGGTGGTGACGGCAGTCTCGGATGGAGCGGTGGCTGCCATATATACCGATAGATATTTGTACAGCCTGAGACAGCAGCAAACCTAATCAGATCTAATAAGGTTTTATTTAAGACATGGAGAAAACTGCAGGATAATATAAAAAAAATATTTTATCGAATATAAAAAAATTATTTTGGACCGGTAGAATGGAAATAATAAAAAGAAATTCATGGGGAGAAAAGGTTACCGATATACAAAGAAGATTGAAACTGATTGGCTATAGTCTTGGGCTGGCAGATATCGACGGAATTTTTGGAGTTGAAACCGAAAATGCAGTTAGAAAATTCCAGCAAGACAGAGGTCTGGTGGTAACCGGGATTATGGACCGGGAAACCTGGCAGGAGCTGGTTGATGCCGGCTATAAGATAGGGGAAAGGATGCTGTATTTAAAATACCCTCCTTTTAGAGGCGATGACGTGAGGACCCTTCAATTTTGGCTGAAGACGCTGGGTTTTTATCCCCATGATGAGAATGGAATATTCTGCGAAAGAACTCACCGGGCACTGGTGGAGTTTCAGAGAGATATGAATATTGCCGATGACGGGATAATGGGGGAAGAAACGGTACAGAGTTTAAAAAGCCTGAATAGAATTATAGTATCCAAAGAGACTTCTCATTTTCCTTTAATAAAAAATCTGGGTAAAGGAAAAAAATTACAGGAGAACAGGATTATTCTGGATTACAGTGAAAACATCGAGGATATGAGGAGCAGTGGAAAGCACCTTAATGAAAAAATATATATATGCAGCAGTATAGTTAATTTTTGCAGGGATTTGCTGTTCAGAAATGGTATAGAAACATTGCTTTCCATAGGCGGCGATGAAAAACAAAATGTATTTTTATATGACCGGGTTGAATACATCAATAAAAGCAATGCGGATCTGCTGGTCAGTATAGATTTAAATTATTCAACGGATAAAAACGCCAACGGCTGCAGCTGTTTTTATTTTAAAGGTCTCAAATCCTATTCCATTCCCGGGTATAAGATTGCCAATCTGATTCAGGATAAAATTACCGGTAACCTTAAAATTCTGGACTGCAGAGTTCATGGAGCAAACTATGCCATTCTGAAGGCTACCAATTTAACGTCAGTATTGGTGAAACCGGCTTTTATTTCAAACTTCAAGGAAAGAGAAAAACTGGAAAAATCTGGTTATCAGAAGAATATAAGCGAGAATATAGTGATGGCTATCCTGGAGTATCTTGGCGAATATTGATATAGGGCTATTATATTGATACGGGGATATGTAGCTGCATATCGGTAAAGCGATATTTAGGCAATGCATGTAATATACGATAATTTTTATTTGAAACATTACAACGGGCCTGGCCATCCCGAAAATGCGGGCAGACTGGTTGCTATCAAGAAAGCTCTGGACGGGTGGGAGCTTAAATACAGGATAGCCATGGAAAAACCGGAACCGGCCACCGATAAAGAAATAGAGATGGTTCATGATAAGGATTATGTCAAAAAGATAAGAGATCTATCAAAAAGGGGAAGTATTTCCTATCTGGACCTCGATACGGCAGTAACCGAGTATACTTATGATTGTGCACTACTGGCGGCAGGGGGCTGCTTTAAGGGTCTGGATTTAATTTTTGATAAGGGATCCAATCATAGCAAGTTTTTCGCCCTTATTCGCCCTCCGGGCCACCATGCTTTCAGAAATGCCGGAAGCGGATTTTGCATTTTCAATAATGCGGCTTTAAGTGTCAGATATGCACAAGCAAAATATAATATAAAAAAAATAGCCATTATAGATTTTGACGCCCACCACGGTAACGGAACCCAGGATTTTTTCTATGATAACAATAGTGTTTTTTATATATCTTTCCATCAGTACCCCCACTATCCGGGAACCGGAGATTTTAGTGAAACGGGCAGCGGTGAAGGCAGGGGGTTTAACCTGAACTTTCCTTTTACATCCCAGACGGGCGAACCCGATTATTTAACCGCCATGATAGATATAGTTGCCCCCCTTATGGAAAAATTCAGGCCGGAGTTATTTCTGGTAAGCGCAGGGTATGATTCTCATCTGAAGGATGCTCTTTCCTCTCTTGCCCTGATTGAGGAATCATATTATAAAATAATGTATATCATTTCATATTTAAGTCTCCGGTATTGCAGCGGCAGGACGGGAATATTGCTGGAAGGCGGCTATGAATATAATTCCACTGCAAGAAGTGTTATAAAGACTATAGAGGGATGTCTTAATGAGGAAGAATTAGCCAGTATAAACGGCACCAGTGGCCTGGAAAATAAAATAAAAGTAAACGGAGATTTCAGGTCGGAAAGGTTAAAAAACGGGCTAGTTTTAGATAGAATCAGAGAAATTTTTAAAGTCTGAAAAATTTATTGCAGACTACTGGGCTTTATAAGTATAAGCGGCGTGGTTATGGTAAGTATTTAAGGGGTGAGGTGAATATTATTCCGGATTATAAAATAATATTTTTAAGGAGATGGTTCACCAGGAAGGTTTGTATTTTAGTGCTGCTGGTTCTGAGTGTCCTGTTAGCGCTTACTCTTCCAGCCTGCCGAAATTATGACCAAAAACTGGATATAGTTTATTTTTTTAAAACAGAACCAGAAAAAGCGGTTCTGGATTTTTTACAATCTCTTGATAACAAGGATGCAGATTATATTTATACCAATTTATTACCGGGTAAAGATAAAAATAATATAAGCAGGGAGAAATATGTAAATGAGTTAAATGAAATATTATCCGATGTAGAAAAAATAAATATTATAAGAACTACATACTTGGGTTATGAAAATGATATGTGTAAAGTAGTAGCGGAGTTTGAGGTAATCTATAAAAACGGAGAGGTAAAGCAATATAAAAAGTATATTTATCTGGCTGAAGAAAACAACAAATGGAAAATAATTTTTGAAAAAACTTTTATATAATAAATAAATGTTTTTTGTAAATAATCTATAATATTTGATATAATATTTATCCAAGAATATGATAAAAAAGATAAATTATGGTTAAGAAGATAAAAATAATTTTTATGGTACTGTTCTGTCTGGTGATTGCCCTATCTTATACATCAGCCTGCTTTTCCAATGGCGGCAGTACGGTATTACAAATTGGTCAATCAGGATCCGAAGAAAGCGATAACGGCAATTATGTTAACCAGAAGCTAAATGAATTAAAAAATAAAATGGTAAGCCCACCGGTAGTCCTGTCCCATAAATCCGGAGAAGTAATTTACGGCAGCGGTGATAAAGAATTAATTTTTATCAAAGGTTATGCCGATAAGGGAGATGCCATAGAAGTTTATGTAAATGAAATGTTGGACCCAAATATGGTCATCGTTGATAACAATGGAAATTTCGAAACTTTAAATGGAGTAGAAATAATGGAAGGGAAAAACATCATCAAACTTATAGCAGTGAGCCCTTCCGGAATCAGGAGCAACCCTACCGAGTTTAACCTGTTTTTGAGTGTCCCCCAGAAGGTTGATTATAAAGTATATGAGAATGCCGAAAATTTAAAGGAAATAAAAGACACTTACTATTCGGAAGAAATTAATCCCCTGATATATATTCTTGGAAATCACCTTCCTTCTTCCCGTATTTTTATTCAGGTAAACGATAAAATGGTCGGGGAAGTGGAAAGTGATACCGATGGTGTATTCGAATTGAGTGATGTTATGTTGAAGCAGGGGAATAATGAAATTGCTGTTTGGGCCATGTCCTCTGACGGATTTATAAGTGCTCCGGTTTTTACGGATATATCGGTATACAGAGATCTGGATGTTCCTTATCCATCGGGTCTTTCAGGATATAATCAGGGAAATGCCAATTATCTTAGCTGGACTACAAGTGTCAATACCGATTTTTACTCCTATAAACTGGTTAGAGTGGAGGATCCATGTATTAATCCCGAATATCCGGCAGATGATGTTATTGCTACCTTTTCCAATATAAGCACTAACAATTATATCGATAGTGATATAATAAGCGAGAAATCATATTATTATACTTTATGGACTCTTGATAAGGCAGGACGTGCAGTATCCAGTAATGTGGTAGCTATTCCGCGGCCAGTTTATTCCATTACTATTACCCCGCTTCCTCCTTCCGGAGATTCTACCATTGCCAGGAGGGAATGGTTTTATCAGCCTTTTGAAATAACCAACACTGGAAATGTAACTTTTAATATACAACCCTTTATGGTATGGATAAAATTGGTTCCCAATACCATCGCGGAAATGGAAATTTCTCCTTTGTGGGAGGTACATATATGGAATCCTAATGAACCTGATCAGTATTACTATTCAAATGAAGAGGTTTTTGAAACCTATGTCGCAGACTGGGTAAAAACCGATGGATATACCACAACCGAAGAAGATACGACATATAGTACCGATGGTTTGACCAAAACGGTTACTCTAAAAGAGATTACCGAAAAAACTGAAACCGGCAAAGTTAATTTAAAAAGGGTAATGACTACCACTACGGTAACCACCATAACTGTTACTGACCTGACTACCGGTATTGATGTAGTAACCGGTCCCTTTACCGATATCACTACCGAGATAGTAGAGCCGGAAAAGATAGGGACACCCATTGAGGGGTTAAAACCGGGTGAAAAGATAATAGTAGAAGTTAAAATACAAAACATTGCCGCTGAGAACGGTGAAAAGATTATTGCTCATTTCCATTTTGCTCCGGTGGATTGTGACGGACATTACTATATCGATGAAATTGTTTCTACCGGTGATGTTACCGCTATAGGTAAAAGCAGGGATTAGAGCTTTAAAAATACTCCCTTCCTTTATATAATATAATTTATTTTTCTTGATTGAAATATTCTATGAAAGTGGTGTGCTTAAAATCATGAATAAAAAAGATAAAAAAAAGAGAAATTACGGTAAGCCGAAAAAAAATTCGGGTAATGGGCAGGATATGGAAGAGATGACGGAATTAAGGCAGCCTGAAGAGAAAATAACGGAAGGTGATTTCGGGAAGGAAATAAAAAAAGAACTTGAAACCGAAGAGCTCCAGGAAGAAATAGAGCTTTTAAGGAAAGAGTTGGAAAATTACAAGAAGATCGAGGAAGAGTACCTGGATAGGATTAAAAGACTGCAGGCGGATTATGATAATTACAGGAAGAGAGCTTTAAGAGAAAATCTGGAACATATAAAAAGAGCCAATAAGGATTTAATAGAAAAGCTCCTCCCCATAATCGATAACTTCGAAATAGCCCTTGAAACCGGTAAGAAATTAAAAAAAGAGGGGGACGATTTCTACAGGGGCATAAAAATGATTTATGAAAATTTAATGGATCTTCTAAAGAAAGAGAATATCAAAGTTATTGATCCCAAAGGTGAGGAGTTTGACCCGCAGGTTTGTGAGGCAGCTGTAACCGAGAGTGTGGAGGGTGTTGATGAAGGCGATATACTGGAAGTTATAAGAAAAGGTTATATGATAGATAACTTTTTAATAAGGCCGGCAGTGGTCAAAGTTTGTAAAAAAAAGTAAAAGGAGCCTGAATTTTATGAGTAAGAAAATAACTCTGGGATGTTTGATAGGATTTGTGGTGGTATTGATTATCGTAGTTCTAATTGGTGCTGCTTATATCGTTGATTCCAGGAATAAAATGGCGGCAAAAGAAATTGGTGTTGATAATGCCTGGGCACAAGTGCAGACTGTTTATCAGAGAAGACTTGATCTGGTACCTAATCTGGCCGAAAGTGCCAGGGCCTACATGCAATTGGAAAAAGACATTTTTGAATTCATAGCGGAAGCAAGAGCGGGAATACAGGATGCGGAAACAGTGGATGAACTGGAAAATGTCAATAAAGATATTAATTCCTTCATCGATGATTTTAGAGTTGTAGTGGAGGATACTCCTGAACTTAAGGCAAGTGACACCATAAGAGATCTAATGACCCAGCTGGAAGGGACCGAGAATAGAATTGCGGTAGAAAGAGGGAGATTTAATGACACGGTCGGGGACTATAATACCTATATAAAGTTGTTTCCCAGAAATATAATTGCCGGCTGGTTTGCATTCGAACCAAAGGAATTCTTTGAAGCGGAAGAAGGTGCCGAAATAGCTCCGGAGGTAAATCTGGAATTAGAATAAATCATGGGGCAAACTTTAATTAAAATAAAAAAAAGATTAATTATATTTTTTATATTCTTCTTAATTTTTTTCTTCTCTTTCCCGGCGTTTATCCACTCTGATGATAATGGAGTTAACTTTCCGGATTACACCGGATTTATAAACGATTATGTCAATAAGCTGGACGGCAGCTCCAGAAGCAGTCTGGAGGCTCTGGCATCAAGGATAGAAAAAGATACCGGCAGCGAAATAGCGGTAGCCATAGTAGATAACCTGCAGGGGCTAACCGAAGAGGAATATGCAGTCGGTTTGTTTGAGAAGTGGGGAATAGGTAAAGAAAAGGAAGATAACGGAATCCTTATCCTGATAGGTATAGAAGGAGAAGCCGGTAAGAGGCCCCTGAGAATAGAAGTAGGTTATGGCCTGGAAGGGGTTATTACGGACCTGGAGGCCGGTAATATTGCCGATAATATAATTATTCCCAATCTTGTAAAAGGTGATTTCTATACCGCTCTGTATAACGCTATTATTGCTATCGGTGATCAAATATACCAGGAAGAAGGTCTGAAGCCGATTAGCTCGGAACTTGCAAGTGCGGTACCGGTTACTGCCGAGGCTTCATCAACAGCGCCTCTGACCGGTTTCTTATCCATATTGCGTTTTGGCTGGGTTTTATGCCTGGCAATCCCCTTTATAATGATTGTTACCGGAATACTGGTTAGCTTATTTAAAAAAAGATGTCCGAGGTGCAGGAAATTTAAGTTGAGGATAAAGTCAACCATATTAAAGGCTGCCACTTACACGGAAGCCGGTAAGAAACTTATAGAAAGAACTTGTTCGAATTGCGGATATCATGATAAGAAGGAAGTATCCATACCAAGGAAAAGAAGATCCTCTTCCTACTGGACCGGCGGAGGCGGAACAAGCGGCGGCAGCAGGTCTTCCGGGGGTGGAGGTTTCGGCGGTTTCGGTGGAGGATCCTCCGGCGGAGGCGGTGCCAGCAGAGGATGGTAAAAAACTAATTATAATTAAGGAGTTTATTTTAAATGAAAATTGCTATATCAGGTAAGGGTGGGGTAGGCAAAACAACTCTGGCAGCCTGCCTTGCCAGGTATTATGCCCGTAAAAACTACAAAGTGATTGCAGTTGATGCCGATCCTGATGCAAATCTGGCTTCGGCTCTGGGAATTGATTATAAAACAGCTTTAAAAATTACACCACTCATAGAAATGAAGGAATTAATCGAGGAAAGAACCGGAGCCAAACCGGGAGGATATGGAGCGTTCTTTAAATTAAATCCCAAGGTGGATGATATTCCCGAGAAGTTCGGAATAGATGTCGACGGAGTAAGGCTTCTGGTTGCCGGCACCATAAAAGCAGGAGGCAGCGGATGTTACTGCCCTGAAAATGTTCTTTTAAAAAGTCTTTTCAGGCATCTTGTAATCAGGAGTGAGGAAATCGTAATCCTGGATATGGAAGCAGGGATAGAACACCTGGGCAGAGGAACCTGTGAAAGTATGGATGCACTGGTTATTGTAGTGGAACCGGGACTGAGGAGTGTCCAGACTGCCTGGGCAGTTAGAAAGATGTCTCAGGATCTGGGAATTAAGACCCTATTTATAGTGGTAAATAAATTAAGAAGTGATGAAGAGGAAAAACTGATAAAAGACAACCTGGGTGATTTTATAATTCTGGGGAAGCTTCCTTACAGTGAAAGAGTAAGAGAATCGGATCTGAAATTTTCTTCTCCCTGCGATGCGGACCAGGAATTCAAGAAATCGATTGAAGAAATTGCGGCCGGATTGGATAAAAATATAGGCAGGAAATAGGGGCGAAATAAGGGCAGGAATAAAGAGTAATAATAAAGATTTTTAGCTACATTAACCGGCGTATTTAAATTTTTTTGTAAAAAAGTCTTGTGCCTATTTTATTTTTAATTAAAATAAAAAACATTTGTAGGTGTTATTAACGGCGGTAGGAATTTGTATAAAATCGTAAAGAAAGAGAAATTAGCAGAAAATATAGACCGGCTCTATCTTAATGCTCCCCTGATAGCAGATAAGGCGAAAGCCGGTCAATTTGTGATTATAAGGATTAACGAGGAAGGAGAAAGAATTCCCTTAACTATTGCCGGTTATGACAGGGCCAGGGGAATAATCATGCTGGTTTCCATGAGAGTAGGGAAAACCACCTCGCTTCTGTCCCGGTTAAAGGAAGGGGACGTCATACTGGATGTGGTGGGACCCCTTGGAAATGCTTCCGAAATCGAAAACTTTGGAAAAGTAATCTGTGTAGGTGGCGGGGTAGGAACCGCTCCCATTCTACCCATCGCCAGGGAAATGAAAAAAGCGGGTAATTACCTGATCTCTATTATCGGTGCTAAAAATAGGGATTTTATTATTTTAAGAAAAGAAATGGCGGGTATATCGGATGAACTGTATATATGTACCGATGACGGTTCCGAAGGATATCACGGATTTGTATCCGGATTTCTAAAGGATTATCTGGAGAAAAATTTAGCCGGCAGTACCAATAAAAAAACGGATATCGAAAGGGTTATTGCCATTGGTCCGGCTCTTATGATGTATGCCGTATCCGAAGTAACCAGGCCTTTTGGTATAAAAACCATAGTTTCCCTTAACTCCATAATGGTTGACGGAACCGGAATGTGTGGGGCATGCAGAGTGGAAGTAGGAGGAAAAACCAGGTTTGTATGTGTGAATGGTCCCGAATTCGATGGGCATCAGGTTAATTTTGACCTGCTGCTGTCCAGGCAAAAAATTTATTGTGATCATGAAAAGGAATGTATGGACAGTTATGAACACCAGTGCCGGCTGGAGGAAAAGTAACAGTACGGCATCAATACTATTTATTGCCGGTGTATAATTCCCGGTAAAGTAATATTTAAAAAATAGGAAAATATGGCCGAAAAAACTAATAGAAAAAAGCCGAAAAAGGAAAAAATTCCCCGGGTAGCAATGCCCGAACAGGATCCCGCAAAGAGGAGTAAGAATTTCAATGAAGTTACACTGGGATATTCCGAGGAAGATGCGGTTAGAGAGGCGTCCAGGTGTATCCAGTGTAAAAATCCCGGGTGTATAAAAGGCTGTCCGGTAGAAATAGATATAAAAGGTTTTATTAAATTGATTCATGAAAAAAAGTTCGATGAAGCCCTGGAAAAAATAAGAGAGAAAAATGGCCTTCCGGCAATATGCGGCAGGGTATGTCCCCAGGAGGACCAGTGCGAGAAAGAATGCATATTGGGAATCAAAGGAGAACCGGTAGCCATCGGGAGGCTGGAGCGCTATGTGGCGGACCGGGAAATGAAGCACATAGCGGAAGGAATCAAGAAATGTGCCTGGTTGGAAGTTACCAGGGAATGCACCAGGGAAAAAGTAGCCGTAATTGGCTCCGGTCCTGCCGGTCTTACCTGCGCGGCCGAGCTGGCAAAAATGGGCTATCAGGTAACCATATTCGAGGCGCTGCATAAACCGGGAGGAGTTCTGGTCTATGGTATTCCCGAATTCAGGCTTCCCAAGGAAATAGTAAGAAAAGAGATCGATTATGTAAAAAGCCTGGGAGTAAAAGTGGAAGTAAATATGGTAATAGGAAAAACATTAACCCTGGATGATCTGTTTTCCAGAGAATTCAGGGCAGTCTTCATATCTACCGGGGCTGGTCTTCCTTATTTTATGGGCATTCCCGGAGAGAATCTAAACGGGGTTTATTCGGCAAACGAATATCTTACCAGATCCAATCTAATGAAAGCCTACAAGTTCCCGGAATGTGATACCCCTATTGTCAGGGGACTCCGGGTAGCGGTAGTGGGCGGAGGAAACGTGGCCATGGACTCAGCCAGGACAGCCATGAGACTAGGAGCGGAAAAAGTATATCTGATATACAGGAGAAGCGAAAAGGAAATGCCGGCAAGAGATGAAGAAATAGAGCATGGCAAAGAAGAAGGCATCGAATTCAAACTGCTTACCAATCCGGTTGAAATCCTGGGTAAAGACGGTTGGGTGGATAAAATAAGATGCATTAAAATGGAACTGGGAGAGCCCGATCAGTCGGGTAGGAGAAGACCCATACCGATTGAGGGCTCGGAATTCGATATAGAAGTCGATGTAGTAATTATGGCCATAGGGCAGGGACCCAACCCGCTTCTTACTTCTACCATTCCCCACCTGGAACTTACCAAATGGGGCAATATAAAGGCTGACTCGGTAACCGGAAAAACCAACGTGAAAGGTGTTTTTGCGGGTGGGGATATAGTTACCGGCGCGGCAACGGTTATACTGGCAATGGGTGCCGGGAAGAATGCAGCCAGAGCCATAGATGAATATATCTCTACCGGTAAGTGGTAACCGGTACCGGAGAAAATATCGGTAAAGACATAGCGGAAGATACCGGGAAACCAGATTCAAATTCAAAAATTTTTCTATTCATACCTCATTTAAGGTGGCTATTCTACGAATATATATTATGAATTTAATTTAACCGGAAAATAGATGCGGAGTTTATATTTTTTCTTCAGGTAATAATTATGGTTAATAAGTATTACAGAATAAGTTATAATTTTAATATCAAAATAAATTTTAATATTAAATTCTATTTTGGAGTAATGGAGGTATAAATGAAAATCAAAAGCCTGTCATCTAAATTATTTCTAATTTTTCTTGCTGCTGTCCTGGTAACCGGAATAATTTCTGCAGGGTGTTTCAGATCTGCTGCAACGGCAACAAGTGACGAGGCCGAGGCTCCCAGGGAAATGCCGGCAATGGAAGAAGTTCCGGCACAGGGAGAAATGACGGCTGCAGAGGGATCTGCAACTCTTGAGGAAAAAGCTGCAGATACCGATAACACAACTCAATACGGCGAGACTGTTATTGCCGGCGACAGGAAGGTTATTAAAACCGCTTATATCGAGCTGGAGATCGAGAAGGGGAAATTCGACGAGACCCTGTTTGCACTGACCAGCCTTGCAGATCAGAGCGGCGGTTTTGTTTCCAACAGCCAGAGTTATTCCGATTCCGAGGGTAACCTGACCAGCGGTTATGTTACCATAAGGGTTCCTTCCAATAACTATAATTCCGCCCTGGATAGAATTAAGCAAATGGGAACCATTAAAAGTATTTCAAGCTCCGGGCAGGATATAACCCAGGAATATACCGACCTTGAGAGCAGGCTAAGGAATTACCAGGCCCAGGAAGATGTTCTTCTGGAATTGATGAAGAAGTCAACAAAGGTTAGCGACAGCATAGAGGTCCAGAGAGAGCTGAGTAACGTTCAGGAACAAATCGAAATAATCAAGGGAAGAATGAACTACCTGGATGATATGGTATCTTACTCCACCATCGATGTTGCCTTCCATGAACCGGAACCTATTACAACCGGTGACGGTTGGGGTTTCGTGGAAGCATTGAAAAGAGGCTTAAGAGGGCTAGTAACCGTATTTAATGCGCTGGTAGTGGCTCTGATTGCAACTGCCCCGGTGTGGATTTTAATAGGAATAATACTGATTATAGTATGGCAGGCTATAAGGGCAAGGAAAAGAAGAAGAGCCAGAAGGGAGCAAAAATAACATGAATAATTCGAATATATTCGGCTACACACTGTTTGTTTTCGGATTGGGAATCGTAGCGGGACTTCTTATAGCACCCCGCAGCGGTGAGAAAACCCGGGAACTGATTAAAGAACAAATGCAGAAATGCTGCAGTAAGACATGCGGATTAATAATGGAAAAATCTGCGGAGATCAAAAAACAGGCTGAAAAGTATGAGGAAATATTAAGAGATATGGAAGAAGCCGAATCATAATTTTATATAATTATAATTTATAATTGCATAAGCTCCATGGTAACATGGAGCTTATGCTGGGTCATCTAGGAGTGCTTGCTTTATATAATCAGCCATTTCAAATGGCTGTAATTTTTATTCAAACATGCCGCGATTATACAATGAAGAATTTCAATATACACCACTCTTTTTATTGGTTTTTTACTATACATTGGTATAGGTAGGGAGTCTGAAGGTGTTATCTTTTTCTTTTCCTGATTTCCTGATTTGTTAAAAAACTATTTGCCGGCTGTCCGTATATAAACTTAGGATTTGTACAAATTCTGTATTAACACTCTGCCATTAAGCGTATAATAGTATATAAAAGGTTTAATACAAAAATTTCGGACATTAAAGAAAAGCGTCAGAATGTTTGATAAAAATAGATTAATCTGGGTTTTTGTTTTTCTGGGATTATTGGCCATTATAGTACTGATAATTTTATTATTTGCTGTTCTCTTATCCAGAGTTACTGAAAATAAAGAAGTATTAAAATATTTTGATAAAAATTTCCTCACCAGAGCATTTAACTATAACAAGGCATCCCTGCTGCTTTATATAGGCCAGAGATTTATTGAATGGGCCTCAATAGGGGTAATAGTCTTAATCATCTGGAAATATTTCACACCCGGTTCCAATATTTCGGTCCTGAAAGCAGCAGTATATTTTGCCGTTTTTTTCATACTTCTTTATATAATCCTTCTTCCACTGCAGTATTACCGGGGATTTGTTATTGAGCATTACTATGGTCTTTCCAGCCAGACTATTGGATCTTGGTTTTTAGACGTTGCCAAATCCAGGGCATTATCTTTTGTTATCTCTGTTTCCGCTCTTACAATAATATATTCACTGCTTATCCATAACCCTAAATACTGGTGGGTGATTACGGCGGCAGTATTTATATTGTTTTTTATATTAAGCCTTATAATTTCTCCGCTTGTTATTGATCCTCTTTTTTATAAGTTTGAACCATTGAAGGATAAGGAGCTTGAAACAGGAATTATCAATATGGTCGATAAAGCCGGACTGAAAGTCGGCCAGATTCTTGTGGCTGATGCGAGCAGAAGAACAAATACCGTGAATGCCTACTTTACCGGTTTCGGTGTTTCAAAAAGAATTGTAATTTATGACAATCTTTTGAATAAATATTCAAGAAAAGAAGTACTTTCCGTGATAGCCCATGAAATCAGCCACTGGAAATACAGACATATTTTTAAAAGCATAATAATGGGTGCGGTCAGTATTGGGGTTCTCTTTTTTATAATGAAAATTATACTGGTAAAACTGCAGTTAAATTCCAATATCAGGGCAGCATTTATTATTTTTATCTTTTTTACCCTTGTAAGTTTTATAAGCCTGCCGGTTCAAAATTCGATATCCAGGTTTTATGAGAGGCAGGCTGACAGTTATTCCGTGATATTAACCGGAGATCCGGAAACACAGGTTAGTTTATTTAAAAATCTTGCCGAGTCAAACCTTTCAGAAGTCAGCCCGGGTCCAGTTATAGAATTTATTCTGTACAGCCATCCGTCTATTATGGAAAGGATAAATTATACCATAAAAAAATAATTACTTATAAAAGTATTGGAAAGGAAAAAATAGCATGAATAATTACAGGATAAAAATATTTGTTTTGGTTTTGCTGGCGGTATTCTTATTCGGGATACTACTTGGCGGTTGCTCCAGAGTTAAAATCGAAGGCAATTTTGGAGGAATAATTCCGTGTGCCGACTGTGAAGGCATTCAGGCGGATCTGACACTTAATCCTGATTATACTTATACATTTTCATTTACTTATCTGGGCAGGGACGTGGAACCCTACGTAACAACCGGCAACTGGGAAATCGATAAGGAAGGCAGGCTGGTGCTGCTGGCTGCCGACGGCAAAAGCGTTGAACAGTACTTCAAGATAGTATCCCAGAATGCGGTCGAGATGCTGGATGCCGATGGCAATGAAATTACGGGAACAAACCTGAATTTTACATTGACCAGGAAATAACCGATTTATCTGTTTTATTTATTACAAATTTAAATATATCTTTTAAGTAATTTTAGCTTATAACCAGGCAGAGAGTTATAATTAATTACTCTCTTTTATTGGCAATATTTGCAGTTAAAGATTCCAGCAAATAAAAAATAAAATGATAATATCCGGATATGAAATATCTTATCTTATTTTTAATTTTTAGTTTTTTTGGAGTCGGAGTCGAAGTATTTTTTTCTTCGATACACGATTATATCAGATACAGGGATATTTCTTTTAAAGGCAGGTCTTATTTATGGATGTTTCCTCTTTACGGCGTATGGGGAATAATAATCGGTCCTCTATATAATTCAATCAAGTTCATTCCTTTTGTAATCAGGGGTTTTATCTACCTGGCAGTTATATTTATTGGAGAATTTGTCTATGGCTATATACTAAAACTAACCATAAAAAAGTGTCCCTGGGAATATAAGGGAAGATGGACCTTGCTGGGAGTGGTAAATTTTTTATACTTACCTTTCTGGCTAGTTTTTGGCTATATTTCAGAGCTGATTTATAGAGGTTTTATTTCAATAACTGTTTATTAATAGTAAGTAACTACCTTTTTTAATATTAAAATTCTTCTTTTTTATAAAATTTTAAGAATCCGCCTATGTTATTAAATATGTTTGTTTATGCTGGATTCATAAGAATATTTTTTAAATTTATATGAAAAGGGATATTTTGTTATTTTTACTTTATTTTAGCCTTAAATAAATCTTCGGAGTATTTTTAGTTTGTAAATCGGCTCATAGACTAACTCCAATAATTTTTTATGCTATAAGCCGGTAAGATAGAACATACCTGACCTTACCCCAAACTTTGGTCCAGTTTTTAAGCTAGGGCCTAAGTTTTCATAGAACAATGCAATCAGTAAAATCTATCTTTTATTTCTGCTTCTTTCTCTTAAGAAGCCTTGAAATCTTAACAGAGGCAACGCCTCCTGCAACAATTAGTATAAAACCGATAATATAATAAACATAACTAAACCTGGTAAACGGCGACTCCTGTATACCTAATGCTTCTACAGTAAATTCAGTTTTAGCACTTGCACAATCTGTTTCAAACGTAACTAAATAATCACCAGGTAAAAGATCTAAAGACCAAGTATTAACCCATGGATCACTATCTGTAACGCCGTTTTCAGTAAAAGTATAGGATTCCGGTCCGGTAACAGTAAGTGTATATGCTGCTTCAACATTACAGCATGACACCACAGCTTCGATTTCAGCATGTTTACGAGCTGATTTGTCCACATTAATGTAAGCAGAAGGCTGGTAGGTATACTCGCATGGATACCATATCTGAATCCAACCAGCTTGCTGATCCACTTCAGAAATAGTGACTTCATCAGTCCCGATTCCTACTACATTAAACGCATGATGCGCATATCCTCCGAAGTCTCCATCCGAGATGGTGCCGTATGCATCAACACCAACAGCAAGAGCACAGACTCTTACAATATCCTGCCCGCAGGGTGATTTTAAGGTCCAGTTGGCCTCTTCTAAAGGTACATCCTGATCTGTTTCGCATAACTCTGGCTCATAATCTGCATTTAATGCAGAAGGAGAAATAAACAGCATGAGAGCTATGACCAATATATTAACTAATAATATTTTTTTAAAATTCAATATTAATTCCTTTCTAAAGGTCCACAAATCTTTTAATAAATTCATCCCTCATCTTTTAAGTTAAATGACTCTATGTAGCCTTCTCCCAGGGGCTTTCCGGTTCTATAAATACGGGATAAGTCCCTAAAAATTACTGATAAACTTCCTCATTCTTTTGGCAGTGAATTCGCTGCCATTGTCTGAACGTATATATTCAGGGAGTCCTCTCCTACAGAATAGATCTGCCAGAAACTCTACGACCTCTCTAGAAGTTATCCTTCTTGAGGCAAAGGATAGCAGACACTCCCGGCTGTATTCATCGAAGCGCTTCTGCTTACCTAAGGGAGTTTATGATCTGTTCTGGTGTGTAGCGTTTTCTTGGCATATTCATTTCCTTTATTTTTCTATTTTACTGCCCCAAATACTAACTTTCAACTTGGACCAGTTTTTGGGAGAAAAGTCAAGAAGATAAGAAATTATGGATTTGTTAGTACATATCTCGGCTTACAGGCTAACTCCAATTATTTTTTATCTTATAAGCTCAGCTAAATAGGATATATTTCTTAAGGTGTCCTTACAGTTTTTACACTGTTATAGGCTTAATTTTACAGTTTCAATTATACATGTGATCCATATTATTTCAATTTGTTTTTTCTGTTTAGTACAAGAATTATTTGAGAAAAAAAATTAGAAGCTATTTCTAAATAACGATTAAGGAGAATGAACTTGACAAACATATCGTAAAATTGTTAAATTATTAGTGGATCGTGGATCACGATCGGCAAGTCCCCGAGGGGGCTTGTTTCATTTATGGGAACATTTTCAATCCATATCCTAAATAATCAGATCCCGGAAATTGCCTATAAATTTTATTTTCTAATACTTCGAATGCTAAATTAACTCTTTCTGGATATATTATCTTTGTAGCAATTGGATATGCAATTAAATCTGAGATTTGAGTTCCAATATTATTTTCATTTTTACCAATAAATTTAAAAAACTTAATTTTTTCTTTGAATCTTGTACTGGTAACATAATGAGTTCCATTGGACAATATAAGCTGATATTGATTATATAACTGGTCGTCTTCTTTTTTACCCCTTGATTCTGCTATTATACCAATATGATTGCATTTAATATTGTCGGTATAGAAAACACTTCTTTCTAAGATGAAAGAAAGAGATATATCATAGGGGTTATCTGCTCTGGGTCCATATTGCTCAATTAGTTTATTTTTATTTATTGCAGAAGCGATAATTGAAAATTCAGAATTCTTTATTAAATTATCTAGGTCTTTATAAAAAACTAATCTTTTATTTAGGTCACCTAGACATTTGAATTCTTTTTGCCATTTTCTAATATCCCTTGAGTGCAGTATTATATCTTTACTGCCAAAATGTTTTATTTTTAATTCTTCTACTTTTTTAGTAAATATGTTTTTGAAATAATTTTCTTCAAATATACAACAGGCAAGTAGAAATATAGGATATTCTTGATTTATTTTTCTTAAGCCATGATGACCGGATTCATCTAAAAATAAAAGACACAATTTGTTTTTAATTTTATTTTTTAGAGTCATTATATTTTAGAATAATTCAATTAAATAGATTTCAATATTAGTAATATTATCAGTATTAGTTATATTATCAAAATAAAAGACATAACAATTTTTAAATTAAATCCTCTATAGCATAGCTTATTTCCTTATTCTTTATAAATAAATATTATTAGAATAGTTATATAGAAGTTATATAAATATTAATATTAAATTGTTTAAAAAATTATTAAAACTAAAAATTTTCTCCTTTTAAATGTATAGATGATTTTTTATAATTTAGTAATTATATTTTCATTAATTAGTAGAAAAACAAAATGGCTAAGAAGAAATTTTATAAAGATTTAGACAAGGTAAAAGAGGGATTATTAAATATAATATATAGCCATTCCAAATCGAAAATTATTCAAGAATTTTTCCTAAAAAGATTTACGGCTTTTATCTACGGGAACTTGATTCAAAATTTTTTCAATAATCTAAATCAGAAAAATATTCTAAAGTTTAAACTACCTAAAGGTAAAATAGGAATAATAAAAAATAAATATACTAATATAAGAAAAGATATTAAGCTTGCCATTTCATTTAAATTAGATAAGGTTGACAAGCGTTATTATAGTATATTCAAAAAAAGAGTTGAAAATGATTATCCTCAATTTAATAGAATTTTTACTGAAATAGAAAAATATATTGATATAGATCGAGTTGAAATTTATTTATCAAATACAAAAAAAGAATTAGAAAATTCCAGTAAATCTGATGAATCATTTAGTGATTCTTTAGTTACTAAGTTATTAGAAGTTTATATTCAGAAAAAGAAAGATTTACCTACAGGAAAGATTATAAAAAAGATGATGAGGGTGGTAACCAGAGAATGTTTGCCAAAATCTTCTGAAATAGTGAGGAAAAGCCTTAATAAGAATAGCAAACAAATGTTGGATTATCAAAGAAAATATCAAAAAAGGTTTGAAAGCAGATTATATCAGAGATGGGAAAAACCTATTGATTTATTAGAATGTCTTATTAAAATATCTCTAGAATCAGGTGAAGGTCACAGTAATAAATTAGCAAAAACAACAGACAATACAAATAATTTTAAACGAGCAGCTTTAATAAATATTCATGCGAGGGCATTACATATCGCAAATGAAATTCTTATACTATTAAAGACAGGTTATGCTGATGGTGCCAATGCTAGATGGAGGAGTTTGCGTGAACTTGCGGTAATTTCATTTTTTTTATCAAAGGAAAATAATGAAATCTCCGAAAGATACCTTGATTATGCTAATGTGCGAGCGTATAAAGAAGCAAAGGACTATAGAACTCATTATAAAAAACTAGGCTATAAAGCTTTAGATTTAAGAATAGTAAGAAAGCTTGAAAGGAAAGTGAATGCATTAGATCAAAGATATGGTGATGATTTTGGAAAAACTTCTGGAGACTATAATTGGATTCCGAGGTCAATTTTAAATAATAGAAATTTTACCGAATTAGAAAAACATGTCAAAGTTAGTCATCTGCATCCTTTTTATAATCTTTCTTGTGATAGTATACATGGAGGTTCAAAGGGGTTCTATCGCTTAGGTTTAATGGATAAGTCTCAAAACAAGATTTTATTGGTTGGTCCAAGCAATTATGGATTAGCTGATCCGTTACAAAATACTGCAATTTCTATACTCCATGTAAATGTTTCCTTATTGACTATTGACCCTGATTTTGAAAGTATTTTACAATTACAGGTCATGAATTCTTATATTCAAGAAATTAAATTTGAAAGTGTTAAAATTCAGAAACAGATAGAGGAAGATGAAGATAAAGATGATTAGTTTATTCTCCCTTGATTGTTAATTTATGTATACTCTCCTTAAATTGAGTGCCCTCTCTTTGACCTATAGTATTATTTTCTAATATAATACTCAAGAATTTGTTTAATTTATTCTATAAATAAATAATAATTGCAAAGTGTTTTATATAATTATTGGAATCTTTTATCTTCAAATAAAATAGTTAAAAAGGTATTATGATTATTGGAATAAGTTTTTAGTATTTTTATGCAGTAAACCTGAAAGACTTAGAGTAAATTTAATTAGTATCATTAGTAGGTGCTAGAGGATATTTTAAGGGGATAAAATGTCACAAAGTATTAAAGAGCGTTTAGAATCAATGTTTTTGAA
>CAZSVM010000021.1:0-34530 GCA_964610315.1 uncultured Actinomycetota bacterium
GTGCACTTTGTTTTTTAGAGTGTTACTTCTTCTGGATTTTCATGCTATCAAATGAATATGAAAAATATAAAAAATAGAAGAGGGGGAGCAAAATAATGAATGATATGAAAATCGATGAAGAAAAATACAATATAGCAAAAAGAAGAGTTGAAGAGATCAAAGGTTTTTACGCCCATTTATTTGCTTACCTGGGAGTAAACGTAGTGCTGATAGTAATCAATCTGATTACCAGTCCGGGGACTCTGTGGTTTTACTGGGTAACCGTTTTCTGGGGAATTGGTATTTTCTGGCATGCCATGGGAGTGTTTGTATTTCATAGAATTGCCGGAGTTTCCTGGGAGAAAAAGAAAATAAAACAGATAATGGATGAAATGGATAGGATAGATAAAAAGGAAAAATAGTTTTAGTCTTTTAAGTTTCTTTTTAGGAAGATAAATATCAGAGGGGAGCCTATAAACGGGCTCCCCTCTGATTATCTAATACGGAGATAGGTTTTACTGGCGTTTATATATAGTTACCAGAGCTTATATTTTGCTGGAAATAAAAAAAGGTTCGGTGATATGATGTTAAGGATAAAAAATAATGGAGAAGATACCTGTGAAAATTAAAATACGTGAAATCGGACCCCAAGATAAGGTGTGGGTTAAAGAATTTATTAAAGCGCACTGGGGGAGTGATTTTATGGTAACCAGAGGTCGGAAACATTATTATGATAAGCTGGAAGGCTTTGTTGCGGAAATCGATGGTAAAAATAAGGGTCTGATTACTTTTAAAATGGAAGACAAGGATATAGAAATAACCAGCCTGGATAGCCTGCTGGAAGGGAGAGGCATAGGAACCGGGCTGATAGATAGGGTAATAGAGCTGGCAGACAAGGTAAAAGCCGGAAGAATCTGGTTAATAACTACCAATGATAATATAGATGCCCTAAAGTTTTACCAGAAAAGAGGTTTCCAGATAATAAAAATATACCCGGCGGCAGTTAATGAATCTAGAAAAATAAAGCCCTCCATACCGCTAGTGGGAAATTATGGAATTCCCATCAGAGATGAAATAGAATTGGAAATGAAATTAAAAAATAATCCTGTATAGAGTTAAAATTATGCCTGAACTTCCCGAAGTACAGAGTTTAAAGGAATATTTTGAACGCAAATTTCTTGGTAAGGAAATAACGGACCTGAAAGTAGTTAACAAGAAGATACTGGGTAATGTTTCCGCAAGTAGATTAAAAGAAAAACTTATGGGTGCCATATTTATATCTGCTTATCGCTACGGCAAATATCTGTTTGTAAAGACCAGCCGTGGATTTTTTTTGGTTTTTCATTTTGGGATGACCGGATCGCTTGAATATTTTAAAGATGAGAACAAGATTCCTTATTATACCAGAATGATTTTAACTTTTTCTTCTGGTTTAAATCTGGTTTTTAAATGTATGAGAATGTTCGGAAGAATATACCTGGCTGACTCACTGGCCGGTTTTATAAACAGCAAGGGTCTGGGACCGGATGCTTTGGAGATCAATAAAAGTGATTTTTATAATCTCATAAGAAAAAGAAAAGGGAAGATAAAATCCGTACTGCTGGATCAGAGTTTTATAGCCGGTGTGGGTAATATATATACGGATGAGATTTTATTTCAATCAGGTATACATCCGGAAACCAGGGTAGGTTTACTGGATAAAAGGAAATTGGAGAGAATATATAATAACATTGGAATAGTTCTGGGAACGGCGGTAAAATCAAATGCGGAGATGGAAAGATATCCGGGCTTCTATTTAAGCAGAAACCGGAACAAAAACGTTAATTGTCCCAAATGTAATACTAAAATTAGAAGAATAAACGTATCCGGGCGGGGTACCTATTTTTGCCCCCGCTGTCAGAGATTTGTAATTTCTTAAATTATTGGTTTTTATAAATAGAAGCTTATTGTAATGTCGGTATTTTTTAACCCGTAATTTTTTAATTATATTATAATTATACCCAAATAATTATTGATAGAAATATTAGCAATTTAATAAATAAATAGTATATAATAACTAATAACTTTGTATTAATAGCCTGAATTGATTAAAAAATAAAGAAGCTCCGGGATTTTACAGTGATTTGAAATAGAAATATGGAGAGAAAACAAAAAAAGTTAATGATTGCAGTAAAAATTCTTATTGCATCATTAACTTTTGCTTTATTTATTATTCCCATAAGTAATTTGGAAGCTCAGGTTGGCCTGAATTTTTTAGATCATGATCCCTACATTTACTGGAAGATAAAGCCGGGAACGCAAAAAGCAGTGTACCTAAGCGGATTTAATGCAGCCAGCAAGGAAAAAAGGGATAAGATCTATAAATTAATAGGTGAAACCGAGTTAAACAGTGTAGTATTCGATGTCAAGGATGACTGGGGTTATATCGATTATGATACAGACGTGGAACTGGCAAAGGAAATAGGAGCAAATAAAAATTATTATGACCTGGATTTGTTGATAAAGGAAATGGATGCCAGGAAAATTTACGGCATAGCCCGATTCGTTGTTTTTAAAGATAGTATTCTGCCAAAATCCAGAACAGAGTTTGCCATTAAGGATTCCAGAACAGGAAAGCCGCTTTATTCGGAAGGTTCTTACTGGCCCGATATTTATTGTGAACAGGTCTGGGATTATTACATAGAGCTTATAAAAGAACTTGTTTCCAAAGGGATTAAAGAGATTCAGTTCGATTATATAAGAGCACCGGCCAGAGGGAATATAGCTTATGCCGAATACACTTATAATACCGCTGATAATACAAAGGTCTGGGCTATAACTAATTTTTTAAAAAGAGTAAGGGAAGAAACCAAAGGTTATTTTATAAAAATATCAGTGGATGTTTTTGGGTGGGTTTTTATAGCCGATAATGATCAGAATATAGGGCAGATGTTGGAAGATATAGTGCCGTATGTGGATTATATATATCCCATGCCCTATCCGTCTCATTATTCTTCCAATTTTTTAGGGTATAAACTTCCTGAAAGCCACCCTTATGAAGTGGTAAATTATACCCTCAAAAGAGGTTTATCAAGAATAGATGATACGGAGTGTATGATAATTCCCTGGATACAGGCATTTAGCCTGAGGGTAAAATATACCGAAAAAGAAATATTGGAACAGATAAAAGCAGCTGAGGATCTAAAAATAGAGGGATATTTATGCTGGAATGCAGCAAATAATTATGGAATGGTAGAAAGAGCACTGAATATAAGAGATAATTATTAATAAAATACCTAAAATTTATGAAAGGGACATTATGAAAATTGAAGAGAATTTTAAATACGGAGGCTGGGGGAAATGTATCCGCTTAATCAATGAGGAAATAGAATTAATTATTACCACCGACGTGGGTCCAAGAATTATCTGGCTTTCTTTCATAGAAGAGGAGAATATTTTAGGGGAAATAAAGCAGCAGCAGGGTAAAGTTGGTGGAAATGAGTGGCTGCTGTACGGAGGTCACAGACTATGGCACGCGCCCGAGGTCATGCCCCGTACCTATTTTCCTGATAATAAATCGGTCGGTTACAAGTTGGATGGAAAAACTCTAAAACTTATTCAGGATACGGAAGATACAACCGGAATTCAAAAAGAAATAGAAATAACGTTCGGTTCGGGCAATCATGTCAGGGTGCTGCATAGATTAATCAATAAGAATCTCTGGGAAGTAGAGGCAGCACCATGGGCAATTACAGTAATGGCCAAAGGAGGAAGAGCCATAATACCACAGGAACCCTATAAATCCGGAGAGGAAAATCTTCTTCCGGCACGCCCCCTGGTTCTGTGGCCTTATACCTGGATGAAGGATGCCAGATTTATCTGGGGGGATAAATTTATACAGGTAAAGCAGGATCCTGGTGCAAAGAGCAATCAGAAAATTGGAGTCTTAAATACGCTTGGCTGGATAGCTTATAGTCTTGACCGCTATCTTTTTATAAAAAAATATGATTATAATCCGGATGCTAAATATCCTGATTTTGGGGTAAATACGGAAGTTTATACCAGCCCGGATATACTTGAAATGGAAACGCTGGGAAGTTTAAAAAAAATACCTCCGGAAGGTTCTGCTGAGCATATCGAAAACTGGTTCTTATATAAAGAAGAAATGGATGAGGATGAGGAATTTTTGGAAAGCAGGCTAATTCCCATAATAAGAAAGACGGATTAAAAATCTTAAAGAATTATTAATATTATCATTTATTTCTTCTTTGCCATCTTGTTTTTTTGAGCATTTTTTTATGCTTTTTCTTTCTCATTTTTCTTCTTCTCTTTTTGATAACTGAGCTCATACCATTTCCTTAGCTTTAATACCTTTATAAAATAAAGAAATTCTTAAAATTATAAGAACTTTTTGCCTGTACCAGGTAAGCTATTATATCAAAAATAATTCTGTTATTGTATTAGTAACTTGAAAAATTTTTAAGTTAAACTGAAATACTCCAAAATTGCTTATCATTTATCCAGATGTTTTTTATATTTTTTAAAAAATCGATTAATCAATCATAACATTATATTTATTTTTGTATGATTATCGGAAAATAAAATGAAATCTCTATTGACATACAATATATAGTGTATTATTATATGCATACACACAATATAATGAGCTGATTTAAATCTACTAAAAAATTATATAATTTATACTCGCAGAGTAAAAATAATTATAAAATAGTACAATGGTACTACTGAAGGTTAAGTTCTCTCTATTTTGGGAATCAGCTTTTAAGATAGAAAAGGTATTTTTAAGTGATAATTTTAATTTATTTGGGTGGTTAATTGGAAGTTTTAAAGGTATCGGAGGCAGCGGCTGATGGAAATAGATAATGTAAAAAAAACTAAAAATAAAAAGAATCAGGATGATTATTACCTCAATAAAGAAATTCATTTGTCTGAAAATGCGGTAAAAGTTCTGGAAAGAAGATATCTAAAAAGAGACGAAGAGGGAATTCTTCTAGAGAATCCCAGGGATATGTTTATAAGGGTTGCCAGGAATATCGCCTCTGCCGAGAGAAAATATGAAAAAACAGAGACAGAAATAAAGAGAATAGAAAGACAGTTTTTTGATATTATGACCAATCTTGATTTTCTCCCCAATTCTCCCACTCTAATGAATGCGGGAAAGGAACTCCAGCAGCTGGCAGCCTGCTTTGTCCTGCCGGTAGGCGATTCCATGAATGATATTTTTGAGGCATTAAAGGAAACTGCACTGATCCAGAAATCCGGCGGGGGAGTGGGATATTCATTTTCCAATATAAGACCAAAAAACGATGTAGTTCTTTCCACTAAAGGGGTTTCGAGTGGTCCAATATCTTTTATGACCGTGTTCAATGCAGCCACTGATACCATAAAACAGGGTGGAACAAGGAGAGGTGCAAATATGGGAATATTAAGAGTAGATCATCCTGATATTCTGGAATTTATTACCTCCAAGGAAAATAACCAGAGGTTGACCAATTTCAATATTTCAGTGGGAGTGACTGAAAAATTCATGAAAGCGGTAGAAAATGATGAGGATTATGAAATCATAAACCCCAGAACCAAAGAAGTGGTGAATAAATACAGGGCAAGAGAAGTGTTCGGTAAAATTGTGGAACATGCCTGGAAAAACGGCGATCCGGGCATTATATTCCTGGACAGATTAAACAAAGATAATCCTACTCCGCATCTGGGACAGATAGAAAGCACCAATCCATGTGTTTCAGGGGATACTTTAGTTTCTACCGATAATGGTTTTATTAAAGCCGGAAAATTATATGAAAAGATAAGTACCGGTGAGAATATAAAAATACTTTTTGATAAAAGAGCTTTGGAATATAAAGTTTCAAAGGAGTTTTCCAATAATAATTTAGATTTTTTAGAAAGCGGAGATGTAAGATCCTGGAATAGAGGATTGAAGGATACTTATAAATTAGTTACTTATTCAGGCTATGAGCTTGAGGCCACTCCAGAACATAAAATACTAACTGCCGGTGGATATAAAAAACTTATTGAGATTACAGAAGGTGAAGAAATTTTAATTCAGCCGATGGGTAAATTTCAGTCAGAGATCAAGATATTTGATAACGGAAAAGTAAAGAAGTTAAACAATTTTACTAAAAGAAAGGCTCTTAATCTGCCCGAATACTGGTCAGGTGAACTGGGGGAGATCATGGGCTGGCTAATAGGTGATGGCTGGTTAAGAGAAGACAGGGTTGGATTAACTTTTGGAAGTAAAGATAGAGAACTTTCTTCATATTTTAAACAAATAATAAAAGAGTGGTATAACTATGATATAAAAGAAGTAGAAAGAGAAAATGGAGTAATCCATCTTTCCTATCATTCAAAGGGATTTGTTGAATTCTTTAAAGAATTAGGAGTCAAAGTATGTGTTTCACGAGATAAGGAAGTTCCGGAAAGCCTATTCACCGCGCCAAAAGAAACTTCAGTTGGATTTTTAAGAGGAATTTTTAGTTCGGATGGGAATATAGATGATACGGATGGAACCATAAAAATTAGCTCATCTTCCCAAAAATTATTAAAAGGCATTCAAATATTACTACTGGGTATAGGGATCAAATCAAATATTTTAACCAGAAGATATTCTTTCTCAAAAAACTTTTCTTATATTAATAAAAATGGAGAAAATAAAAGTTACAAAGCTAAAAATGATAATTATTATGAGTTATTCATTTCGGGTGGTGTATCCAAGAAGAGATTTCAGAAAGAGATAGGTTTTCTTCTTGAAAGGAAGAAGGAATTACTGGATTCTTTTAAGTTTGAGAAGCTTTCCTCTAATAATTACTATAATAAATTTATTGATAAGGTAACAGAGATAAAATATGCGGGAAAAAAGGAAGTTTTCGATTTTAATGAGCCCTTAAGTAATTCCTATATTGCTAATGGGATTGTGGTTAGAAACTGCGGCGAACAGCCCCTGCTCCCTTATGAAGCCTGTAACCTGGGATCCATAAATCTGGCACACATGATAAGAGAAGAAGAGGGCATTAAAAAAATAGATTTTAATAAATTGGGAAGGATTGTTCATACTGCAGTAAGATTTTTGGATGATGTTATCGATATGAGTAGATATCCTCTGGATAAAATAAAGAAAATGGCGCAGGGTAATAGAAAAATAGGATTGGGGGTTATGGGATATGCCGATCTGTTAATAATTCTTGGTATTCCCTATGATAGCGAAGAAGCCTTGGAGCTTGCCCAAAAAATCATGAGTTTTATTCAGGATGAATCGAAGAACGCATCAAAAGAGCTGGCAAAGGAAAAGGGAATATTTCCTAATTTCAAGGGAAGTATATATGACAGCCCCGACGGATATGAAATCAGAAATGCAACTACCACCACCATTGCTCCTACTGGAACTTTGAGTATTATTGCAGACTGCTCGAGCGGCGTAGAGCCATTATTTGCCATGTCCTTTGTTAAAAATGTTATGGATAATGACAAATTAGTGGAGGTTAATAAATATTTTAACAAGATAGCCATTGATGAAGGATTTTATAGCGAGGAGTTAATGGAGAAAATAGCGGAAGAGGGTACTTTAAAGGATATTGATGAGGTTCCCTCAAAATATAAGAGGATATTCGTTACCGCTCATGAGATTTCTCCAAATTGGCATGTAAGAACCCAGGCAGTCTTTCAGAAGTATGTGGATAATGCAGTTTCAAAAACGGTAAATTTCTCCAATGATGCCACGGTTCAGGATGTGGAAAATGTATATATGCTTGCATACAGGTTAGATTGTAAAGGCATAACCATATTCAGGGATAAAAGCAGGGATACCCAGGTTCTGCAGGTAGAAGGAAAGAAAAAAGGCAAAAGCAGAGAGTCTAAGGGGATTGGTGATAATAAGAAAATAGAAATAAAAAAGGGAATTTCCACGCAAACGCAGGAAGAAAATAAAAAGGAAGTAAGAGAGGTAAAATTAAAACCCCGACCAAGGCCGGAAGTTACTCATGGTATGACCAAGAAATATAAAATCGGAAACTGCGGAAAACTTTATGTAACCGTAAATTCGGATGAGAATGGAATATGCGAGGTGTTTATAAATACAGGAGAGGAAGGATGCACAGCACTGACCGAAGCAGTGGGCAGGCTTATAAGTATTGCTATCAGGTCAGGTATAAATATCGAATCGGTAAAGAGACAAGTAGAGGGAATAAGATGTATAACCTGTATTGCTGATTCTGAAACCCATGTTCTTTCCTGTCCCGATGCCATGGGGAAAGCTATAGATTTTTATATGAACGGATCCAATAAATTTGACCTGGGTGTAACCAGCGGTCCCCGATCGGTTATGATATGTCCCGAAGAAGGGTGCGGGGGCATAATGGAACCTGAAGGCGGCTGTTATGTATGCAGAAACTGTGGCTATTCCAAGTGTTCCTGATTCTTATTCCTGATTTTCCAGAATCTTTTCCAGAGATGATTTATAGGTGTTATAGTCCCTTTCTGAAAAAAGAACCATCTTTACCAGTTTTACTTCCTGATGTTCTTTTAAAAACCTGATAATGGTCTTAAGAGCAATCATTGAAGCTTCTCCAACCGGGTAGCCGAAAATCCCGGTGCTTATGGAGGGAAAGGAAATGCTTTCGATATTATTTTTAAAAGCCAGCATCAGACTGTTATAATAACTGTTTTTTAAATTTTTGGGGTCGCTTTCACTGCTACTGTAAATCGGACCCACGGTATGAATCACATACTTCGCCTTAAGGTTATATCCGCCAGTAAGTTTAGCCTCACCGGTATCGCAGCCTCCCAGGGTTTTACTTTCTTCCCACAGCAGGGCCCCTGCTGCCCTGTGAATGGCACCGGATACTCCGCCGCCCGGAGAAAGCTCCCTGTTGGCGGCATTTACTATGGCATCTGTTTCTTCCCGGGTTATATCACCGGTTACAAGTTCCAGTAATGAGTTTCCAATTTTATGTCTGGTTAACATGATATTATTAGAATCCTGATATATATCAGTAAATAATTATTCCCACCTGAAGGTTATAGTAGATAAGATTGCTCCTACCACCAGAAGACCCAGAATTACAGTTAAATCCAGCCAGTGTGATCCCCAGCTGTTTCCTGCCCATAAACCTTTCAAAAAGCGAACTACATAGGTAAGTGGCAGGAATTTACTTATGCTTCCCACTTTATCACCTATGACCTCAATAGGTATGGCTGCTCCGGAAAGAAACATCATAAGGAAGCCGGTAACCATTCCGGCTACCTGTGCTACCCGAGCAGTGGGCGACAGACTTGCAATAAGATACCCGAAGGAGAAAAAAGACAGAGTGGAGATGGTAAAACCTGCCAGTATACTAAAAATGTTTCCTCCATATTGGACGTGGTAGACGAATTTTCCTAATAAAAAAAGAAGGGTTACACCAATGAATGACATAAAAAAATAGGTGAAGATATTGGCAAAAAGATAGATTGCCGGAGATAACGGTGTCGAATGAAACCTTTTTAATATTCCCCTTTCTCTGTCCTCGGCAGTAGAAATGGGCACACTCATCATACCGACTGTAACAATTATTATTCCCATATATGCCGGAAGCTGGGAATCAATAAAACCAAGGCCACCAAAAAAAGGATTGGGTTCGTTTCCATAAATGAAACCAAACAAAAGCAGAAGCATTGGAGCCCAGATAAGAGTAAAGAAAGCTGCCATGGGTTCTCGCAGGTATAGTTTAGACTGAACCACTGTAAGCCTTAATAGAGACTTCAAAAAACCTCCTTAATTTCTTATTTGTTTTCCGGTTAAAGCAAGGAATACATCTTCCAGTGTAGGCCGCTCGGTTTGAAGATCATAAAAGTCAATATTACGATTAACCAGAAAATTAACCACGTCCTTTACCATTCTTTTATCATAACCATATACGGTTATATTATCTCCTGATTTTTCATATCTACTTATACTTTTAATATTATCTAAAGCGTATAATTCAGGGCTATCAGCTGCACTGAACATAAGCCGCGCTTCTATTTTTATGTTTCTAATTAAATTTGCAGGTGTGTCCAAAGCAATTATTTTTCCATTATCCATAATAGCTACTCTATCACATAACCTTTCGGCTTCTTCCATGAAATGGGTGGTAAGAAATATGGTTTTGCCTTTATTCCTCACACTGGTTATAAGATCCCATGTTGCTCTTCTGGCCTGGGGGTCAAGGCCGGTGGTTAATTCGTCAAGAAAAATAAGTTCAGGGTCGTTAATTAATGATAGAGCGATAAAGAGCCTCTGCTTTTGGCCGCCTGATAGTTTATCAAAATAAGAACCACTTTTTTCTTTCAGGCCGAGTTCCTCTAAAAGCGGCGCAGTTTCTATGTTCTTTTTATAGAAGGATGAAAAGAGAGATACTGCTTCCCATACTTTTATTCTTCCCGGAAGCTGGGATTCCTGAAGCTGAATACCAATAAGATTTCTTAGTGTACTGCCGCTGGAAATTGGATTCATATCCAGTACATTTAAACTTCCAGAAGTCGGTTTACGAAGCCCTTCTATACATTCTATGGCAGTGGTTTTACCCGCACCATTTGGCCCCACAAGTCCGAATATTTCTCCGCTGTAGATTTCGAAGGAAATATCATCTACGGCTTTTATCTTTCCGTAAGTTTTATAGAGATTTTTTACCTGTACGACAGCTTTATTCATAGATTTTTTTTAATATTTCCTGATATTTATTCTGTTAAAGTATAATAGAATATTTATTTCCAATCAAGAAAATATTAAATGTTAATTTAGTAAATTTTTACTTTTAACAGGCATTTTAAGGAACAGGGTTTTGAATTACGACCCTGATCGTAATCATTTGATTGTAGTTATCGGTTACCACTGTAAATCCTTCTTTTTCTGTAAATTATCTCGTTTATGATGTTAATGATGAGAACCGGCACCACCGAACTGGCCACTACCAGCAGCCATTGATACAGGTTTAGGCCGGCGGTTTGGAATATATTCTGGAGCCAGGGTAGATAAATTATCCCGATCTGAAGCAGAATGGATACTGTCACTGCAAGATTTAGAAATTTATTCTCAAAAATATTCTTCCTGAATATGCCTTTGTTCTCGAATCTGAAGTTAAAAGTATGAAGGAGCTGAGTCAGAACCAGGGTGGTAAAAACAGAGGTCTGGAAAATTTCCGTATCATGAATAAGATCATGGGTATCGAAAAATAACGGCCCGGCAAAGTATATAAAAAGGGCTCCAAGAGTCAGAATCAGACCCTGCCACGATATTAAAATAAGACCCCTTCTGCTTAAAATCCGTTCCTTTTTTTTGGTTGCCTTTCTGTCCATGATGTTTTTTTCCGGAGGGTCTATCCCCAGAGCCATAGCCGGAAGTCCGTCAGTTATAAGGTTCATCCACAGAATTTGCACCGGTAGAAGAGGTATATAAAGAAATCCCCGCTGTCCTGTAATAAGGTAGAATATATAATCACCGACCAGTATGGAGACAAACATCAGAAGTACTTCCGAAATATTGCAGGAGAGAAGGAACAATATGAATTTTTTTAAGTTATCATATATTACTCTACCCTGTTTTATAGCCTTGACTATGGTGGCAAAATTATCATCGGTCAAAATCATATCACTGGACTCTTTACTGACATCGGTTCCCACAATGCCCATAGCTACACCAATATCAGCCTTTTTTAGTGACGGAGCATCGTTTATACCATCTCCGGTCATGGCCACTATGTGATTTTTTTTCTTTAATGCTTCCACGATATCGACTTTATGGGAAGGGGAAACCCTGGCAAAAATTCTTATATCTTCTATCTGCTTTTCAAGTTCCTCCCTGGTCAGCATATCGAATTCGATGCCGTCTATAATTTTATCTTCAGGGCCTAGTATTCTCAGTTCTTCTCCTATGGCCCGGGCGGTCATCTTATGGTCACCGGTTACCATAATGATTTTGATATTGGCCCTCTTGCATTTTTCAATGGCATCATATACTTCCGGCCGGGGAGGATCAATCATCCCCACCATACCCAGATATACCAGATCTCCTTCTTCCTCCTTAATCTTTTCCTCCGAAGGGAGATTATTTAGATATTTGAAAGCAAAAGCCAGATTTCTCATCGATTTACTGCCAAGCAAATGATTGTTTTTTTTAATTTTTTCTCTATCGATATCGGTTAAATTGTCTACTTTCCCGTTTTTAATTATTCCAGTGCATTTTTCCAATATTACTTCGGGGGCTCCTTTTGAAAATAGAATATATTTATGATTTCTGGTCTTATCAGCAACCGATATTTTATTGATAGTGGTCATCATTTTACGTTCGGAATCAAAAGGTTCCTCCATTTTCCGGGGATAATCCTTTTCCAGTTTGCTTTTATCTATTGAATAAAAACTGCCCAATTCAAGCAGCGCTGCTTCCGTAGGGTCTCCGGTAATTTGATCACTCTCACTATCGGCGTAGTAAGCATCATTACAGAGAACGGCATTTTTAAGCAGAAGGTTTAGCGGCTCGCTGCTTTCAAGATTTTTGATACTTAAAACATTACCGGTGCGGTTATTCAGCCGGTTATATTTTTCTATAAAGCGGCTATAAGCCACAACTTCCTCCATACCGGAATATATTTTTCTCACCACCATCTTATTTTCGGTAAGAGTTCCGGTTTTATCCGTGCATATAACCGATACGCTGCCCAGTGTTTCTACGGAACTTAATTTTCTGACTATGGCATTATTTTTTGCCATTTTTTGAACGCCGAGTGCAAGAGATACGGTAACTATAGCCGGTAGTCCTTCCGGTATGGAAGCAACTGCCAGTGCTACGGCAACCAGGAGCATCTGTGCTACTGAATTACCTTTTAGTATCCCGGATAAGAAAACAACTACACTTATTGACAGGCATATTATTCCAATTCTTTTTCCTACAGCCTTCAGCTCAATCTGAAGGGGAGTGAGTTCCTCTTCCTCCTGAACCATGCTGGCAATTTTACCGATCTCGGTATTTTGTCCCGTCCCGGTGACAACGGCAATACATCTTCCTTTAACTACGGTAGTGCCGCTGAAAAGCATATTTTTCTTATCTCCCAGAGGAAGATTTTCTTTACCGAGAGCAGCAGTAATTTTGTTTACCGGCAGGGATTCGCCGGTAAGGATCGATTCATTAACCTGCAGGTTGGTTTGCTCTATAATCCGGCAGTCTGCGGGTACCAGATCTCCCGCTGTCAGCTTAATAATATCACCGGGTACCAGATTCCTGGAATAAATGCTTTTTTCGCGGCCTTCTCTTATTACCAGAGCGGAAGGTGAAGCAAGTTCCTTTAAAGCCTGCAGCGCTCTTTCGGCGCGGTATTCCTGCACAAAACCCAGGACCGAATTTATTATCAGTATAATCAGAATAACCACTGCATCGGTAATTTCCCTTATAATTATTCCAGAGATAAATGCGGCGGCAATAAGTATCCATATCATAAAATCATTAAACTGGGATATGAATATTCTGAAAGGCGTGCGTCCCTTTTTTTCCTCCAGCTCATTAAAACCATATTTTGCAGTTCTGCTTTCCGCTTCTTTTATATTTATGCCTGTTTTAAGGTTAGTATTTAGTTTTTTACCGATTTCTTTTATGGATTTTGTATGCCAGAAAATGGCATCGGAAAAAATGGATGCATTTATAGATTTATTAGTTTTATTTTTATCCTTTATTCCCACTTTAACTATTTGTCAGGTATATTGAATAAAATTATGGTAATTATTAAATGCTATAATATTAAAACATATAAAATAATAGGAGTAAATTGTAAAAGGCGGTAAATTATTTTAACTCCAGATATTATGAAACATTTCCCATTCCGAGATATGGCTGCTTATATATTTTTCCATAACTTTAAGGATTTTTTCCATATTTATATTAACCAGTGTTTCCTTATCCCCGTTTCGTAACAGGTCTATGGGGCTTTCGATTATCTGAAAATGATTGTACTTATCTTTTCTCCAGATAAAACTGGGTATCAGTACCGCGCCCGATTTTAGGGCTATCTGCAGGGCACCGGTAGGGAAATAAGCTTTTTTCCCAAAAAAATTAAAGGGCCGGGCAGCCCGTCCGGTAGGGTCCCAGTCTGACGGTATAGCAATTATTTCATTATTTTTTAATATTCTAAAAACATTAAGTATCTTATTTATATAAAGAGTTTTAAGTCCCTTGGATAACCTTTTTGATTCGAAAAAATTTCTGGTAAGCCTGTTTTTTCTAAAAAGGCTGATACCCCATATATTATATCCTTCAACAGCCAGCCTGCACGCGCCCCACTCAAAATTTCCAATATGGGCCGTAAAAATAACTACCCCTTTTCCTTTTTTTAGGGCGCTGTCCAGATGCTCGAGACCTTTGATTTCCACTCTTTTTTTTAATCTTTCCGGGGAAATAATTGAGTGTTTAAGAAAATCAACTATATTTTTTGCCCAGCTTACGAAGACCCTGATAGCAATTTTATGTGTTTTGCTGCTGTTGAAATCTATATCCAGTACTCTGGAAATATTGTTTTTTATGATTCTGACATTTGTGCCAGTCAGAAACCAGAGCCTGGCGCCAAACTCTGCAATAAGGTAAGCTAAAGGATAGGGAGCAGTGACAGCAATAAATTCCAGGATTTTATATCCAATATATCCAAACATTCTTACTCTCTTTCTTGAATAAGTATTGTATAATAATAATAAATTTTGATTATAAATTAAAGTTTATAAGATATTATAATTATGTTGAATACTGTATTTTGAATAACAATTATTAAATAATAGTATGATACATAATAATTGCGAGGGCTGATTTTTATGTTAAATTCGGAAATAAAACTTTCAGGTGTGGAAACGGTATTAAATTATGTTTCAACCGGAAAGCCGGTAGTAAGCATTTACCTTCTGGTTGATCGTTCCAGGACTTCCAAAAAAAGTTATCAGACAAAATTAAATTCTATGATAGTGGGTGCCAAAGAGAAATTGGAAGCCGATGAAAGCTTCGATAAGAATCACAAAAAGGAAATATATGAAATTTTCGAAAAGGTGAAATCATATATAGACGATAAATTCAGGGCCGATTCCGCCAGGACGCTGGTGATTTTTTCTTCCGGCGACGGTTTGTGGGAAGAATTCAGAATACCTATAATAATGAGGTCTAAAATAATTATCGACCCCAAACCCCATACCCAGAATATTAGAACCCTTATTAATAATTCGAAAAAATACGGCATACTGATGATAAACAGAGAAAAGGCACAGATCTATTCCCTATATCTGGGGGAGGTTAATGAATATCTGGCTGCATTTATAAGTGATGTCCCTTCAAAAGTTAATTTTAGAAGCGAGGCGGTATTGAGAGAGAAGAAACTGTTCAGCAGGCTGGAAGAGAAGCTTCATCATTTCTTTAAGCTTGTCAACGATAAGACATTGGAACTCTTTAAAGAAAAAAAATTTGATTATCTGATATTATCGGGCAGGAAAGAAATAATTCCTAATTTTGAAAATTATTTACATAGTTATCTGAGGTCCATAAATATAGGCAGTATGGATGCCGAACCGGATTCAAAAATCTCCCTGATTGCTGGGAAAGCTAAAAAGGTTATTGATGAATTTGAGAGTAAAGTCAAAAACGGTCTGGTTGATAAACTGATTGACGAATTCAATCCCAATAGAATGGGTGTGCTGGGAATCGATGCTGTTATAAAATCTTTATTAATTGAGCAAATAAAGAGTTTGATATATGAACGTCAGTTTACACACAGTGGTTATGTCTGTGGCATATGCGGATATATAACCATAGAACAAAAAAGTAAATGCCCTTATTGTGACGGAGAGCTGGTATTTTATAATGATATAGTGGATGAAATCGTTGAGGACGCTTTGAATCAGGGATGTGAAGTGGTGGATATAGAAAGAAATGATAAATTGATAGAAGCGGGAAGTATCGGTGCCGTATTAAGATATAGGTTATAAGAAGCTGTAAGATATTATTTTGATATTATTTCGATTTCTGTAATTCCGAGAGTTCCTTGGTAAATTGTTTTATATTGTTAAACTGTTTATAAACTGAGGCAAATCTGATATAGGCCACTTTATCCAGGTTTTTTAGCCTTTTTAGGACCAGATTTCCTATTTCCCTGGACTGTATTTCATTCGAAGGCATGCTGGAAATTTCATTTTCTATATCATCTACGATTTTATTTAAAACTTCCGTACTTATGTTTCTTTTAATGCAGGCTCTAATCAGCCCGCTGAGTATTTTATTTCTATCAAAAGGTTCTCTGGTGCTATCTTTCTTTATAACTGCAATGGGTTGATTTTCCAGTCTTTCATATGTTGTAAATCTCTTACCGCACTTTTCGCACATTCTTCTTCTTCTGACACTGTCACTGGAATCTGTCAGTCTGGAATCTATAACTCTGGTATCCGGATTTGAACAGAAAGGACATTTCATTTTTTTATATTCCTTTAAAAAATGGTTTAAATATTTTCTTCATAACCGGACTTATATCTTTTCTTTTTTCGGTATAGTATGTTTTCAGCAAATCATAGCTCTTAATGCAGTATAACACAGTTATAAGGATCCCAAAAATCAGCCACCAGAAACTTCCCTGGTAAATCCAGAGAAAAAAGGAAAAGAAAAAGAACCCGAATGCGGTTGAAAGATAGGAATCTTTAAGAGTAAAAAGGGCAATGGGTATAAAAATAAGGTAAAGGAAAAGAAAGGTTATGGGCGAAAGATAGAGCAGTCCTCCCAGAAATGCAGAAACTCCTTTTCCACCCTTAAACCCGATATAAATCATCCAGTTGTGTCCGATTACCGCAAAAGCAACTGCCAGCAGCGGAATAAAAGTATGGCTTGAAAATCTGGAAGCAAGGTAAGCTGCCAGTGCCCCTTTCCCGATATCGGTAATTATCACTATTACACCGGCAAATTTCCCTACGTTTGAAATGGTATTCATACCCCCCACATTTCTGGTTCCTTTCTTACTTATATCGATACCTTTTATTCTTCCGGCAATGTAAGCGGATGGAAAGGAACCTATAAGATAAGAAATAATTAAAATAACTGCCGTATTCAAATAAAAATTTTGAAAAATCATCTTTTTCCTTTAATCAATAAATGAACTTTTAGCTGTCATTCACAAAAAAGCAGATCTGGATATCTACTCGTGTATTGGATTATATCATAAAGAAAATTCATTAAAAATTAGATGGTAGGAAAAAATAATGAGAAAATAAACCAAATTTAATATTAATTTTATATATTAGTATGTTATAATTGAAACAAATATTACTTGAATAAAGACTTCTTCCGCAGGACAGAGAGGATTCTAAATTTTGGATGGATGAGGCAGATAGAAAGTAGTTTTTGAATGAAATTTGGCTGGAAAAAAGTATTTTGACAAAGGGAGAGGAATTGTTCTATAATTCTTATGCGAAATCAAATTTTGATACCACAACAGAGATAGTATCTCTGTCCCGAGGCCTCGTTTGCGAGGCCTTTCTTTTTTGGTAGGGATTTATGAATGAAAGAGTAATTTGCTACATTGACGGCCTTAATCTTTATAATGGTTTAAAGAAAGCAAACCTAAGAAAATATTACTGGCTGGATTTAAGGGAATTAGCCGAAAAATTATGCCTTCCAAATCAAAAGCTGGTAAGAATAAAATATTTTACCAGTATGGTTTCCACAAAATTTGATGAGGGGAAATTTCAAAGGCAATCTTCTTATATCAAGGCTCTACGAACTCTGCAGGATGTTAAGATTTTTTTGGGCAGGCATCAAAAGGGTATAACTCAATGCAGTCAATGCGGTAAGATTTTTAAAAGTTTCAATGAAAAAATGACTGACATGAATATAGCAGTGGAAATGTTTAAGGATGCTTATCAAAAAAAATGTGACACCCAGATATTGATATCCGGTGACAGTGACCTGGTGCCGGTGTGCAAAGCCGTATTGGAACTTTTTGATATTAAACTGGTTATATTCTTTCCCCCTCATAGAAAGACTGACAGGTTGAGGGAATACTGTCACTACAGTGCCAGGATTTTTACCAATAATTTTAAAAAAAGCCAGCTTCCTCAAAAGATAATTGATAACGAGGGAAATGAGATAACCAAACCTGAATACTGGAAGTAAAAAGATATTCTAAGTCTGCAGTTGATACTGGAACTTGTATAGTTTGTAATAAATTCTCTTTAGGTTAAGCAATTCATTGTGGGTGCCTTTTTCCACTATTTTACCGTGTGACAGGACTATTATTTTATCTACGTTTTTTATGGTGGAGAGGCGGTGGGCGATTATTATGGTGGTTCTGCTTTTTATCATTCTGGCCAGAGCGTCCTGGATCAAGGCTTCTGTTTCGGAATCGATGCTGGAGGTAGCTTCATCAAGTACCAGAAGAATTTCCGGATTAAATACCAGCGCCCTGGCAAAAGCGATTAACTGGCGCTGTCCTGCAGATAGTATCTGCCCTCTCTCTTTTACTTCATGATTATACTTATCGGGAAGTTTTTCGATGAATTTGTGTGCGTTTACGTACCTGGAAGCTTCTATTACCTGCTGCGGTGAAATGTCCTTGTTTCCAAGGCGAATATTATCCAGTATGGTGCCGGAGAAAAGAAATACATCCTGCATTACCACACCGATATGTTTTCTTAAATCCTGAAGGTTAAATCTTTTTATATTTATATCATCAAGAAAAATCTTTCCTTTATTAATATCATAAAATCTATTCAGCAGGTTTATAATGGAAGTTTTTCCGGAGCCGGTTGCACCCACGAAAGCAGCACTCTGGCCGGTCTCAAGTTCGAAAGAGATATTTTTAAGCACATAATCACGGTTATTGTAGGCAAACCATACCTGGTCAAACTTAATATTTCCCTTAATTTCCTTAACCCTGACCGGCCGGGAGGGAGAAGTTATGGAAGGTTTTTGATCCAGAAGATTAAATATTCTTTCCGAAGCTGCTATAGATTCCTGAAGGATACCAAACTTTTCACTTAAATCACTTATAGGATGAAAAAATTTTTCTATATACTGAATGAAAGCTACCAAAACTCCCAAGGTAAGAAAATTTTGAATGACTTCCTGTCCTCCATACCAGATTATCAGAGCTATAGCCAGGGTACTTATAAAAACTACTACCGGAAAGAAAACGGAGTAATAAAATATGGTCTTAAGGTAAACATCCAGATACTGTTGATTTAACGTTTTAAAATCTTTATGGTTTTCTTTTTGTCTGTTAAATAGTTTGGTAGTGTTTATTCCAGAAATAGCCTCCTGAAGAAAAGAATTGATATTGGAAATTTTCGCCCTTATTATCCTGAAAGCTATCCTGACCTTGGATCTGAATATAAAGGTGGCTATAGCCAGCAGAATGAGAACGGAAAAGGTAATGAGAGATAATTTCCAGTTAAGGGAAATCATCATAATCATGATACCCAGTATCATAAATACGTCCCCAAAAAGGGTTACGATTCCCGAAGAAAGCATTTCATTTAAGGTCTGGACATCGGTGGTAATCCTGGTCATAATTCTGCCCACAGGGTTTCTGTCAAAGAAGGACATGGGCATTTTATTTATATGAGAGAAAATGTCCATTCTCATATCATACATGATTTTCTGGCCCATATATTCGGTGTAATATCCCTGAAAATAGCGAATTATAAATTCGAAAAGGATAACCAGCCCGTATAAGATGACTATATAAGGAAGCCCTTCGAATTTTCCGGGAGTTATATAGTTGTCAATGGCTACTTTTATAAGGAAGGGTCCCAGGATTTCCAGGCCTGCCGTAAGCAGAAGCAAAAAGATGGTAAGCACCAGAAGGTGACGGTAGGGCCTGACATAATTTAAGAGTTTAAAAATAATTTTCTTGTCTAACTGTTTTTCTATTAAATCTTTTTCGTAAAAACTTTCAGTCATTTTTTACTGCCTCTCATTCTATACTTCTTCTTTAAGTTCTTCCGATAACTGCTGTCTGTAATATAAACTCTGATAAATTCCGCTTTTTTTCATTAGATCGCTGTGTCTGCCAATCTGGTTTATCTCTCCCTCGTCTATAACTATGATTAAGTCGGAATCCCTTATGGTAGAAATACGATGGGAAATTATAATAGTGGTAATTCCGGTGGTTTTTTCTCTTAAATCTCTCAGTATCAGTTCTTCCGTATTGGTGTCTACATTGGAAAATGAGTCATCGAAAATCAGAATTCTTGGGTCCAGAAGCAAGGCTCTGGCTATGGCCAATCTTTGTTTTTGTCCGCCGGATAAGGTAACACCGCGCTCACCAATTAAGGTTTTATATCCTTTTTGAAATTGGTTTACATCCTCATGAAGGTGGGATATTTTTGAAACTTCCATAATTTTTTCTGTAATTTCGGCTTCGTTCAGTTCCGATAGTAATTTCTCTTTTCCAAATAGAATATTTTCCTTAATCGATTTGGAGAAAAGAAAAGGTTCCTGACTGACATATCCAATGTTCGAGCGTAAAACTTCCAGAGGATAGGA
Source organism: uncultured Actinomycetota bacterium (assembly GCA_964610315.1). Taxonomy (GTDB): domain Bacteria; phylum Actinomycetota; class Humimicrobiia; order Humimicrobiales; family Humimicrobiaceae; genus JAQVEM01. Next base: position 20,495 of record CAZSVM010000021.1, read on the forward strand.
TTTTGCATTATAACCATCTATTAGAATTTTGCCCTTTTGAGGATCATAAAGACGAGGGATAAGATTGGCAATAGTCGATTTTCCTGATCCGGTAAACCCTACTATACCTGTCCGCATCCCTTCTCTGATATCAAAGCTTATATCTTTTAAAATCCAATCGTTTTTAGTATCAAAATAACGTGAGTTTTTAAAATCCATGAAATTTTTCATAATCAGTTTGGCGGTATGGTCACTGATTTCATAGCGGTAAAAAACATGGTTAAAACTAATATTGCCGCGAATGGCCTTTGGTCTGATTGGTTCCTTTGGACTGGTAATATCTGGTTTTATTCTAAATATATTGTTAATTCTCCCCATAGAAACCGAACCACGCTGGACCAGATTAATAACCCAGCCCAGAGAAATAAGAGGCCAGGTAATGGAGCCAATATAAGCCGAAAATTGAACGAATTGACCTATGGTCAGAGTTCCATTTATTACCTGTCTTCCTCCTATCAGAAGTACTACCATGGTTCCCACTCCTCCTACGAAAATCATGGAAGGCCAGAATATACTTCTTATCCTGGCCAGGGAAAGATTTCTTTTTATATATTCAAGATTTAGTCCTGAAAAAATATTTTTCTCATTTTCCTCCTGGGTAAATGATTTTATAATTTTTATCCCGGCTATACTTTCCTGGACTCTTGCTGAAAGAGAAGCATATTGTTCCTGTGATTTTCTGAATCTTTGATGGAGCATAGCACCAAGCTTACTTACCAGTATGGGAAGTAAGGGGATAGCTGCCATGGAGTAAAGTGATAATTTGACATTTATAAAAAACATCACGGTTAGAGTGGTCATGAAAACGAAAATGGTATTAAAAAGATTTAAAAGTCCGGGACCCAGGAAGTTTCTCACCGCTTCAAGATCATTGGTCATTATAGCCATAATGCTGCCTGTTCTGGTATTGGTGAAGAAAGAAGAATCCAGTTTCTGTAAATGCGAAAAAAGATCTACTCTGATGCTGTATTCGATTTTTCTGGATATTCCCACCAGTAGTTTTCTCATATAAAATCTAAAAATACCCTGGATGGCAGCAACTCCTATCAGAAAGGCACCATATTTTAATAAGTTGGTGTTTTCTGTAAAGTTTTTTATGTTGTCGATGGCAAGCTTTAGTATCCAGGGAATAAGAAGGGCAAGTGCATCGGTTAATAATATATAAATAATGCTCCCCGCCAGATGGAGTTTATGTTTCCTCAGGTATTTGAAAAGTGTTTTTAACTCCTTGATGGTTAACCCCTTTTATAGTATTAATAGTTAAAAAACTGATTATAGTAAAATAAAATAAGCAAGTAAATTTTTTAATAATATTCCTCCAAATTTGTGATGGTTTGTTTAGGTCATTTGTAAAAGTAAAAATATTTTTACTTTTAAGTAAAAAAAGATTTATCATAAAATAAAAAATCTTTTATAATATACTTGACAATATTGTTACTATTTAATAGAATAATTAACAGTAAAAAGGTTGGTGGTTGTATTGTTTAACGAATATGATAAAAGTTATCCAATAGAGCTGGTAGCAGATTTTTTAGGGGTAAACAGCAGGACGCTGTATTATTATGAAAAATTTAGACTGGTATGCCCTTTAAGAAGAGGCAGGAAAAGGTATTATTCAAAAGCCGATATCAGGTGGCTGAAGTATATAAGGGAACTTATGTATGATGAAGGTATGAATTTAAGGTCGATAATTATCCTGATAAAAAGGAGAGATAATATAATTCTGGGGAAGTGTCCCGAAGAAGTAGTTAATTGCTTTAAAAATTACCTGATGCATATCAGCAGGGATGAAGAATGATTCAAAGTTATTATACAGTATAAATTTTAAACCCCTTTTAATTATAAAAAGAAATTATTAAGAAAGGATGTATATATTATGGCAAAAGCAGTAGGAATCGATCTGGGAACAACCAATTCATGTATAGCGGTTATGGAAGGCGGTAAGCCTACGGTTATAACCAATAGTGAAGGAAGCAGAACCACTCCTTCCGTGGTTGGTATAACCAAAAAAGGAGAAAGGCTGGTAGGACAGCTGGCAAAGAGACAGGCAGCATTGAATCCTGAGAATACTATCTATTCTATTAAAAGATTTATCGGTAGAAAATATAGTGAAGTTGAAAGTGAAAGAAAGATAGTATCCTATGTGGTAAAAGACGGCAGAAATAATCTGGCAGAAGTGGAAATGGGAGGTAAAGGCTATACTCCAGAAGAGGTATCGGCTATGATACTTCAGAAACTTAAAACAGACGCCGAGAGTTATCTGGGAACCAAAATTACCGATGCCGTAATTACCGTTCCTGCTTATTTCAATGATTCCCAGAGACAGGCAACCAAGAATGCCGGTAAGATTGCCGGCCTTAATGTTTTAAGGATAATTAATGAACCGACGGCTGCTTCTCTTGCCTATGGACTGGATAAAAAGAAAGAGGAAAAGATTTTAGTGTTCGACCTTGGAGGCGGAACATTTGATGTATCCATACTGGAAGTCGGTGAGGGAGTATTCGAAGTAAAAGCCAGTCACGGTGATATGCACCTGGGTGGAGATGATTACGACGACCGCATCATGAATTATGTTGCCGACGAATTTAAAAAAGAACAGGGAATCGATTTAAGAAAAGACAGACAGGCACTTCAGAGATTAATAGAAGCATCGGAGAAGGCCAAGGTAGAATTATCTTCGGTTATGGAAACAAATATAAATCTTCCATTTGTTACTGCAGATGCCAATGGGCCCAAACATCTTGAAGTAAAGATAACCCGGGCAAAATTCGAGCAGTTAACTGCGGATTTGACTGACAGATGCAAGGGACCACTGGAGAAAGCTTTAAAAGACTCCGGACTTAAAACCAGTGATCTCGATGAAGTAATACTGGTTGGTGGAGCAACCAGAATGCCGGTTATTCAGCAGCTGGTAAAAGACTATACCGGAAAAGAGCCCAACAAAAGCGTGAATCCGGATGAAGTAGTGGCAGTGGGAGCAGCTATCCAGGCCGGCGTACTGAAAGGAGACGTAAAAGACGTGGTACTTCTGGATGTAACACCGCTATCGCTGGGTATCGAAACTCTGGGTGGGGTAATGACCAGATTAATTGAGAAAAATACCACAATCCCCACAAAGAAAAGTGAGATATTTACCACTGCGGCGGATAACCAGACCAGTGTGGATATACACGTACTTCAGGGAGAACGTGACATGGCTAGAGATAATAAAACCATAGGACGATTCAGACTGGATGGAATACCGCCTGCTCCGAGAGGAGTTCCGCAGATAGAGGTAACTTTTGATATCGATGCCAATGGAATTGTAAATGTTTCCGCCAAAGATACCGCTACCGGTAAGGAGCAGAAAATTACCATTACTGCAACCTCGCATCTGTCCGATGATGAAATAGAGAGGATGGTTAACGAAGCAAAGGAACATTCGGAGGAAGATAAGAAGAAGAGGACTCTGGCTGATGCCAGGAACAATGCTGACAATCTGATTTATTCCACAGAGAAGTTAATGAGGGATGTCAGCGGCAAGGTTCCTGAAGATATGAAGAAGAGCATAGAAGAACAAGTTAAAGTATTAAGGAAGAGCATGGAGTCGGATAATGCCGATGAAATAAAAAGAGAAATAGAAAAATTACAGAATCTGCAGAATGAATTATCGCAAAAGCTTTACGCTCAGACAGGTTCGGGACCTGGTGCAGGCGGAGGGGAAACCGGAGCCGGAGGATCAGAAAGCCAGCAGCAGGCAGGAAGTAAGCCGGGAAGCAACGGAGAAGAAGAAGTAATCGATGCCGAGTTTGAAGCAAAAGATGATGAGAATAAATAAAGCAGCAGTTAAATTGAAAAAATCTATTTATATGTCTGCCCATAACTTTGCTAGTAGGTTATGGGCAGACATATTTATAAAGATATAAAGGTGAATATAAATGGTTGAATATAAGGATTATTATAAAGTATTAGGAGTAGATAAGGAGGCTTCCCAGGAGGAGATAAAGAAAGCTTATAGAAAGCTGGCCAGAAAGTATCACCCCGATGCAAACCCGGATAATCCTAAAGCGGAAGAAAAATTTAAAGAAATCGGAGAGGCCTATGAAGTACTGAAGGATCCACAGAAGAGAACCAGGTATGATCAGTTAGGGGCAAACTGGAAACAATATGCCCATGCCGGTCCGGGCTGGCCCGGGGGTGGGAGAACCTATACCTATGATTTTGGAAATAAAGGCTTTAGTTTCGAGGATCTGGGCGGCGGTTTTTCCGATTTTTTTGAAATGTTTTTTGGAAGAGGAGCAGACAAGAGATTTTCCGATTTTAGTTCCGGTTTTGGTTCACAGTTTGGAGGAAGAACCCGGACCGCTGCACAAAAGGGCCAGGATGTACAGTCCATCATTGCCATAACTTTAAGGGAGGCTTACACCGGGACGCAGAGATCTCTTAAACTGCAGAAGGAAAGAAAGGTAAGAACCATTAATGTAAAAATACCCAAAGGCATTAAAGACGGGGGGAAGATCAGAGCAACCGGAGAAGGAGCAAAAAGCCCATCTGGGGGGCCGGCGGGAGATTTATATTTGATAATAAATATTACTCCCCATAATTTTTTTACCAGAAAAAATGATGATCTTTACTGTGAAATACCGGTAACAATAAAAGAGGCTTACTATGGTGCAAAAATAGATATCCCCACTTTTGAGGGAAAAGTTACAGTAAAGGTTCCGTCAAAAACTCAGGGAGGAAGAACGCTCAGGTTAAAGGGTAAAGGAATGCCTAAGCTGAGAGGCGGCGGATTTGGAGACCTTTATGCTAAAGTAAAAATAGTACTGCCGGAAAGGTTGACTAATGAGCAGAAAAAATATTTTGATGAATTTGCCAAAAGTTATGATGAAAATCCCAGAACTAATATTATTGTATGATTTTTGAATTTTATGGTTATGGTTTCGATTATGATAGGAGTGATTTGTAAGATAACTAATGACTACAGGGGTGATTTAAATATATGCAGTTCGATAAATTCACTATAAAAGCCCAGGAGCTGCTTTCAGAGGCGCAGAGGATAGCTTCGGAAAACGGTAATCAGAGTATCGATGATATTCATTTAATGTCTGCCATACTGGAGCAGACGGAAGGAATAATTGTACCTATACTTAAAAAACTTGAGGTTAATATCGATAAATTTTCAGATGAGATAAAAGACACACTGGCCGGGCAACCCAAGGTTAGCGGGCAGGCAGCACAGTTATATATCAGTCCAGGGCTGAACGATATTTTGAATAATGCTTTTAAAGAAGCCGAGCAGTTAAAGGATGAATATGTTTCCACCGAGCATATTTTGATATCCCTTACGCAAAGCAGTAGCGAGGTTGGCAAACTTCTAAGGAAGTACGGAGTAACCAAGGACAGAATATATCAGATTCTGGTAAGTATCAGGGGCAGCCAGAGGATAACCGATCAGAATCCCGAAGATAAATACCAGGCTCTTAAAAGATATGGGAAAGATATTACCGATCTGGCAAGAAAGGGTAAGCTGGATCCGGTAATAGGAAGGGATGACGAAATAAGGAGGGTTATCCAGGTGCTGTCCAGAAGAACAAAGAATAATCCTGTACTTATCGGTGATCCGGGAGTAGGAAAGACTGCTATTGTTGAGGGGCTGGCTAATAGAATAGTATCCGGAGATGTTCCGGAGGGATTAAAAAATAAGAAAGTTGTAGCACTGGATATGGGTTCCCTGGTAGCAGGTTCCAAATACCGAGGCGAATTCGAAGACAGGTTAAAAGCAGTACTTAAAGAAGTATCGAAAGCGGAAGGTAATATCATTTTATTTTTGGATGAGCTGCATACGGTGGTTGGAGCAGGAGCAGCAGAAGGAGCCGTTGATGCCTCGAATATGCTAAAGCCCATGCTTGCCCGGGGTGAACTACATGCCATAGGGGCAACCACTGTTGATGAATACAGGAAATACATTGAGAAGGATGCCGCTCTGGAAAGAAGATTCCAGCCCATTCAGATAAATGAGCCATCGGTAGAAGATACCATATCTATACTAAGAGGCTTGAGGGAAAAATATGAGGTACACCATGGAGTAAGAATAAAAGATTCTGCTCTGGTTGCTGCGGCAGTTCTTTCGGATAGGTATATATCCGACCGGTTCCTTCCGGACAAGGCTATTGACCTTGTAGACGAGGCTGCTTCCAGGCTGAGGATCGAAATAGATAGCATGCCCACTGAAATCGATGAGGTGGAAAGAAAAATAAAACAGTTTGAAATCGAAATCCAGGCATTGAAAAAAGAAAAAGACAAAGCCTCACTTTCAAGGATGGAAAAGATAAAAAAAGAGCTTTCCAATCTTAAAGAGAAAAGCGATTCAATGAAAGCTCACTGGCAGCAGGAAAAAGAGATAATAAAAAATATAAGGAATTTAAAAGAGGAAATAGAAAGAACTAGAATGGATGCCGAGCATGCAGAAAGAGATGCCGATCTGCAGAAAGCGGCAGAATTAAAATACGGAAAGCTGCTGGAGCTTCAGAAAAAACTGGGAGAGGAAAATAAGAAACTGGAAGAGCTGCAAAAAAATCGGAAAATGTTAAAAGAAGAAGTGGACGAGGAAGATATTGCAGAAACGGTTTCCAAGTGGACCGGAATTCCGATTACCAGGCTGATGGAAGCTGAAATTGAGAAGCTGGTTAATATGGAAGAAAGATTGAAGCAGCGAGTGGTGGGCCAGGATGAAGCCATATCCGTAGTCTCCAATGCCATTAGGAGAGCCAGAGCAGGCCTTCAGGATCCAAACCGCCCCATCGGTTCATTTATATTCCTGGGGCCTACCGGAGTAGGAAAGACCGAACTTTCGAAAGCTCTGGCCGAGTTCCTGTTCGATGATGAAAGGGCAATGGTAAGAATAGATATGTCGGAATATATGGAAAAACATACCGTATCCAGACTTATAGGCGCTCCTCCCGGCTATGTGGGATATGAAGAAGGCGGATATCTCACCGAAGCAGTGAGGAGGAAACCTTACACGGTTATACTTCTGGATGAAATCGAGAAAGCCCACGGTGATGTTTTTAATATATTACTTCAAATAATGGATGAGGGGAGGCTGACCGATGGACATGGAAGAACGGTCGATTTCAAGAATACGGTTATCATTATGACCTCCAATATCGGCAGCCAGTGGATAACCGAACTGGGTGATAAGGATGAAGAGGAAATGAAGAAGAGGATCACCGAAGCAATGAAAAATAATTTCAAACCTGAATTTTTGAACCGGGTTGATGACATAGTCATATTTCACCGACTGGGTATCGATGAAATAACTAAAATCGTGGAGATCCAGATTGAAAATTTAAAGGAAACTTTGAAAGGAAAGAGGCTCAGCCTGGAAATAACCAAAAAGGCTGAAAAACTTCTGGCGAAGGAAGGGTTTGACCCGGTGTACGGGGCAAGGCCGTTAAAAAGGGTTATCCAGAATGAGCTGCAGAATGTACTGGCCTTAAAACTCTTGAATGGAGAGATAAAAGGAGGAGATCACCTGATGGTTGATGTCACCGGACCGGAAGGAAGAGTTCTGGATATCAAAGTTAAAAAATAAATATTTAGCCTAAAATAAAGTATAAAAAAAGAGGTCCGCTATATGGGAAAAAGAGACATCGATATGATAAGGGAAATTGGGGGAAATGTGGAGCGCTTTGCTGGAAAGACTGTAAGGGATAGAGTAATGGAAGGCAGTGAAAAGATATCTTCAAGTACCGCTAAAGATAAAATAGCTGAATGGGTCGAAGAAGCTATGGATAAACTGGATACCCTGACCGATAAGAAGATAAGATTTCAGATAATGGAGAACTGCGGTTATAATTGTTCAATCGTAAATAAAGGGATATTACTTATTGTCATTGCTCAAAGGGATTTGTCAAAAGATTATGGGAAGGAATTCTTGAAAGGACTGTTAAGGTCGAATTTATAAAATCGGCTGTGTCAGGGGCGCAGGAGTGTGAATTTGCGATCTATCTGTAGTTCTGCGATGGGAAATATTGGATAATGCTGGCAATTAATGCTCTTCCCCTGAGGTTATAGTATCCTGGGGCAATTCTTCCTCCAGATTATCTTCCTCACCGGCACCGAACAGGCTATCAGCTTCGTTCTTGAGTTCCAGAAACTCTTCTTCCAGGGCTCTATTAATATTATTGATTATCTTCTTATAAGGCTCCGGCCTGGCAAAATCTTTAAATTCCTCTAATATGCTTTCGGCGATGGGGTCGATTGGCTCTCCTATGAATATGTGTATTTTTCTAAAGGCGTTCATAATAATCGAAATTATCCCTCTGGTTACTCTATTGGTCCATATCCATCTTTTACTTTCAGGACCCCTATTGGTATTGTGCATATAAATGGGAATTATGGGAAGCTTTGTTTTATAACTGAAATAAGCAGCGCCCTTTTGAAATTCTTTAAAGCCGTCTTTTTTATTAAGCACACCTTCCGGAAATATTCCGAAGAAAACATTCTTATCTTTGGAAATGTTAAAAAGTTCCCTGAAGCTTTTGACATTTTTCAGGAACTGCTCTTTGAATACAGGTACGCAATTTGCAAACTTCCTCATAAAAAAATTAGTAACCCAATTACCGAAATTTTCACTTTCGGCCAAAAAACATATTTTCTTTTTGACGGCAGCAAGGAGTATTATAGGATCGGCATCTGCAGTATGATTTATGGCAAATATGGCAGATTTGTTCCCGACCAGTCTTTTCTGATTAAATATTCTGGTTCTAGTAAAAATTTTATAAAAATTTATAAATAACACCCTGGGAATACCATAGAAGAAATCCGATATTTTTTTCATTGGATTGCCAATCATTCCCTAATCTCTTTTATTTTCGATATTAAAAAATTATTGTTACGTTTAATTATGTTTAATAAAATTATTGATGTTTATTGCACTTTGAATTATAAAGGTTAAATATAAAAAATTCTACTTAAGCTAAATTTTTTTTATTTTTCTATATCCAGGAAAGTATTTTTTATATTCCGGTAGTGAGTCCCTCTCCAATAGTATTTGTCACAGTTTTTACAATAAAGAAAATTTTGCTGCGTTTTATATACGTAAGGGGGTACCTTGTTTTTTATCTTCTTCTTTTCTACTTTTATGAGTTTCCGGTTGCATTCGATACATCTTATAAGGTTAGGTCTTAAAGAAAGATTGAGATCTGTTTTTACCTGTTCCAGCTGGTTCTTGAGTTTTTCATCTTTAATAAGTAAATATTTTATGACTCCATTCTTGAATTCTTTTCTGGTGAGCATCAAAGAATCCCGGGTTAAAACTGTCCTGCCTGTTTCTCTGGCTATTTTTATTATTTCATCGTCACTGATGTCGTTTATATACAGAACATCGCAGCCCGCCATTCTGAGATATTTTGCGAGTTTACCCACCATTATGTCGGCAATAAATTTCATGTTTATACCAGATCCAGCGAATTAATCTCGGCACCCAGCACCAGAATAAAGCTGGATATATAAATCCAGAGCAGGAAACCTATTATTGATCCCACTGAACCGTAGGTTAATTCGAAGTTTCCAAATTTGTTTATATAAAGAATAAAAATATGTTTAGACAGTTCCCAGGTTAACGCTGCAAATAAGGCCCCTTTGTATATATGGTATTTAAAGTGAGTTTTCCTGTTGGTACCAAAATAGTAAACAAGACTGAAAATGGCAAAATTAAATATAAGTCCCAGAAAAATGGATATCGATTTGAATAAAGATGCTGAGATGGATTCATTCAATTTGAAGTAATTCACAATTGTGTTTGCAAGGTAAAACAGGGACGTGGATAGCAGAAAAGATAGAAGAACAATTATGAATATCATGGTTATTATCAGAAAACCGAAAGTTTTTTGTTTCCAGAACTTCCTCTGGGTTTTAGTTTTATAAATTCTGTTGAGTGAAAATTGGACGGAATCAAATACGTAGGTAGTTGCCACAACTAAAAAAATAAAACCTGCGATTCCTATACTGGTCCTGCTCTCTACTATTTTTGCTATATTGGATTCCGTAAAGTTATATATGATGGGAATTCTTTCCTTAACAAAATCGAGTATGGTTGTCTGGAAGTTAAATTTATTAATTAATATACCCGAAAAAGAAATCAATATAAGCATAAGGGGGAAAATAGAGAACAGGAAATAAAAAGCAATTGATGAAGTCATCACCAATCCGCCGTCCGATATGTATTTTGACGACAGCTTCTTTAGATATCCGAAAACATTTAAGGTGAAAATTTTTATTTTATCTTTTATATACAAATTTTATGGTAAAGATTTAGTAAATATTTATTTCTTCTATTTCTTTGAATTTGCTCAGTTCTTTGATTATCTTGGTAGAAAATTCGGAATCCCTGCTGTACAGGTTTATACTAAATATTTTTTTATTATTTTCACTATCGAATTTATACTTTTTACTCTTTATATTTACCGACATTTTTTTAAGCAATTCTATTATTTTTTCCAGATTGGTAAAATTCTCCGGGGTAGTTATTTTTACCAGGTAATTGGGCAGTTTCAGCATTTTGTCCTCTATATACTTCAAAATACTCAAAGTAAGGAAACCAAAGATAGTTACCAATAGGGCAAGGTAATATAACTTGACACCAAGAGCCATACCAATAGAGGCTACTATCCATATACTGGCAGCAGTGGTTACTCCTCTTATAAGAGATCCCTGTCTGAATATGGCTCCGGCACCAATAAAACCAATTCCAGTAACGATGCCTGCTGCTATCCTTGATGGGTCTATGGTACCACTGCCGATTGAGGAGAACCCCAGGTAGGAGATTAAAGTAAATACTGTTGAACCAAGACATACCAGAGCATGGGTTCTAAGTCCTGCCGGCCTTTCCGCTTTCTCTCTCTGGAGCCCTATTATACCTCCGAAGATCAGCGCAAGAATGCAGGGTAGAAATATATCAAGTAAAAAGGCAGAAGAGTCGAATTTTATCTCCGCTAATAAATTCCGGGTTATTTCCATTTTTTATGTTTTGTATTTTTTAAATCATTTTATCATATTTTAAGATTGATTTGTTCACAACATGCCTAAACAGCGGCTGTTGAAATTTCGATATCCGGCATTATATTATAGTATTACTTATTGATATATTTTTGATTTTAAAGGATTATAATGTAGACAAATAAATAAAACTGATTTTATTTACAACCGGTATAAAAATAAGAAATATATCATTCGTATTTAGGGGGGAATAATTAAATGTTCAGGTCGTCTATAAAATTATTTAAAGTTTTTGGGATAGAAATCAGGTTGGATTACAGCTGGTTTATTATATTTGCATTATTTGCTTATTTTTTTGGTTTTCTTTATTTTCCTTCGGTTCTGCCCGGACTGAATAAAGGTTTTCTGGCATTGATCACCATTATTACCGTTGTCCTTTTCTTTACTTCGGTATTAATACATGAAATGAGCCATTCTCTGGTTGCCAGAAGGAAGGGCACACCGGTGGAGAGAATAACTCTTTTTCTGTTCGGAGGAATGTCTGAGATAGAAAAGGAACCGGAAACTCCCTATAATGAATTTATTATGGCTATAGCCGGCCCTGCCGCCAGTTTTGTAATTGCTGCAATATTTGGTGTTATATGGTACCTTACCAAGAGTTTCGCTCCGGTAGGAGAACCGGTTAAATATCTGGCTATTATTAACGTTGCACTGGGAGTGTTTAATATACTGCCCGGATATCCTCTGGATGGAGGAAGAATCCTGCGTTCCATTATATGGAAGTCAACCGGCAGTTTTGAACGAGCCACTTTTATAGCATCGACGGCAGGAAGAGTATTAGGGTTTATGATTATCGCTGCCGGCGTTGTTTTCTTGTTTATGGGGAATTTTATAAATGGAATATGGCTAGCTTTTATAGGATGGTTTCTGCAGTCATCTGCTCAAATGGGTTATCGCCAGCTTATTTTTGAAACTTCGATAAAAGGAATTAAAGTAAGAGAAGTTATGAATGAAAATATAGTAGACGTAACCCAGGATACAACATTGCAGGATCTGGTAGATGACTATTTTATGAGGTATAGATTTGGAAGGTTTCCGGTTGTAGAAAATGAAGAAACCCGGAAACTGATTGGCATTATTTCCATACACGATGTAAAGGAAATCCCTAGAGATAGATGGTCCTATGAAAAGGTGGGAGATATTGTAAAAACCGTTTCGGAAAATGAAAAAGCCGATGTTTCAATGGAAATATCCGATGCTATAAGGAAAATGGCCAAAAATGACCTAGGGCATCTGGTAGTAATGTCCGGAAATAAGCTGACAGGAATAATTACCAAGAGTGACGTATTGCGTTTTATAAAGATACGATCCGAATTACACTAATTTTCTAAGACGTAAATCTTTAAAATTAAATCCATTAGAAAGGGTAGTGCATAAAATTCAATAGTACAGTGGCGCATAAAAAAGATTTTGTTATAAGCATAGAAAGTAAAATATGACCGAATATAAATTTTTTAAAAATAGCAGGAAAGAAATAAAAAGGAATTTAAAGGATTTAAAAGTTATATATACTGACCTGGACGGGACCTTGTTCAATGATAAAGGCTGCATTATCAAAGATTATAAAGATAATTATTATTTCGATGCCGTAAGGCTGCTGCCTTTGATAGCAGATAAAAATTGGGATGTGGTTCTGGTATCGGGAAGAAACAAATTTCAATTAAGGTACAATGCTCAAGTTATCGGATTGAAAAATTATATTTCAGAGCTTGGTGCAGAGCTTGTTTATAATCTGGGGGAACAGGTTTACACTACCTTTGATCATAATAGAGCAAAGTATGATCTGACTTACGGAGGGAAGGATCTGGTAAAAATTATGGAAGTATTTAAAAGAAATTTTCCGGGGAAAATAGAAGGTAAAACAGAATGGAGTAGATACAGATCCTATAATGCTTTGTTTTTCGGAGAAATAGATCTGGACAGAGCCAATAGATTACTGGAGGCCGAAGGGTATAAAGGGTTGGCTCTGGTGGACAATGGATTATCATCGCTGGTAAAACTTAATCTGGACATAGAAAGATTACATATTTATAATCTGATGCCTTCCAATGTGAATAAATCAAACGGAATAAAGCTTGATAAGAAAATAAGAAATTTTAATTCCGGAAATTGCATAGCTCTGGGGGATTCCCTGGAAGATTTAAAAATGGCAGATGAAGTTAAATATTTTTTTCTTATGAGAAATGCATTGGAACGTGAAGAGGATTTATTAAGCGAAATTAATAGGTATAATAACGTTTACATAGCTGATGGTATTATGAACAGGGGCTGGGCAGAAGTTATGGGATATCTGGTAGATTAAATTATAGTTGTTTTACCCATTTCTCTTTTAGTTATATGGTTATGTTCAATATAGATTTTAAATAGTTTATAATAGAGTCATAAATGGAACGGAAGTATAAAAAATTATCCGACAAAGGAAGCATTAACCATGAATGAAAATGTCAGTAACAACCGGAATTCCAATTATAAACAGTATCGTAAATCCGAGGTTAAAAGTTTATTTGAGATATTAACCATTGTTTTAATTTCAATTTTTTCTGGATTTATATTGGGATTATTGTTTGCGCCCCAGTCGGGACTTAAAACCAGAAAAAAAGTAACTGAAAAACTGAAAGATATAATCGATAGGGGAAAATTTACCCTGGCTGAAGTAAAAGTTATGAGTGAGGAATTACTGGACAAGAGTAAGAAAAAAGTTGGTAAAGTATCCTCTATTATTAAAGGCGAAAATCAGGAAGATATCAGCTAGAATTTTGCCGCAAGCCCGATACTTATGTCTGTTGACAATGATTTTTTACTATAGTAGACTTTACGTTTGCTAATTCAATTGAACAGCTAACGGCTGCGGCATTTTAGTTGTTTTAATGTTGAATTAGCGGGGGCCGTTAGCTCAGTAGGTAGAGCACCGGACTTTTAATCCGGGTGTCGAAGGTTCGATTCCTTCACGGCTC
>CAZSVM010000022.1:0-33819 GCA_964610315.1 uncultured Actinomycetota bacterium
GGTGGCCCGCCTTCTTCCGGGTTAGGCCGCTAGAGGTAAATAGTAATATTTATCCAAGATGGATGACTACTGGTGTTTGTGATTAAAATCATAGATACTACAGAACTCGGCTTACAGGCTAACTCCAACAATTTTCAATCCTTTAAGCGGAGCGGAATGATCATAATTGAGTATTTTAGTTTTTTAAATATTTTTCTATCAGTTCCAGGCCCCGCTGTTTAACGCTGTTCTATTTGTGCTTTTCAAATATAAAATCACAATGATCTTTCCCATATGCAATGGTATTTTCCCAAGAGCTTCCACGATGAAACTTAAGCTCTGGAAAAGCTTTTGAATAAAATTCTTTATCTACTTCGCAAAATAGTCTGGTTAATTCTGAAGTTCCTGCCTCGGTAAAGAAACTGTGAAAGGGGCATTTCGTAACAACACGGTGGCAAATGTTATCATTACGCTTTACATATTCCCTATTACAAAATCGACCCACTCCCTTTTTATCCACTAAATCAAGATAATTTATAAGTAACTCCATAGGTTTCTTACCGGTAATATTTAAAGATTGTAAAAGTGCCATAGGTTCATTACAGCCAATAGGAACAATTATTTTCCTCATGATTTTAAAAGCTTTTTCTTTACTGAATTTCGCCTGAAGTTCTATATATGAAGCAGCAACAAGAGAGAGGCGTTTGATAAGTCCTGATTCAGCATTCTTAATCTTTACCCAATGAGTTTCTTTGAATATAGCATTTTTTCTAATCAAGCATCTGGCTAAAAGTATAGGCCATAACCATCCAATTTCTTTATCCAAGACAGACTTTGTAATCCTAATCTCTCTAATTTTCATGATCTTTCTCCTTTTATTCAATGCGGCATCTTGTCCCATTATTGGTTAATCTTTTTCTAATATCCTTTTTAAATTTACATTATCTTCCTTTATATCCTTTTCGATTAAGGGAAACAGGGGTTTTATCAGCTTCAAAATTAAATTTGAGATAACATTTGCTCTAAATCCAAAACTTTCAATATGAGTAAAAATGCAGTTATTTCCCTTAGCCTTCCCAATAAATGATATTCGTACACCAATAAGTCGACTAAGCCAATGTACAGATTCTAAATCAGCACTCCAACTTCTATTCTTTTTCTCTATTCTGGTAATTTTACATTTGATTTTGAACCACTTTCCATCAACACATTCTTCAAAGTAAATGATGTCTCCTTTATTCAGGCCCCCAGTTACTTTTATGAATTTCTTATGATTTGGATGCCATTCAGTAAAATGTTTATCAAGTTTTTTAAACCAATCAAAGACTTTTTCGGGTGTTGTTTTTATTTCAATTGAATCTTTTAGAGTAATCATATTTAAATTTTTCTTTAACGGTCACTTTCCCCCTTTTGAATAAATGGATACAAATTACGCCACTTAATCATATATTCTTTATAGATTGATCGCAAAATTCTCTGCATTTTTAAATCTTTTTTGTCTGTTTTATTCCCATTACAATAATCCAATTTTTATCTTCAAGCACATCAATTTTTATTGAAGAATAACCAGCGTCATTTAAGAATTTTCTAAATTCCTCTGGCAAATAGTAATTAAAATTACCCATTCTTGCCAAGAATGCATTTCTTTTCTCAAATTTCTGATGTCTATAACATTCATTTATAAGTGCCACATGACCTCCAGGTTTTAATACACGGTAGATTTCCTTAAGATTTGCTATCAAATCTGGCCAGAAGTAATATGATTCTACAGCTATTACAATATCAAAGAAATTTTTGGGAAAGGGTATAGATTCTACAGAAGCGTGAAGAATTTCTACCTTACCTGCTTTGATAAACTTTTTATTGACTTTGCTTGCTACTGCTACAGAAACTTCCGAGTAATCAATACCATACACTTTTCCTTTAGTAGCTATTTTAGCCATTGTATTAATAGTCTTTCCTCCGCCGCAGCCTACATCAAGAATTATATCATTTTGACGTATAGATAGATGACAAAGTCCCCATCCAGCTACCTTATGACCGTAATTCATTCCCATAGCCATAAATCTGCCTAAAATCCCTGTTGGTTTTCTGGCTTGTTTTACCATTATTTCCATTAGTCCCATTTTAATACCTTCTTATCATCAGTTAAGCTTTATTCCTTTAACGATTCTTATAGCCCCAAGGAATACGCTAAGTTCATCTTTTATCTCGATTTTTGATTTCCTGAGTAACCCCTCAAGATCAGATCTTATGAATTCAGGATAGTATTTACTTTCATAAGATTTAACGAAGTGATAAACAAAATATTTACAGACTTTATTCCGGGGTAAAGCATAATCAACAATCACTATAATTCCTTCCGGCCTTGTGACTCTAACCATCTCTTTTAAAACCTTTTCCCTGATACTAAAGGGCATATCATGCAAACTAAAAGACACGCAGGAAACATCAAAATATTTGTCCTCGAATGGTATGCTTGTAGCATCAGCAGCTTCAAATTTCACACTTTTATGTTTATTCTTCTTATTGGCAATTTTCAGCATGTCTTCTGATAGGTCAATTCCAATAACATTATAGCCCTTCTTGGCAAATGCAAAAGCTTGTTTACCAGTTCCTGTAGCAACATCCAGCACTTTTGAGCTACTCCTTGCATTAGTAAAATCTACGACTCTGCTCCTTAATCTTGAAATGAACATAGTCCAGATATCATAGACAGGTGCCCATATTCTAAATCCCTCTTTTATATATGAATAATAATCTTCCTTCATTACAATTTTTTTATCTTGTGATACATTTCTAAAGATTTTGTCGAAATAATCCTGGTTATTTATATTATTTGTTCAATTCTTCTTTTCATCAATAATTCGTTTTGCCGTGGTTATTATTATAACTTCTAATATATATCACTTGCCTGTACATCCATCTAAATAAACAATCTTCCTATCTGGAAAACTATTAACGAAACTACCCAGGCAAGTAGAAGAGTATAACCAATCTGGAACAACATTTCCTTCCATCCTGCTTCTCTTCTAAATACTGCCATGCCGGCCATACAAGGGAAATAAAGCAAAGTAAACAGCATAAAATTATAACCGATTAGAGAATTATATTCTTTTGCGAAATTTTCTCTCAACGACTCTGACTTTTCATCTGCTTCCTGGATACTGTAAAGAGTTCCCATAGTGGATACTACCACTTCTTTGGCAGCAATTCCTGAAATAGATGCTACAGCCAGCTTCCAATCAAAACCCAGGGGTTTAAAGACCGGTTCTATAAAACGTCCTATCCTTCCTGCTGCTGAATAGGCAAGCTGTTCTGCGCCCTTCATTGCTTCTATTTCAGTTATGCCTTCTTGGTATTCATCTTCGGTTATCTCATTTGACTCAAAGGATTGTTCAAGCGACGTGGTCTCCGTAGCATAATCCCTAGAATAATTTTCTCCTATCATGGGGAATGTAAAAAGAATCCACATTAATATAGATACAGCAAGTATAATAGTCCCGGCTTTCTTTAGATATAACCAGGTTCTCTCCCAGGTATGAAGTAGAACACCTTTAAAAGTTGGAATCCTGTATGGCGGCAGCTCCATGACAAATGGGGAAGATTCACCTTTAAATCTGGTAACTCTTAGCAGTTTGGCCATCATTATAGCCATAATTATTCCTATTAGATAGATAGAAAAGATAACATTACCGGCTATGCGGGGAAAGAAAGCTCCGGCTAGGAGGATGTATACTGGAAGTCTTGCCCCACAGCTCATAAAGGTATTTACATGCATCGTTATAAGCCTATCTTTTTTATTTTCCAGTATTCTCGAACCCATATAGGAAGGTATGGTACAGCCAAAGCCAATAAGCATGGGGATAAAGGATTTGCCGTGCAGTCCGATTTTATGCATAAGCCGATCCATTATAAAAGCAGCTCTTGCCATATACCCGCTATCTTCTAAAATAGCAATACATAAAAACAGCAGTATTATGTTAGGTGTAAAGATTATTACACCCCCGACTCCTCCAATTATGCCATCTGCTATCAGGGACCGGATAAGGCTCTCCGGCATGGCATTTGAAACCATGTCTCCCAATTTACCGAATCCTGTATCTATCCAGTCCATGGGGTAAGCGCCTGCTTTAAACACAAACTGGAACATAAGCCACATCAATAAAGCAAAAATGGGCAATCCCACTATTCTATTGGTTAAAATACTATCGATTCTATCTGTTATAGAAATTTTATCTATTTCTGTTTCCTTATAGGTTTCTGCCAGAGCTCCTCTTATAAAGCCGTATCTTGCGTCTGCAATTACTGTTGCTGGATTGTCTCTTAATATGTTACTTAAATGTTTTATAGATTTACTTAACTCCTGTTCAATTTCTAAATAAGCTTCCCCGGCTTTTTTCTTTACTTTGTTTGTTATTTCCTTATCCTGTTCGAGAAGTTTTAACGCGATCCATCTGGGGCCCGGCCTTTCTGACAAAATTTTTTTATCCTCAATAAATTTGGATATCTTTTCCAATTCATTTCCAACTTCCTCCCCATATTTTATTTCTATCTTCTCTCTATCCTTGTTCTCTATATGTCTGATAGCAGCATCTAGAAGGTCTTTTGTTCCCTTATTCTTGTAGCCCACTGTCTCAACAATAGGGGAGGCGAGTAGTTTTGATAAAAGTTCGATATTGATTTTCTTTCCCCTCGCTTTTGTCATATCGGACATGTTAAAAGCTAAGACCAGTGGAACTCCCAGCTCAATAAACTGAATGGCGAGATATAGATTTCTTTCAAGATTCGATGAATCGATAATGTCAACCACGATATCGGGGTTTTCATTGATTATGTAGTTTCTTGCTACCACCTCATCTTCTGAATAAGCTGTCAGGCTGTAGGTTCCAGGCAAGTCCACTACATTTATTTTATATCCTTTGTAGTTGATATAACCGTACTTTTTTTCCACAGTTACTCCGGGGTAGTTACCTACGTGCTGTCTGGCTCCAGTTATATTATTGAATATGGTGGTTTTTCCAGAATTAGGATTTCCAGCCAGTGCTATGGTTATCTCTTCTTGCTTCATGTTACCTCCAATTATTGTATTTTTTTCAATATAAATTTTTCAGGATGCTAAATTGTTTCAACTTCTATATTTTTTGCTTCCTCCTTTCTCAATGTTAAATGGTACCCCTTAACAGTGATGTCTATAGGATCTCCCAGAGGTGCTACTTTAATTACCTCTATCTCTTCCCCCTTTATGCAGCCCATATCAAGCAGTCTGCTGTGGATTCCTCCGCTTCCGAGAATTTTTACAATTCTGCATTTGGTTTTTGGTTTGACTTCATTTAGATACATAGGCTCTCCTTAAATCGTTAGTTATATTTTATTTAGTTAGGCACACCTAACTTTATAGTATTTTAACTACCCTGTCAATAAAAAGTTATTATTTTGAATGTATTACTCTTTTTGCTTTAGAAATATTTTTGTTTAATTGGTACAATATCTAGAGATTAAAAACTAATAGAAATGATTAGTGGAGTTATTGTATATAGAATGTGCCGACTTGATATTTAAAAGAAAAATTAAGATAATTTAAGCAGAAAAATTATTTAAAAATACCAAAATAAAATGCCACCACCATATGTAAAAACTATTCGCCAATTAATTTACTGGGAATATGCAAAATTGATGGCTGAAGCTGCCGGGCTTTCCAAGAATTTTGGGTTTATTGTAAATCGTTATAAAGCTCTTGATTCCGGTAAAATAAAAATGAGCTCAATTTTGCGTGAAGATCAACAACAGTTAAAAAGTAAGAAAGTTTGTATTTATTGTGGTAGTAAGGAGCATCTATCTTATGATCATATCATTCCCAAGAGTAAAGGTGGTCCGGATAATATTCATAATCAAGTTTTATCCTGTAGAAAATGTAATACTTCGAAAGGTAATAAAGATATTTTTGAGTGGTTCAAAGATAATGATAAAATACCTCGCCTTGTAAAAGGAAAATATCTAAAGCTTGTTTATGAATTTCACAATAAGCTTGGTACGCTTGATAGATCAGACATAAACAAAGATGGAAAATTAGATGTAATGGATTTAAATATATTTAATATACTTTTTGATGTCTGGGAAAGGTAAAATGGAATAAAAAATATAAAATTCTTCAAATAAAAAATTTTAAGCCTGATTAAAATCAGGCTTTTTTATTTGTAAAAACTATTAAGGGAAAAATTAATATGAATGAAGTATTCGAAACTAAAGACCACTTAAAACTTAATACTGTTTCGCATGACATGTAACTTAAAAAGATTTTACGAAGACATTTTGTATAGAAACTAGTTGGACGAATTGCTCATTTCTGGGTAAAATACTAAAGCAAGAAATAATTTTACAAGGATGTGAAAAGATGAACGTTCAAAAGAAAAAACTCCCGCAGCCGATGTTACCTAGGGGATTTGCTGGTCGGATCGTAGCCTGGCTCATGCTTATGGGACATAAGTCGATATATGAGAACGTATCTAAAGTGTTGGATTTAAAGCCTGAAGATAATCTCCTTGAGATTGCCTGTGGTTGTGGACATTTCCTAAAGAAGTATGCGTCTCATGTCCGCAGTGTTGCGGGTTTGGATCTCTCTGAGCTTATGGTCAATATGGCCACTAAGAAGAATAAAAGTCGGGTCGCAGCAGGAACCGCAGAATTTGTGCATGGTGAAGCATCGCAACTTCCCTGGGAGGACAACAGGTTCAGCGTTGCTACGACAATGGGTAGTTTCATTGCATTTCCCAAGCCCTTAGAGTCGTTGAAGGAAATGCACAGGGTGCTGCGTCTTGGAGGAAGAGTTATCGTTAGTATAGAGTGGAATGCTGAAGACGGATTGGACCATACGAAGGAAATTAAACAGTGGGGGATGAAACTCTGGACGGAAGATGACGTACGAACCATGATGAAAGAAGCAGGATTCTCAGATATTTCCATTAATTACATAAAAGGATTAGGCATGCCCAAGATGATGATTGCACGAGCAATAAAATAGTAAAAAGTAAAGGAAGGAGGAAAATCATGTCACTTATACCAGCTTTTAAAATAGGTTTATGGAATGCATGGATTCTTGTCATCCCCATGCTGGCCATCTTCTTCTTTGCCGAAAAAGTGACATCTGCTAGGGAATCAGGGGAATCAGGAGATTTTCAGCTAACTAGAAAAGAGAACAGAATCGTATATGCTATTTTCTTATTCATGATCATTTCTTTCGTTTATGCCGTTTTCTTGCCTCTGAAGTTCGCTGCAACATGGCTAATCAGTGGTCTAGTTATCTATCTGTTTGGGGTGGTTTTCACTATTGTTGCAGTTTTGAATTTCGCTACTAGTCCTAAGGGCAAGGTCATCACTAAGGGTCTTTATGGTGCTTCAAGAAACCCCATGTACATTGGTATGATTCTAATGCAAATTGGTTTGGGAATAGCTTGCTCTTCTTGGTTGTATCTCCTCTTAACAGTAGTGTTATTGATTCTGCTTAACGCAAATTTATCAGCTGAGGAACGTTATTGCCTTTACAGGTACGGAGATGACTATCGGAAATACGTGAATAAAACTCCAAGGTGGATAGGAATACCAAAATCAGAGAAAAAGTGATAAATCATGCCCCTTTGCTCACACTATCGCCTAACAGAGCATATAACACAAATTAAGAAATTATATCCTATTAAATATGGTTCTCGGTTTACAGGCTAACTCCAATAATTTTTTATCCTTTAAGCCGGCTAAATATGATATATTTTTTAAAAAGATTTTAAATATATATCAAATTCAGATATTGTTGTTGTTATATACATTACTCTAAATAAATGCCTTTATGCTAACTTACTTTTCTTACAATGATACTCAAAAGGAATAAGTAATTTTGATATAATAATAGCTCAAAGATTGTTACAGTAGGAGTAGTGAAGAATGAATGTTTTAGGTATTTCAGGAACCCCCAGGGTAAATGGAAATAGTGCTATATTAATTGATTATGCATTAAACCCCTTTAAAAAAGATGGATGGAGCATAAAACATTTAAAGATGAGCGAATTGGTTGTCCAGCCCTGTGATGGATGTGAAAAATGTCTTGATTCAGGAAAATGTATAATAAATGATGATATGCACTTTTTTTATGAAGCATTTGATTGGTGCGATGCATTAGTTATAGCAAGTCCGGTATATTCTAGAAATATTTGTTCTCAGTTATTAGCGGTGTTGGATAGATACCATGGAGTATATAAAAAAAGACTTTTAGAGGGGAAAGTTGGTGGAGCTATCGCTGTTGGCCGTGGCACTTGTGGAGGACAAGCTATTACAATAACCGCAATTTATAACTGGATGTTATCATGTGGAATGATTTGTGTTCCTGGTGAGTTAAACGGTGTAACAGCTGTTGCTTCAGAACCTGGTGATATTTTAAAACAAGAGAAAAGATTAAAACAAGCAGAGATATTGGGTGAAAATATACTAAAGGTTGCTAAAAAACTGTCTATATAATTTCTCAGATTCATTTTTAATCTTCTTTGAATATAAACCAGGAAATTATATTCTATTCTGTGTAGAAATCTGCTTACAGGCTAACTCCAACTATTTTGGTTACGTAATACTGTTGTTTTCCATTAAAGATTCTCTCCAGCTGGTGTTTACTTGATCTTTCCCTTCTCAATGAGTTTCACGAACTTTTGTGCTAATTTGGGGTCGAATTGTTTTCCCATATTACGTCGCATTTCACCAAGGGCTTCCTCGACTGTTAAGGCTTTACGATGGGGTCGGTCTGTAGTCATAGCCGAGAATGCATCAGCCAGAGCTAGGATTCTGGAGAGTAATGGAATCTTATCACCTTTTAAGCCTGAGGGGTATCCTTTACCATCATATCGCTCATGGTGATGTAATAGGGCCTGGAATACTGTTTCCGTTTGCGGG
Organism: uncultured Actinomycetota bacterium; assembly: GCA_964610315.1. Lineage (GTDB taxonomy): Bacteria > Actinomycetota > Humimicrobiia > Humimicrobiales > Humimicrobiaceae > JAQVEM01. The sequence goes on from CAZSVM010000022.1 coordinate 8,911, forward strand.
AGTTGCTGTAAGATTATAAATCCTAGACGAGGATGCTCCTGGACTATCTTCCATTCCTCCGGAGTGAATGGTCCAGGCTTATTAAGGATACTAGCGGGGATACCTATCTTGCCTATATCGTGAAGCTTGCCTGCGATCTCGAGAGCACTTATCTCTTCCTTGGATAGCTGTATCTCTCGTGCCAGGGTACAAGCACGCCTGACTACTTCCTGAGAGTGCTTAAGGGTATAATTATCCTTACTGTCTACCGCCATTAACAATCTCATTATCATATCGAAAGGAGCAGTAGTTTCTTTAGCTACTTTTTCCGGGTTGGTTGTCAGCGAAGCGAACTGCCCTCCACCTGCCAATTTTGCTCTATACAGGGCAGCGTCAGCTAGGGAGAAGAGTCGTTCGGCCTTCTTACCATCTGAAGGATAAGAAGCGGTACCTATACTTACGGTGATTGGTAATTTAGTTCCGTTTGGTGCTGAAAAGGGATTCTTCTTTAGAGTGACCAGGATTCTCTCGGCAATACGAGCTGCAGCCGAGGTGTCAGTCTCAAGAAGAATGACAGCAAACTCATCTCCTCCATATCTTCCCACCAAATCAATATCCCGACATGAGGTTAGGATAGCCTGAGCTACATTGCAAATAACCTTATCCCCTGATGAATGGCCATAGGTATCGTTAAATAACTTAAAGTTATCTATGTCAATCATCAAGGCAGATACTTGTCGATGGAAACGGTGTGCTCGGACCAATTCGGTCTGAAAGCGTTCATCGAGATAGCGTCTGTTCCAAACTCCGGTCAAGTGATCAGTGGTTGCCAGTCGTTTAGTCTCCTCGTAGAGGCGGGAGTTCTCGATAGCGACGGCTGCCTGATCAGCCAGGAGGGAGAGTAAGTTACGTTCCTCTTTGCTGAATATATGGGGTTGGAGAAAGACCAGGTTTAGAACGCCTGTAAATCCCCATTTTCCTCTTAAAGGAAATCCAGCAACTGATTGTACTCCCCATTTTCTTGCCTCGGGTGTGGAATAAAGAGGATGGTCGGTTGCTTTCTCGATAACCACGGGCTTTTGCGTTTTAAACACAGTGGCGGTTAGTCCTGTCTTTCTAGGCCAGGTTACAGGATGTTTCTTGGCATGCGGTGGCCAGGCAGCCGCACGCTCCGTGAATTTATTGGTTTTTGGGTCAAGGGAGAATATGTGGACGTAGTCTCCGTTTGTAAGTTCCAGAGTACTCTCTGCAATACCTTGAAGAAGGTTGGAGAGGTCTAAGGAAGAGGTTAGTTCCATCCCTACTTTTTGGAGAGTGGTCATCTCCTTTAAATGTCTTTGCACCTCATTGTATAACCGGGCATTCTCGATAGCAATGGCAGCATGGCTGGCAATAGTGGATAGAAGTTCGATAGTATGATTATCGTAGATATCTTCACGCTCGTAATTTTGAACTGCTAGAACGCCGATCACCTTGGCACCAATGGCGATTGGAACTCCGGCATAGCTTTTAGCTCTCTTGTCTCTAGTGATGATACCCAGTCTGTCATATGTTGCCTTCACTTCTCCCCGGATGAGGAGAGGCTTTTTGGTGAGGATTACATACTCCGTCCGACCTTTGCCAAACCTACGTCGTTTTTCTCCTTGTGGTCGTGGCTGTCCATGCAACATGTTGATGACATTGTACAGTTCTTCTTTCTCTCGGTCATAGAGGGCGATATAAAAATCGGAGATCTCTATCACTCGACAGGTCTGTTTATAGATTAATTCCCATAGTTCATCGAGATTTATAGTGGAAGCGATGGCTCTACCAATCTCGTTAAGGGTAGAAAGTTCCAAAATTTGGCGTTTTATCTTATCGTATACATCTTTGTTTTTAGTGATATCCCCGCCTTTATTCATAAGTCCTTACCCTCTTCTAATGATTGTCCTGTAAAGAAACTTTGATGATTGGATTCTATATTTGCTGTGATTCAAGGTTGAAAATTGCTCAAGACTTTGTATTATGTACCACATTTTATGCAAAATAACATTAAACTTTAAGCAATGTTAAATCAATTTAATTCTAGCAAATATCACTATATGTGTAAAACTCATCTAAGCTTGAAAAAAACAAATATTTTTAAGTTTAATTATTGTTTAGCAACTTAATCTTCTTGCAAGACAAACTAAGAAATTATATCCTATTCAGTATGAAGTTCGGTTTACAGGCTGGCTTTATAAAATTTGTATAGGGGTCTGCCGGATTCAGTATATTTGTTGCAAATGCCGCTTGATGATAAATATGTATTCCGGTTTGATATTTAAATTATTGAATTTCTAGGGGAATGACAAAATGTATGACGTAATTACTGTCGGTTCCAATACCGTTGATGCGTTTGTATATACCGATAGATCCCAGACCATATTCATAAGAACCAAATACGGGGAGAAAGATTATATTTCTTATCCGGTAGGGTCAAAACTGCTGATAAACGATCTCCATTTTTTTACCGGCGGCGGGGGCACCAACACGGCAGTTGCTCTTTCCCGATTGGGTTTAAAGGTGGCCTATATAGGCAAGGTGGGAAATGATCTGAACAGTGCCATAGTTCTGGAGGAATTGAAAAAAGAAAATGTAGAATTTTTGGGTGCAGTGTGCCGGGATTCCAGAAAAAAAACCGGTTACTCGGTAGTTCTGGACAGCTTGGAAAAAAGAAGGACCATATTATCCTACAAAGGCTGCAATGATTACCTGAATTTTTCGGAAATAGACCTGGAAAAAATTAAAACAAAATGGTTCTATATTTCCAGTATGATGGGAGAGTCCTTTACCACCATAGAAAAATTAGCGGATTTTGCCTCCAAAAATAATATAAAAATATTATTTAATCCTAGTAATTACCTTTGTGAGAAAGGCAAGAGATATCTGAAAAATATGCTGGAGAATACCGAAATTCTGATATTGAATAAAGAAGAGGCCTCGCTTCTGGTGGGTAACGGAGAACCCCGGGATAAAATTATGGATTTGAAAGAACTGGGTCCCAAAATGGTTTTAATAACCGATGGAGAAAACCCTGTTTACGGTATGGATACTAAAAATATTTACTACAAAGTGGATCCCCAGGATATAAAAGTAATTGAGGCCACCGGAGCCGGGGATAGTTTTTCTGCATCTTTTTTGGGTGGGATTTTAAAAACCGGCGATATAGAATTTTCATTCAGACTTGCTATTACAAATTCGCATTCCGTACTGAAATTTAAAGGGGCAAAAGAAAGACTCCTGACCTATGAGCAGGCGTTGGAGGAAATTGATAAAAAACAAATAAATATAGAAATAGAAAAATAAGTTAAAATTTTTAGAATTATAATAAAGGCAGAAGATACTCCAAAAAATCATATACATCGTTTACATTTTTAAGAAAATATTCAGCATTTATTATTTCGGTACTGCTGTTTCCCACTTTTATATTAATTCCGTTTTGGTTCCGTTCAAAAAGGAATTTATCGGTAACATCATCGCCTATACAGATATTGATTGAGGGCTCCGGATTTTTATATTTTTTTCTAATAGCTTCAAAAGCCCTGCCCTTATTTATGCCTTTGGGTTTTACTTCTATTACTTTATTCATCTTAAGATAGTCTAACGGTTTGTCTTTAATAAAGCTGTCTATTAAACCGGTAATGGTATGCAGGTAAATAAGGTCATCTCCTCTGCATTTCCTGTAGTGGACCGCAAAAGATTCTTTCTTGTCTTCCAGGCGGAAACAGTTGATGTCCTTTATTATTTTTGATACCTGTTCCCTTAGATTTTTGATAAAGTGTAAAGTTTCTCTAACTCCATCCGTTAACCTGATATTGGAATTTTTATATTTAATCTGTGCGCCGTGAATACCGACCCAGTTTATTTTTTGAATATCTATACCGGTAAAGAATTTGAGGAGATTGCCAACGGTGCGGCCTGAAATAATAGTAAGAATCAGATTATCTTTTAAGATTAATCTGGATATAAGGTTTTTGACTTTATCGGTAGGAATTGCATCATCATGATCATCTTTAAACTCCACCAGGGTTCCATCATAATCCAGGAAAAGAAATATATAGCTACTCACCTTTAACCGGGGTAAAATTTCATCCGGATTATCTTTGAGATATTTTATTTATATCACCTTTATTAAGAGATTTCTTTATAGTAATTTAAAAAATTGTTGGCCCAATGGAATACGTTATTTTCCTTCACAATTTTCCTTAATTCGAACATCATTTTTTTTCTGGTATTCCAGTGCAGGCTAAGTGCGGTATGAATGCTCTCTGCTACTTCTTCTATATCATATGGATTTACCATAATAGCATACTTGCTCATCTCTTCGGCGGCTCCTGCAAATTTACTCAGGATTAAAGCCCCGTTTCCTTCTACCTTGCAGCTTACATATTCCTTGGCGATTAAATTCATACCGTCTCTTAAAGGGGTTACCAGGCATATATCCGCAGCTTTATAAAAAGCAGCCAGTTTAGGCTGGGGTATTGATTTATATAAATAGTGTATGGGAACCCAGAACTCTTCGGCAAATTTTCCATTGATTCTGCCTACCAGTTTATCTATCTCTTCTTTTAAAATGATGTATTCTTTAATCTTGGCCCGACTGGGGACCGATATCTGGATAAAAATTATTTTTTTCTTATAGGAGGGATATTTGATAAGGAATCTTTCGATGGAAAGCAGCCTTTCTTTTATGCCTTTTGTATAGTCAAGCCTTTCCACACTGATTACCAGCCTTATATTGCTGTCGATCTTTTTAATATTTTTCAAAAATTTATTTATCTGCCCTTTTCCTCTTTGCCAGATTATTGAATCTTTCAAAATCTATACTTATGGGGAAATTCTTTACGTTTATAATTCTCTCTTTATAAAGAACATTACTTTTTTTAAAATCTACTCTGGCATTCAGCAATTCCCTGCAGCAGGCTAAAAAATTTATTCTATCTTCATTGGTTTGAAAACCCAGCAGATTACATCCCAGCAGGCCGTTCAGTATCTGTTTATTCCAGGGAAGAACTCTGAATATCTCATAATTGGGAAATGGAATATGAAGGAAAAAAAGTATTTTTAATGCAGGATTGACCGCTCTCAGCATATCAGGCAGCAGGGTCAGATGATAATCATGTATCCAGATAAGATTATCTTCGGTGGCTTCCTGCAATATGTTATTGCAAAATTTCTTGTTTACCGAAACATAGGTTTTCCAGTAATCCAGATTAAAATGGCTCTGAAAAATAAATCCGTGAAATAAGGGCCAGATTGACCGGTTGGAAAAGCCATGATAATAATCTCTTATTTCTTTTTTACTTAGATTTACACATTGCACAGAGTAGGTAGTATTACCACATTCATCCGAAATACAAACCTTTCTGTTTCCCGGAATGCGCTCACCGGTTTGACCGTCCCAGCCTATCCATAATCCGCCATTTTTGGAAAGGATGGGGTCCAGGGCAGTAACCAGGCCGCTGATGCTTTTTTTATATTTGATATCCCCGTTACTTAAAGAAAGGTTACAGGGTATACGGTTGGATACTATTATGATTTTGTTTGAAATTTTTGCCATGAAAGATATTTCATTTTTTTTTAATCTATTGGTAATATTATAAATGATGACGCCTATATTACAAATTGGTAGTTTTATATATTTTTAAAATATTTGATTTTACTTTTGAATATTATAGAGTAAAATATGCAGCCGGAAATAATTAGTTTATGGCATAAGAAGTATTATGAAAAATTTTAAATTTTACGATTACACTGTATTAATCAGCCCCACTGGCCAGAAGGCCAGCAATTTAAAGGAATTTCTGAATATAATCGAACAGTCCGAAGATAAAGTGATATTTCATCATCTTTACCAATCACACGTAAAGAATAATCTTAAAGTAGGTGAATTCCCCAACGATTTTGCTAACTGGGTGGCGTATGAACTGGGAGATATAGCTCTGGCAGAGAAGCTGGCAAATTTCGATCCTTATGATTACAAGACTGTAGCGGAAGCGAAAGAAGTATTGATAGAAATAATAGAAGAACATATGTGGGATCTTCCCACCGTCCCCTGGGTCAGGGCCGGTTCCGAATTTTATTTCTCCAGTGCTACTACTATAGTTATTCCGCTGGAAATAGAAGTTTCAAATTTAAAAGATTTCAGGAATGCACTGAATGATATTCCAAACAGTTCTCTTTATTTTCACTTTTATGAAGCCAGAAAAATAAAAAAAGAAAAAGCACATGATGATTTTTCTCGCTGGATAGAAGACAATTTTGATCGGGAGGAATTGGTAAGGAAAATAAGAGAAATTGATTTTTATTTCTTTGGTGTGGAAGAAGTAAGACAGAAATTAATAAACATCCTGGATGAGGATCTAAAGAAGGTTTAAGTATGGTCAGCCTTAAAGATTACCGGGACATTATCGGTAAGAGAAATATCAAACAGATTGAATTACTGGCCCGTCTGTCTAAAAATAAAAAAGTAGTAATGGTAAATTCCACCAGAGATGGGGGAGGAGTGGCAGAAATACTGCAGAGGTTGGTGCCTCTGCTGAATGAGCTCGAAATTAACTGCAGATGGGAGGTAATAAAAGGTAATAATGGTTTTTTCAATATAACCAAGAATATCCACAATGCACTGCAGGGTAAAAGGACCAAGTTTTCCAGCGAGGATCTGGAGAAATACAGGAAAGTAAATGAAGAAAATGCCGGAAACCTGAACCTGGATGCCGATATAGTTATTATACATGATCCACAACCTCTGCCGCTGGTAGATTTTTACCCCAATAATAAGGCTAAATGGGTATGGAGATGCCATATCGATATGTCAAAACCTGATCTGTACTTATGGAAATTCTTAAGAAAATATTTAATGGAGTATCATGCCAGTATATTTTCAATTGCCAAATTCTCAAAAAGTCTTCCTCATCCACAGTATCTTATTGCCCCTTCCATAGACCCTTTAAGCGATAAAAACAGGGAACTTGATGATAAAGAAATAGAAAATGTTCTTAAAACCTACAATATCACTAAAGAAAAGCCCATAATACTCCAGGTTTCAAGGTTTGATAGATTCAAAGATCCTATCGGAGTGATAGAAGCTTTCCGTCTGGTTAAAAAAGAATTAAATTGCCAGCTTATTCTGGCAGGAGGTACTGCCAGCGATGACCCGGAAGGGGAAGCGGTATTACAGGAAGTAAGGAAGGAAGCAGAGGGAGATCCCGATATTCATATTTTACTGCTGGAACCCAAGAGTGACATCGAAATAAATGCCCTGCAGAGAATTGCAGATGTAATAATTCAGAAATCGCTAAAGGAAGGTTTTGGTTTAACTGTTACCGAAGCAATGTGGAAGGGAAAACCGGTAATAGGTGGAGAGGTTGGCGGAATCACTTTACAATTACATAATCACAGAACCGGTTTTCTGGTAAATTCGGTCGAGGGGACGGCATACAGGATAAGATATCTGCTTAACAGACCTTCAGTTTCACATAAGATAGGGGAACAGGCCAGGAAATTTGTACTGCAGAATTTTTTAATTACCAGACATCTTAAAGATTATCTCTCTCTTTTTAATATAATGGAAAATCCGGGTAAAAATATAATATATACTGGCAGAAGTGAAACCGATTTTGAAAAATGAGTTAGGGAGTAAAATATTCCCAAAATGTAGGTTCCGGAAGCTTACTTTTCTGCGGATTTTAATTTTTCTATTTCCTCTGCTATTCTTTCAAGGGAGTCGAATATACAGTCAACAGCTTTATAAGTAAAATCACAGTGAAAGATATCCGGCTTGGTACAGCTGTCTTTGAATTTCAATTCACTGATGACTATAAATTTCTGGGTGTTGAGATATTTAATTAAATCGCTCATCTCCTGCCTTTAGGTTTAATAAGTAACAATAGTTATTATATCAGAATTTGCACTATTTTTTACAGAAATAAATTTGTTTTATATTCGCATAATTTTATTTTCAAAATTGCCCGTTTATACCATATAATATAATAAGTATTTCAAATGTATTAAAAACTATAAGTATCGTTTATGTTATAAGAAATATAACGGAGGTTCAAAATGGCTGATAACGGCAAGGGTAAAAGTCCGGTAGAGAGTTTTGGTGAAATGGTAAAGGAGTTTGGGGAAACAGTGGCTAAGATCTTTAATGACCCCCAGCTTAAGAAGAAGGCAAAAGAATTTGCAAAAAGTGCCGAAGATTCTGCCAAAACTTTTGGGAAAAGATTTAAGGATGAAGGAGTAAAAGAAAAATTTAAAGATTTTAAAGAAGCTGCACATAATTTTGGAGATAGTGTATCCGATTATTTTAAAAATGATAGGGAAAAGGATGAGGATATCAGTCAGAAGGAATATGAGTGGGAAAGGAAATTAAACGAAAAGATGAGAAATTTTGGAGAAAAGGCGGATAAAGCAGGAAAAGAATTTGGTAAAAAAATGGAAGAAGCAGGCAGTAAAGTAGATCGTTATTTTAATGAAACAAGAGGAGGTAGGGTAACCGGCTATAGTTTTGCCATAGTTTGGAGCATTATACTTCTGGTGTTTTTTAATTTTTACAGTTCATATATAGCTTATTATCATTACGACGGACAATGGTATAGATATCCTCTGCTGACTGAAAATTTTAGCCAGTGGCTTCCTGTTATATCGGTAGCACTGGCCGCCTCTATAATAGGAAATATCTTACTGATTATTTATGACGGCAGATTTTTCCGTCAGATAATTCATATTGTTCTTAATTTATTTGGAATAGCAGCTGTCGTTTCACTGCTGGTTATATTTCCGTTTGATTTTACGGTATTTCCGAGAGATTTAACCGGAATTTTAAATCCAATTGTTATCGCAGTTCTGATTTTGATTATAATTGGAATAGGAATAGAAACTATGGTCAGACTGGTTAAATTGATTGTCAATTCGGCAAGAGCTTCCTAAAATTATTATCTTTGGAAAATTATAATTTATTTTATGGATTTTTTTATGGGATCGATAATTGAGTGGTTAACTGAAGATAATAATCCTTATTTAAGGTATTTAACCTATAAGAATATTTTAAATAAAAAAATAGACAAGAAAAAATCAACTGGAATTATTGATGATATTGCCAATTCTCAAATAGTATCTTCTATACTCAATATGCGTAATGAAGAAGGCTGGTGGGGTATAGATAATTATTCATTCAATCCATTATATAAGAACACTTTCTGGCAGCTGTATTTTTTATCTATACTGGGTATTACCAGAAGGGTGGAGGGGATTGATAAAGCTGTGGAACTGGTGGTAACCAATATTCAAAGAAGTAATGGTTCCTTTCAGTCGGGTTCCAGATATTCGGGAAATTTATTCTGTATGGAAGGGATTTCACTGGAAATGCTGCTTCGACTTGATTATATTAATTATGATTTTACCCAAAAAGCTATAAGTTTTATAAATGACCTTGTGTACAGGGAATCTTTTAGATGTAAATACAGACAGAATTTAAGATGTCCCTGGGGTGCTATAAAAATTCTTAAAGCATATAATATAATACCTGAAAAGTATGCTGATGAAAAAGTAGAGTCGACCAGAAAGAAAGCTCTGGATTTTTTGATAAAATACGACATTGTGGAAGCCAATTATCCAAGAAAAAAGAAAAGAAGCAGTCACTGGTTCATGTTTGGTTACCCCAGAGGTTATAGCAGTGATATTTTGGAATTGGTTTCGGCGGTTGTCGATGCCGGCTGCAATAAGAACAGCCGTAATGTAAAAAAAGCACTTGAATATATTTTATCCAAAAGAATGTCTGACGGAACATGGAAAATGGAATATTCGCTTAACGGCAGAATGCTGGTAGATATAGAGAAAAAAAATAAATCCAGTAAATGGATTACCTATCTGGCATTAAAAACCTTACATCGAAGTAGATATTTAGAGAAAAAATAATGAATGATAAGGTCAGCAAAGTCAGTATTATAAAATGTAGAGCTTACGATAAGAAAATTCTGGTAAAGGCGGTCAGGGAATGTGTCAATCTTCTGGGCGGTTTCCAGAAATTTTTAAATCCCGACAGTAAAATTTTAATAAAACCCAACCTGCTTTTGGCAACAGAACCGGACAGGGCAATAACCACTCATCCATTATTTATAGAAGCGGTTATTGAAAATGTTATAAAGATTACCGGCAACAGCGAGAATATTATGATTGCAGACAGTTCGGGAGCCGGTGCTGCTTACAACGAAGCTGGCATGGAAAAAGTTTATAGAGCAACCGGTATGATGAGTATTGCAGAAAAAACAGGATGCAGATTGAATTATTCTCCCCAGTACGAATATTTATCCAACGAAAAGGGCCGCATATTAAAGAAAATAGAAGTTATAGAACCGGTAGTGGAGGCTGATGTAATAATTAATCTTCCCAAGTTTAAAACTCACAATTTGGTGGTTATGACCGGAGCTGTAAAAAATATGTTTGGTATAGTCCCCGGACTTAACAAGGTGGGATATCATTTGAGATTTGATGATTTCGAAAAATTTACAGAAATGCTTCTGGATATCGCTTTTTTTGTTAAACCGGCATTAAATATTATGGATGGAATTCTGGGAATTGAAGGAGAAGGGCCGGGCAGGAGAGGCACAATCAGGGAAATTGGTCTGATACTTGCCAGTGAAGACCCTGTTTCCATGGATGTTGTGGTGAGTAAGATAATGAATATTAAGAGTAGTTTGAATCCTTTACTGGAAGTTTTAAAAAAATGGAATATAAAATCATATTCAGACAGCAATATAGAAGTTCTGGGGGAGAGATTATCCGATCTTATAATTCAGGACTTCAAACTTCCTTTAAATATTGGTAAAAAGAAACTGGTAAATAATAATTTTATAAATACTTATATTCTGCCGGCCGTTAGAAATTTACTAAATCCCTATATGTATGTAGATTATACCAGGTGTAACCTGTGCATGACCTGCTGCGATATTTGCCCGCAGAATTCTATTTCATTAAGCAATGACCGGATAAAATTCAATCACCGGAATTGCATCAGGTGCTTCTGCTGCAGTGAAATGTGTCCGGAGGGAGCAATCGGCATTAGATACACTTTTCTGGGGAACTTGATTCTAAACAGGATAAGAATGTCAGGTAAAATAAGCGAAAAAGGGGCTAAAATAGATAGTTAGTTATAATCTGGGAAAAACAGGAAACCATATAAAGAATCAGGTGTCTAAAAGAAAATTTTTAATTTCCATAATAATCTTTTCATTAGTTAAAATTTTACCGGAATGTAATTTATTTAACCAATGAATTTTTGGTTTCCCCAGTTCTTCCCATAATTGATTGGTTGATTTTCTGGAAAAATAAAAATCAAATCTGGAATTAATCATAAATATCTTCCGGGGTTTGATCTTACTGGTAAAGGCAAGCGGGTCACATAAAAAGCACATTTTGGTGGTTGCTTCTTTCAATTCAGGTAAATTTTCAAGATCCATTTTTATATTTTTATAATTTGATTTTTTAATTTTTTCTAAAAAACCGGGAAAACCGGAATAGATTTCTCTACAAGTTTCTCTCCTTGTTTTGTTTTTATATTTTTTATCCCCGTAGGTACAGTTGCCTTTAAGAACAAATCTTAATATTCCTCTCCAGTGAATTTCTTCCCAGTTTCCGCCGCCGAGTAGAAAGACTCCCTTGTCTATTCTATTCTCATTGGCCATAGCAATCATTGAAATCATGCTCCCCAGACTTATCCCGCAGATATAGATATTTTTAGAAGCAGTAATTCTTGAAAGAATGTCTATTAATTTTTTTATATCCACCACCGATTGATGAAAGAAAAGAAGTGTTCCCACATCGTCAAAATATATTAATCGCTCACCGCTTTTTTCACCGGTGGGAGTTCTATCCAAATGGTAGGGGAGATTTATAAAGGCACAGGAGATATTGTTTGAATTCATTTTATCTATGAAACCATAATAATTTATCAATTTTCTTTTGCTGCTGGAAAAGCCGTGAACCAGTATGAGAATGTGGTTGTTATTGTTATTATTATGACTGCTATTGTTATTTAAATTATGATTTTTTTCCTTAACTAAATCTTTATTCAGGAATAGCCGAACATGTACCGTATCGTTCGCTTCTATTCCGGTTTGATACGGTGAATTATAAGTTAATTTATACTCTTTGATACCATTACTTTTTTTACCGGTTTCTTCAAGGCTGTAACTTAATTTTTTATGGTCATAACGGTATAAATCCATTAGTTGTTTCCTTGTGTGTTCGATTAATTATATTCGAAGCTCTGGATTTACTGTCTTTCGAATTGAATTTGATTATTTATCCAGTTTAACCTTTAAATATTATCAAAAATTTTTTTTATTTAAAATATATTAAAAATAATTTTTAGAATATGTATAATAGATACAGAACATTAATTAAGTTTATATTGAACTTTGGAGGATTTTATGAGTAATAATGGATCGGGAGCGGCTAAAGGTGCTTTTATTGGCTTTGCTCTGGGATTTGTAGCCGGTGCAGTAACAGCACTATTATTAACTACTAAAACCGGTGAGGAATTGCGAAGCGATATAAGAAGGATAGCAAAAGAAGTAGTAAATAAAATCGAAGAGAAAACAGGCAAAATAAAAAATATAACAAAAGACAAGTATAATGATATAGTAAACAGTGTTGTGTCAGCTTATAAGAAATTAAAAGACCTTACCGAGAAAGAAATAGAATTTATAAAAAAGGTCGTGGCTGAGCAAAAGGATATGACAAAATAATTAAAAATTTTTATATGGGAATAATTTTATCTTAGTATTTTTCAGCCTTCCTATCTTATTAGATATAATCTTTGTTATTACGGCAAGTGTTAAGAGCCAGTGGTTTATAATACGGATTTTTTTTAAATTTTTTTATTATCTATCCGTATATTAATATATGCTGACAGTAATATACATTAATGTACTTTTATATTTAAAACTGGAGTCTATATTATTTAGATATAAAGATATCTGGATAAAAATATATAATTGATAAAGTGCTGGTAAAAGAAATTATTATTTTTGAAAGGACGATAAAATGGCAATAGTAAAGGAAACCTATCCGGTTATAGGGATGAGTTGTGCGTCATGTGTAAGGAAGATAGAAACTGTTCTTAATAAGACCGACGGGGTAATAGAGGCCAATGTTAATTTTGCCACAGAAAAAGTGACCATTGAATACGACAATGATAAATTGGATCTAAGTAAAATAGAGAAAATAGTTAAAAGCATAGGTTACCAGCTTATTACTTAATTATCATATCTATCTCCAAACAGATAAAAAAGGAAAATGGACCAGAAAAAAAAACTTACCCTGGAAGAAAAAAAGGAACTTATTGAAAAGAAAAATCAGAGAAGACTTCTGCAAAAACTAATTGTGGGAGCTTCTCTCGCACTTTTAATATTGTTGTTTTCCATAAACATAATACCTGGATTTTCTTCACTTCCAATTAAAATACGATATATTGTTATCTTCATTTTAGCCTGTCCGGTTCAGATCTGGGTGGGTTCTCAGTTTTATGAGGGACTAATTTCAGTTTTCAGGTATAAGACGGCGGATATGAATACCCTGGTTGCGGTGGGTACTCTTTCTGCTTTTATTTATAGTTCTGCAGTTACCTTTTTTCTTGATTATTTTATCAGTATGGGAATAGAGCCTCATATATATTTCGATACAGCGGCCTTAATCATAGTTCTTATATTGCTGGGAAGATTTTTTGAGGCAAGATCCAAAAGCAGTGCTTCCGATGCAATCAGAAAACTTTTAAAACTAAAAGCATTAAAGGCACTGGTAATCAGAAATGGAAGAGAAGAAGAAATCGACGTTGACCGGGTAATGGTAGACGATGTGATATTGGTCAAACCAGGAGAAAAAATACCGGTGGATGGAACAATTATAGAAGGTGTCTCTGCTGTGGATGAATCAATGGTTAGCGGAGAGTCGATACCGGTGGACAAAGAACCGGGAGATGAAATAATAGGTTCCACCATAAATTTAACCGGCTTTTTGAAATTCAGGACCACCCGTGTAGGAAAAGATACATTCTTAAGTCAGGTTATAAGAATGGTTGAGGAAGCACAGGCTTCCAAAGCTCCCATACAAAAACTGGTAGATAAAGTGGCCAGTTATTTTGTACCTGCGGTTATAACCGCAGCAGTAATAACTTTTATAGTCTGGTTTATCTGGGGGCCCAAACCTTCCATTACTCTGGCACTGGTTAACTTTGTAGCTGTACTGATTATAGCCTGTCCCTGTGCACTGGGACTGGCTACACCCACTGCCATAATTGTAGGGACAGGAAGAGGTGCAGAAAATGGAATATTAATAAAAGATGCTTCCAGTCTGGAAATTGCTCATAAACTGGATACCATTATATTTGATAAAACCGGCACACTTACCAGAGGTAATCCGGAAGTAAGAGAAATAATAATAGAAAAAAATAATTTTAAAGGGACTTCCGAGGAGCTGTTGAGCATAGCAGCAAGTTCGGAGCTTTACTCCGAACATCCCCTGGGGAAAGCAATGGTAAGTAAGGCAAAAGATGTCGGTCTAAAGCTAAAGGAACCGCAGGAATTTAAATCCATAGCAGGCAAAGGAATAAAGGCAGTAGTGGATGGAAAAGAAATTGTAAAAGGTAATATTAAACTGATGAGAGAAAGTAATATTGAACTGGGTGATCTGGAAAAGAGAGGAGAGGAGATTTCAAAAAGAGGATTTACTCCTGTATTTGTTGCCGTTAATAACCGGCCGGTGGGTATTATAGCTGTTGCCGACGGTCTTAAAAGTAATGCAGCTGATATTATATCAAGATTAAAGAAGCTGGGGATAGAAGTGGCAATGATTACCGGCGATAACCGGAATACGGCCGGGGCTATAGGTAAAGAGGCAGGTATCGATTATGTAATTTCGGAAGTTTTGCCGGGTCAAAAAGCAGAAGAGGTCAGGAAACTCCAGAATAAAGGTAAAATAGTAGCCATGGTAGGAGATGGTATAAACGATGCTCCTGCCTTGGCTCAATCGGATATTGGAATTGCTATTGGAACCGGGACTGATGTTGCGATGGAGTCAAGTAAAATTACTCTGGTTAAAGGGGATTTGCATGGTGTACTGGCTGCCGTAATGCTTTCCCGGAAAACAATACAAATAATAAGACAAAATCTTTTCTGGGCCTTTTTTTATAATATTATACTGATTCCTATAGCAGCAGGTGTTCTTTATCCTTTTTTTGGGGTACTGATAAGTCCCATATATGCCGCAGCGGCAATGTCTTTTAGCAGTATTTCGGTAGTCACCAATTCTTTAAGATTGAAAAGATTGTCGCTTAAGTAAACAGGAGATTTAAATTGAGCAGGAAAATGAAGATTATAATAATAGGCGCAATAGCGGCAGGTACTTCTGCTGCCGCCAAAATAAGGAGGGAAAGTGAAGATGCGGAAATCGTTATTTATGAGAAGGATGGATACATATCTTATGGAACTTGCGGTCTTCCTTATTTTGTTTCAGGGGAGATAGAGAAAATAGAAAAATTGATCGTAAATACAAAAGAACGTTTCCAAAAAAGATTTAACCTGAAGGTTAATGTATTTCATGAAGTAATCAGGATAGAACCGCAGAAAAATCGGATATATATCAGAGATTTAAAGACCGGCCGCCTGTTTAATGACTGGTATGGCAGACTTATGGTTGCTACCGGTTCGTCCCCTATAAAATTAAAATTTAACGGAGAAGTTCCGGAAAATGTTTTTGTTCTAAAAACTATCGACCATGCCCTGATTTTGAAAAAATATCTGGATAAACTGGATAAGGAGAATAAGGATGAGAAGAATGCGGTAATAATAGGCGGGGGTTTTATAGGCCTGGAGCTTCTTGATGCATTACTTGGCAGGGGATATAAAGTAAGTATCGTTGAAAAGACTTCCCAGATACTGCCTATGTTTGATAAGGAGATTATTGATTATCTGGAAAATTATTTAATAGAAAAAGGGGTAGATTTATACCGGGAAGATGAGGTCGTAAATTTAATTAAGGGTAGAGATGGAAAAGCTGTGTCGGTGAAGACTCTGAAGGGTAAAGTAATAAAATCCGATATGGTGTTTTTAGGAGTAGGTACAAAACCGGATGTAAAACTGGCCCGTGATTGCGGTATAAAACTGGGAAAGTCCGGTTTGATAGCCGTTGATGAATTCATGAGAACCAATTTTAAAAATATTTATGCAGCAGGGGATTGCTGTGAGTGTAAGAATTTAATAAGCGGTGTAAAGAAATCTTATAATCTGGCTACCATTGCTGGAAAGCAGGGAAGAATAGCAGGCTGTAATATGGTGGGCGTAAGGGAGAAATTTCCAGGGAGTGTGGTTAACTCCATAATAAGGGTGCTGGATCTGGCCGTAGTAAAGGTTGGCCTTAGTTTTAAGGAAACGGAAAAATCAGGTAACGGGGTTGATTTTATAGAACTGCATGACCTATCTCATGCCGGTTACTATCCGGGAGCGGATATGATTCATATGATAATAATTTTTAATAAAAGAACAGGCAGGCTGCTTGGATTTCAGGCTATTGGAAAGGACGGAGTAGATAAGAGAGTAGATATTATTTCTACTGCAATGAAGGGAAACTTAGAAATTTGGGAACTTGCTGATCTGGATTTGGGATACCAGCCGGCTTATGGCTCTGCCAGAGATCCTGTTAACATGCTGGGTATGGTAGCAGGAAATTTGAAAAAAGGTAATATTGATTTTTTAAGTGTAGATGAACTAAAAGCAAAGATCAAAAATAGAGAAAATATAACTATTCTGGATGTAAGAACAAGAAGGGAATATGAGAAGGGTCATATAGAAAATGCTGTATTGATCTATATAAATGACCTTAGAAATAATATAAATAAACTAAAGTCCGAAAGCGAGATAATAATTTATTGCGAGACAGGTTATAGAGCTTATATGGGATATAGAATCCTTAAAAGTATGGGATTTAAAAAGGTAAAAGCTTTAAACGGTTCATACTTAAGCTGGGTAAGAAAGATCTGATATAATTGTGGCAGTAAATTATTATCGTAAGTTTTTTAATTTGTATGGGGTAACTTTTACCAGCTGCAGGATCACCAGTCCACTTATAAGGAAAAACAAAGTGCTAAGCAGAGCTATTCTCTGGTTTTTAGTAATAAAAGATATTACTCCGAATGTTATTGGTCCAATAATGGAGGACATCTTTCCGCTTATGGAGTAAAAACCGAAAAATTCCGCTTCACTGTCTCTGGGTATAAGAAAGGTCATAAGACTCCTGCTGGCTATGAGGGTTGAACCGGTAGATATAGCGGCTAATATCCAGCCTATGTAGAAGACTATTCTCACGGTAAAAGAAGTTACCAGAATTATTATTAAAATCCATATGATTAGAGTTATGGTGATGGTTGGTTTTGGACCTATTCTGTCAGTTAGCCATCCAAAGAAAATGGAACTTATTATGGTGGGTATGTGCCCCAGCATAAAAAGTATGGTTATTTCAAAGAGTCCGAAATGCAAGGTATCTTTTGCATATATGGCTACATAAAGAGCGAGAATAGAAAAAGCGTTACTGAAAAGAAAATATGAAATCAAAAATTTAGTAAGGTCTCTGTGTTTTTTTATACTCCTCAGGGTACCGGCCAGTTTTTTAAAACCATATGAGATATAAGAGATGTTTATTTTGGTTAATTTGGCAGCCGGCGAATCTTTTAAGAAGATAAAAGAGGGCAGTGAAAATACAAGAAAGAATATAGAGGTGATTATGAATGTCATTTTAATATTAAATAAATTAGAGGGTTCCAGTCCGCCCCTTACGAAAGGGTAAGTAATAATTAAAATTAAAAGTCCCCCCAGGTAACCAACTGAGAAACCGAAACCGGATACCATTCCGGTGGTTTTCCTGGTAGAAAGCTGGGGTAGAAATGAATTGTAAAACATCATCGAGGTCTGATAAAAAACATTGGATACGATAAATAAAATTACGGCCAGAGCGACCATTCCTTCTTTTAAAAAGAAGAACAGGAAACTAAAAGAGATGCAGGCCAGGGTTAAAAAAATTAAAAATTTATTTTTTGATCTTGAGGTATCCGCAATTGCTCCAAATAAAGGAGCCAGAAGGGAAGTGATTATCATGGACGTGCCGCTGGCAATTCCCCACATAAGGTCTCCGAAATTAGGGGAGTAGATTTCCGGCGATGCTATTATACTGGTAAAGTAAACCGGAAAAATTATAGTAATTATAATTACTGCAAAAGAGGTGTTGGCCAGATCATATAGAGCCCATGATACCACTGCCGGTTTGAAGAGTATCCTAATGTTATCTTTAAAAATAGCCTTTTTCATATTTTATTATTGAATATCTAAAATTATTATCTTAAAAAAATTAGAATTTTACTATAAAAATTGATGATTTTATAAATTTAGACTAAATAATTTATCCAGAGTGTTAGGCCATCCCGAAAGTGAAAAGTGACCATATTTTAGAAATAGCAGTTTAGCAGGGCACTTCTTCTGCCGTATTATAAAAAAAGGTGGTAATATCGCCAGAGCGGAAATGTTGGCGGTGCTAATAGTTGCAAATAAATTAGTGGGGTAATATTATAATAATTAATAATTAATTTGGAGGATAACAAACCGATGAAGGTTTCGAATATAAGCTGGAAAATTGGAGGAGAAGCTGGTTTTGGGATAATGTCTTCCGGTTTAATCTTTTCGAAAATATTTACCAAAAAAGGTTATTTTGTTATTGACAATAATGAGTACCCCTCCCTGATAAGAGGCGGCCATAATACTTATACCGTAAGAATAAGCTCCAATGAAATTTTTTCCATCAATAAAAGTATTAACATTCTGGTGGCCTTGAATGAAGAAACGGTAAAACTTAACCAGGAAGAAGTAACTTACGGGGGATATATTGTTTATGATGAAAATGATTTCAATATTGCCGATTATAGAAAAGCCAGGAAAGATATTAATTATATTATGGTGCCCTTTTCCAAAATCATTTCGGAACTGGGAGCCCCTAAAGTTATGATAAATAATATTTCACTGGGGGTATCTGCAGCTCTTTTAAACTATGATTTGGAAATATTGAAGAATGTTATAAAGGATATCTTTGGCAGAAAAGGGTCCGAAGTTGTAAACCTGAATATTAAGTCATCCGAACTGGGATATAAATATATAAAAGAAAGGCTGAAATTAAATGCCTATGAGCTGGAAATCGTAAAACCGGTAAATAAAATTATAGTGACCGGTAATGATGCGGTTTTTTTGGGAGCAATAAGAGCCGGCTGTAAATTTTATGCGGCTTATCCCATGACCCCTTCTTCTTCGATACTGCATTCTTTTGCTTCCATAGAAGATGATTACAACATCGTTACCAAACATGCTGAAGACGAGATTGCAGTAATCAATATGGTGCTGGGCGCCTCTTTTGCGGGGGTGAGAGCAATGGCTGCAACATCCGGAGGCGGATTTTCTCTTATGAATGAAGGATTGGGCAGTGCTGCTATGACCGAAACTCCGGTGGTCATTGTACTATGCCAGAGGCCCGCTCCTGCTACCGGTCTGCCTACCTGGACGGAGCAGGGTGATTTATTGTTTGCCAGCCATGCATCGCATGGAGAGTTTTTAAGGGTAATAATAGCACCGGGGGATCCTGAAGAATGTTTCTATCTTACCGGTAGGGCTTTTAATCTTGCCGATAAGTATCAAATTCCAGTTATTATAATACTGGATAAATATTTATCCGAAAGTCATTTTTCCTATGAGAAATTTGATTTTAAAAATATAACCGTAGACAGGGGAAAACTACTAACCAGCAATAAAGATATAAATAACCAGTACAAGCGTTATATTGATGTCGAGGATGGTATTTCTCCCAGGGCAGTACCCGGTTTGGAAGGAGGGATCCATATCGCTAACAGTGATGAACATAATGAGTACGGGTATTCCGAGGAAAGTGCCCATAACCGGAAGATTATGGTAGATAAAAGATTTAGAAAAATAAAAAAATTGATTGAGGAGATTCCTTCTCCCCGGATTTATGGTCCCACCGATGCCGAGATTACAATCTGGAGCTGGGGTTCCTGCAAGGGTCCTATTCTTGAAGCTATGAATATATTAAATCAGAAAGAAAAGAAGGTTAATCTGATTCATTTCACTTATCTATATCCTTTTGACAGCGAGGTAATTGAGGGAATTATAGGAGGGACTAATAAAAATATAGTAGTAGAAAATAATAAGACGTCGCAATTGGCAAAAATTATAATGATGAATACCGGTTACAAAATAAAAAATAAGATATTAAAGTACAGCGGAAGGCAATTTCTGCCTGAAGAAATTATTAACGGGATTGAAAAGATAGAATAGTAATTTATATCAAAATGAAATTTGGATCAATAACATAATAAAAATAATTCAGGGCAATATAGATTATGGTTAAGATTAAAAGTAAATCGAAAAGAAAAAGATATAATTTAAAACCGAATGATTTCAACACTTTGAGAAAGCCCACCTGGTGTCTTGGATGCGGAAATTACGGAATCTGGAATTCGTTAAAAAAGACATTTGTGAATCTGAATCTAAAACCTCATGAAATCCTGATAGTATATGGCATTGGATGCTCTGGTAATGGTGCTAATTTTATAAAGACTTATGCATTCCATGCCTTACATGGAAGGGCTCTTCCGGTAGCCACCGGTGTAAAACTGTCCAATCACAAATTGAATGTAATAATTATGGGTGGAGACGGTGACGGCGTTGGTATAGGGGGTAATCATTTCATACATACCTGCAGAAGGAATATTAATATGACTTATCTTTTACATAATAATAAAATCTATGGGCTTACTACCGGCCAGACTGCTCCAACCAGTGACAGAGGATTTAAAACCAAGTCAACACCTCTGGGTGTGCTGGAAAAGCCGGTAAACCCTGTTTTGATGGCTCTGGCAGCCGGTGCAACTTTTGTAGCCAGAGGTTT
This sequence comes from uncultured Actinomycetota bacterium, assembly GCA_964610315.1. GTDB lineage: Bacteria > Actinomycetota > Humimicrobiia > Humimicrobiales > Humimicrobiaceae > JAQVEM01. The sequence continues at coordinate 29,908 of CAZSVM010000022.1, forward strand.
TTCGGGCGATACCAGACATCTTAGGGAAATAATAAAAAGAGCTATAAAACACAGAGGATTTTCTTTTATAGATATCCTTCAGCCTTGCGTAACCTTTAATAAACAAAATACTTATGACTTTTACAGAGAGAAGACGTATAAACTGGAAGAGCTTAAAAATTATGATAAAAATGACCTGAACAAAGCAATTGAAAAATCTATGGATGAGGAAAAAATACCTATAGGAATTTTTTACCAGGTTGAGAAGCCATTGTATGAAGACGGATTGAAGCAGATAGAAAGAAAGCCGCTGGTTGATCATATTATAACGGATATAGACATTAATAGGTTGTTAAACAGGTATTATTAAAAAGGCATTATCATATTTATTATAGTCTCCTTATCGGTAATGTTAAAATTTCGGTATGAACAATAATTATGGTAGCAATGATAATGAATTTAGGATAGTGGCTATATACGGCAGTCCCAGAAAGGGAGGAAATACTAGTATACTGCTTGATAGATTTCTGGAGGGCGCATCTAAGGCCAATAATCCGGGTAAAAAAGAGTTAAGAATAAAAAAAATAGTAGCAGTAGACTTGAATATATCTTCCTGCCGGGGATGCGGTAATTGTTCGAAAACCGGAGAATGTGTGATAAATGATGATATGCAGCAGGTATATAAGGAGTTGATTGAAGCCGATTTCCTGGCGGTGGCTTCTCCGGTATTTTTTACTACGGTATCCGGCTATTTAAAGGCTTTGATTGACAGATGCCAGAGATTCTGGTCATTAAAATATGAACATAAGAAAAAGGTAATCCATAAAAGTAGAAAAGGTATTTTTATAAGTGCCGCCGGATCAGATTCAAAAAGTATTTTCAATTGTCCTCAAAAAGTAATCCGCTCTTTCTTTGATGTATTATATGTTGATTATTTATGTGATTTTATGTTTAATAATGTGGATCATGCCGGCGATATATTAAAAGACAAGGAAGCAATGAAAAATTTGTATAGATTTGGCAAAGAAGAAGTTTTATGAATTAAAAAGGATTAATATGAAAAAAAATTTTCTTATAACTGTGGTTATATTTATGATTATAGCCTTCCTGATTTTTACCAGTTGCAAAACAGTCAGCGACGATTTCACTCTCAGAGATCTGGAAGGGAATGAATTATCATTATCTGATTTTAATGGAAAAGTAGTGGTATTAAATTTCTGGGCCACCTGGTGTCCTCCCTGCAGAGAAGAGATTCCTGATTTTATCGAAGTATATGATAAATATGAGTATGAGGATGTTCAATTCATAGGGGTTTCCAATGAAGATATTTATACCTTAAAGGATTTTAGTGAATATTATAATATAAATTACCCTATTTTAATCGATAATAAAGGAGTAATGGAGAAATGGTCCATACGGGCTATCCCCACTACTTTTGTACTTGACCGGAGCGGAGAGATTATTTTCAAAAATGTGGGTATGATGACCGGAGAACAATTGGAAAATATTATAGAAGATGCACTTTAAATGTTGGAAGTAAGTTTATTTTCTGCTTTTATAGGAGGACTTCTGGCATTTATTTCTCCCTGTATCCTGCCCTTGGTTCCTGTATATATAAGCTTGATGTCAAGCCGGGCAATTTATAAAAGCAAGCATATAAAAATTTCACAGCGGTTTTATCTTCTGGCGAACAGTATTCTTTTTGTGCTGGGTTTTTCATTGGTTTTTATAGCACTGGGTTCCACTGCTACCGTTATAGGCAGGGTACTGAGCGAATACTTGGGTATTATTTCCAGAATCGGTGGAGTTATATTAATAATATTTGGCCTGCAGTATATCGGTCTGTTTAAAATACCTTTTCTAAATATAGAAAAAAGATTTAGCATACCTTCTTCCCTTAAATCAGGTTATCTTGGCTCTTTTATAGTAGGAATAATATTTTCTTTCGGATGGATTCCCTGCGTGGGCATGATACTCTCCGGTATACTGCTTCTGGCAAGCCAACTGGATACTCTGGTGCAGGGGATTTTGCTTTTGAGTATATTTTCACTGGGTCTGGGACTGCCTTTTATAATTGCTAGTATATTTATAAGTTTTTTTTCCGGCTTATTAAAAAGAATAAACAGGCACATGAATGCAGTATCTATTATATCCGGTGCTTTTCTAATAATACTGGGAATAATCTTTGTCACTAATTCAATGAACCGGATAATCGGATTTTTATCCTCTTATTTACCCTTTCTAAACAAAATTAATTTTTAAATAAATTTTTAATTTGATTTATGTTAAAATCTTAAATATTTATGATTCTTATTTGCTTAGATAATATTAAATTTGATTTTAGGAGGAAATTTTGCACGCTAATCCGATTGCTTTCAATCTATTTGGATTTGAAATAAGATGGTACGGAATAATAACTGCACTGTCACTTATAATAGGTTTTGTGGTTGCCTATTTTGTAGCGGGCTACAGAAAGCAGAGAAAAGAAGAAATTTTAAATTTCGCACCGTTTGCAGTAATTTTTTCGATTATCGGCGCCAGACTGCTTCATGTGGCAGTGAATTGGTCCTATTATGCCCAGCATCCGCTTTATATTTTTGCTTTACGCAGAGGTGGTCAGGCCATTCAGGGAGCTATGCTGGGTGGCATTCTTACTCTAATAGTATTCTGCAGAATAAGAAAACTTGATTTCTGGCTGTGGGCCGATATACTGGCTCCGGGCCTGATACTGGGCCAGGCTATTGGCAGATGGGGTAACTTTTTTAATCAGGAAGCTTTTGGAAGACCAACCAATCTTCCCTGGGCGATTTATATTGATCCGGCAAACAGACCTTATGATTACGCGAGTTATGAATATTTTCACCCCACATTTTTATATGAATCAATAGCAAATTTGTTACTATTCGGGATTCTTATGCTGATGCACAGATATTATAGAAAAAGGCCGGGGAAGCTCCCCTACGGATTGATACTGGCAATGTATCTGGGTATATACTCTATTTACAGGACATTTATTGAATATTACCGTATTGATAGTACTTATATAGGTCCGGTAAAAGTGGTATATATAATAAATTTAATAACCATAATCGCTGCCATGTTTATAGCCAATTATGTAATTAGAAAGTTTCAGGAAAAGAAGCAGTTGGAGAAAAATAAAGAGGACTAATTACACTTATACCGGTCCTAAAACTTTTTAATTGATTGATTTCAGTATGTTAAAGTTGTTGCAGTTATATCAGGTAGTCATGCCATGGGAGCAGGTATGGTAACATTAAGATTATTTTAATAAGATAAAGTAGTTTACTTTTTATTTTTTACTATATATACAGCCGCAATAATTCTGCCGATAGAGGTTTAAATTTTTACTTAACTCCATAGTTTTTTTAAATCCTTCTTTTTTCTTGAAATCTGCCTGAAAAAAGCCGATTCCTTTTAAAAGTCCCAGCTCCAGCCCCGTAGAATTTATGATCTTTTGATTTTTATGCGGGCTTATGGTAAGGGTGGTACCGAATAAATCAAACCCCAGTTTCTTTGCCGTTTCCGCTGTCTTTTCCAGGCGTATCCTGAAGCATAAGGAACATCTTTTTCCACCTTCCGGCTCATCCTTAAAATTTGTGGTCAAATTCAGCCATTTTTTGATTTCATATTTTCCAATTATGAGAGGCACAGCATAAATTTTGGAAACGGTCCTTACTCCTTCCAGTCTTTTAACATATTCTTTTTTTGGAAATATATTGGGATTATAATAAAAAAAGGTAACATTAAAATCTTTTTTTAGAAAGAGGTAAGGATAAAGGGAACAGGTTCCACAGCAAATATGGAGAAGAATCCCTGGCTTTGAAGTTGAGTGTTTTCTCATCTTATTTTAAGGGCAATTTTATTTTGCTAATTTTATTTTCTTTAGGTATATTAATAAAAACATTTAAAAGT
>CAZSVM010000023.1:0-24223 GCA_964610315.1 uncultured Actinomycetota bacterium
CTCAGCTGGGAGAGCGCCTGCCTTGCAAGCAGGAGGTCAGCGGTTCGATCCCGCTCATCTCCACCAAAATTTATTTGCTGTTTATATCCATCTGCTGTTCTATCATATCTTTTAAGGTAATCGACTGGAAAACTTCGTAGAATTTTTTACTGGCTTTCTCCCAGATTTTACGGGCTACACAGTTTTTGGACCTATAACATATATCCGGACTCTTAATGCATTCGGTAATATCTAGAGATCCTTCTACTGCAGTCAAAATCTCGCTTAACCTTATTTTTTGAGGAGGTCTGGACAGGAAGTAACCTCCGTGGGATCCCCGGGTAGATTTAATGAGGCCGGCAATTTTTAAGGGTATTATCAGCTGTCCCAGGTATTTCAGGGATATGTCCTGTGAACTGCTGATATCTTTTAAAAGTACAGGACCATCATTATATCTTATTGCCAGCTCCAGCATTAATCTGGTACTGTATCTTCCTCTGGTGGATAATTTCATTTTCCTGACTTTAAATTCATTATTTTTTAAATATTATTAATTCTATTATTTTAATGGAGTTATTTAATTTTGTAAAACCTTATATTCTCCATTTTTTAGACTCCTGGAGATTAAATGTTTGTCAGCAGGTATACGGTTATGATTATTTTTGGTAAAATGTTCAGATGTTATTTACCGGGTGAATTTTAGGGGTATAAAGAATATGACTAATATCTGGCTGGAAGCATTTTTAGGTAAAATAGGGAAATTTTTAATAAGTTTTTTATCGAAATCTTATTACTATATAATCCCCCTGGTGCTTATTTACGGGATTTTTTTGGCTCTGTCTTCATATAATTTAAAAAGAATCGAAAAAAAAGTGGATCTGGAGATTTTTAATCAGTCTAAAGTTATTATGGTAAAAGATCCGGGTATCAATTATGTGGATCTGGTTGAAAAAATTAATATTCCATGGGAAGAAATAATAAAAACCTATTCTTTCTTTCCCTATATTTCCCAGGAATCGGATTTGTGGGTGATTAAAACCAGTCCTTTTAATGCAAGGAATATTATTATGAAGAGTGATAAGAAGATAAAAATAGTTCTGGAAAGAAATGGTATCCATAATTTCCGTGAGAAACCTCCCCTGAAGAGAAACTTATATCTGGAGTATATTCACAGAGTTACACGAAGAAAAGAAGAATAATTTATTTATGAAAATAAATTGAATATCGGTTCGATAATTTTTAATAAAATCCAGAAAAATATATTGGAACTGCCGCCAATACTGGAAATTCTTTTATAACCCTCAATCATCTCCACATTATATTTAACAAAGAGGTTGGTAAATAAATAACCCATATTACTGGTTATCCACAGAATTATTGGAATTATAATTATTGCCGAAATAAAACTTCTAAAAAGTTCACCTCTGGAGGGAGCAATGACCCAGATAAGTATAAAGGGAATCATTATAAGATCCGCACCGGGCAGCACTGTGCTGCCCGGTAGAATGGTGGAAATATAAATAGTTAACGGAATCATAAAAATAGACAGAATAATGGTGGGGGTAAGGCCCACCAATATTATGGGATCCAATCCAATATATAATTCTCTTTTTGTAATCCTCCGCTTTATAAAGTCTTTTATGTCGTTTATGGTGGGGATCAGTCCCTTGAATATAAGATTTACTGCTCTGGGAATCATTATCATAATAACGGACAGAATCAAGCCATTGGTAAAGGCATAAAAAAGGTTGGGGCCCAGGTTCAGGTAAAAATTCTTATAACGGGTAATTGCTCCTATTATAAACCCAAAAATAAATCCGATTATTATTGGTTCCGAAAAAACCCCTAGTTTGTATTGGATTTGTCCATAAAAGATATGGATTCTCCTGACAAGAGGGATTTTATTAAAGATAGTATTAATAAGATGTGAAAAAGGTGCCCAGCAAATAATTTGTGCCTGAGGAAGGGATACGCCGCTAATGCCGTAATAACTATTAACGTAGGTCGCATATATATCCGAGAGTATAAAAGTTATGGCAGCCACAATTATGGCAATCAATATTCCAATCCATTTTATTTCGGTAATGGCAAAAACAATGGAACCTGCCAGTAGAAAAAACCAGTAGTTCCAGAGATCGATATTTATGGTTCTGGTAAACCTTAAGAAAAGCATAACCAGATTTAAAATTATTACCGCTATTATTATCTGGCCAATAATAGGAGAATTTAAAATAGCGGTTTTGGAAACAAGCCAGCCGGCATCGATAACCGTGAATTCCTTGGTGGAATTTAAAACTATGGTATTGGTAATAGGCCCAAAAAAATTTACGAAAAGAGTAAGCAGTACGGCAATACCAACCATACCGATAAATATAAAAGTACAGTTTTTTAAATTCTTAAGCGGTTTTCGGGTTATAAGAAGACTTATTATGAGCAGTATGAGAGGCAGCAGGATGACCGGACCCAGATCCATTATATATTTGACAACTCTATAGGTGATTGACATAAAATAAAATTTTTAAATTTTTAATGATGTTATATTATACTTACTATTTGATATAAAATGAAGGAAGATATACTGGTTGTTCCTGCCGGCAGTTTTAGAAGATAAAATTGATTATCTAAGGTAAGGATGGGATAGGTGGTATGGATATTTATGATAAGATGTTTGAAGAATTGGCGGCCAGAGATACCGGCGATATTTTAAGATATACCGGCTCCGAACTTTTGGATGATAAAAAAATCAAATTAAGCTTTTTTGAAAAAGAAATCATGGTGGATCCGGAGAAAAGGGAAATCCGTTATTTAAAAGAAGGCACTTCAGACCGGGAAAAATCTCTGAACAAATATTCCTCTTCTCTGGTTTTACATTATTTACTCAATGCGGATGGGTCTCCTCTTACCGGCAGCTGGATCTCATTCAGGGAACTTCCGGGAGGGCTGTTTTACTGGCAAACCGTACCGGGAGTGCTGAAGCCTCTGATAGAGAAATATGAAAGTGACGGTAACGGATTTGTAAAGAGGGCATCCGGGATTGGCGGGGAAAAATACAATCAGTTTAAATTTGCCTCGGTCATCCATCCTTTTAAGATGTTTCCGGTCCTTATAATTTTTGACCAGAAAAGCATGGAATTCGAAGCAAGTGCCAGGGTACTGTTTGACGGCAGCGCTTCTCATTATTTAAAAACCGATGTAATAAAATTGATTATAGTTTATATGGTCAAAAAGCTCTGCGGATAAAGTCGGTAGAATGCCGGCAGTTAATCGGTAATCTTCGTTTCGGTAGCCTTATCTGGTTGCTTTAACCGATCTTTTTTTATAAGCCTTGAAATTACATTTTTTTTTGATATAATTTTAAGCAAATGTTCATATAATGCACAATTGTGCATGTTATTATTGATATCAAAAGATCAATCATGGAAAGTATAGCCACAAAAAAATTTTTAACTAAAATAGCGGGGCTTTATTATCTGGAAGATTTGACCCAGCAGGAGATTGCCGATAGATTTAATATTTCAAGAACAAAGGTTTCAAGATATCTAAGCAGGGCAAGGAAAGACGGGATAGTAGAAATAAAGATAAATTCACTAAAGGAATATTACTCTTCTCTGGAGTGCGAAATAGAAAAAAAATATAAAATAAAAGAATGCATTGTGGTACCTACTTTCGAAAAGAAAGAAGAAATACTAAAAATGATGGCAGAATCATTGAATGAACTATTCGAAAGAATACTAGAAAATGGAAGTTATCTGGGAATTGGCTGGGGGAGTTCATTAAAGACAGTATCGGATTATGTTTATGTAAGCGGTAAATCCGATATTAAGGTGGTTCCCATAATCGGAGGCCTGGGGAAAATAGAGACAGGGGTGCATACCAACTTGGTGGCAAAAAATATCGCAGAGAGGTTGGGCGGTATAAGCTATATGATCAATTCTCCTGCCGTCCTTGACAGTAAAGAGATAAGAGAAATAGTGGAAAATGACAGCAACACCAGAGAAATAATCAAATTATCAGAAAAAATCAGTACGGCTCTGGTAGGATTAAGTGATATAGGTCCCTATTCCACCTTGATTAAGACCGGCTGTTTCAACATGGAGGAGTTTAAGTATCTGGACAATCTGGGAGTAATCGGAGATGTTAATCTTATTTTTATAAGTGAGAATGGAGAGTATGTTCCCAATAGGATAGATGAGAGGATTGTGAGAATTTCACCGGAAAGATTAAGAAAAGTCAAAAATGTTATCGGAATTGCCTTTGGACAAAGAAAAATAAAAGTAATCCTTGGTGCCTTAAGGGGCAGGCTGATAAATATTTTAATTACAGATGAAGAGACAGCAGAAAATCTCAGCAGACGGGAATAAGTTATGGATAAAAATTCAAAAGAAAAAGAGCAAAGTATGAATATCGATGGGTATGAAATAAAAGACAGGTTTGCCGGACTGAAGGATAACCTGAAGATTGAAATGCTTAAGAAAATGTATGAGATAAGGCATTTTGAGAATGAAGCCGAGCAATTTATTATAAGGGGAATGATTCACGGCACCTGTCATCTGTACACCGGCGAAGAGGCCACTGCCGTCGGAGCTGTTTATGCCATAAATAGCGATGATTATATTACTTCCACCCACCGGGGACACGGCCATTGTATTGCCAAGGGTGCCGACCTTAATATTATGATGGCGGAACTTCTGGGTAAAAAAACAGGATACTGCAAAGGTAAGGGAGGCTCGATGCATATAGCTGATGTCCATTCCGGAAATCTTGGTGCAAACGGGGTGGTAGGAGGAAGTATCGGTATTGCCACCGGCGCAGCTCTAACCTGCAGGATGAATAAAAACGGAAGAGTGGTGGTATGTTTTTTCGGAGATGGCGCAGCCAATCAGGGAATATTTCACGGTTCCCTGAACATGGCTTCCATATGGGATCTTCCCGTAATTTATCTCTGCGAGAATAATGTATATGGAATGTCTACTTCGGTAAAAGAAGCATTTAACATAGAAAAAATATCGGACAGGAAAATGGCTTATGGTATAGAGGGACTTACCATTGACGGCAATAATCTGATTGAAGTGTTTAACGTGGTTTCACACTTTGCCAACTGGTGCAGAGCCGGAAGAGGTCCGGTTTTAATTGAAAGTCTGACCTATAGATGGGGCGGTCATTCCAAGAGTGATGCCCAGGTTTACAGAACAAAAAAAGAGATCAAGAGCTGGATGGAAAGGGATCCCATAAAAAGGTATAAAGAAATTTTGATAGACCGGAAAGTATTGACCGAAAACGAGGATAAGGAACTGGAAAATGAAGTGATAGGTCAAATGGAGAAGGCTGTAAAATTTGCCAAAGACAGCCCGTTTCCCGATCCCTCCGAGGTCGAGGATGATGTTTATGCTTAATATAATCAATGGTCACTTATTATTTAATTTTAAGGAGATATTTTTCTTATGGTAAGAGAGTTAACCTATCTTGAAGCAATAAGAGAAGCTATGCAGCAGAAAATGAGGAAAGACAGTAGTGTATACCTTATGGGAGAAGATATAGCGGAATATGGAGGAGCTTTTGGGGTAACCGTAGGAATGCTGGAAGAATTCGGCAGAGAGAGAGTAAGAAATACTCCTATTTCCGAAGAAACTATAATCGGAGTGGCAACCGGCAGTGCAATTACTGGAATGAGGCCCATAGCGGAGATAATGTTTTCGGATTTTATGACCATAGCTATGGATCAGATTGTTAACCAGGCGGCTAAAATAAGTTATATGTTTGGGGGGAAAGCCAGGGTACCTATGGTAATCAGAACTGCGGGAGGCGGCGGAACCGGAGCCGCTGCCCAGCATTCACAGAGTCTGGAGGCTCTGGTTGCTCATATTCCCGGTTTAAAAGTGGTTATGCCTTCCTGCCCTTATGATGCCAAAGGACTTTTAATCTCCTCCATAAATGACAATAATCCGGTAATTTTCATAGAACATAAACTGCTTTATAAAAATAAAAAATACATTCAAAATGTTCCTCAAGAAATGTATGAAATCCCTCTGGGTAAAGGTGATATCAAAAGGGAAGGCACTGATATAAGCATAACGGCAACTTCTTATATGGTGCAAAAATCACTGGAAGCGGCTGATAAACTTTCCAGGGAGAAAGGTATCGAATGCGAGGTAATAGATATGAGAACATTAAGACCCCTGGATATGGATATAATACTGAATTCCATCAAAAAAACCGGTAAGCTTCTGTGTGTCGAAGAGGCACCGGTTTTCGGAGGTTTTATGGGTGAAGTATCGGCTCAGGTATCCGAGAAAGGGTTTGACTGGCTGGATGCACCGGTAACCAGAGTGGCGGGTAGAAATTGCCCGGTTCCCTACAGTCTGGTACTTGAAAAGGAAATGATCCCTGATGTCATCAGGATAGAAAAGGGAATTCTGGATATCCTTGAATAAAATTTGGTATTATTGATAATGTTATATTGGATTTCAGTATGTTATTATAGGTACTAACCGGTAAAGGCAGATTTTAATTGATTGATAATTAATTTTTGAGTATAAATATAATAATAAGGTAAAGATTATATAAATTTTGTAACCGGTTATTTACATTTATTCCGGCGAGAGGATAAAAAGATGCATGAAGTTATTATGCCTAAATTGGGAATTACCATGGAATCGGGGAGAATTGAGAAGTGGCATAAAAAAGAAGGGGATAAGGTAAAAGCAGGCGAGGTACTGTTTGAAGTTATGACCGATAAGGTCACTATCGAGGTCGAGTCCTATAATTCGGGTATATTGAAAAAAATACTAAAGGGTGAAGGACAAGAAGTCCCGGTAACCGAAGTGGTGGCTTATATCGGTGGGGAAAATGAAAAAATTCCGGTGGACAAATCGGAAAAGAAAGGCCCGGATAAAAATTCCGGATCCGGAACAGAAGAAACCGGCAAAAAAGCCGAACAAATTAAAAAAGATCCGGTTACTTCCCAGAAAAGAATCAAGATATCGCCTCTGGCCAGAAAAATTGCACAGGAAATGGGCATAGATTACAGGATGGAAAAAATTAAAGGTTCGGGGCCGGGTGGAAGAATAGAGAAAAAAGATGTAATAGATTATTCCAAAAAGAAGGCAGATTCTGGAAAAGAGGAAGAGAAACTTTCCCGGTCAGCGATAGCCGTAAGATCGTCTAGCGAGCTTTCAGGCATGAGAAAATTAATAGCCCAGCGTATGAGCTATTCCAGTTCAAATATCCCCCACATAGTTTTGAATGTAAAAGTAGACACCACCCGCCTTGCCGGATTTAAAGATGAATTGAAAGAAAAGTTATTTAAAAAATATGGGGTGGAAATAACCTATACCGACCTTATATTAAAGTCAGCCGCATCCGCTTTACGGAACAACCTGGAATTGAACTCAACTTTTTCCAACGGCCGCTATATTATATATGATGATATAAATATCGGCCTGGCAGTTTCACTGGGAGAGGGGCTCATCGTTCCCACCATCTTTAATTGTGACAGGCTGGCCATTCTGGATATTGCAAAGAGGAGAATCGATCTGGTTAATAAGGCTGCAGAAGGAAAGCTCAGCCTGGGCGATGTTTCTAATGGTACCTTTACGGTTACCAATCTGGGAATGTATGGTATACGGTCCTTTACTGCCATAATAAATCCTCCCCAGGCAGCTATACTGGCCGTAGGGGAAATATACACCGAAGCCGGGGTGGTACGTGGAGAAATCAAACCGCTGTCCTTTTTAGATCTTTCTGCTTCCTGCGATCATAGAATAATTGATGGGAAAACAGGGGCCAAATTCATGCAGGAAATAAGGGAACTTTTGGAAAATCCATCAAAGTTAATTGATTAATTGACTAAATTTATTAATTTTATAGGAGTATTTACCGGAAATGAAGGATAAGGAAACCAAAATAGTACTTTTTTGCATTAACTGCAATAAAGAGTCACCCCACACCGTATTCTATATTGGAAATTATCTGCGGAGTGTGGTTTGTGATAACTGCAACAAGAGAATAGAAATTGACAGGCGTCACTTAAGGACTGTTTTTGCGGAAGATTTTATAAACAGAATTCTTACCAAACCGCACAGAATGACTGAAGATATGAAAAAAGCATTTGCCACACTTATGCCCTTTTTCCCTAAAAGACTGTTCAGGGAACCTCTGAAAGTAATGAAAGAAATATATGCGGTATTGAAAAAAGAAAACAATAACAGTAACAATAAAAAAAAAGGATAATATTTCTAAAAAAGTTTCCCCATTTTTTTTACCGGCATATTAAAAACACCGCTGAAGCTTACTATTATCTGTTCTTTTACCCGGCAAATGTCAACGGATTTTTTTAAAATTTTTTCCATTGAGGTCTGGGGATAGTCTCTAAGTCCGCAGGCTGTAATATTATCAAAGTATTTCAGGTCATTATTTACATTCAGTGAAAAGCCATGCATGGTGATCCATTTTTTAACTTTCAAACCGATAGAGGCTATTTTAAAGTTATCCACAAATATCCCTCTGTGTTTATTTATCCTTGCGGCTTCTATCTCGAAATTCTTTAGTACATCGATTATAACCTGTTCCAGATTATGGACAAAAAGAGATATATCTTTTTCCAGCACGGCCAGATTGATAATGGGGTAGCAAACTATTTGACCGGGAATATGAAGAGTTATATCGCCGCCCCGGTTGGATTGTACAAGTTCTATGTTTTGCCGGCGAAGCTTTTCTTTGGTTACCAGCAAGTTTTTTAAGCTTTTATTACTTCCGATGGTAACTACCGGATAATGCTCGAGCAGCAATATTACCCCTGGACTGCCTTTTGATTTTACCATTTCAAATATTTCGATTTGTATATCGTAAGCGTGATTATAGGAAATAAGTCCAAGATCGAAACTTAAAAAACTATTCTGTTTACTGAAATAATAAGAATTGTACGGCGTTTGGCCGGATATCGGATTATTTCCTGGGACTTTTTTCTGTTTTAAGATTTCCATAATCTTGTAAAATATTGGTTGACTGATATATTTTAACATATAAAAGAATATAATAATTTCATCTTTATCAAATAACCAGGGAAAGGAGTTCCGGAACAATGGTTGCCATGAAAGTGGATCTTGCCGTACTGGGAGGGGGACCGGGAGGATATGTAGCTTCCATAAGAGCCTCTAAATTGGGGATGCGGGTAGCAGTGATAGAAAAAGATAATCTGGGAGGACTCTGTTTAAACTACGGATGTATACCCACAAAGGCTCTCTATCATACCGCCCGGGTACTGGATAATATCAGAAAGGCTGAAATTTTTGGGATAGATGTTTCTCCACCTGAGCTGAATTTCAAAAAAGTGATAGCCAGGAAAAATTATGTAGTTGAAATGCTGAGGAAAGCTCTTGAGTACCATTTTGATAAAAGTAATATAAAGTTTATAAGAGGTAACGGGGAAATACTGTCGAAAGGAAAAATTTTGGTCAAAACTTTCGACGGCCGTAATATGGAAGTTGAAACAAAGAATATGATTATTGCTACCGGTTCTTCTGCTGCAAGTGTGGAGCCATTGGACTTATCGGAAGATGGCATAATGGATAATGCCGACATTTTATCCATACCGGAAATACCGAAATCACTTTTAATTGTAGGCGGAGGGGTAATAGGAAGTGAATTTGCCAATATATTTTCCTCCTTTGGTTCTAGAGTAACTGTAATCGAGATACTACCCAGAATATTGTCCACTGAGGACGAAGGAATTTCAAAAGTAATCGATAAAGTATTCAAACAAATGGGAATTGACATATTTACCAATTCAAAAGTAGAGGAAGTTAAAAAAGTCGGTAAAAATTTTATATGCACTATTAGCGGCGGGCATAAAATATCTGCGGATAAAATACTTATATCGGTGGGGAGGAAACCTAATTCCGATGGTATCGGCTTGGAAAAAGCGGGAGTAGAAGTGGACAGTAAGGGCTTTATAAAAGTGGATTCACACCTGAAAACCAATATTGAGGGAATATATGCTGTTGGTGATGTGATAGGAGGGTTTCAGCTTGCAAACGTAGCTTCCGAAGAAGGGAAAATTGCTGCCGGGAATATTGCCGGGAAAGAAAAGGAAATGAGCTATAATGTCATACCCTTTGCAGTATTTACATCCCCTGAGGTTGGTATGGTAGGATTGAACGAACAGCAGGCAAAGGAAAGAAATATAAAAGTATGTACCGGTGTGTTTCCATTCAGCTCCAGCGGTAAAGCTTATATTACAGGGGAAACGGAAGGTTATATAAAAATTGTTACAAATAGGGAGACCGGCGAAATACTGGGCGCCCAGATGGTGGGACCCAGAGCATCGGATCTGGTGCATGAAGTAGCGGTAGCAATGAAGGGTGAACTACTGGTAGACGACCTTGCCACCACGATTCACGCCCATCCTACCCTTTCAGAAGCAGTTATGGAAGCCGCCGAAGATTGCTTCGGGATTGCCACCCATAAGTAAGAAATCAAAAAATAACCATATTATCGAGAAAAATATTACTGTACAGTTAATTTAAAATACTTTGACATAATATTAAGTTGTGTTAGAATTATTTCTCTAAACCTCAGAATATAATAATTTTATTATAGATCAATAAAAATTAGAGATTTTATGAATACCAATAGCTCAGTAGTCTTAACTAAGAAAGTAATAATAACTTCACCAATTCCTGTGGCCAAAGAAGATTTTGTCAGGAAAATAGGAGAGATTGCCAAAAATATTATCGATTTTCTCAAAAAAAACGGCTGCACCAAATTGGGGCATATGAAGTTTATCTCCACTACTGACGGAGAAGATTATTTGCAGCTAAGCGTTCTGGATATAGCCCAGAAACCGCAAATTCAGGGTATATTAAGAAAGACTTTCGAAAAGATAAAACTTACCTTAAATATAATTGAGTTCGGAGTTTGTAAAGAAGAAATTGATAATAAGATTAGTGAAGAAATAAAAAATATTGAGGCCTATTTTAATAACCGCTAACTTTTATAATCGATTTCAAAGTTAAAATCACCGGGTAAATATTTCAGATAAAGAAATTTTGAAATATTGCCGTAATCTATTTTCAACAAATCCTGGGGATCAATGTATTTATGGTCATATATTACTCCAAAGTGAAGATGATAGCCGGAATGGGAAGGGTCATCGGATGCTCCGATAGAAGCAATAATTTCTCCCTGTTTAACAAAGCTTCCGGTGGCTGCATAGATTTGCATTAAATTAAGATAAGTAGTCCTGATTTTATCATTATGTTTTATTACCAGGGTTCTTCCCCCTATTGGTGAAAAACCGCAATAACTTACCACCCCATTTCCTGCTGCCATTACCTTCTGGCCGTATTTACCCTCTATGTCTATTCCGGTGTGCTTTATATATTTTTGTTTATCTTCATCCCAGTAACTCTGTCTGAATCTGGTTATAATTTCACCATCCAGGGGTTTTATAAATGGAGACCTGTAAACAGGGTAAATTGGGGATGGTAAATTTATTAAAGTGATAAACAATGTAAGAATAAATAGAAAAAGCTTAACCAGATTGTTTTTATTAGTTTTAACAATTTCGCAATTTCTAGATTTATAAATTTCAGGTTCGGTGTTTGCTGAATCCATAAAACAATTTTCCATCTTCTATTAAAAATAATTTTAATACTATATAGAATAGTATTATATATTATATATGATTTACGTAAATACGTAAATATATTATTAGTCAATTATACAATATAATTAATAACTATTTTACTATTTAAATATTAAATCTTATAATAAACACTGTAAATACTATGATTTTGGGGAGTGGATACGAGATGAACGAAAGAGTAAAAGAAATACTTTCCTGGTATAATAATGAGAATCCCGGGACCATTAAAAATCTATACAGCATACTTATGCATGGGAAATTAGGAGGAACCGGTAAAATGGTAATTTTACCGGTTGATCAGGGATTTGAGCATGGTCCTGCAAGGAGTTTTGCCCCCAATCCAGTCGGTTATGATCCGGTTTATCATGTAAAGCTGGCCATAGATGCCGGTCTTAATGCTCATGCGGCACCGCTCGGTTCCATTCAGGCTATTGCCAGGGAATATGCCGGGCAAATTCCGCTTATTTTAAAAGCGAATAATCATGATGTATTGAATAATAACCCTGATCCTATTCCTGCTGTAACTGCTTCCGTAGAAGATGCGCTCCGGCTTGGTTGTGTTGCAGTGGGATTTACCATTTATCCCGGAAGCATTAATTTCAAAAAAATGTACGAAGAGATCAGGGAGATGGCACTGGAAGCCAAAAGAAGCGGCCTGGCAGTGGTGATATGGTCTTATCCCAGAGGTTCAGGCTTATCCAAGGAAGGGGAAACCGCAGTTGATGTGGTTTCCTATGCAGTTCAAATTGCGGCCCAATTAGGTGCCCACCTGATAAAAGTAAAACCGCCGTCTGCATACATAGAACTTGAAGAAGCAAGGAAGGTATATGAGAAATATAAAATTCCCATAGGCACACTGACGGAGAGGGTAAAACATGTGGTACAAAGTGCATTCGATGGGAAGAGGATTGTTATATTCTCAGGGGGACCGGCAAAGAGCAGAGAGGAAGTAACCGAAGAGATCAGGCAAATTAAGGAGGGCGGAGGATTCGGATCTATAATCGGGAGAAACTCCTTCCAGAGGCCGAGGAAGGAAGCCCTGGATTTTCTTAGCGAAATTTTAGAAATTTATATGGAGCATTAGTATAAATAAAAATATTCTTAAAATCTTTTGAAATAATATAATTAAAATGTATTAAAATTCAAATAAAAAGTATATAATAGCAGGTAATAGTAACAAAAAAAATTAAATCCTTTTTTAATTAATACTTGTAGCAAATAAAATATAAAATATTGTATTGTCAATTTTAAAATAAATATTATAATTAATCTAAATATAAAATATTAAAAATTTAAAAGAGGCGATTATATTAGATATTATAAAAAAGACAAAAAACAATTATTTTTAATTTAGGGACGAAAGGAGATAAGGAGAATGAATAAAGCAGAATTAGTAGATGCTATAAGTGGTAAAACGAGTTTATCAAAAAAAGATGTTGCTGGCGTTATAGATGCTATGCAGCAAACCGTATCCGATGCACTGGTAAGAGGCGATAAAGTATCTCTGGTTGGCTTTGGTACTTTCCAGGTATCTAAAAGAAAAGCAAGAACCGGTCTGAATCCACGTACCAGAGAAACTATCCAGATTCCAGCCTGTACCGTACCTAAATTTGTTGCCGGTAAAGGACTGAAAGAAAAAGTTAGATAGCATTATAAACTCCTAAATTAAAAAGGTATATTTAGTTATATAAAAATAAGGAAAATACCTGATTACGGTTACAGTATTGCTGTCACCTTTAAATGTATTTAATATATAAGAATCAAAAAGGCATTCTGAGTGAATGCCTTTTTGATATTTATTTTCTGCTTTTATCTTTAACTATATTTTACTCTCTTATCACAACAAATTATCAACCAGCCTATTTAAGAAATAATCTTTATTTTCGAATATCTTATATACAAGGATAAGCAGTAATGAATCATGATTTAAGTTTTAAAAATAATAAAACCAGAATGAACCGTAAATTATGATAACAATCGCTACTATTATCCAACCTATTATGCTTAGCGCCCCCAGTACTATACCGGCAATATCGAACCCTTTGCCTCTCTGGCTTGCCATACTATTCTTTATCTTGCTTAAATCTACTGCACCAAGTATGATGGGTACAATTCCCAATCCTAAAATGCCTGTTACCAGTGCTGCAATGGAGAGCCCACTTGGACCCTGATCCTGTGATGTTTGATTCATTATTTCCTCCTGAATAGCGGGTTAATATTCCTTTAGATTTGTATATTTGAGTAATATTATATTCCTACAATGTAAAAAATAAAAATTATTTTTACACTTTTATTCTTTTAAGCTTTAATATATTTGATGCAGAATAGTTACCTGATTTATAAAATTTATTTATTTGTTCCGGGTAATTTTAATACCTAATATTCTTTCAAGTTCGGATACTTTTTCTTTATTTCTCATCATAATAGGACATTTATCCTTCAATACTATTTCTGGATTTTCAGCAATAGCTTCCGCATATTTTTCACAGCCGGCATATCCGCATACGCCGCAATCTCTTTTGGGAATTATTTTAAGCAGTTCCTGCACCTTTTTTGATTTCTCTTTTTCTTTTGGGAGCAGGATGTTTATAACCACTATCAAAATACCAAGAAGCAGTGCAATTGCTACCGATATTAATATAATTATTAAATTATTTATCATTTTTAAAAATATTTCTTATGCCGATAATTTTTTTGTTTTTCCCTATAGAAAATATATTAGTATTGATATTCATTCTATTATTCTATTTCTAAATTCCAAACTTTTCTTTTAGCTGTTTTATTCTGTTGTAAGAATTATTAATCTTATCTTCTGTTATTTCTCCTTCTCTGAGCGCTTTTTTTATTGCATCTACTGATTTTTGGGCAATATCCTCGTCATATTCAGAACCGTTATTTGAAAATATAAGTAAGTCGCAGCCGGCATTTACCGCTTTTACTATGGCTTCTTCAAATCCAAAATGGATAGTAATTGCTCCCATCTGCATATCATCCGAGACAATTACACCTTCATAATTTAATCTACTTCTTAATATGTCTTTTAAAAAAATAGAGGATAATGTAGCCGGATTATCAGGATCAATATTGGTGTTCATAATATGTGCTGTCATAATAATATCGGTTTTACAATCTTCAATTAATTTTTGGTAAGGGAAGAGTTCTACTTCTTCATTATAGGTATGGGTTACATCAGCCAATCCCAGGTGGCTGTCTTTGGTAGAACTTCCATGTCCGGGAAAATGTTTTATAACCGTAATGATGTTGAACTTGTGCATCGCGTCAATAAAATAACCTGCGTGCTGGTACACTTTAACCGGATCATCTGAAAAGGACCTTTCCAGCTGTCCTATTACTGGATTATTTTTATTTACATTTACATCAACTACCGGCGCAAAATTTAGATTAAATCCCAGAGAGTTTAGTTCCATTGCCAGGTTTGATACTTCCAGAAAAGTATCTTCAGGATCACCCTCTCCCATTTCCTGTGCACTCTTAATCTGCACGAAGCCATATTCTGCTTTTAAACGGTTTACATAACCCCCTTCCGCATCAATTGCTATAAGTAAGTCGCTGCGGGTAAGTTTTTTTAAATCTTCAATTAATTTCTCGGTTTGTTCCGGGTTCAGAATATTTCTGGGGAAGCTTTTTGATGGCACATCATAATCGAACAGTATAACCCCTCCCAGGTTATATACATTAATATCCTGTATTATCCTGGAATAACCGTTAATTTCCGTTCCCCTGAAACCTACAATAATCATTTCACCAATCATCTGGTCAAGCGTGGGAGTATTTTGTCCCGGGGCAGCAGAAGTTTCTCCAACTGGAGTTACTGCCTTTGCGGTATCCACTGTTTTTTCATTTTTACATGAGGAAAGTATAAAACTAAAAAGAAGGATGGTGCACAAGACAAGAAGGGATAAGATTATCTTAAATTTTTTTGGCCTCATTTTAAAAAACCCTTTTAAATAATAAGGCGGTTTATGTTCTGTTATTAAAAAAATTCTGTAAGATAATAATTAAAATAATAACATGTCGGAAACTTTTAAAAAACACCTGCTGGTTTAACTGACAGTATATAATTTAGGCTGCGCTTTTACATCATTCTAAAAAAGTAATAAAATTGTACAAAATAAAAAATATCTCTTTTAGGAGACTGAGATTATGAAAATGAGTAGGTCTCTTATTGTCATTTTGATTGTAGCCTTTCTTTTCCTAGTTATCTTACCCTCATGTCACAATAGCGATATTCCTTCTGCCAGGATAGATAGCTTTTCAGAAGTAAAAACCATTCAGGTATTGGTTGACCAGTCTTATGTTGATGATAAAGGAAATAAAATAATAGATTTTTCCCTACCGGTATATGAAACATGTAAAACAGTGTTTCAGAATATAGGTTTTAAAGTTGTAGATGAAAGCAAGGAGCAGTACGACGCTGTATTGAATATAAAAATAAAAGGAACTTCGTTATGTGATTATTATCATGATTATGATACAAATACGAAAACTCTTTTATATACAGGTGCAGAGCTTGATGGAAGTATTTTATTTACGATAGATGATATTGATTCGGTTGAAAAAAGTTTTTCTGAGGTTAAAGAACCGCCTTCCGGCACTGTTTCTAAACCAACAAAACCTTCAGATGCGCCCTTTGACCGCCTTGGATGGCAGAAGCATCTTTTTTTACTTTTAAATAATATATGGGGTATAGAAGTATTATCAAAATCACTGAATGTTCAAGGAATATTTTTAAAAGAGCAGGTAATAGAAGCTTTAGCCGAAGTAAATGACTCTTCTTCAGTGGATATTTTAATTAATGCTTTGGAAGATAAAAGCCTTGGTTTAAATCGAATAGATGTATTAGAAGCTCTGGGTAAAAAAGAAGATAAATCTGCAGTTCCTGTTCTTATTGATGTTTTAATGAATGGCGATTATCCTCTAGACAGGGGAGCTGCTGCCGAGGCGCTGGGTGAAATTGGTGATGGGGGTGTACTGGATGCCCTGGACCAGGCTTCAAAAGAGGACGAAGATGAAGATGTAAGGAAAGCCTGTAGGGAAGCAATAGATAAAATTTTAGGAGAGATGAATAATAACTGATAGAATATACTTATACCTATGTTTCTATTGGTAATGAAAAGAAGAACGTAAAAATAGGGGGGAAGTACCAGAAATTTATAGATTTTTTAAGATAAAATAAAGAAAGGAGAAATTAAGATGAATGGAGAAGGTATTCAGGAAAAAAAACCAGATGAAATATACTGTCCAAGTTGTGCCAAGCCAATAAAAAAAGATGCGGTTGTATGTCCACATTGTGGAGTCCAGGTAAAAGAACTCAAAGTGTCTACTGAAGTTAAAACTATGACTCCTGAGCAGGAATTGGAGGAAGGGAGAAAACAATTAGGCGGTATAAAAGCATATTACTGGTTTGTAATTGTAGTTTTATCTCTTTATTTTATTATTTTTATTCCCCTGGTTATAATCTCACCCCAAACGGTGGAAGGAATTTATGCAGTGGGTAACATTATTCAGTATATACTAATACTGATATTTGTTTTTGGTATATGGATGGCACTTTATATAATTCCTCTGGTTGGAATTATTAAAAGAAAACCATTTTCTGTTCCCTTTACCAGGGTAATGCTAATCCTGACAATGTTTGGCTTTCCGATTGGTACTATAATTGGTGCAGTTCTCTGGCAGAGAATTAATCACCCCCTGGCTAAAAAGTATTTAAATTACGGTGCTTAGCAGGAGAAACAAAATTTATGATGGTCAGAAAGCAGTAAGAGAAGAACCAGAAAATATTAAAGATTGGAGCGGAACATAAAGGAGGTAAATAGATGGGAATATTTAGAAGAAGGAAAGAAAAAGCATCTGATGTTAATTCTCATGAGGATGACAGAGTAGAGTTATCCTTAAATTTATCGGATCTGGATTTTATAGGTATGACAGGCCTTCCTTCAGAAGTAAAGGATAGAATTAAAAATGCAAAGGATATGCTTAAAAGCAAAGCTCTCCAGATATGTGGAGTTGCTCCTGGCAGCGATGAATTCAAAGATATAGTGAGACTTCAAACATTGGTAAGTTCAGATCCGGAAACTGCGGAGATTATACACCAGGCAAAACAAAAATACAGTTGCGTTTATGGATTAAAAGTTAATATGAGTTTTACCAGGAAAGAAATAAAAGAAATGATTGAATCTTCAAAACCAATATGCGGACCATGGGCAGATGAAATGAGGGGGAAATTATCAAGTATGATTTAATTTAAAAAAGAAATCATACTGCATTTTTTAAGATATCCCCTGAACTTTCATGATAGAATAAAATTGCAAAGAATAACATTTTAAAATCATAATAAAGACACTTTACCGCATTACAGAGTTTATAATAATTGGGAAGAATCCATTATGACAACCAAAAGACAGGCAATTTTTGGATGGGTGGCTGTTATCATTGTAACTATTATTGCATCCCTCTGGTCTTATTGGGGTGGAGTAGAAAATTTCTATGAGGGGTGGTACAGTAATAATATCTGGGATAATATTTTGATGATGCTTGTACAGTATTGGTTATTTGCACTGGTATTTATGGTAATAGGTTTTGCAGGTATACGATTTCCAAAAATATCGCCTTTTCTAAATATAATTATCGGAATTGCCGCCGTTATTTTCTTTTCAGGAGCAAGTTTCAGTGTGTTGTGGGTCATGATAGTCATTCCACTGGTTGCAATAGGCCTGCTTTTTTTCTTTGGCAGGGTGGAGCCGCGGCGATTGGCATATGCGCTGGTTATCGGATTGCCTCTGCTTATACTGCTTGTAGCCAGCATCTTTGGAGTAGTGAAGGTAAATACGCGTATAGATGATGGAAATTATGGAGCAAGAGTGGTCGAGAGTAATGGTCTTTGCCTGGTGTGGGCACCCAGAGGGCCGGGATGGCCGAATAACGGAATAAGTTATGAACAGGCTAAAGAAATATGTGCCTATCTTAATCAGGAAGGCACCGAATTATTGGAAGAAAGAGTAAATATCTGGAGGCTGCCTACTGTAGAAGAAGCGGTCGCTTCTCAGATGCTTCATGGTAAAAATGCCGGCGGTATATGGAATTTCGAAGAGGAAGAAGCTGAATATAGATTTACACCTGATAAAGAAACACCGCTATGGGATCCACATTCCAGGGTTATTTATTACTGGACATCTACTACTTCCGAACAAGGGAAGGCATTTGTAATAAGTTATAATGGCGGAGTTCACCCCCGAAGCATTGATAACCAGTATGGTTACCTTTCTTTCCGGGCTGTAAAAGACTGTGCTGATTGAAACTGCTGCAGCTAACCCTCTATTCTATTTCTTTTTTGGCAGCTGGATGTATTCAAGGATATTATTGTCGGGATCACTGAAATACATCCATGACACTCCGTCTTTTCCCATGATAGGGCCATGGAGAATTGGTATACCTTTTTTTACTAATATTTCGGCAGCGTGCCCAATGTTTTGTACTTTCATACAAAAATGGGGACAGTAGGGCATCTTTATTTCGGGCTTGCGGTATTCTTCTCTCAAATCTCTGATTAGTTCGATGGAGGCACTGCCTAGTTTTAAAAATGAAAATTCTATCTGCTCATCTTCGTCTATATCTCTTGATTGAAGTTTGAATCCCAGCTTCCCGGTATAAAAATCGATTGAGGAGTCCATATTGGAAACCTGAAAGGCTTCATGGTGATAGTTCATCTTTTTCTCCCTTATTTTCTTTTATGAAAGAAGTTCCGAAATTGAATAATCCCATTTTATAAAAAAATAAAATTACATACAAGAATACAGAGTGATACAGGAAGCAGTTTAGATGAACGAAATAAAAAATCGATTTTTTGATTGCAGAAATTCCGATATTTTATCTTTGTTAACTGTTAAACTTTATTATTTCTTAAAAGCTAAATAAATACCTGACGCTATGGTTAGTACTGCCAGTATTATGGTAAGCACTTTTCTGTTTATTTTCATAGCCACCCTTACTCCGATAAATGTACCTACAATTGAGCCTATTCCAAATATTATTAGAAGTTTTAGATCAATATTCTGATTCACAATATGGAAAAGAGCTCCTGCCGAATTTATGACCAGGGCGACCAGAATGGTTGTTCCAATGGCAAGGTAGGGAGAGAAATCGAGAATACCAATAAGAAAAGAGGTCATTGGTACCGCTCCGCTGAGTCCCAGCGCACCGGTTATAAAACCGGAAACAATACCCAGAGGAATAAGGATGGGCAGTTTTTTGGTGGCTTTGGTTATTTTCTTATCTTCGATATTTTTTGCTCTCACTTTTAAAAGTGAACTCAGGCCGGATAAGATAAATACTCCAATAATAGCTATTTTTAAGATGATTTCATTAATAAACTTAATGATAAAACTGCCGGCAAGAACCCCCGCCAGCCCGGATACAGATATCGCTATAAAATAATCCAATCGAACCTGCTTTTTTCTCCAGTATTGCCAGGCAGCGCTGAGCAGGGTTATCGAAGAAAGTGTAAGTGCCGTTCCGATAGCTTTTTCTACACTCAGCTTAAAGAATATTATGAGTATTATTACATAGAGGCCACCACCGCCTCCTCCTATTATGCCCATTAGGGTTCCAACGGCCAGAGCCAGAATTATAATAATAATTATCTGAAGCCAGGACACGGCTGTCTCTCCTTACTTATTATGCTTATGGGCAAATGCAGATGGATGCTGATTATGATCAGGAGGTATTTTCCCTGACTAAGTATTTCTCCAGTTCCTCAACCCATGTTATTTCATCGGTCAGGCGGCGTTCCTGAAAATCCAAAATTCTTGCAACCCAGGGGGAATTAAATTTATGTGAGAAGGTGCTGTTGATTGACCGGTGGCGATTTAACTGACGCTTGAGTTCACGTAAACGGAGTTCGATAATTCGTATTTGTTCTTTTTCTTTAAGCAAGTCAAAAAATGCCAGCCTTACCATGAACTCATCTTCTTTTGCAGCATCCGATTCTCCAAAGCTGCTTACAAGTTCCTGGAAAATATCCTTTCCGGTAGATGTGATATGGTAAACTTTTTTATCTGTCCTGCCATATTGTTTCTGCTCTTCTCTTTTTAGAGCTCCTTTTTTTTCCAATCGGCGCAGTGCGGGGTAAAGTAGGTTGTTGTTTAATTTGGCTTTACGTTCGAAGATCTGGTTAAAATCTTTTTTGATCTCGTAACCGTGTTTTGGTTCCATAAAAAGCAGAGCAAGAATTACAATATCCGTAAACATATAAAAACTCCTTTAAGTTATTTTAATTATGTTAATTTAACATAGTTAAAATAACCTATAATAAGAACTTTGTAAAGTTATTTTTTAAAACAATTTCAGTGCAGGTTATTTTAATTAAGATGAACAGCAGTCATAGCTATTAAGATTGAAAGGTAATCTGAAGTGTTGTTCTATATGGATTTAAAAAAGGATGGTATGAATCTGATGGGCAACTCTATCAATTATTTGCTGCAGTATTGTTATATTTGGAACTCTTCAGATTAATCTGAGAGGAAATCTTTTAATGAGCTATTATGCTTAGTGCTCCGTAATTTGCATAGTGCTTTAAATTCGATCTGCCTAATTCTTTCCCTGGTCAGGTTGAATTCCCTGCCAACTTCTTCTAGTGTTCTGGGTAAGCCGTCCAGAAGTCCATATCTTAATTTGATAATTTTTCTTTCCCGATCCTTTAAAGTGCCCAGGACTATCTGAAGATGTTTTTGGAGCATGGAAAAATCTGCTGCATCAGGAGGAGCTTCAATTTCTAAATCCTCAACAAAATCACTAAGATGGGTTTCTTCATCCTCACCTATTGGAGTATCAAGTGATATTGTTTCCTGGGCTATCTTCATAATTTCCCTGACCCTATCTGGTGTAACACCTAATAACTCTGCAATTTCCTCAGAATTAGGTTCTCTGCCAAGCTTCTGAAGAAGATGTTTTTGAATACGAATATACTTATTTACATTTTCTACCATATGAACCGGAATTCTGATTGTTCTTGCCTGATCTGCAATAGATCTTGTTACGGCCTGTCTGATCCACCAGGTCGCATAAGTTGAAAACTTAAAACCCCTTTTATAGTCATATTTATCTACAGCTCTTATAAGCCCTAGATTTCCTTCCTGAATAAGGTCTAAAAATAGCATGCCTCTACTGACATATTTTTTAGCCACACTTACAACCAGCCTTAGATTTGCTTCAATAAGTCTGTTCTTTGCGGACAGGTCTCCTTTTTCGATTTTTTTGGCAAGTTGAATCTCTTCAGCAGCAGTTAGAAGCCTTATTTTGCCAATTCCTCTAAGATAGGTTTTAACAGGGTTATTGGTGAATATGTATTCTCTTTTATTTTTTCTTAAAATAACTGTGTCTTTTGATTCACAACCAGTTTTTGTCATTAAATTTTATCGACCTCTCCGAATACAAAATTAAAATATATCCAAAATCAACTCTCTCTAAAGTAAGAATTGTATTGTTTTGCCCAGGCAAGTGTCTTAAAATGCAGAAGTCCCAGCGGCAGGCCTACGGCATAAGGTAAAAGATTTGGTCTTTTAAATATGCTCCATAAAATTAAATTCCAGTAATAATGCCTTCCATTTTCTATAATACCCAGAAACCACAATGAAGAAAATAAACCCCTGATATGATAAAAGCGAACTTTTGGAGGTTTTACTTTTTTAGGTCTGTATTCGCTTAAAAATGTTCTTATTCTTTCAAAATAAAATTTGGGTGAATAAATGGTTGACAGTACTTTCCAGTAACCATCTATGAGTGTTTTAGCATTCATTCTGGGAATAAAATTTAGTTCGGATAGTTCAGAAATATTCCCATTACTGCTTTTATGATCTAATAAACGGTTGGCTTTTTTCAACCTTTCATGCAATCTGCTCTTAGGTGAAACGTTGAGAAGTCCCACCATTGCTGCAACGATTCCGCTTTTCTGAATAAAATCAATTTGATTTTGAAATATAGTCTCCTTATCACTGTCAAAACCAAGGATAAATCCTGCGTTGACTTCAAAGCCCATATTCTGAATTTTTTTAACAGATCCAAGCAAGTTCCTGTTTCTATTATGGTATTTACCGCATTCTTCAAGCCCATCAGGATCGGGAGTTTCTATTCCAACAAATACTGTGGAAAATCCGGCACCTGTCATCATTTCCATCAATTCCGGGTCATCTGATAGATTAATTGATACCTGGGTGCTTAGGGTAAATGGATATTTTTTTTCTTTTTGCCACTTCATAATTGCCGGTAGAAGTTTCTTTTTAAGAATAACTTTATTTCCTATAAAATTATCATCGACAAAGAATACGCCGGCTCTCCAGCCGAGCTCATTGATTGAATCAAGTTCGGCAATTATCTGTTCCTTGCTTTTTATACGGGGAATTCTTCCATTGAGCTGAACTACATCGCAAAATTCGCAGTTATAGGGGCAGCCCCTGGAAAGCTGTATACATACCGAATTGTAGTAAGATAAATTTATAAGGTTCCACTCCGGTATGGGAGCCTTTTGTATGGCAGGATATTCTTCCATAGAATATATTTTCTTGAGATTTTTATTTTCCATATCTTTTACAAGGACAGGAATTATTTCCTCTGATTCTCCCAAAACAATAGTATCTATATTGGAAAATTCTTCCCATTGTGTTGTAAAAAGAGATCCACCTGCAATAATGGTTTTACCGATTTCATGTACTTTATTTACTACCTTCTTGGTGGATTGTTTCTGGCCTACTATTGAACTTATCAATACATAATCTGCCCATTTTATATGTTCTTCTTTTAAAGTTTCGCAATTCATATCAGTTAATTTTTTCTCCCAATGGTTTGGGAGCATTGCTGCAACAGTTAAAAGTCCAAGCGGGGGATAGGCAGCTTTCTTACCCAATACTCTTAAGACTTTTTTTACATTCCAGAATGTGTTTTCATATTCTGGATAAATAAGTAAAATTTTCATTAAGCCTTCTTTTTATTTGTTTTAAAAAAAATGATTTGTTGTTTTGTTTGCAAACAGCAAATCATTATTCTGAATAATTCAATCTACATACAGGTCTTTAAAAAACCTGTATGTAGATTTGATTATTTAGTATCTTCTGAAGTTTCTATCTGGTCTGCTTCTCTGTGGACGAGCTTCATCAACTTTTAAAGTTCTTCCCTCAAAGTCTGAACCATCCAGAGCTTCTTTTGCTTTTTCGGCTTCCGATATGTCTGACATCTCCACAAATCCAAAACCTTTGTTCCCGATGACAGTGGCATTTTTAACCTCGCCAAACTGGGAAAACAGTTTTTCCAATTGTGAACTGACTGTGGAGTAACCGAAATTGCCAACATATAGCTTACTACTTTGCATATACTTACCTCCTTAAATAATATTATTTCTCTACTAGCTTCATAATATTTCTTTTGGAGAGGCAAAACAAAGTAATAAACCCGCTCTTAATTAAAATATCATTAAACAAAAGAGAGATTTAAGTTTATTCTTAATTATATGGAATGTCAAATCAATATTATCAAAATTGTTGTTGTTCTGCGATATTGTCACCTCTAACCTATTCAGGGAAAATGTCA
>CAZSVM010000024.1:0-23066 GCA_964610315.1 uncultured Actinomycetota bacterium
AGCAGTGGACTGAAAATCCATGTGTCCGCAGTTCGATTCTGCGTCTCGCCACCAGAATTTTCTGACTAAAAGTCGGAATAAGGCAGAATTTTTTATAAACTTTCACTGCTTACAATAGTCTTATTCTGCCTTTTTTATTTTAATAAAACGTTTTCCGTACCCCGGATTTATCCGCTGCTGGATTCCGTATCTAACATTTCCAATATTTTAAGAATGTTTATTTACCATACTGCTTTAAAAGATTTGTTTCTATACAATGCCCGCTGCAGTTTTAGCAGCGTTTATTAATTACTCGCAGGTATGCAGATATTTATAAGAAATTGTATATGTTATAATCTTTAAAAAACTGTAAAAAATTGTAAATATTTGAAGGTGGAAGGCGGATGTTATTTAATCAGGTGTGGTTGTACTCGTTTCTGGCAGTAATTATTATATTGGTTGTAATTCTGATTATATTAGCGGTAAAAATCAGAAATATTAATAAGGTGCTGTCCGAAACCGGTAGACTGGTGCGGTCGGGTATAAATTATATAGAAAGGAAACTTACTTATCCCCATCCCTTAGAGTGGGAACCGGGGGAAAAATTAACTGCTTCCGATATAGAAGAAATAATGGGCAGGTTAAAAGGCAGTATCCAGCAGGAATTACAATTCATAGATTTAATCATTGATAACATAATGCAGGGTGTATTAATAATTAATAATAATAGAGAAATTATCCGGATTAATGAAAACCTTTTAAACTTATTTTATCTGAAAAAAGAAGAAGTTTTATATAAAAAAACTGTATTTGTTTTTAAGAATGAAAAGTTTGAGAATTTAATAGAAATTGTATTTGATCAATTGGTACCCCGGAGAAAAAATATTATATTTTACGGGGATGAAGAAAGATATCTTCACGTGGAAGTGGTTCCCCTTAATCCGGAAGGGCGGCGGGATGAGGGAGAGAAGGTTAATCTTCTGGTCTTGATAAAAAATATTACTCAGGAAATGGAATTTTCCAGGTTAAGGAGCCAGTTTGTGGCCAACATATCTCATGAGATGAGAACGCCCATTACTTCCATAAGGGGTTATATCGATACCATTCTGGAAGATCAATCAATAGACCGAAACAAAATAAAGGATTATTTAAGCAGGAGTCTGAAGGAAGTGGAAAAGCTCAATTTCTTGATTAAAGATGTTTTAAATCTATCTAATATAGAATACAAACGCAATGTTCTCTTTGAAAAAGATTATAATCT
Organism: uncultured Actinomycetota bacterium; assembly: GCA_964610315.1. Lineage (GTDB taxonomy): Bacteria > Actinomycetota > Humimicrobiia > Humimicrobiales > Humimicrobiaceae > JAQVEM01. The sequence continues at coordinate 1,241 of CAZSVM010000024.1, forward strand.
TGTTGATATAATTAATGACACTATAAAATCTCTTAATTTTCTGGCCGAAAAAAATAACATTAAAATCAATTTCGGGCACAGCGATGATACAATCAATTACCGAACCGATGAAGAGCTTTTTACCCAGATGGTCAGGAATATAATTGAGAATTCAATATTTTATGGCGGCAGAGGTACGGAAATAAATGTAGATATTGAAGAAAGTAAAGATAAAATCAAACTTACCTTCAGGGATAACGGTACCGGAATAGAGAAGGATGAGCTGCCCTATATTTTCCAGAGATTTTACAGGGGTAAAAGTTCACGGTCTTCCAAACAAATTGGATCCGGTCTGGGACTTTCCATAGTAAAGCATACTGTCGAGCTTCATAATGGAAGGATAAGTGTTAGCAGTACTCCTGATAAGGAGACCATATTCGAAGTAACACTTCCCAAAAAAAGCAGCGGGGCATCTGATTTGAACTGATTATTTGAGCCGATATTGTTTTTACCTGAATAGTTAGTGAACCGGATATTCAGGCCGGATATCATAAGACAAAAAGAGAAGAGGCGGCCAATGGAAAGATTAATTTATATTGTGGATGATGAAGAAAATATTCGTGAGATTCTGGAATATAATTTAACAAAGGCGGGCTACAAGATTAAAAGCTTCAAGGACGGTAGCAGTTTTTTGGATTATTTCGACCGGGTAAAACCTGATCTGGTTGTTCTTGATCTGATGCTTCCCGATAAAGACGGGTTTGATATTTGCAGAGAAATTAAGGAAAAAACTATGGTTCCGGTAATTATCTTGAGCGCAAAGAGTGAAGAACTGGATAAAGTTTTAGGATTGGAGCTTGGTGCCGATGATTATGTAGTTAAGCCTTTTGGAGTGAGGGAACTTTTGGCCAGGGTAAAAAATATATTCAGAAGAATTAATGATGGTGTACAGAATAATCTTAACAAACCATTTAAAAAAGATTTTATTTTTAAGGAAGTAAAGCTGGCTGTCGATGAAGCAAAACATGAAATATTTCTTGATTCCCGAAAAATTTATTTGAATCCTAAAGAGTTCCAGGTTGTTTTGGTTCTATTGAAGAATCTAAATAGCCTGGTTCCCCGTATGAAATTAATAAAAAGGGTATGGGGTGACGATTATTACGGAGATACCAGAACTCTCGATGTTCATATAAGAAGAATAAGAAAAAAAACAACTTACAAGGAATTCGGAAAAAGATTCATAAAAACAATACATGGATACGGCTATAAGATTACCGATAACCTTTAATATTTTTTTAACATTTATTTAATTCTTTTTTAACCAAATATTCATCTTTATATGTTAATCTTTTTACGTTTTAAAAATTGACTTTTTATAAGGAGGATGGGAAGTTAATGAAAAAAAGTAAGTTTTTATTCTTAATCAGTATATGTACCGCAGTTTTACTATTGGGCAGTGTGATATTTGCCGGTTGTAAAAATGCCGAAAAAACTTCTGAAGGTTCGGTAACAACAGGAGAAAACGAAGAAGTTACTGGAGAACAAGCTGCTCAGGAAGGTCTTCCTTATGGGGGCCAGGAACTGGTAATATCCGGATCAACCACGCTGCTTCAAGTTTCTGAAGCATGGGCATCTGCGTTTATGGAAAAGTATGGGGGAACAATTATTATAAACGGTGGAGGTTCCGGCGGCGGTATTGCCGATATGATTAACGGTATTAATGATCTTGCCAATGCTTCCAGGCAGATAAAAGATGAGGAATTGCAGGCAGCAAGTGATGCCGGTCTTGATGTTCAGGAGTATACGGTTCTTTATGATGGTATTGCGGTTATAGTAAGCAGTAATGTTTCTGTGGATAATCTAACTATAGAGGAGCTCTCGAAAATATATACTGGAGAAATTACGAACTGGCAGGATGTTGGAGGAAGCAATTCGCAGATAGTTATAGTTGCCAGGGATTCAAGTTCGGGTACCGGAGAGTATTTCCTGGAGGAAGTAGTTCAATTAGGTAAAACTATGGAGGATAATGATTATTCGGAAACTGCCTTGAGACTTCAATCCAATGCCGATGTCGTAAATCAAATAAAAAATAATGATGATGCTATTGGTTATATAGGATTGGGATATCTGGAAGAATCCCTCAAGACCGTAAAGGTTGATGGTATAGAGCCTTCCATAGCTACAGTAAAGGATGGTTCCTATCCAATATCCAGAGGTTTATATGTTTATGCTCCGCATAAGGAATTATCGCCGATAGGCCAGGCTTATATCGATTTTGTACTCAGCGATGAAGGGCAGCAAATAGGACTGGATGAGGGATTTGTTCCACTTAAATAAAGTTGTCCAACTTTGTTATTGATTTGCTTGCAAAGTGATCAGGACGCAGGAAGCTGCGGAGGAGGTTTTTATAAAGCCTTTCCGCAGCTAAGCTGTTGCTATTTTAGAATCTTATAATTTAAAATAGTAAAATGATTACAATTCTTTTAAAATAAATTTATGACACAGTTTAGAATCAGACTGAGAAAGATCAAAAGCTTTCTAATTTATAGGTTTGTTTTCTTAAACGGAATAATTTCAATTATAGTTCTGGCTCTGATACTGGCTTTTCTGATTGCAAACTCTATAAAATTTTTTTTGAATTATCCCATTCTGGAATTTTTAACCGGTCAGAAATGGTCTCCTACGGTACTTGAAAAATTTGGATTTCTTCCGCTTCTAACTGGGTCAGCACTGGTGACACTGGGATCGATTATAATTGCCGTACCCCTGGGTATAGGAAGTGCCATTTATATTGGAGAGCTGGCTCCCCGAGTGGTAAGGGAGATACTTAAGCCTATAATCGAAGTACTGGCCACCATTCCTTCGGTAGTTATCGGATTTATCGGTATCAAACTCCTTGCTCCGATAATAAAAGATCTTTTTAATCTCAGCATAGGGCTTACTGCCCTTACCGGTTCGGTGATGCTGGCTTTTATGAGCCTGCCTACTATTATATCGATCTCCGAAGATGCAGTGAATGCCGTTCCCAATAGATACCGGTATGCTTCGATCGCTCTGGGTGCAACAAAATGGGAAACTACTTTTAGAACAGTGATGCCCTCAGCATCATCCGGTATAATTGCTGCAGTTATGCTCGGTCTGGGAAGAATTGTGGGAGAAACAATGACCGTTCTAATGGTAACCGGTAATTCACCCAGGATTGTTTTTTCATGGCTGCAGCCGGTCAGGACCATTACGGCTACTATTGCTGCTGAAATGGGGGAAACTGTTCAGGGAGGACTTCACTACTCATCTTTATTTGCTATCGGCCTTATCTTGTTCCTGATTACTTTTTTAATAAATTTTATATCCGACCGGTTTATAAATAGAATAAGAGAGAGTTAAACGAATGTCACAGGAAGCTAGAGAAATAAGTAAAAAAAGAAAAATAATTATAGAGAAAACCTCTTATATGGTTTTACTTTTTTTAACTCTTATAGTCATAGCTTTTGTTATAGGAATAGTAATATATTTAATAGTCAAGGGAAGCGGTGCAATAAACTGGGAATTTTTGACACAAAAACCCAGAGCGGGCATGAGAGAAGGTGGAATTTTCCCGGCAATTCTTGGAACCCTGTATTTAATAATAGGAACCTTTATATTTTCATTACCTATTGGAATACTGGCCGCAATTTATCTGAACGAGTATGCCTCCAGAAACAGGTTAACCAGAATAATAAGATTGTCTATTATAAATATGTCGGGGGTACCTTCCGTGGTATATGGTTTATTCGGGCTGGGATTTTTTGTTATACTGCTCAAATTTGGCAGGTCAATCCTTGCCGGTTCTTTAACTCTTGCCCTGCTTATTTTACCGGTAGTAATAACTGCTACCGAAGAAGCATTAAAAACGGTCCCCGATTCTTATCGCCATGCTTCACTGGCGCTGGGAGCTACCAAATGGCAGACTATCATAAAAGTAGTACTGCCCCAGGCTATGCCCGGAATAATAACCGGTTCGGTTATAGGAATCGGGAGAGCAGCTGGTGAGACTGCTCCCATATTGTTTACGGTGGCTGCATTTTCACAGCCAAATCTGCCAAATTCCATTTTTAGTCAGGTAATGGCGTTGCCCTATCATTTGTATGTTCTGGCAACCCAGCTTACCGATGCACCGGAAGATATGCAGTGGGGTACTGCACTGGTACTGTTAATGCTGGTACTTATTTTTGCTGTTACTGGATCTGCCATAAGGAGCCGGTTAAGACTGAGGAGAAAGGAATAAGATGAGAGAAACATTTAACCAAAAATTGGAAGAGATTAACCATGATGTTATATTAATGGGTAGCCTGGTGCAGGAAGCGGTTTATAATGCAATAGAAGCTTTTGTGGAAATGAATACGGACCTGGCACAGAAGGTTATAGACGGGGATGAAAAAATAAATGAAAGCGATATTTCCATTGAAGAAAAATGTATCGTTTTGCAGGCCGAACATCAGCCGGTGGCCAAAGATTTAAGATATCTGCACTCTATAAGTATAATTATCAAGTATCTGGAAAGAATCGGTGACCTGGCAGTTAATATCTCTAAGATTATAAAGAGGCTGGCAGGAGAAAAGAGAAATCAGCTTGATAAGGAAATTATGAATCTGTTGATTGAAATGGGAAATCTGGTCAAACCGGAATTGAATAGAGCTCTTGAATCATTTAAAAACAAAGATATAAAACTGGCCTCAAAGCTTGGAAAATCAGATGATATGGTGGATGAGATCCAGAAGATGATTTTCAGGAAATTATTTGCATCCCGAAAATGTAGAAAAGACATAAAGTTCGTAACCAATATTGTACTGGCCAGCAGATACCTGGAAAGAATAGGGGACCAGTCCGTAAATATAGGTCAGAGAGTGCTGTATTTTCTAAGTGGAGATTACATGGTTTTCCATGACAGTATATAGAGTATTCTATGGATTTTCTGCATTATTAAATATTCCAAAGTTTATTGGGATTCATTAGTATCATAACTCACTTTCTATTTAAGTTTAAAGGCTGTTTAAATTTTTAAGGTATTTCCTTATTAACCAGCAAAATCATCTTTTTTTAATGCCTAGGGTTCCTTCGATATAATTTTTTGGTTTTAACTTACAAGGTAAAGATAAATTTAGGTAACTATACCCATATAACAAGTATATAATAATAAGGTAATAAATCAAGGGGTTTTTTATAACAATCTATCTATATTTTGATATAATACTTGAATGAACAATTATGCCTTTATAGATGGCAATAATCTACATCTTGGAACTAAATCAGAGGGTTGGTTATTAGATTATCGCAAATTTAGAGGATTCTTACGTAAAAAATATAATGTAGATAAGGCATTTTACTTTCTCGGATATATCAATGAACAACAAAACCTAAATCTCTATCACTCACTAATAAAATCTGGATTTCTTTTAATATTTAAAAGGACAAAACTTGATTCAAATAATGATATTAAGGGAAATATTGATGTTGAATTAGCACTTCATACAATTAATAAAATGTCGAGATATAATAAAGCCATTATTGTTGCCGGAGATGATGACTATTATTGTTTATGTAAATATCTTGTTTTAGAAAATAAGCTCTTAAAAATCCTAATCCCAAACAAAAGAGACTGCCCCCGACTATTTAAGAATAAGATAGTTGGAACATATTTATCTTATTTGAAAAATAATAAAGGTGTATTAAAGTATAGAGACCTGTAAAAACAGTGATGGATTCTGATAAAACTCTAGAATTTTATCAAAACCCATCGAACTGATTCTGTGTATAATTTACCAATTTCCAACTTACATGTCAATAAGTTATAATTTATTCTTGATAAGTTGTAATTTAACTATTACTTATACTTATATAAATAAAATTTATCCCTTGACATCAAGTATAATATCTGCTATTGTCTAACCACAATGACTGATAAATTTACAATTAAAGACTTTAATAAAATGTATCCAGATGATAATGCCTGCTTAGATGAGATATTTAGAAACCGCTATGGGGATTTAAAAGTATGCCCCAGGTGTAAAAAAGAAACTAACTTCTATAAGATTAAAGGACGCAAGAGTTATGCCTGTCAGTATTGCGGTTATCAGATTAGCCCACTTGCAGATACCATATTTCATAAATCCTCAACCAGTTTAAAAAATTGGTTTTATTCTATCTATTTATTTTCAGTATCTAAAAATGAAGTATCTGCTAAAGAGTTGCAAAGACAGCTTGGAGTTACCTATAAATGCGCTTGGAGAATTGCAAAACAGATAAGGTTACTGTTTAAACAAAATAAAGATTTGCTATCTGATATAGTAGAAATTGACGAAACATATATCGGCGGAAAGCATAGGGGTAAAAGAGGCAGAGGTTCTGAAAATAAAACATCTGTTGTGGGGCTTGCTCAAAGAAAAGGAACTATAAAAGCTAAAGTTACCAGTAATACAAAATCATCTACCATTAAAGCTATTATAAAGGATAATGTTGAGATTGGAATTAATCTTATTACAGATGAGTATAGAAGCTATAATGGATTGGGTAAATTAGGATTTAAGCATTTTACCATTAATCACGGAGAGGAAGAATGGGTTAATGGAGTTGCTCATGTCAATACCATTGAGGGTTTTTGGTCGCAACTGAAGAGGTCAATTAACGGGACTTACCACTGTGTTTCCCCGAAGTATCTCCAGCATTATGTTGACGAGTTTGTTTATCGATATAACTATCGTCTTTCTTCTTTCCCGATTTTCCAGAAGCTTCTTTCATTGGTCGGGAAGCAAGTTTAATTATTTTTTTGAATTTCTTTTGGTTTATCATTTTCCTTTTTGATTTTTTCAGGGAACAAAATTGTTCTTGCCCATATCCCCCTCGATTCATAATCACTTCTTTGTGCAATAGAAGATATTTCAATAATTTCTAATGGATTCATGGAAATTATACCTTCATTTGTTATTTTTGTAACTCTTGTTAATCCCCCAGAATATGTATCAGTTTTTTTAACTTCATCAATAACATAAATAGCAATTCGTAATCCTTGTTCTACTGTAAGTTTTTCAAACCACAATCTTGAAAGTATATATTCTGCAATTGTTGAACCACTACCAATACATTCATAGGTTTTAATTTTGTCAGCTACCCCAGGGGAGTAGAAAGCATATAAATCCCAAGAAATATTAGTATTTTCTTTAAATCTAATTGCGGCCATTATTGCCAACTTCATCTCCGGATATCTTCGCATTAATCTTCTTATCATATCTTCACTGCGATCTGCAAAATCTCTAAGTATTTTTATTTTTTTATCTTTTTTATGTAGTTCAAAGTAATCTATGAATCTTGATATATATGCATTAATACCAGAACCAGCCATTACAATATCTATATTTTCATCAACTTTTGTTTTATAAATTTTATCTTCTTGAGAACGTTTTATATCTCCAGCTGTTACTTGGCTATCTGATGCAATTACTATACCATTAGAACAATTTAATGCTATTATCGTAGTCATATGAAAATTTTTTAAATTTAATCTATTATTATCCTTATTATATTTTACATTCTTATTATTCATATCTCAACCTCCGATTATTAACCATTTATATATTTTGTTATAATATTTATAAATCGTGATATCCATTTTATTAATCAACAGAAAGGATAATTATGGACAAAGATAGATACCCCAAAACAGAAGACATAAAAACGCTTGAAGATGTTTTGGAAGATGTTGACAAGAAACTTCACGTCACAATCTTTGATAAAAGCAAACCATTAAATACTGATGAAAAATTTTTTTCTCTTGCCCATAAGATGAGTAGAATGCAACAGTATTTCAAGGTTATTACTAACGAACTTATTGAATTAAAGAAAAAATCATAAATCAATCTTACCATAACGTCCTTCAAAACGTTTCCACATTTCAGTAAAGCTTAAGTCATGTAATTTTTTTATCTCTGGATAAATAAATAAAGCAATCTTCCTTCTTATCCAGTTTTTGATTATAATAAATGGATTAGTTGTTTTAAGCAAAGTGCTATTCATTTATAACACCTCGCTTTTGGGGAAGTGTCCCCGACGTAGTACTTGTTGTAGGGGTATAATTACCTAAATTTATTATGGTGATTGCATACGTTATACTTGAGATGGAAACGTTTCGGTCTTAGAATTATATTATGTACATCAGATGTCATGGATATAATAAATTTAGCCAACTATTATGCCGGATGTCAGGAGTAAAATGGAAAGTATCCATATTTTTATGCATGTTGATTATAGTTCTAAGTACTGTATTTGGGTGTGGTAGTAATTCTATAAATGATTCATCAACTACTCCTTATTTTCCGGTACAGAAAGCCGGTTTGGCCCAAATGGATTCACTATTGGAAGGTATATTGGAGCTGGATAATAATGATTGTTTACGAGTAGATGGAAGTCTAATCATCTGGCCCTATGATTTTTCGCTGCGAATAGAAGGCCAGGAGATTCAGGTGATTGACAGTAACGGTCAGATTTTTGCCCGGGTGGGAGATAAAATAACGCTTGGCGGCGGTGAAATTCCCGGAACGAGAGCAAAGGAGTTAATCGAGGATTTTATTGTCGGTAAGCCTCTGCCCGATGCTTGTCCAGGCCCCTACTGGGTTGTTGGTAGTGTGATTAAATAGTATAAAGTTTTCTGTTATGGAAATTTAACTGTTAACTATAACTGCATTTTTGAATTTGATTTAATAAATTCGATTAGTTCATCCACATAGGTAAAAGCAAGACAGGTGGCCGTGTCGGCGCCTCCGTAATAGATTGCTATGCGGCCGGTTGGAGCATCACACAGTGCTGCACAGGGAAATAAAACATTTGGCGTATCTCCCACGCACTCGTACAATTCCTCGGGAGTCAGCAGATATGGATCAGCTCTATATAATATTTTCCATGGTTCATCGATATCCAGTATGGCTGCGCCCATGCTGTACTGAAACCCGTTGCATGAAGTCAAAACACCGTGATATATAAGTAGCCAGCCTTCCGTAGTCTCGATAGGTATAGGGCCGGCGCCTACCTTGGTACTTTCCCATCTTCCTCTTGGGGACATAACATGACGGTGCCTGCCCCAGTGGCATATATCAGGACTTTCACTGTAAAAAATATCTCCGAAGGGCGTATGTCCATTGTCGCTTGGACGGCTGAGCATGGCATATTTGTCCTTTATCTTCCTGGGAAATAATACTCCGTTACGGTTAAAGGGCATGAATGCGTTCTCCAGCTGATAAAATTTTTTAAAATCATGGGTGTATCCCACTCCTATGGTGGGTCCGTAGTATCCGTTACACCAGGTAATATAGTACCTGTCTTCAATCCAGCAAACACGGGGATCATAATTGTAGACGAATTTTTTTATTTCGGGATCCTCACAAATAAACGAGATGGGTTCATTTTCTATCTCCCAGTTAATACCGTCCTTACTCCTGCCGCTGTGAATTTGCATAACCCGTCTCCGGTCATCGCAGCGAAAAACACCTGCAAATTCTCCGTTAAAAGGTACAACAGCGCTGTTAAAGATGCTATTGGATGAAGGTATAAGATCTCTGGGTATGATGGGATTTTTCTTATAGCGCCACACCGTGTATCTGTAACCCTCCGGTTTGTCTTCCCAGGGAATATTGGGCAGAGCCGAACCTATAATTGTTTGTTTATTATTGTTCATTGTCCCCCTTATTTTTAATTGTAGTTATAAATATTATTAATTATATATTATATATTTTATGAATTAAGAATATAGTTTAATCTTTCCATTATCTCCATACAGGCCCGGGAATTATGATAAGGGCATTTCCAGAGGCCAACCTTCTCCAGCTTCTGGTTTACATTTCTATTTTTGTCAACAGACCAGAACCATTCTCCATATTTCTTATCGATTAGATATTTTTTTATAAAATCCCAGCTTTTTAATGATGCATATAAGAAATGTTCCTCTCCGCTGATTTGATAGGAATTCAGGAAACCCACCATCGCTTCAGCCTGGGGCCACCAGTCACTGTTAAATTTAATTACTCCTTTTAAATTTCCTTCATACCAGAGACCTCCGTCGGGAGCAGTTCCTTCCCTGAGGGTAACCTCTGCCATTTTAACGGCAATTTTTTTAGTATCTTTTATAAGGGATTTTTCATTTAATACTTCCGATGCCTCTACTAGTAGCCAGCTTCCTTCTATATCATGTCCATAGGAGACAGTACCGGAAAGGCTTTTCCAATTCCTGTTAAAAAATAATTTAAAATGATAAGTGTCAGAATCCATAATATGCCTGATGATTGTATTTATTAAATTTTTTAATTGGCTGCGCAGTTCTTGATTATTCCAGTAGCGAACAAGATTTGTATATGCTTCTAAAATGTGCAGGTTGGTGTTCATTGTTTTTGGAGCATTCATATCTTCTTCCCCGAGCCGCATATCTGCGGTAAGTGACCAATCACGGTTACAGGCGTCATAATAACCGCCGTACCGATTTTCAAATCCGTATTTCTCCATAAGGTTAAAAATATCTTTCGCCAGACCGAGAGCATCATTGGAATTAGCTGCATTATAGAATTCCGAAAGGGCGTATATGGCAAAAGCCTGAGCATATATCTGCTTTTTTGTTTCAACCGGTTTTCCTTTGTAATCTACACTCCAGTATATTCCTCCGAAATTATTATCCAGAAAGTTGTCAATCAGATATTGATAAGCGCGATCGGCACGATGGAGGTAAAGTTTGTCCTTAAATACAGTATAAGCGCGAGCAAAAGTCCACAAAATTCTGGAGCATAGAACCGATCCTTTTAAAGCAAGCGGATTTATGGTCAAATCATTGAAAATTAGTCCGTGGTATCCACCATTTTCTTCATCCAATGTCTTATATGACCAGAAAGGGAGGATATTTATTTTCATCTCTGTCTCGACCTCGAACCGGTATTTTTCTAGTTTCTCATGATTCATATTTACCCCTGTTTATTCATTTTTTTATATTATTCAATTTTATAGAAAACTATTTACCATATTCAATAAAATTTTCTCATTTTCCAGTTGATACCAAAATACCGGCTAAAAAAATATTAATGTACATTACTGTATTTTTACCAATAAATTGATTGAAATGAGTATATTATAAAATAGAAACTTAAGAAATGGTTTATATAATTGTACGGCATCATGAGGTAGTATTCTGTGTCCATTACAGGCCGGCTGCGGTAAGCCTGCAGTTGAGCGGTATTGGCACATTAGTTACCTGGCTGCCAGGTCTATAAGGTGCTTGATCTGGTCTCCGGTTCCGATAGCGATTATTTTATTACCAGATCTCATATCCGTACTCCCGCTTGCTTTTTTAACCGATATTTTCTCTCCTTTTTCAACTACGGATATAATTAAAGCTTCGATTCCGTATTTTTCGCCCGCTTCTTTTATATTTATACCATCTATTCTGCTGTTCTCTTTAATCTCGATTTCTGCCAGTTTGATTTCATTCTTTTCTGTTCTCATTATGGTATCCAGAAAATCGCATACGGAGGGCTGAAGAGCCATATTGGCCATTCTCCTTCCCCCGATAATCTGGGGTGAAACCACCCGGTCTGCTCCTGCTTTTTCCAATTTATTAATGGTTTCCTGAATGGTTGCTCTGGCTACTACAAATATGGAAGGATTTAAGGATTTGGCAGATAGCGTAATATAAACATTTTCCGAATCGGTGTCCAGTGCAGCAAATAAACCTTTAGCCCGGGTTATCTGTGCCTGGAGTAGTGTGTCATCATTGGTCGCTTCTGCCTGGATATAAAGCCAGTTATTCTGCTTTGCAATATCGATTGGACCGTCGGCTTTATCCACTACAATAAATTCAACGTTACTGTCCGCTAATTCATTGGCAATTTCGAGTCCTACTCTTCCCAGCCCGCATAATATGTAATGATCTTTTAATTTTGATATCATTTTCATCTTCCTTCTCTTTTCTATTCTTCCTAATAAGAATTCACTTAATATAAAATCGGCTAAATTTATTAAAATATAAGCTGCCGTACCGGTACCAATTATTATTAGCAAAATGGTAAAAATAGTTCCTGCGGTCGATAATTCCTTAACCAATCCATAGCCAACCGTGGTTATAGTTATGGTGGTCATGAAAAGTGAATCCAGAAAGGTCATATCCTCGATAATCATATACCCAAAGGAACCAAGGAAATAAACTGAAATCAGAATGATAATCGAAATTATTATTCTCTTAGGGAATCGAGGTAAATTTTTAAATTTCATAGTTAAAATTCTGACTTAATATTGCTTTTTTTTCAAGTTTTGGCTGGATTTAATTGATTAATAATAATTGTTATTATATAATATTTACAACTATTTAATATGAAGTGAATGAGATGGAAAATTTTACCGAACTTTGTAAAAAAAATAATTTAAAAATTACACCTCAAAGAAGTTTGATTTTCAAAGAATTAATGAACTCAAAGGACCATCCCAGTGCAGAAATTCTTTATAAGAAAGTAAAAGAAGTGTTTCCCGCTATTTCTTTTGATACAGTATATAGAACACTTCTAACCTTCTGCAGGATAGGTGCTGCCGAAATACTTACTCTTCCCGGTGAACCCAAGAGGTTTGAGGGTAATAGAGATAAACATTACCATTTCAGATGTGTAAAATGTGACCACATTATAGATATATATGATAATTCTTATAAGCTGGATATACCGGAAAGTATCAGTAAAAAATTTGAAGTACTGAGTTCAAAAATTATATTCGAGGGTATATGTGATAAATGTAAAAAAAATAAAAAATAAAATAATATTAACCATATCGGTGTAAATAAAGGGAAGGAGAAGAAAATAATGGATGGTAAGACTTCAAAAAATTTAGCGGATGCCTTTGCCGGCGAATCGCAGGCAAACAGAAAATATCTGGCTTTTGCAAAAAAAGCTGACCAGGATGGTTACCCCCAGGTAGCAAAACTTTTCAGGGCTGCCGCAGAAGCAGAAACTGTACATGCGCTCAATCATCTAAAGGCAATGGATGGAATTAAATCAACTCAGTAGAATTTAGAAGAAGCAATAAGTGGCGAAACTTTTGAATTTCAGAAAATGTATCCGGGGATGATTGAGGATGCCAAAATGGAAAATAAGAATGAAGCGAAAATGAGTTTTACTTATGCAAATAAGGTTGAACAGATCCATGCTGGCTTATATAAGAAATATCTGGGAAATCTTGGAAATAATCCTGACACTCCCATATTTGTCTGTCAGGTTTGCGGAAACACAGTTGAAGGCGCCGCTCCAGATAAGTGCCCTATCTGCGGCAATCTGAAAGAAATGTTTAAAGAAATAAAATAGAAATTAAACCTTATATGCTGGAGGGGAAGAGATTAGCGGAACCCTTTTTATATGTGCAACTCCAATCGGTAACCTGGAAGATACTAGTTTCAGGCTTATAAGGATACTCAAAGAAGCGGATCTGATTGTTGCGGAAGATACCAGAACTATAAGAAAGCTGCTGCAAAAATACCATATTCTTAAAAAAAATGTGGTAAGCTACAATGATTTTAACCGGGAAAGAAGAATTGGCTATATAACCGGTGAGCTTGAGGCAGGAAAAAATATTGCACTGGTTTCGGAATCCGGAATACCGGCCATCCAGGATCCCGGATTTAAAATAATAGATCAGTGTGTAAAAAAAGATATCTCCATAACTGTAATACCCGGTCCTAATGCAGCAGTTAGTGCCCTGGTTCTTTCCGGGCTGCCCACCGATAGTTTTTTATTTGTGGGTTTCCTGCCAAAAGCCAGGGCAAAAAGAAAGAATAAGCTTCTGGAGCTGGCGATTTTACCCTATACCCTTATAATTTATGAATCACCCAATAGAATAGAGACTTTGATTGCCGAACTTATGGAAAGATTTGGTGACAGGAGAGCAAGTCTGGTAAGAGAGATTTCTAAAATATATGAAGAGGCAATAAGAGGTAATTTGAGCAGTATACTGAAGAGAATTAGGATAAAGAAAGTAAAAGGGGAGATGGTAATGGTTGTTGAGGGATATAAAAAGGAACTTATAAAAAATTTTTCCGAAGAAGATATAACAGGCGAACTCATTCGTTTGCTCAAACAGGGTATTTCCAAAAAAAATGCTCTTAAAATTGTGCTGTCCAGGTATGACATAAATAAGCAAAGATTGTATAATATTGCAACAAAAATCTAGGAAGGTATTGCTATTCATTTGAGAAATAATAGAAAAGAGAAATTTGCAGAGGTCTGAGTTGAACAAGAAAAAATTTTATATTACAACCGCAATTCCCTATATGAATGCAAAGTTGCATCTGGGGCAGATTTACGAGTTCATACTGGTGGATGTGGTGGCCAGATTTCACAGGCTTGCCGGAAGAGATACTTTTTTCCTGACCGGTGCCGATGAACACGGACAGAAAATAAGTAAAAGTGCAGAGGAGAAAGGTATGTCTCCGCAGGAATATGTCGATAAAATGACCGGTGATATGAAAAGGCTGCTAAAATTATACGGTATCAGTAATGATCTTTATATAAGAACTACCGATAAAAAACATGAGATAATAGTCCAGAACATACTTAATAAACTGAATGATAACGGTGACCTGTATAAAAGTGTTTACGAAGGAAAATACTGTGTACCCTGTGAGACATTTTTACTGGACTCCCAGCTGATAGATGGAAAGTGCCCTGAGTGTAAAAGGGATGTGGAGTATTTAAAAGAAGAGAATTATTTCTTCAAATTATCCGAATATGAAGAAAAAATAACAAAGCATATTGAAAACAATCCTGACTTCGTAATTCCGGAGACCAGGAGAAATGAAGTGCTGGGAATTCTGAAACAGGGACTTAAAGATATTAGCATTTCGAGGACGGCAGTTAAATGGGGAGTTCCCATACCCTTCGATTCCAGCCATTATTGTTATGTATGGGTGGATGCCCTTATAAATTATATTTCAGCTCTGGGTTACAGTTCCGCTAACCCCGATTTATTTAATCACTACTGGCCCGCCGATCAGCATCATATAGGCAAAGATATTCTAAAATTCCATGCCATAATCTGGCCGGCCATGCTGATGTCGCTGGGTATCGAGCTCCCGAAGCATATCGTGGTTCACGGCTGGCTGCTGATGGGGGAAGAAAAATTGTCAAAATCAAAGGGAATTACTCTTGACCCCGATGATATGTCTGAAAAATACGGGGTGGATGGCATAAGATATTTCCTGACCCGGGAAATGTCATTTGGACAGGATGGGTCTTTTACCGGCAAGACTTTTATCAGAAGGTACAATTCGGACCTCAGTAATGATATCGGCAATCTTATTTCAAGAACTTTGGCTATGATAGAAAGGTACAGGGATGGTGTAATACCGGCCAGGACATCGAGCCCGGTTTTTAAGGAAAAATGGGATGAGATAAAAAAAGAAGTATATAAATATATGGAAGATTTTAAATTTCCTGATTATCTTATTAAAGTCTGGGAATTTGTAAATATGGCCAATAAACATATAGAAGACAGCCAGCCCTGGAACCTTATAAAGAATGAAAACGAGGAAAACCGCCAAAAACTGGATGCGGTACTATATGAAGCAGCAGAAATAATAAGACTGTCTACTATTTTATTAATACCTTTTATGCCCTCAATCTGTCAGAAAGTATTCTCTCAACTGGGGATAAACAAGAGTATAGAAGAAATATTGATTGAAGAGGATGGAGTCTGGGGTAAATTCGAAGGCGGAACAAAAATCGGCACCAGAGAGATACTGTTCCC
The DNA here is from genome assembly GCA_964610315.1 of uncultured Actinomycetota bacterium. GTDB lineage: Bacteria > Actinomycetota > Humimicrobiia > Humimicrobiales > Humimicrobiaceae > JAQVEM01. Next base: position 17,006 of record CAZSVM010000024.1, read on the forward strand.
CAGGATGGATGAGAATCAGTAATTTAGAAACAATAATTACAAAATTAATGCTATGTATTTTATAGATACTCATGCCCATATTGATATGCTTAAGAAATTAACTCCCCGGGAGGCGGTAGACCGGTCCGGAAGAGAGGGAGTAAAGTATATTATAAACGTGGGTTCCAGCCTGGATGGCAGCAGAAAATCGGTAGAGTTTGCCGCAAAATTTGACAATGTTTTTGCCAGTGTGGGGATTCACCCCCATTATGCAGGAAATTTTGGAGATAAAGAGATAAGAATTCTTGAGTCACTAATACAGGGATCGCTGGATGCTGCTGATGATGGTGGAAGCAATGGTAAAAAATACGGTAAGGTGGTGGCGATAGGTGAGACCGGTTTTGATTTTTACAGGAATTTAAGTCCCGTAAGAGACATGGAAAAAGCATTTATCTCTCATATAGAGCTAGCTTTAAAATATGATGTACCGGTAATAATTCATGACAGGGATGCACACCAACAAACCCTGAATGTGGTAAAAAAATATACAGAACATAAAAAATTCAGGGCTGTGGTGCACTGTTTTTCCGGAGACATGAATTTTGCCAGGCAATGTCTTGACCTGGGATTATATATTTCATTTACAGGGGTGATTACTTTTCCCAATGCTGGTATTGTATTAGAAGTTGTGGAAAAAGTCCCTGTGGAGCGGATATTTATAGAAACCGATGCCCCTTTCCTGGCTCCGCAGGCGAAAAGAGGTCAGGAAAATTATCCCGGGTATGTAAAATATGTTGCTGAAAAGATTGCCGAAATTAAAAATTTAGACATTAGTCAGATTGCAGAGATTACTTCAAAAAATGCGGAAGAATTCTTTTCTTTAAAACGAAACTAATGGTCATGAAAAAATGTATTCATATATAAGCTCTCCCGGAAGGACAGCCGGAATTCTAAAAGAATATGGCATAAAACTTAAAAAAAGTCTGGGACAGAATTTTTTAGTCGACACTAACAGCGCCAAAAAAATAATCAAATATGCCGGGGTTAATTCCGGAGATGTAATTCTGGAAATTGGAAGTGGAATTGGGAGCCTTACCGAGATTATGATCGGTAAAGCAAAAAGAGTAGTTTGTATCGAGATCGATAAGTTGATTATTGATGCATTTAAAAATATCTTCGGGGGAAATCTAAAAGAGAAATCAAAACTGGAATTGATACAGGCCGATGCTCTGAAATTGAATTATGCCGGTATTACCCGGGAGTATGGTATAAACAAAATGGTATCCAATCTCCCTTATAGTATTGCAGCACCGCTGCTTTTAAAAATTCTCCTGGAAGCAGAGGATATAAAAATAATAGTTTTAACTATTCAAAAAGATATAGCAGAAAGACTGCTTGCTTCAGTTGGAGATAAGAATTACAGTTCTTATACGGTAAAGGCTAATTTTCTGGCTGATTTTAATTTTTGCTTCAAGATCTCCCATAATTGTTTTATTCCCCGACCTTTTGTCGATTCGGCAGTTATAAAGGTGAATAGAAAAGATAGTAAACTTTTAATGAGCTATAAGTTTGATATCAAAGATTTTTTTAATTTCATAAACAGTTGTTTTTTACACCGGAGAAAAAAGCTGATTAACTCATTGTGCCAGGATAGCAGTAAATATTGTCATAAAGCGGAATTAGTTGTAAAGTTGCTCTCCGAAATTAATAAAGATAAAAATACAAGGGCGGAAGAATTAACCCTTAAGGATTATATTTACCTGTATAAAGAACTTAATACCTAATATAAGATAATTATGCTATTATAGAGCAGAATAAAAATGAAAAATAACATAAAACTGAGGGCTTCGGGAAAAATAAATCTTTATCTTAATGTTGAAAAAAACGGTAGAACCGATGGGTATCATGAAATAAAATCCATTATGCAGAGCATAAGCCTTTCCGACGAGCTTACTTTTGAAATATCGAAAAGAAACGGTGATTACGGGTCCCCGTATAAAAATGGAATTTATATTACCTGTGACAATGAGGATATTCCTCTTGATGAAAAAAATCTGGTTCATAAAGCGGCAGCTTTGATTTTGGATGAGTACAATTTAAGAGATAAATATTCGGCAAAGATTAACATAGAAAAACATATCCCGATATGTGCGGGTCTTGCCGGAGGCAGCACCAATGCAGCGGCAACTCTGGTGGCGCTGGATAAATTATTTGACCTGAATATGAAGATACCGGATTTAATAAATCTGGCAGGGAAAGTAGGCTCCGATGTTCCTTTCTGTATCGAAGGGGGGACAATCCTTGCCGAGGGCAGGGGGGAAAAGCTTTCCGAACTGCCTCATCTGCCTTTCTACTGGATCATACTGGCTACCAACGAAGGAAAATTCTTGTCCAAAGACGTATATGGAAAGTTTGATCTGGTAGGAGAAGAGAGGAAGTCAATACACGAGGAACTGGTACACAATATAGTAGAAAGAAAATTTAAAAATTTCTTTAAAAAATTACGAAATGATCTGGAAGAAGTGGTAATAATTGAAGATAAAGAAATAAGAGGAGTAAAAGAAAAAGCTTACCAGCTGGGAGCTATTGCCACTCAGATGACTGGAAGCGGGCCTACTGTCTTTGCCTTTTGCGATGATTTGAAAACAGCAGTCAATGTATTGGAAGGGCTCAAATCATTATCTTCAAAAGTCTTTTTATCTCATACCACACCAAATAGTCTGACTATTTATAATTAAATTTGAAAACCATCAAAACCATCATTATAATATTCTGAAATACCTCATTTATGTTTGAATTTTGATTGGTTCTGATATAAAGATATAAAATTTATTAGCTTCATTGGGGAGTAGCCAAGCGGCAAGGCAACGGGTTTTGGTCCCGTGATCGGAGGTTCGAATCCTCCCTCCCCAGCCACCCTGTGCACTTAAAAAAGTGACCAACTTCCCTTAACCCAGCTAAAATATAAAAGAAATATTTAAGACTCTCCACCAACAAAGGGGGAACATTCAATTCAAATCTTTTTATTATAGCTAGTGAACTTACCCCAATCCTTAGTCCAGTTCCCAAGCTAGTATCAAGCGATTTTGACCTTTCCCCCAAAAACTAGTCCACCTATAATGTTAGTATTCCGGCTCATTTGACCCTATGGACAATTGACCAGCAAACTCAGCCACATGTATACTAATCCAAAGCTGAGAAGTTTAACTAGGTTTATTTTTTCTTATTTTTCTTTTCTATTTTAGAATATAGCCATAATCCAAGATATAGTATTAAAGTAAAAACTATAAAAGCGGCAATAACACCTAATAAAAGTCTAACACTGTTCTTCTGTAAAGCTTGGGCCAGTTCACCATCTGGATTAATCAGGGTATGATAGAAGACAAAGGTAATGCCTAAAAGTGCAATGATCCATATCCAGCGGTTTTTTCTCCTTAAAGCATAGCCAAATCCTCCTGGGAAACCAAGCATTTGAAAAAATGTGTTTTCCAGCGCGACTGCAAAGATCACAAGAAAAAAGCCCTCAATCCCACCAACTATTTTTATTGCAGTAGTGGATATATCAAGACTTTGGATTTTGCCAGTTACAAAAGTCAGTATCCATAGACTGAGACCTATTGCAAAGGCGGTAGTAGCTGAAATTGCGAGTAGCTTATTACGCTGTGATTCTTCCAATCTATCTAATTCAAATTGGTCTACGTGGAGAGCCTCAGGTGTGCCAAACATTATACCAGGTACAATTTTTAGTAGGCGCGAGGTTAAAATAGAGGTAATGGAAATAATCCACATTGTTGGTCGGACACTAAATTCTGCATTCCTCCTCCATCTTTTTAAGACACGCCATCGTACGATATCGTCAGCAATCCCCACAATTCCATAGGCTATAGCCATGTCGAAAAAAAGAATAAGGCCAGCTATGCTTAAAGGATTCCAAGTACTGTCAAGTAGGGAGAAAGCCAGTCCATAGAACAATATAACAACCAATAGCTGGATAATATCGCGCCATATAGGGCGGTTGCGCCCTTTGGTACTAAAAATAGAATCAATTTTTTTCTTTATATACTTAAAGTATTTAACTATCCGCATTTTATATATTTTATTCTTAATAATATCCTCATACTTGGCCAGTGTGTGTGTAAATAATCCTGTAGCAATAACGAAGGGGACCATTGTAAGAGCTGCTAGTATCAGATTGGTTCTTATGACTTTTAAATTACTGGAAACTTCAGAAATTGTAATGATACTATCTAAAAGTCCAGGCTTATATGCAGACGGAAAGTAAGAATTCCAGTCATTATCCTGATTATTTGTAAGCCTTGTTTGTTCTGATCCATCTGTATTCATTATGTAGATCTCTTCATTTCCGTCACGATCTGAAGTAAAGGCGATTCTAGAACCGTCAGGCGAAAAGGAAGCTCTCCATTCTTGTGCCTGGTTATTTGTAAGTCTTGTCTGTTCTAAGCTATCTACATTCATTATGTAGACCTCTTCGTTTCCATCACGATCTGAAGTAAAGGCGATTCTAGAACCATCAGGCGAAAAGGAAGGATAATGGTCACCAGCCTGATTATTTGTAAGTCTTGTCTGTTCTAAGCTATCTACATTCATTATGTAGATTTCATCGTTTCCATCACGGCCTGAATTAAATACAATTTTAGTTCCATCTGGTGAAAAGCAAGGATAATAACCAGTATCTGTAAGTCTTTTCTGCTCCGAGCCATCTATATTCATTATGTATATATAACCGTTTCCATCACGTTCTGAAGTAAAGGCGATTCTGGACCCGTCAGGTGAAAAGCAGGGATCTGTGTCTACTGCTGGATTGTTTGTAAGTCGCCTCTGTTCCGAGCCGTCTACATTCATTATGTAGATCTCAAAATTTCCATCACGGTCAGACTCAAAGGCAATTTTAGTCCCGTCATGTGAAAGACAAGGAAGGTCATCATGTGCCGGGTTATTTGTAACGTTTGTCTGTTTCGAACCATCTATATTCATTATGTAAATTTCAGCATTTCCATCACGGACAGATACAAAGGCAATTTTAATCTCTTCCTTATCTTTAGTGACAACCTTTTCGACAATTCCTCTCATAGCACCATTAATGGGTAGGTCATTCCATTTCCCTGGTAGATGTTCCGATCCAGAAATGAAATTTATGGTTGCAACATCTTCTCCTGGTGGCACATCATTGGGTTCTGAACCACCAGGATAACTACGCCAATTAGTATAAGTTGAATTTTCACCACTAATCCAATACCAACTACCTTCCATGTCTTTATCTGTAAAACCAATCCAAAAGGTTTCTGAGTCTCCAAAGGTGGAAACAAGCCATGAATTTTCACTGGCATCATTTATAGTAACTAGGTGCCCTCCCCATTCTACTGCTTGCTCTTCTGCTTGAAACCAATTCATAGGAGTTGTAAGTTTATAATAGTGACCGTTTGAAGGATTTTTTATCCAGCCTTCATCTTCCTCTACGCCTAATTTTTTAGAATCTATGCGGGATTCTTCGACTTTTTTATAGCCAGATAAGCTAAATGCTACCAATAATATGCCTACCAACAATACAAGTACTAATAATAATGACTTTTTCATTTCCAACTCTAATAACAAATATTTTGTATTATGATAATTATATTATTATAAGATATTAATCCAATATTTTCTATTTATCGTACTACTAATGACCTTTCCCCTAAAAACTAGTATTTTTAGGGATAGATAGTACATTACGAAATCTATATGCCTATTAAAGTTATTAATTTGCTAATATGCTTTTGGGTAAATTAATAAAGAAATACTCTTTTTTATACTGTCTTGTATATTACCCTTATAGAGATGATATGCTGACCGTACTGCTCAGCCAAAAAACAAAAGAATTCATAAAATTGAAAGATATTGATTATGGGTATATGATGATAATCTAAATTATTCATTAATTTTTTATATAAAGATGAAGCCCTTTATTGCATATATAATAATTTGTGTAGTTGGAATAGCAATTCTAATAAGATGTTTACCCAGAGGGACAAAAAAGCGTAAAAGATTTGAAATATTTGCTGAAATCGGTATAGGTCTTTTC
>CAZSVM010000025.1:0-19470 GCA_964610315.1 uncultured Actinomycetota bacterium
TCTTATCGTAATCCCACTCTTTAATCTCTTCTTTCCTATCGTCTGAGACAATCCATAAAATGCCACTGGATACATACTCGGCTCTACTTTTTATCCTGTTTCCGTTTGAAATCTCGTGGGGATATGAATAAAAACTACCGCTGCCGTCTTTTCCGCTTCCATCCAGTCTGTCTTCTATTCCTACCCAGTTAAATATTGCCGGGCTGCCTAAGGGAGGCTCGATAACAGATGGCTGGATACCCAGGCCGGAGAGATACTTTGCCAGGTTTAAGGTAACCGTAGTAGAGCCGGCACACCTTGAAAGCCCGCATACGACAGCCAGCTTCTTTTCCAGGCTGGTGTATATTTTTTTCTCCACTACTTTGGTGGTTGGTTTTTCTATATATTTTATCCTGTACTCTTTATTTAAATCTCCTTTAATCTTTTCCTCACCAGCGTCAGTGTTATCTTCTGCTGGTTCCGGAACCATTCTGCCGATAGAGGAAATTACCTCACTATAGTCGTCATCAAAATAAACAATGTCAATTTTATTTTTACCGAAAAACTTTACTGCCTCGCCAAACCAGGGAAGCTTTCTATCCACTACAGCAAGCTGCCACCTCTTATACAGGGATTTATTTTTTACCTCATCAATGTCACCTATGAATTCCTCAAAGCCGATATAAGGATGGCCCTTAAAATGATTGGTTATCCTTGCGTAGCTTTCCTTTATATTTAGGCAGCAGATTACATATTCCATATTCCCTCTAGTCTATATAAATTTTATAAATAAAATAATTTTCTTATGCACTTTTTATCTCCGGTAGTTCCCTGACACTTGAAATATCACAGATCCTGGTAGACTTTTCCCAGTACCGGTACTGAACCTTATAGAGAAGTGATGGATAAAAGGAGCGCTGGTTTAAGATTAACCTCCTCTGGCAGAGTCTCTTACACTCATCGGGAAGCATGAGGTTTCTAGTGCTGTAGTTCTGTGATTCGCTCTGCCTAGCAGTCTCAGAAGAAGCTCCAGTACTTCTGCCTACCCCCTGAATCTTTATGGTGGTATTTCCCAGGAACCTACTGCAGTACTGGGCAGTAAAATCATCATTTATCCCCAAATACAGATGGGTATCGCACATTGAAAGGATATCCTCCCAGCAGTCCTTATAGCGATTTTTCATCTGCGGCAGTGACTGCCATATAAGCATAGGATAAATCCTTCGGGATCTCATTGTGCCCAGCATTACCTGTATGTTTGGAATCCTCCCAATGTTTGCCATTTCCTCAAGTATTAAAAATGTGGGGCTGTAAAGCATATTGTTGTACTCGTAGGCTGTTTTATACAGCTGGTTTAAGATGGTAGTTACTATGGAATTTATTATAGGAGAAAAGGTTCTGTCTTTGTCGGGCATAAGTATAAAAAGGGCAATCGGCCTGTCCTTTTTGGCTCCGATTTTTTTAATGTCTATAGTTGTTGAGCCAGTTATATTTTTTATGCCCTCTATGGAAAAAAGCTTAAGCTTAGTTGCAAGCCCGATCAGGACATTTGCCCTTACCTTATCCTCCGCCAGAAGGAAATTGTCCCAGAGCTGTAAGGGGTTCCTCCGATACCATAGTCAGAAAAAAACTTTACCGCCTTTTTGGGATCCCTTACATTTTTGGAAGTTAATATTTTTAGAACCTGGCCGAATGTCTGCTGGCCCACCGGATATACCTTTTTTACAAAACCAATCAGGGCCCCAAGCAGCTGCCCTTCAGATTCCTCCCAGAAAGTATCACTGCTGTAAGATATAATAGTTGAATCGGCCACAGAGCTTATGTAGCCTTCAGCTATCTCCATAAGCTCCTTACCTGTGGATATATAATTTATGGGATTTAAGCTGTCGCTGTATTTTAGGTTTATAAAGTCAAGTACATATACATCATATCCGCAGTCTGCCAGGTACTTTGAGGTAAGGGAGTAAATCTCGCTTTTGGGATCAGTCATAATTATATCCCCCTTTTCATCAAAATTCTTATACATATACGGTATATGGAATATATTCGGAATTACAAAGCTTGTGGTCTTAAAGCTTCCGGGACTGCCCAGTACCAGCGCCTGCATATTGAGACTGCTTGCTATGGGATGATATGCCCCGGGCATACCAATAGAATAGCTTAAGTCTGCTGTATTAGAACCCAGAAACCACCCCAATTTATTTTTAAAATAATGTTTTTTTACCTCCTTTGGAGTCTGGAACCTTGATGTACCGTGGCTTCCGTAGTCGTCTTTCTGGGTGTATCTCTTCTGCAGTTTTAAACCTGTCAGTCCAAAAAATGAGTAGTTTATAAATAGCCCAAGTGCCGCCCAGCCAAAAACATTTGGAGGGTTTACCTTGGTAAAAAAGTTGGTATAGGTGCTTCTGCTTACCGCGATTTTTAATAAAAAATCTTTCGGAATAAGAGACATATTGGTCCTGTAGCCATCAAGAAACTGACCTAAAACTGAGGATAGTATGGGAAGTATAATTAACATAAGTATTAGCATTAAAATAGAGGTTATAATTCTAATTTTAATTGTCATTTATCTTTCCCTTTCCCTGCTTCCGGCTGCCTGCTTTTCTCTTGACCTAGAAAGTCTTTCTTTTTTCTTTTCAGCCCTTATTTTTTCCTTTTTGATATCCCTTGAAATCTTATTTGCTATACTTTCTATTCCCGGGCCAATCCTGGCCAGCCCTATACTTTTTACTTTTGGCATCTTAAACCCATCATCTTTATATGGTAAACCTGGGTTTACCATATCGCGCTCTGGACTCTTTTCAAAAAATTTTATAATCTCCTCTTTGATATAGGCATGGCCAAGTTTTTTACCCCTGCAGTATTTTTTCTTTTCCGGATGCAGGAAGCTTAAGTTTTTGTTCTGTACCTTCATATCTACATTAAAGTTTTTTTTCAGGTACTCTTTCATCTCAACTAGGTTTCTAGAATGCTCTTTTGCCTCATCAATTGCCATCCGTAGCTGTTCTTTCCAGATGGGTTTGCCTTTTTCTGCCAGCTTATATTCAGCCATTGAGTAGCTCCTGCGAGAATAAGGCTCTTTTATAATAGATAAATTTTCCCTCCTGCAAATCCTATTGCTTTCCCGTTTGATTTCCCTTAAAGTCTCCTTATTTGAGACTAGCTTTTTTCCATCTTTAAAGGATACAGAGTTAACCACGAGGTGGTTATGTATATGGCCTTTATCTATATGAGTTACAATAAGTACCCCATGATCTTTAAACTCCTTTTCTGCAAGCTCTTTACCAATTCTGTGAGCTTTTTGTGGATCCGTTTCGCCGGGCTTAAAACTCTGGATTATATGGTGGTAGCTTATGCCATCTGTTTTATCATACAGCTCTTTTGTGGCATTCATTTCGCTTGCAGCATTCTGGCGGGAGCAGTTCTTTCCACTTATAATTCGGCTGTCTGTTTTTTCCCTGTTTAGGACATAATTCATTATGTTCTTTATCCTCCCTTTTGAGGAGATTATTTTTATAACTGCCATAAAACATCTAGCCTTTATAATTTTTTCATTATTACGGACAGCTTACTCCATGCTTTTTTTAGGTCTTCTTTTATATCTTTTAAATTATCCCCCACTATTGTTAGGGTACCTCGATTTACTGAATTGGTTATCTCATCTACTCTGCTTCCTATTCTTTTAATCTCAATAATTAGTTCTCTTATACCTGGTACAACTGTAATGCTTTTACCAAGTGAGCATTTTCTAATATAGTCACTGCGGCAAAAGTATGTTTTTGATACCTTATCTTTTAGAAGAACCATTTCCTTTTCGTCAAGCCATACTGTAACCGGATAATTTCTTTTCCTTGCCATCTCTTTTGTAGTGATTAGTTTTAAAAAAAATATTCATTTTCTTATTTGCTCAATATTTCTTTGTCGTTTTCCCCCTCATTGTTTCATTTTTGCATTTAATGGCCTCCCCTTTTATGAACATATTAAATATACCATAATGTTGACTAAACAACAATTATTTGCAAAAAATATTCCTAACGGTAAGATTCTTATATTTAACTATATTTTTGATTGAATGTATTGGCACAAGATTTATATTCATATATTTATAACAATTATGTAATTTAACTAAAATGACTTACATGACAAAAACTTCTGTCATAGCAAAAAAGATACAAGAGAGGACAGGACTAGAAAACCTAAAGTAACAGTCTCCATTACCAGTGGATAGAAGACAACTGTAAAATCTTTAAGAGGATCTACGAGAAAAAATATAAAGCTAAGTATGGGTATTTAGGAGCAATAGTTTCTAAAGTTATATATCAGTATCTTGACTACAGCATTTTGCATAACGAGTTTGCCAGAATCAAATGCAAGAGATGCTACCAAGAATATCCTCTAGCTTTTTCATGCAAGAGAAGACGCTTCTTTCCGTCTTGTCATGCCAAAAGAGCTGTAAAGTTTGGAAAGTGGTTGTGTTTAAGGTATTAAAGAGAATTCCCACCGATATTTTGTGGTTTCCATGCGTAAAATAATTAGGATTTATTTTCTGTTTGTCTAGTAAGCCATATCCCTAATATGAGTGAACAGTCAGTAAGATATTACGACTTTTATAATAGAATTCTTCAAACTAATTAATTATTTATCCAGAATAACCTTCGACCCGAACTTCTCGACCTCCCACTTTTTAATAAAACCAACTTGTTCTTTATCCATAAACCTGTGGCTTCCGAAGTTTTCTGTATACACGGCAATTTTTAGAGCATCGAAAAAGAGGAGCATGGCAGGACGGGAAGAATCCTCTTTGTCTCCCAGTGCAAACACACCTGTTGCCCTGATAACCACTATCTTAGGATAACACTTATTTCTTGCTCTGTATTGATCTAGGCTTTTTCAATCCCGTTTATATCCTTTACAAACAGCATCTCCGGTCCGGCATAAACAATGTGATCGGGAGTGTAGGGATAACGAACTTTTTTAAATGAAGTTCTGTCTTTTACAGTGGCAATAACCTCTTTATTGTTTTTAAATGTGATATATTTATCCTTAAATACAGGATAGCTTTTTAACTTTTCGCATGTCTTTTTAATCTCAGTTTTGTCAAGCGACATTGAAGAAAAGTCAGGCCTATGGGTAATATTCTTTTTTAAGCTTTCTATTACATAATTATTAATGGATTTAATTCCCCCGGTAGTCCCGGCTTCCACAAACATTCCATGATTTTCGATGAAAATGATATCGGGCAGTAAGTTATGCTTTCTTTTATACCACTCCAGTTGGACTTTAATTATTTTTGCCAATGTATATCCAGGATTTACCTGAGGAATCCATATATACCGGTTACGGAATAACTGTTCTGCCGCCCTGTGACCACTTTTACTACAGGTTAATCCGTTAACAATAGCAGGATGGGTATGGACAACATATCTTCGAGGCAGAACGGAATGCGACAGGGACTCAACACTGGGGCGTTTGGTTTCCCCGCTTACACGCGAATCCATAAGATCCTGCAAGACCAGCTTCTCTCTTAAATCAATATTGCCAGGATACTCTTTTTCCAATATACTTTCTAAAATATCCCTGTCTAGTTTTACGAATTCATCTTCTTCAATTGAAGCCAGCTCAAAACCGGATGCTTTAACATAAAGGTATCTTCTATCCTTATAAGACGTATTACCACCACCTGCCAGTAAAAAGTCAGGATTCTTTCCATATAAATGAGAAATTTTAACCAGTTTTTTTATACTCGTATTTCTTTTTAAATATTAGAAAATTAGATTCCAAACTTATATCTTCTATTTATTTCTCCAGTGCTCTGATTTGTCTTTGCGGTATACGCGGCCAGTGGCATAATATTTTCATGAATAGCATCCAGTATCCACTCTTTCTGAGGAAAAAAGACATCTTCTAGCTCCGGAGCAGGAGTAACCCAGTTCCTGGAACCAATAACTACCGGAGGAGCATCCAAGAAATCAAAAGCAAACCTGCTAATATTGGCAGCTACGTTATGCATAAAAGAGCCTCTTTCTACAGCCTCTGAGCCCAGTAGAATCTTACCAGTCCTCTGCACGGATTCCAAAATTACATCATAGTTCAATGGGACAATACTCCTTAGATCAATAACCTCGGCACTTATTTTGTAGTCCTTTTCCAGGATTTCTGCAGCCTCAAGAGCCGTATAAAGAAACGGACCGGATGAAAGGATAGTAATATCCCTGCCCTTTCTTCGCACAGCAGGCTCACCAAAATCTACTTCATAGTAACCTTCAGGGACTCCATTTTCATTAAAAAGCTCAGGGTAATCATATATTTTCTGGCTTTCAAAAAATATTACCGGATCGCATTCTGAAAGTGCCTTGTTCATAAGACCCTTTGCATCATACGGCGTTACAGGATAAACAACCTTAAGGCCGGGAATATGATTTACTATAGAGGACCAGTCCTGTGAATGCTGGGCTCCATATTTTGCTCCAATAGAAATTCTAACTACTACCGGCATTCTTAAAATGCCAGCAGACATACTCTGCCATTTTGACAGCTGGTTAAATATCTCATCACCTGCTCTTCCCAGAAAATCACAATACATAAGCTCGCAGACAACACGTCCCCCCTCCAGTCCGTAACCTACGGCAGCTCCCACAATGCCCGCTTCAGAGATAGGTGTATTAAAAAGACGGTGATAGGGCAGAGCCTCTGTCATACCGCGGTATACGGCAAATGCACCTCCCCAATCCCGGTTTTCTTCGCCGAAAGCAACCATAGTAGGGTCAATATAGAAGCGGCGCATCATGGCCTCAAAAACACCATCCCGAAAGTTAAAAGCTTTCATTTTGGGAACTGGGTTTCCCTTTTCATCGAATCCTTTTCTTACCTTGCTGCGAATCTGTAAAACTCTGGGATTTTTCTCCAGAGGATGGTTCACCTCTGGAGTTCTCTCACTCAGACGCTCCGCTTTCTTATTGGAAAACATAACCGAACCTATGTATTCCGACTGGTTATCCATGCGAGGAGAAATCTTAAGATCAACTGCTAACTTAAACATTTCAAATACCATATTATCCACAGCTGCCTTTGTTTCATCCAGTTCCCCCTCACTTAAAATATGGTGGGAAACCATTTTATTTCTGAAAGCTCCGATAGCATCCGCATTTTTCCATTTCTCAATTTCTTCCTTAGTTCTGTAACTTGAAGCATCCGATGGTGAATGGCCACTGATGCGATAAGTAACCGTATCCAGCAGAACCGGCCCCAGACCCTTTTTTAAAATTTCTTTTTTCCTTTTTACAGCATCAATGACTGCCAGTGGGTCATATCCGTTTACTCTCTCCGCATGCATCTGGTCGGGATTAACACCGGCTCCCAGCCTGGCAAGTATTTTAAATCCCATGGTCTCGCCGCCTGTCTGGCCACCCATTCCATAATGATTGTTCATACAATTGAAAATAAGGGGCAACCCCCCACCCAGATTTTTACCCCACAGGGTCCGGTATTGCTCCATAGTGGCAAAACAAATTCCTTCCCATACCGGCCCACAGCCAAAAGAACCGTCACCAATATTTATAATAACGATACCGCCAGTACGGTTAATCCTTTTATACAAAGCAGCTCCCGGACCAATAGAGCCGGAACCACCTACAATTGCATTGTTGGGATAAATACCAAAGGGAGGGAAAAATACATGCATGGAACCGCCCAATCCTTTATTAAAACCTGTCTTTCGGGCAAAATTTTCCGCATAGGTTCCGTAAATTAAAAACTTTCTGGCCAACTCCTTGCAGCTACCCCGGTGATTATTTTCCACTACCTCCAGTATAGAGCCGTCCATGTAGCTACCCATAATATCCATCAGTTTTTTGTCGTTCAATTTTCTGATAGAGGAGAGCCCCTTTGCCAGGACTTCACTGTGGCTCCTGTGGGACCCATAAATATGATCGGATACATCCAGAGCAAATGCCTGCCCCACTGCAGCTGATTCCTGGCCAATGGAAAGATGAGCCGGTCCTTTGTGATCATATTTAATTCCTTTATATGTACCCTCCTTTTTTATTCTATCCAATATTGTTTCAAATTCCCGTAAAATACACATATCATGATAAATAGCTTCAAGGTCATCTTTTGAAAACAGCTTTTTCTCTTCATCTATTGATTTGCTATAAGCATTTAGCTCTATGGGCTTAAATTCAATTTTACCCTTTGCAAAAACAGCTTCGGGTATTATTTCAATGGATTTTGGCATTATACCGTTCTACCTCCCATTATTTTATTTGATAAATTGTCTCTTTTATAGCTTCAGAGACTGTTGGATGAGGGAAAACTATCTCTTTGATATCCTCTACCCTCATCTCCATTTCTATAAAGGCAGCTGCCCCATATATCATCTCGCTGGCTGCTCCCCCTATTACGTGGACACCCAGAATCTCATTATACTGGCTTCCTGTAAGTACCTTTACGTATCCCTGTTTTTTTTCGTTTTCAGCTACAAAGCGGCCCGATACATTCATGGGCAATATACTTTTTTTATAATCAATTTCCTCTTGCTTTAGCACTTGTTCCGTTACTCCCACACCAGCTACTTCGGGATAGGTATAAATAACATTAGGGATTGACTTGTACCGCATTATATCTTTTTTCCCGAACATATTATTTACAGCCACAATTCCTTCCCTAGTAGCAGCATGAGCCAACAGACATCTGCCTGTGACGTCACCGCATGCCCAGATACCGGGAACGCTGGTCTTTCCCTGCGGATCTGTTCCTATCCCCCTGGCATCGTAAAGTACCCCTGCCTCATCCAATCCGATATTTTCCAGATTAGGCTGCCTGCCAGTGGCATTAAGAATAATCTCAGTTTGAATCTTCTCAACATTTCCGTCTTCACCTTTGTATTCAATTTCTTCTTTGCCAATCCTGGTAACCATGCTTGAAAGAGCAAAATCGATACCATCTTTTTTAAGATTTTTATATAAATACAAAGTTATTTCCTCATCCATCTGATAGGCGATATTGGGAAGCATTTCAATAACTTTTACCTTAGTTCCCAATTCATTAAAAAAACAGGCCAGTTCCAGCCCTATTGCCCCAGCTCCTATCACAGCCAGCGACTTTGGGATTTTATCCAATTCCAAAACAGCTGTTGAATCCAGTACACAAGGGGAATCAATGCCTTTCACAGTAGGCACGGCTGGCCTGGAACCGGTAGCAATCAGTATATTTTTCGCTTTATAGACTTTCTCATTTACTGCCACAGTATTCTTTGATAAAAGCTTACCTTCACCCCATATTGTCTCTACACCACTTCGCTTTAATTTAGCTTCGATCCCTTTTCTCAATAGAGCAATAACCTCGGTTTTCCGATTCTGAATCTGTCTATAATCTATTTTTGGCTTTCCTGTCCTTATGCCGTAATTCTCCGCCTCCCTGCATATATGTAATACCTTTGCAGAATTCAGCAGTGTTTTTGTGGAAATACAGCCCCTGTTAAGACACACCCCGCCTATATGTTCCCTTTCAACCAAAGCCACTTTTTTACCCATCTCTCCCGCATGCGCTGCTGCTTCGTATCCTCCCGGGCCAGCACCCAGCACTATCAAATCATACATAATACTCCCCCTGCCATTCTTAAATATTTAATCCGGCAATGTTCTTGAAACTTTCAATATTTTCTTTCAAAGATACCAGGAATCGCGCAGCTGGTGCGCCGTCGATAACCTGGTGATCTACAGTCAAACAAAGTTTTATATATTCGATAAACTGTATCTTCCCACCTATTTTTACAGGTTTTAAATCTATGTTGCATATTCCCAGAATAGCCACCTGCGGAGTATTTAGAATTGGGGTAAAATATTCTATACCCATACTGCCTACATTTGTGATTGTGAAAGTACCCCCTGTCAAATCGTCAGGAGATATACTTCCTGATACAGCCTCACCGGCCAGCCTTTCCACAGCCAGTGAAAGCTCTTTTAAAGAGAGCTTTTGTGCTTTTCTTATAACCGGAACCATCAGACCGCGCGGAGTATCGCATGCAAATGCCATATTGATATCTTCATACTGATAAACCTTGTCATCGATAAATTCAACATTTAATTCTGGATAAGTTATGAGTGTACGGATAACAGCATACATGACCATATCATTAATGGTTATATTGGGCACGGAACGACCGTCACTCATACTCTTAATTCTCTTCCGAAGGGATAATATACTATCTGCCCGAGCTGAGATAGTAATTGTATACTGTGCTGTCTCAAGAAGAGAAGAATGCATATGACCGGCAATAGTAGAACGTATAGTGGATAATTTTTTACCAGGCTGTCTTAAATCTTTCCTGGTAATCATACCGCCGGCACCACTACAGGTGCCCCTGTGTGACCAGCCTTCATTCAGTAAATTTTTTGCAAGACTTGAGATTCTTGGAGAAGTATAGAAATATTTGATTATATCCTTTTCCAGTATTCTCCCATTCGGACCACTACCCTCAATCTCGTCAAATTTAATATTGTGCCTTTCGGCAAATCTTTTTGCCCTGGGGCTAATTCCTCCAGATACCCCGATTTTATTATCGGCTGACAGCCGATCAGTTACAATTTCTTTTTTTACTGCATACGTTTCTGTTTCTTCTTTATTTTTTTCTTCAATCAATTGTTCGGGAGGCTTATTTTTTATTTTTTTAGGTTTGGGCCTATAGGACTCAAATTCTTCACCCTGACTGCCGATTACGGCAATATTTGTCAATACCGGGACTATATCTCCCTCCTTAGAAAATATTTTCAGGAGAATACCACTACTGGGGGCCTCGATTTCAAAAGTTGTTTTATCGGTTTCAATTTCAAGCAGTATATCGCCCTTTTTTACTTTTCCCCCCTCTTTCTTTTTCCAGGAACCAATGATGCAGGATTCAACCGTATTTCCCAGTTTAGGGATTGCAACCGGCGTAGCCATTCTCTCCTCCCTTTTTATATACTTTCAGCATTTGCCAGCAGATATTCCTCTGCTTCCAGGGACCATAGTCCCTTATTATTTTTAGTAATACTGGAAAGCTCTTTGAATAATGGATTTCTATTCTGCAAATTCTTAAAATCCTCTAGTGCCATTAGATCCAGCTTTATGTTGGAAATCCCCGGCCAGCACCTGTCACAATGGCAATTTTTTCGGTTAATTTTTTTCTACTTTTTGAGACTCAGGAACTACTTTTCCATAGTCTTAGCTCAGAACAGTTTCCATAGGATATGGGGTCACTTAGGCTGTAATCTTTGATCTATACATTATAAATTCCAGCAGTACAGGGCTATTACTTTCTTTAATAATGGAAGCAGCATTCTTTACTACATCCATTACGGCCAGCACATCTATGCCATCAACAACCTCTCTATGCATCGAATCAAGTTCATACGCAGTATCTCTTCTATCAAGAAAATCAAGTCCTGTCATCTCTCCAATTCCTGATCAGACATAGCATATCCATTACTTATTATTCCAAAAATAACTGGGGCTCCATATTTTATATCCATAAGCTCATTTTTAAACTAGGCCATGGTCGCTAGGTTCATTGACTCATGAGCTATCCTATTGCTATAAGCACCATCTCCTGTTAAACATAAGACTAATCTACCACTCTCTGATATCTGCATGATAGCTACACCTGTTGCAATTCCCGTATGCTCACCTACTACAGCATTGGCACCAAGGTGGCGGAGCTCAAAGTCTGTAATATGCATACCCCCTACACCACGGCAGTATCCATCGACCTTACCAAAGAATTCAAGCATCATTCTATACATGTGTATTTTTAGACAAATTTTTATGAATTTGAAAATATTTATATTCCGTTTCACCTACCTTAATTATCTTTTTCTGCGTTCTTTTATTTTAGTTAATAGAAATTCCCATCCTTTAATGAAACTACTTCGAAACAAGTCTACCGGACCAAAATCCTTAAACTCATCAATATCTAACCCATCCTCCAGATAGGCTCTTTTAAAATCCGGGATCTTGTTTAACAGCTCATCAATAACATATTTTGGAGTGGGATTAAACATTCTATAAACTACCGGTGGATCAAGTTCAATTAATTTATCTGCGGTGCCTTTCCAGTTAATTGTTATATGCATCTCAGATCCCACCATTTCAGTAAAATGATGAAGCCCTCTTGCCCCACCTCCGAGCATGACTCCAGGATAGCCTCTCTCTTTAAAAATCTTGTACTGTTTTCTAGCTACTATGCATCCAGCTTGCCAGAGAATATCAGGCGAAATATCAATATTATTTTTTTTAGCTACATTATTTAGATGTTCATCAAAAATACCGGTAATATGGGTTAAATAAAAGGGCGGATATTTACCACATTTTTTGGATACTCTTGAATACATCTCACAAATATATATCGCTTGAGAGATCCCCATTACTTCAGTAGCAATCATAGACATATTTTCAGGGATTAAAGCTTCAAGAGCTTCTAGTCCTGCTTTTGTTGCAGGAATTTTTGTTATAAAATTTTTTCCCAGCTTTCTATATCTTAAAGCTTCATTAATAATATGTGTGGAATCATTATCTAAAAAGGGGTTACCCTGAATTGAAACAAAGCCTTCTCTGTTTGGGTTCTTTTCATATGTAGGCAGAAAGATTTCTAAAATATCCTTTACCAGTCTTTGCTGGATGATATCAGCAACCCTATTATCATCGTCATATTCTTTTATAACTTCGTCTATTACTCCATAAACTCTTTTTTCTTCAGAGCTATTTTGTAAGAGTTTCATACAGTAAGTAGGGTTAGTGGTACAGCTTATAGCTCCAGCTGCTACGGATTTTTCCGCTTCATCAGGGGTGGGATTGTTTATCCAGAGCCTTGTAGGTGTTAGCTTATTTATACGTTTGAAATAATCTTCGCTCATATCATTCCTGCCTTAAAGTTTATAATTTATAATATCTATTTATTAAAAGAAATTTCCTTAAATCTTATTTAGAAAACTCTAAACTATATTCCAAAATTTGAGACCAAGATTCATTAAAAACTCTTTTAAAATTAGCCATTACAATCTTTATATCTTCATTTACTAAAGGTGCAAATTCAAAAGCAATCACCGGCCTGCCTTTATAAAAAAACGATATCCCTGAGTATTTTTAAAAAACTAATTACCTTCAAAATAATGACTTAATGCCGAGGAACCTATACTTGCTCTAGCAATAGGTACAAAATCATCAAGTAATTTAGCTCTTTTTTTAAATTTAAATTCTAACTTCATTCTTCTTTAATATTATTAAACTGCTTAATTCAAGTAAAATAATGATTTATCATTATCGAAATATAGAGATATAGCTGATGAAATTATTCTTGGGTCCACTCCAATTAATTGGAGTGGATTATAAAAACCAACATTTATAAGGTCGTCTAATTCCAATAGATTTAAAGATGCAAGCATATTCATACATTTAAGTAATGTAGATGAAGAACCTGCAAGTAACCCTGTTTGTTTATTATATAAGAGACCGGATTTTTCTAATGTAACTTTACCACCCATGCTATCATAAGTTCCTGGTTTAAGACCGGCAACGGGAGATACATCACTGGTTACAATAAGTTTTTTAGCACTTTTAGCGCGAATAAAAGTTTTTAGCATTGATTTCGTTAAATGATGGCCATCTGATATGATCAATGCAGTTAATTCATCTGCAGCCAATCCTGCCCAGATAGGATTATTATGTCTTGGCAATAACATAGGCACAGCATTACCTAAATGAGTTAATGCAGTTGCCCCTGCTTTTATCAAACGATTTATATCTTCTTCTAACGCCATTTGATGACCAAGTGACACTGTAACTTTCTGTTCATATACATGACTAGCTAATTCTTCAGCACCTTTTATGTCTGCAGCAATTGTCAAAATTTTCATTTTTCCATCAGCTAATTGCTGCAGTTGATCGAATAAAGCAATATCTGGTTCAAGAATCCAATCTGGATTATGTACCCCTCTTGCACCTGGCTCTTTAGATATAAAAGGACCTTCAATATGAAATCCTAAAACACAGCCCTTAAATTCTGACTTATTCATGATTTTAGCCATAAGTGGTAAATTATGGCGATAAACCTCAATTGGAGAAGTTATTACAGTAGCTAAAAAAGCAGCATTACCTTCTCTTAACAACTTTCTGCAAGCTTTCTTAAAACTTTCCTCAGTTAAATCTATACTTGAAAAGTCAACGCCACAAAAACCATTAACCTGTAAGTCTACAAATCCTGGGATACACACATTATTCATTTGCCCTAAATTTATATTTTGTCAATAAAGAAGCAGCTTCTTCATCTAAAAAGATCTTACATTTTGGATGTTTCTGCAAAATAGAAGAAGGACACATGGGATTTATTTTCTCTTCTAATGCATTTTTAGTAGGAACCGCTTTCCGTTTATCAGGTACAGAGACTATTATATTTTTACTTTTCATAATTTGCTTAATACTCATAGTAATCGCTCGACCTGGAACATCTTCTAAAGCCTTAAACCATCCTTCACCTACTTGTTGCATACGACATGCTCTATCTAAATTTACTACAATATATGATTCTTCTATTTCAAAATCTGCAGGCGGATCATTAAAAGCTAGGTGACAATTTTCTCCGATTCCAACCAAAGCTAAATCAATTTCATATTGGGAGATTATTCTACCTAACCTTTTGCATTCGATCAGTGGATTAATAGCATCACCATTTACATAATAAACGTCTTTAACTACTTCAACTTTATCAATAACATAATCCTTTAGAAATTTCCTAAAACTTGCGTGATGAGTAGCAGGAATTCCAATATACTCATCAAGGTGAAAGATCGTAATCTTTCTCCAGTCTATTTTTTCAGACTTTACCAGATTATTTATTGTCTCCACTTGACTCAATCCTGTTGCTATAATAATGTTAGCTCTATTATTTTTTTGAATGGCAGTTGCAATAATCTTTATAGCATTTTCAGCTGCTGAAGCACCCATATCCTCTTTCGATTTAAAGATTAAAACTTCCATGTCAATATCTCCTTAATAATTTACTTATATTTATATACTTCATAATATCTTAAACTTTACCAGTACTTCTGAATAATCTCAGTAATTTCTTGGTCTCATCTTTTACTGCTTTATTCATATCTCTAAACATATCAGGAATATGATAAGTTTCTGGATTTTCTTTAATAAACTTCTTCACTGCATCAAGTGCCGCAACACAATTATTAGTAAAAATATTCAACTTTACCACTCCTCTATCTATCAATTTATTATAATCATCATTAGAAAGTCCTGAAGAACCGTGTAAAACGAGTGGTATATCTATATTTTCCTTAATCCTTTCAAGCCTTGGATAATCTAACCTTGGTTTATCTTTGAATTTTCCATGTACTGTACCTATTGCAATTGCTAAAAAATCAACTCCTGTTTTTGATACAAAATCTTTTACCTGTAATGGATCTGTAAATAAACATGGTTCTATTTTCTGATAATCTATTGCACCTTCCGATCCTGGCATTCCACCGAGTTCAGCTTCTACACTCACCCCACTCTTATGAGCAAGTTCTACAACTATTTTAGTGAGATTAATATTTTCTTCATATTCAAGTGAAGACCCATCAATCATTACAGATGAAAAACTCAACTTTATTGCTTTCTCAATTGACTCTATCTTTTTAGCGTGATCCAAATGAAGTGCGATAGGAATATCATATCTATTAGCCACAAGTCGTATCATTATAGAAATAGATTCGATATCATAGTATTCAAAATGTCGCTCAACACATTGAATTATTATTGGAGAACGTTCTTCATATGCAGCTTCAATAAGCGGAATTACAAAATTATAATCTGCTAAACTAAATGAACCAACTCCATAATTCAATTTCAAGCAATCTTTCAAAATATCCTTTGTGTTTACCAAACCCATACTGACTCCTTGTTAAAAATTAATGAATATTTTTCTCAACCTTACATACTCAGGAATAGGTTCTCCAATTAAAGGGGTTGAATAGTTTATAAAATCTCTAGTTACAAAATATCCATCTGCTGTAATAAAATTGTTGGGCACACTTTTAACTACATTCGCAACTTTTTCTAATTCAACTACATTTGTTTTACATATATACTTCTCGCCCTCTCCTCTAACTAGGGTAACCATATATCCAGTTAAGTTATCTTTAACTGCATATCTTATTGCAACCTGACCAACTAGGAATGCTTCTTCAATATCTGTCTTCGAAGCCAGCATAATTGAAGACCTTGATATCGTTCCAGGTTTATCACATCTAGCCTTTATACCAAGATCTGAAGAGATCATATCGACAAGCAATTCACCAACTCCACCTTTTTGAGGATGGCCAAACTTATCTGTATCAATATCTGACTTTCTTTCAAATAATGTTTTACCACTCTCATCTCTTATTCCTTCACAAACTGTTATAACAACATAACCTATCTCATTAAAAATATCTTGAACTTTATTTAAAAACAATTCTTTTTTAAATGGAACTTCAGGAATCAATAGTAAATGTGGTGCATCTAATTCTTCTTTTTTGGCAAGTGCTGTAGCAGCTGTTACCCAACCCGTATCTCTTCCAATCGTTTCGAGTACTTTCACAGAGTCTGTTGTATATATAGCCTCGATATCCTTCCCGACATCTTGAGTAGCTATTGCATACCATCTTGCAACACTGCCGTAGCCTGGACAATGATCTGTATAATTAATATCATTATCAACAGTTTTAGGTATACCAATCACATTTATTGAATAGTTATAATTTTTAGCAAGATTATTTATTTTTAATGCTGTATCCATTGAATCATTACCGCCATTGATTAATAAATACCTTATATTAAATTTCTTAATTATTTTTAAAACCTTTTCGTAATCATTGTCACTCAATTTATATCTGCAAGAACCTATCGCTGAGGCTGGTGCCATCCTCAACCCTAATAATGTTTGCAAATCTTCTTGTCTTAGATCTATTATATTTTCATTTAATAACCCAACAATTCCATTTATGGCTCCAAATATTCCATTAACTTCTTCATATTTAAATGCCTCAAATATGACTCCCGCTAGGCTATTATTAAATACTGCAGTTGGACCTCCTGATTGAATAACCAGTAGATTTTTTTTTGATTTGTTCATTACTTCAACTTTCTATATTGTTAATATATTTGTGATATATTTAAGTATCTTTAAATCTTTATAAAATTATCAATCCATTTAGAAAGATCCTTTTTTATTGAATCAACATTCCCTAAGACTTGAGTAAATACTCCTTTGTCAACATCTAATGCATTATAAGTATCCATACAAACTTTATATAATTTTTCTGTTTGGTGAGATTGCTTTCTCTTCCCATCAAGGAGGTTTGAGATAAAAAGAGGCCTATTTGCAACAAGGGACGATATCTGTGGAAGATCTAAATGATTTAATATATCAAATATGAAAATACTACATGGATAAATATGATCATTAATTAAAAGAGATTTATAAGAATCAAGGCTCTCATTTATAATTAGCCCGCGTATTCTATCATCAAGAGCTGTAGCAAATAATGCTACTACAGCTGCCCAACTGTCCCCAAAGCAACATATTGAATGTTTATCAATCTGAACACTTAGAACGGATCTTAAAGATAAATATTCAACAGCTCTTAGTATATCAAAAACTCTCTGTGCAAAAAGTGATCTGCCTATCATTTGACTAATAGAAAAAATTTCAAACTCTGAACAAACTGTTTGTCCTGTTCCTCTTAGATCTATTGCAAATACCGTAAGACCACAGGAAATTAAATATTCTATCCAAGAATTTCCATATAGCCCCCCTCTTATTCCAAAGCTATCGATATATATTACTGCTTTATTTGGTTTTTTTAACTGATATGGTTGAATAAGAAGGCATGGAATAACTATACCAGGTTCAGACTCAAAAGTTATTTTTTCAACCAAGAAGTTATCAAACTTCTCCTGTACAAGTACCATTGAATTTAAAGGTTGATGAATATCAGGAAAGATACCTAAAAGATTAAACAACTTTTCCCTATAATTCTTTTTAATTTTATCCCATTCTTTATTATTTTTTGGTATCTTAAATTTTGGTGGAAGATTTTCAGCTTGTTTTATATTCAACATTGATATGGCGGCATTACTTGGGATGATACTTTTTTTATCCCTTATACATTCAAAGTTATCATCATAATTTTCATTTAAAACCGACTGCTTATAATAATCTGCAGTATCAGTAATGTAGTCCAATCTATATTTAGGTGGTGCTATATCAATTTTAGGCTCTTGAATTGGAGAGCCGTCTCCCTCATCTTTGAGCCATTTGTTAAACCAACCATATGCAGCTTCACGCATTTTTTTACTGTAGCCATGCCCCCCGTCTACTTCAACGAACCTAATCAAGTCTTTACCAAATTTATCATAAATTGGTTTTAATCTTTCATAGGCTTTTCTAGCGCCCTCAATTGAAGTAACTGTGTCCTGAATAGCATTTATTATCATTACAGGTGTAGGGAAGGTAATTTGAATTATATCTGACATATCAGCATAAGAGAGTATATTAGGAACACTATTGCAAAGATCAACTCCTCCTGCCCAGCCTATTCCTTTTGATATACCGAATAAATTCGAGAAAGTACTTACATAACATACAGGAACCATTACTTTTATTCTATTATCAACAGCACAAGTATATAATAAATTTAATGCTCCCCCGGAAGCTCCTGTCATTCCGATTTTATCAGGGTTGACTTCTATTCTTGATTGTAGATAGTCTATGCAACGAATACTTTCCCATACAAAAAAACCCTCCATGCTTTTCCCTATTAATAATGTCCCTAGATTACTATGACCACCCCATTCAACCATTCTTTCTCCCTGGTCAGCATGATCATAAATCATTACCACAAATCCAAGCTTCACGAACCCAATTGCAGCACTTTGATTATCAGGATCCATTTTTGAATTCTCCATCCAGTGACCCATTGAATGAAGAATTGCAGGAGCAGGAAATTGAATATACTTGGGTACGTAAAGGTGAGCAGAAATTGGCATTTTAGGCCAAACTTCCAATACCATTTTTTCAATAACATAATCTTCCTTTTCAATTTTACCCGTCATTTTGACATCTAAAGATTTCTTACCTGGTAATGTGCTTAGATCAAGAGACTTTAATAATAAAGATCTAAGTAATTTATTATTTTCAAGTAACCCTTCTTTTGTAAAATTATTAATAGGCCTGGGAGGTAAATTTTTGAAATGTTTTTCTAAAAAATCAAACATCATGAGGTGGTATGGACCATATTCGACCAACCTAAATAAATCAACTTTATCTTTAAAATTGTAATTCATCTTATGAAAATACCTCCATTTAAAATATAATAATCTCTAACATTTGCAGGTTTTATCAAAATAAAATTTACTTAAATAAATGGTTAAATAATTTTAAATTTACTTGTCATTTCTTTTTCTTAATTTTCTCTCTAACAACTG
>CAZSVM010000026.1:0-12913 GCA_964610315.1 uncultured Actinomycetota bacterium
TGCCGACACCAGGATTAGGAATCCTGTGCTCTATCCATCTGAGCTACAGGGACACGTTATAGGGTATACGGCTAGCCCAATCCAACCGAAATACTAACAGAGCTGGTTATTTCTGTCAAAAACCTTTAATTTCCAAAGATATCTTTACAAGGACATCCCTATTATTTCATCCACCAGTTCCTCAAAGGATATGCCTGCTTCTTCTGCTGCCATGGGAAGCAGACTGGTATCTGTCATACCTGGAGAGGTATTGAGCTCCAGAACATAAGGGACTTTCTTTTTTTTATCCAGGATAATATCTACCCGTGAAAGTTTGGTGCATTTAAGAGCATTGTGAACTGCAATAGCAGTTTCTTTCACTTTTTTTCCTTGGGCAGGAGAGATTCTGGCCGGAACAAAATAATCCGTTTCTCCGATATTGGATCTCGATTCGAAATCAAAGAATTTCTTTTTGGGCACTATCTCTACTATGGGAAGTATCCTTGGTTTTTCTTTTCCAATAATGCTTGCCGCCAGTTCTGCTCCCTCAATGAATTTTTCCAGTATTACTTTTTTACTATAGCTTAAGGCATAAATTATGGCTTCGGGCAGGCTCTCCCTGTCGTTTACGATCCGTATGCCCAGTGCCGATCCCTGTGCCGACGGTTTTACTACCATAGGGAGCCCAATTTTTCCTATTATGGAGGGAAGCAGTTTTGATGAACCCAATTCTCTGAATGAGCTGGCGTTAAGGAAATAAAAAGGCGGAGTGGGGATGCCCTGGCTTAAAAATATCTGTTTCGAAATTATCTTATCGAAACTTAAGACATTGGGATGAACACCGGGTCCGGTATAGGGGATATTCAGTACTTCCAGAATTTCCTGTATGGTACCGTCCTCTCCGTCTTTTCCATGAAGAGCAATATAGACCAGATCAATTTTTTCTGATTTTAAATTGTCCACTATGGATTGGTCTATGTCCATTTTTATAACGTTATAACCCAGTTTTTTCAAAGCATTGGAGATCCTCTCGCCGCTTTTTATGGAAAATTCTCTTTCCAGGGATCTTCCTCCCATGAGTACGGCAATATTTTTTTTCATTTTTATCACTCTCGTATAAATAATATTTTTACTTAAAGCTTTTATATAATTTAATTTTTTCCTTTATTATGCCGGACAAAATTTTAATACCTTTTTCTATTCTTTCCGTATTTTCAGTGCAGTAAGCCAGCCTGGCTTCATTTATTCCTCTCTGGTCCGCATAAAAACCGCTGCCGGGAACAAAAGCTACCTTATTCCTGACCGAATCTGCCAGAATTTCTCTGGTATCAAGATACCGGGGAAGTTTTAACCATACAAAAAAACCTCCTTTTGGTCTGGACCATTCCGCACCCTTAGGAAAAGTATCTTCCAGTGTACTCAGCATGGCATCTCTTCTTTTAGAATATATGTCTTTAAATTTCTCTATATTTTCCTGCCATGACGGGTCCGAAAAATATTCATAGGCAATCCTCTGGGAAAAAGTGCTTACGCAGAGTATGGTGGATTGAACTCCCAGTATTATTTTTTCCAGTATGGGATGGGGAGCCACGATCCAGCCTATCCTGAAGCCAGGAGCCAGAAGTTTTGAGAGGGTACTCAGGTAAATCACATTATGATTGCTACCCCTGCCGTCCAGTTCTTTAATAGTGGGAATAGGCCTGCCCTGAAACCTTAACATTCCGTAAGGATTGTCCTCCAGTATTATAGTTTCATATTTCCTGGCCAGTTCCAGCACTTTTTTCCGGCGCTTGAGACTTAAAGTTACCCCCGAAGGATTGGAAAAGTTGGGTACCAGATATATAAATTTAACCTTGATACCTTTTTTGGCCAGTTCCTTTAATTTTCCTTCCAGAAGAGGAACCTCTATCCCATTTTCATCTATAGGTATTCCTATTATTTTTGCCTCATAAGATTTAAAAGAGTTCAGTGCTCCGGTATATGAAGGTGATTCGGTGATTACAGTATCGCCGGGGTTAATAAAGACTTTGGTCAATAAATCCAGGGCTTGCTGGCCGCCGGTAGTGGTAACTATATCTTCCTCAACTACTTCCAGGCCTTCCAGTTTCATTACTTCTATTAATCTGGTTTTAAGGGGATAATAACCATCGGATCCACCGTACTGCAGACTTATATCTCCGTCTGTTTTTATAATTCTTTTGATATATCTTTCCAGCCTTTGGAAGCTTAAAGCCCTGACCTCGGGAAGGCCCCCTGAAAGGGAGATGATATCCGGCCTTGCAGAAAGAGCAAGTAAATCTCTTATTTCAGAAGAAAACATATATTCGGTTCTGTTTGAATATAAGTGTTTCCAGTAATCAAATGTAATTTTTTTACTCATAAGGTCAGCTCTTAAAAAGGATTTTGTTATTGTTATCGTTTGTAAATAAGTAATATATATTAAAAACTTTAAAAGTTCAAAAAAGTTTTTAAAAGTTCAAACAATTGTTTATAGTGTTATAATTATTAAAACATAAAATTTATAAAATTTTTTATAATTATTATCGATTGTTTATGGATTTAAATTTAAAAATTAAGGACCTTTCCTATAAGCAGTTAGAAACGATACAAATAAGATGCCTGGAGTGTGACTACTGGTTTGATTACGGCAGAATTAATTTTCTAAAAGAACTAATACAGGTAAGAAGCTTCTATGAATTTAAAGGTCTCCTGAAGGGAAAGTTGTTTGAGAAAAGCAGCGGCAAAAAGGACAGAAGAAAAATTGTTGCATTTAAAATGCACGGAGGGCGGGTTAAAGCTGCTTTTGTGGATAAAAGATGTATCGGAGTTATTTTAGCCGGGAATTACCACCTTTTCCCCAGACTAAGGAGTTTTAACGTTTTTCCGCCTGATTTCGAGAGCGTTTTTTTGGGCTGCATTTATGTGGTTCCGGAGTATCAGGGCATGAAAGTAGGTAAGAGATTGCTAATTGAGATGGAAAAAGAACTGATAAAAGAAAAAGCAAAATCAATAGAATCTATTGGTAAGAGGTTTAATGATGACTTAGATGAGGATGAGTACGTGAACAGCCCGCTGATTCCATTTAAATTTCTAATAAATAATGGATTCCAATTAAAGAAAAATGATCCCCTTTTCCCCCTTTTAAGGCTGGATTTGAAAAGTATAGTAGTAGATTTTGCCGAAGAGAGAGTACTGGTAGGCAAAACGGCTATGGAAAAAGAAGCGGGGGCCCCTTTTATTATAAAGAATAAGTAAAATAACCTGACCCGGTGCAATATAATAGACAAAATTTCTCAATTATGCTACTATTCATAACTTATAGAATAAATGTTTATTTGAAAGACCAAATATTTTGATAAAACCGTTGAGCAGAAATAATAAGCACCGAAAGCAGCATACAGAGAGCCGCCGGAGCTGAGAATGCGGCTGCTAAGCTGGTGGCTGAATGGGTCTGTGAGGTGTCTGGTTCAAATCTTTTCAGGATAAGGTATTAGGTAGATAAGAGAGTAGGCTAGGCCGGCTTCCTCCGTTATCAGAGGATAGGATATTAAAGGTATCTGAAAAATTTTAAGTGTGTCATAAAATTAATATTTATATTAATTTTAGGACAAAGCAGAGTGGCACCGCGGGAATTCAACCTCTCGTCTCTACAGAGTCATGTGGGATGGAGAGGTTTTTTATATTATGGATGTTCATAAATTAAAATTAAATGTTAAATCTAATGAATTAAGTAAAAAGAAAGGAGAATAAGATGGAAGAAAGAACTAAATTTGTGCTGGATGAGGAGGAGATACCAAGACAGTGGTATAATATCCAGGCAGATTTACCCAAGCCTCTTCCTCCACCTCTGCATCCGGTCACCGGAAAACCTCTAGTTCCTGATGATCTGGCTCCGCTATTTCCCATGGAATTAATAAAGCAGGAGGTAAGTACAGAGCGTTGGATTGATATTCCTGATGAAGTAAGGGAAGTTTATAAATTATGGAGACCCACTACTTTATTCAGGGCACACAGATTAGAAAAAGCTCTGGATACCCCGGCTAAGATTTTCTACAAATATGAGGGGACAAGCCCTCCAGGAAGTCACAAACCCAATACTGCTGTGGCTCAGGCTTATTATAATAAAAAGGAAGGTATTGGACGTATAACTACCGAAACCGGAGCTGGGCAATGGGGAAGTGCTCTGTCTTTTGCAGGGGCATGCTTTGGCATCAAGATTAAAGTCTATATGGTAGCTATTAGTTACAAGCAGAAGCCTTATCGCAGGGTAATGATGGAAACATGGGGAGCCGAGTGTGTACCCAGCCCCAGCAAAGATACTAAGGTAGGGAGAGATGTACTGGCAAGAGATCCTGAATGTCCGGGAAGTCTGGGATTGGCCATTAGCGAAGCTGTGGAAGATGCTGTTACTCATGATGATTCACATTATTCACTTGGCAGTGTACTCAATCATGTTCTCCTGCATCAAACTGTAAATGGGCTGGAGGCAAAGAAATTGATGGAAAAAGCAGATGCATATCCGGATATTATTGTTGGTTGTGTTGGCGGTGGTTCGAACTTTGCCGGCCTTTTTATGCCTTTTGTAAAGGATAAAATCGAGGGAACAAAACCGGATTTACGTATAATAAACGTGGAACCAACAGCAGCTCCCACTATGACCAAAGGACCATATGCTTATGATTATGGTGATACGGCAAAACTTGCACCGATTATTAAGATGTATACGCTGGGGCATGATTTTATCCCGGCTCCTATTCACGCCGGTGGCCTTCGTTATCATGGAATGGCACCAATTATCTGCCATCTTGCTGATATGGGATATGTTGAAGCAACAGCTGTTCATCAAATTTCTACATTTGAGGCTGGAGTAACTTTTGCCCGTTCAGAGGGTATTATTAGTGCTCCGGAGACAAATCATTGTATAAGGGTAGCAATTGATGAGGCTCTAAAATGTCGCGAGTCCGGGGAGGCAAAAACTATTCTTATAGCTCATAGCGGGCACGGGCATGTGGACATGGCTGCTTACGATGCATATTTATCAGGTAAATTGGTGGACTACGAATATCCAAAAGAAAAGATAGAGGAAGCATTAAGTAAATTACCGAAAATTTAGTAAAGTATGTTTTTTATGGAGGGATTTTAATTTTAAGATCCCTCCATTTCCTCGGAAAGATCCTTTTAAAACATCAGCTCAGATCAAGAGCATTGAACTGACTGAAATGCCAAAAGTTCATACGAAAAATTTCTACTTGATTTTTTTTAATTTAATCTATATATTATATAAGAAAATTTCATTTTGAATTAATAATAACATTGGCAATAGAGGTTTCTCCAAAATAATCATGTCTCAAATTTCTAAAAATATTATTTTATAGGCTTATATATATTTTATAAGGCAGTTTGGTCATCTTAAGAAAATAACGCAATTAAAAATCCTTTTTAAAAATATATTTAACAGATTTTAGGAATAGCAATAAATAAAATAATAAGTAGGGAAGGTTTTAAAATAACGTTCCAATAATGTTCTAAAGCATAATCTATTATTGTCTGTGCTGTTCAAAAGGTTAAGTAAGCTCTTAAAAAAATAAAAACCATAAGATAAATAAGATAAAGAAAAAGAGGCAATAATTTAGATAAAAAGGAAGCCCAATAGGAAAGGAGTATTTATTAATGGCTGAATTAGATGAATTAAACAGGGAATTTCTTGATGGTAAGGTTTTAGCTGATTTAAGAGTCATCGCCAGGCAGCTGAATGTCCAGGGAATTTCTAAATTAAAGAAAGAGGAACTAATAGAAAAAATATTGGAAGAAGTATCCAATAATGGTATGGAATCAGCAGGACCTTCATTGGAAGGCAGTACCATAGCTGAAAACGAAGTTGATAAAAGGGATGTGGGAATCAGGGAAAAGGAAAAAGAAGAATTGGAAGAGGAAGAAACGGCAGAAGTAGAGGAAATGGTGGAAGAAGAAAAGAAAGTACCCCGTAAAAAAGCGGAATTCGAGTTATATAAAGAGAGAATGAAAGGAATACTGGATATATTAGCAGACGGCTATGGTTTCCTGAGGACAACCGGGTATCTGGCCGGTTCGCATGATATATATGTTTCCCAATCACAGATAAGAAGGTTTCGCTTAAGACAGGGTGATGAAGTATATGGCCAGGTTAGGCCGCCAAAAGAAAGCGAAAAATATAATGCCCTGCTCAGGATAGAGAAAGTAAATGGAGAAGACCCGGAGTTTATACGAACCAGGATTCCATTTGAAAAATTAACTCCGGTATATCCTATGGAGCGGTTGAGACTGGAGACGGATGAGTCCGATAATATCACCCCCAGAATAATAGATTTGATTGCACCCATAGGAAAAGGACAGAGAGGTCTTATCGTATCTCCTCCCAAAGCGGGTAAAACAACCATACTAAAGGACCTTGCCAACAGTGTTTCCACCAATAATCCGGAAGTAAATATTATAGTGCTGCTTATCGATGAGAGGCCCGAAGAGGTAACCGATATGGAGAGATCCGTAAAAGGGGAGGTAATAAGCTCTACATTTGACCAGCCGTCCGATAATCATATACAGGTAGCGGAGCTGGTGCTTCAGAGAGCAAAAAGACTGGTTGAGCACGGCAAAGATGTGCTGATACTTCTGGACAGTATAACCAGACTGGCCCGGGCTTATAATCTGTCCATTCCGGCCAGCGGAAGAGTTTTATCCGGAGGAGTGGATTCCTCTGCACTATTTCCCCCCAAGAGATTCTTCGGGGCAGCCAGGAATATCGAAAACGGCGGGAGTCTTACCATACTGGCCACTGCCTTAATCGATACCGGCAGCAGAATGGATGACGTTATATTCGAGGAATTCAAGGGAACCGGTAATATGGAAATCAATCTGGACAGGTCGCTTGCGGATAAAAGGATTTTTCCGGCAATCGATATAACCAGATCCGGTACCAGGAAGGAAGAGCTGCTGATGAATAGGGAAGAAGCAGCCACGGTATGGAAACTTAGAAGATTGATTTATGAAAAAGAACCTGAAGTGGCTCTGGAGCAGTTAATAGATTACATTAAAAATACCAAATCGAATGAAGATTTTCTAAAAGCTATAAGGGCCAGTTTCGATAAAGAGAAAAAAATATAACCTGCAGCACAAGAATTACTAAAGCAGGTTAAATATTCTTTTTTTTATAACTTTATGGGGAAGGCAAGCATTGGCTGTCTGTTCCCCATTTAATATATGCTCCTATTTTTATTATTATGTTTGCCTGGTTATGTTTACTGCTGAAAATATTTGTGTTAATATTTAAGATTTGAAATAATTAAGCGGAAGAATAATAAATAACTGGGAAATGATAGAGTAAATAACTAATAGTGAGGTTTTGTTAAAATGAAAAGAGGTATACATCCGGAATATTTCGATTGTACGGTTACCTGTTCCTGTGGTAATACCTTCAAGACCAGATCAACTAAAAAAGAGATAAGAGTGGAAATATGTTCCAATTGCCATCCCTTTTATACCGGGAAGCAGAAACTGGTTGACTCTGGCGGAAGAGTGGAAAGATTCAAAAAAAGACTGATAAAGTCTAAGAAATAGAAAGGGCCACCTTTATGAAGGTGAATTTAATCAAATACACCCAGGAACCGGAAAAAACAGTAGCAGTAGCGGCCAGGCTCTGTTATTCACCAGTTGGTGTCGATGAGCTTATGGATAGACTGGGTAGTGAAGATGTACAAAAATTGGTCAGGTTCGTAATAAAAAGCGGCCATCTAAGTACAACAGAGCATATAAACTTTACATTTGCCATAGAGGGTGTATCCAGGGCATTGACTCATCAGCTGGTAAGGCATAGGATTGCTTCCTATAATCAGCAGTCTCAAAGATATGTAAAATTCAGGGATAAATTCGAATATATTACCCCGCCCTCCATAGAAAAAAATAAAAAATGCCGGGATAAGTTTGATAAATTAATTTTAAATGCGCATAATCTTTATAAGGAGTTGCTGGATGAGGGGATTGAAGCAGAGGATGCCAGGTATATACTGCCCAATGCCTCGGAAACCAAAATAATCGTAACCATGAACGGCAGGGAACTTTTACATTTTTTTACGGTGAGATGCTGCAACAGGGCACAATGGGAAATCAGAGAAATGGCCACAAAGATGTTAAAACTGGTAAAGAAGACCGCACCCATAGTTTTTGAAAAAGCCGGTCCCAATTGTCTGAGAGGTCCCTGTCCCGAGGGTAAATTTCAATGTGAAAATCCCCCCAAAGCGAGTGATTTTAATGCCTGAAGTTAAATATCAGGTCGGAGGCCAGGCAGTTATTGAAGGAGTTATGATGCGCAGTAAAAACTTCTGGGCTATAGCTGTAAGGAGGCCTGATAGGACCATTTCTACAAAGCTCTTCAGAGGAAGTCCCTTAAGTGTTAAGCATAAAATACTTGGTTTTTTATTTATCCGAGGAATGATTTCCATTGTTGAAAGCCTATCATTGGGTTTTAAAGCCTTAAGTTATTCGGTTAATGAGGCTACCGGAGCGGAGATAAAATTTTCCAAAAAGGAAATGACCATATCCGTAATAATTGCCGTGGTATTTTCAGTGGGCGTTTTCTTTGTGCTTCCCACTGTAATAGGCAGGTCTTTTTCTAACTTACTGCCTAACGCTGTAGTTTATAATCTTCTGGAGGGATTAATCAGAATCGCATTTTTTCTGATATATATTCTGGTAGTCTCACAGCTTAGAGATATAAAAAGAGTTTTTCAGTATCATGGGGCAGAACATAAGACCATACAGGCCTATGAGAACAATGAAGAATTGAAACCGGAAATCGTTAAGAAATACAGCACCATTCATGTAAGATGCGGAACCAGTTTTTTACTGATTGTAATGGTAGTGGCTATATTTGTATTTGCTCTTCTGGGCAGACAGCCAATATTGTGGAGAATTTTATCGAGAATACTTTTGATACCGGTTATTGCCGGTATTTCCTATGAATTTATAAGGCTTGCCGGGAAATTTAGCAATAGTAAAATAATTAAAATACTTTTTTATCCCGGATTACTGCTTCAAAAGATCACCACCAGAGAACCGGATAATGATCAGATAGAAGTGGCCATAAGTTCGTTTCAAAGAGTCATGGAGGCAGAAAAAGCATTAAAGGCAGGCTAATATGTCAGCATTACTGGATAAGCTAAAATTATACGAGGATAATTATACAAAATTAACCGAAATGCTCTCCCATCCTGAGGTATCCAACAATCCTGAAAAAATAAAGGAATATGGAAGAAAAATAGCTGAAATGGAAGAGATTGTAAATATTTCCAGAAAATATAAGGAAGTTCTTTCTTCTATCAAGGAAGCGGAAGAGATGCTGAAGGGAGAGAAGGAAGAGGAAATGAAGAGTTTTCTTAAGGGCGAGCTCAGGGAAAATATGGATAAAAAACAGAAGCTCGAAAAAAGAATAAAAATACTCCTGACTCCCAAAGATCCTAATGATAGGAAAAATGTTATAGTTGAAATCAGAGCCGGTACTGGAGGAGATGAAGCAGCATTGTTTGCCGAGGTTCTTTACAGGTTATATACCAAGTATGCCGAAAACCGGAAATGGAAATATTCCGTATTAAGTTCCAATAGCCTGGGTATCGGAGGGTTTAAGGAAGTAATATTTGAAATCGAAGGTGAAGGAGCTTATGGAACTATGAAATATGAATCTGGAGTTCACAGGGTTCAGAGAATTCCAGCTACCGAATCCCAGGGAAGGATACACACTTCCACTGCTACAGTGGCCGTGCTGCCGGTAGCGGAGGAAGTAGAGGTCAAAATAGATCCGGCTGATTTGAGAATAGATGTTTTTCGTTCCAGCGGTCCGGGAGGACAGTCTGTAAATACCACTGATTCTGCGGTAAGGATAACTCACATTCCCAGCGGTATGGTGGTAACCTGCCAGGATGAAAAATCTCAGTTGCAGAATAAGGAAAAAGCTCTGAAAATTCTAAGAGCCAGACTTATGGAAGAAGAAGAACGTAAACAGATGAGTGAACAAATTGAAAAAAGAAGAATGCAGATAGGCTCCGGTGAAAGAAGCGAAAGGATAAGAACTTACAACTATCCACAGGGCAGGGTAACTGACCACAGGATAAATTTAACTTTATATAAACTTGACGAAATTTTGGAAGGTGATCTGGAGCAGTTGGCCGATCCATTAAGAAGTGCAGATAATGAAAAGAAGATAGAGAAGATAGGGGCTTAGGTTATTTGCAAATATGGAACGTAAAAAATATTTTAGATTGGGCTATAAATTATTTTAAAAATAAAGAGATTACTCAATCCAGGTTATCGGCGGAACTGTTACTTAGTTCGGTTCTTAATCTGGATAGAATAAACTTATATTTGAATTATAATCGTATTCTAAACAAGCAGGAACTGGCTACTTATAAAAAATACATTCTAAAAAGGTTAGAACATACTCCCATTCAATATATTTTAAACGAAGCATATTTTAGAAAAATAAGATTGTATGTAGACAGCAGGGTACTGATACCCAGACCCGAAACCGAACTTTTAGTAGAGAAAGCCTTCCAACTTTTAAAAGGTAATCCGGATGCCGGTAAAGTTATTATTTTAGAGATTGGTACCGGAAGCGGAGCAATTTCCATAAGTATGGCTTATGAAATTTCGGATGAATTAAAAATAGATAACCAGTTCTGGGAAATAACAGCTACCGATAATAATTCCGGTATACTGGAAATAGCGGAGAAGAACGCCGGAAATATTTTAAGCAGTGATAAACTTGATAATATAAAATTCATTGAATGCGACCTGGTACCAACAGAGGACTCTGATTTTTTTAAGCAATACCGCGATAAAATTAACCTGGTAATTTCAAATCCTCCCTATATTTCCGAAAAAGATTATGAGGATCTCCCCCCAGAAGTAAAAAATTATGAGCCTAAAAATGCACTGTTGGCAGGCAAAACCGGCCTGGAGGTGTATGAGAGAATTCTTGACAGAGTAAAACCCTACCTGTCACCAGAGTTCTGCTATATTTTATTCGAAATCGATCCTGCAAAAAGTGCTCCCTTAAAAAAGTTATTCGGAGATATTATCGGCCCCAAAGAGATAGTAGTGGATAACGATTATAATCAGAGGGAGCGTATCATGGCCGTCAAAGTTTAAAAAGTCATAAAATATCATAAAAAGAATAATTTTAACAAAAAAATTATCTTAAAAGAAAATCATTATTGCTTTATAATGCTTATTCAAGTTGTTTTATAATATTTGTTTTTTTAAATTCCAGGTGATAGGATTTTACTAATTTTTATTTAATAAAGATAAAAATATAAGCTAAGGAAAAGAAATTGAGCCCGGCTTTAATTGCGATAATAATTTTTGTACTTACTTATGTAATTATCATAACCGAAAAAGTAAACAGAACAGTGGTTGCTTTTATCGGTGCTCTGCTGCTGATTTTATTCAATGTTTTTGATGTAAAAGAAGCGGTGGGATTTATCAGCTGGGAAACTATTGGTCTGCTGTTTGGTATGTTTATCATAGTAGCGGCTTTATCTGATGCCGGTTTTTTCTCATTTCTGGCTCTTATACTGGCAAGGTGGTTGAAATATTCTCCTACCAAAATATTTATCTTTTTCCCTATTATGACAGCATTGCTTTCCGCTTTTATGAACAGCGTTACGGTGATGATTTTCTTTGCTACCCTGACTTACGAGATCTGTAAAATATTAAAAATCGATGCTATCCCCATAGTAATTACCGAAGTAATGCTGGCTAATATAGGAGGCTCTGCTACCATGGTAGGTGATGCGCCTAATGTTATCCTTGGTTTGCAGCTTGGCTATTATTTTAATGATTTCTTGATTAATAATACTCCTATAGCCATACTGGCCGGGGCATTTACTCTTCTCTATTGTTATCTGGTAAGCCGTAAGTCTACCGTACCGTTAGAGGAAATACCCAAGAAGGAACTGGAAGAGATGGACCCGGCCGAGGCAATAGAAGATAGAAAGCAGTTAAAAGTAGCACTGGTTGCATTCGGAGCAGCAATTTTCTTTTTGATTGTTCATAACTTTATAGAAAAATATATTCATATTCCGCTTACCGCCCCCCTTGCTGCTATGGCACCGGCTTTTATTATGCTGGCTGTCCTGGGAAAAAGATCGGAAAGAATTCTGCTTAAGGTGAATTATGAAGTGATATTGTTTTTCATGGGATTATTTGTAGTGGTAGGCGGGCTTGAACATACCGGTGTAATAAGAACAGTGGCAAACTCTATTGCCAATGTTTTTAGGGACAATCATGTGGAACTTCTAAGTACACTGATATGGGGTTCCGGTATTACCAGTGGGTTTGTTGATAATGTGCCATTTGCACTTTCAATGGCATATATACTGGGAAATATCGTTAAGTTTGCAGGAGTCCCCGCTATATCCATTATGATCTGGGCAACATCGTTAGGTTTGGATATAGGTGGTAATTTTACTCCTATTGGAGCTTCAGCTAATGTAGTAGCTTATTCGGCAATGGAAAGAAGAGGTCAGTCAATCGGGTGGGGTAAATGGCTAAAACTTGCCATACCGGCTACTCTTATTGCCCTTACTATCTCCAATATCGGAATTTTCATTAAATATATTACCGGGTTTTTCTAATTATCATATATATTCCCCATTATATTCCTGAATTTTATAATAAAACTGCTTCTTTTATCTATCTTTATTACCTATAAATAGGTATTTATTCATCTCAATTACTTAAAAGCCAAAAACGCATCAGTATAACCATTTATAATAAGAAACTAATTTGAAAAAAAAATAAAAATGGTTATAATATGTTTCTGCGGTAGGAAAGTTAACCGCTGGAAATCTAATACGGCGCGGGGTGGAGCAGTCTGGTAGCTCGTCGGGCTCATAACCCGAAGGTCATA
>CAZSVM010000027.1:0-7306 GCA_964610315.1 uncultured Actinomycetota bacterium
AGCACAGGATTCCTAATCCTGGTGTCGGCAGTTCGAATCTGCCCAGGGACACCATGATATTTATACTAATACTTATATCAGTATATCTAGAATGGAAACAAGAAACCAATTTAGTAGTAAAAAAATGGAAACTAAAACAACTTATAAGCCAATAGGAATTATTCACTCACCATTCAATGAACCTAAAGGAACACCCATTCAGCCTGAGGCTGCCAGGGGTATAGAAGGAATGGTTGAAGTATTTCCACAGTATGAAAAAGGACTAAAAGATATCGAAGGATTTTCTCATATCATTTTAATTTACTTTTTTCACCTTATAAAGACTTTCTCTCTTGAAGTAAAACCTTATATGGATAATAAGCCCCATGGAGTATTTGCCACCAGAGCACCAGCCCGTCCAAATCCTATAGGTTTATCTGTTGTACGTCTAGTAAAAGTTGAAAAAAACAACCTTCATATAAAAGATGTAGATATAGTTAACGGGACTCCGCTTTTAGATATAAAACCCTTTGTGCCGGAGTTTAATCCAGAAGATATAATAAAAAAGGGATGGCTTGAAAAAAATATTGGAAAACTGCCCCAATCAAAAGATGATGGAAGATTCACACGATAATGTTACCAAATATTTCTCTATAATTTACCCCATTAGATTATTAATATTCCAATTCCAGATTTTTTATTAAGTGAGCAAACACTTCCCTAAATTTTATTAATAATGGAACAATTATCTCTCAACTCTTATAATAACTTATCTGTAAAAAATGATATAATTGCTAAAAAAATTTCTGAACTTTAATTAAATATGCAAACTGAAAAATACACTGAACAATTTATTAAAATCTGGCTGGAATGCAGCTGCCAACTTCCTTCTCTGGACGCTGTATACCCCCATAAGGATAAATTATCCGGTGAGGCCCGATTGGAAGAATTCTTAAAAAAATTAAAAAAAAGAAAAAGCAAAAATCTTAAAACGGAAGGAAGCAATTCCAATTCTGTAAAAGCTATCTTTACTGCTGCAAGAGCTCTTTTCAAGTCAGCATTTAATTTCGAGGATAATCATCTGGATATAATATTCTCAGATAGTTATAAGGAAACAACCAGGAAATTTGTAGAAAAAGGCCGTAATTTTGACCCCAACCTTAGTATGGAAGATATTTTCCAGGCTTGCCGTAATGTATGGATAATAAACGGGATTCAATCCATGATGGACCTATCCATTGAGTTAAACCCTTCTATTTTTGCCTACAGCATGCTTTATCCTTACACCGATAACTATCTTGATAGTCCCCATATTACCCTGGAAAGTAAAATTGATTTTAGCCGGCGTTTTCAGAATCGAATAAAGGGGAAAAAGGCCATGCCGGAAAATAGTGATGAAAAAAACATTTTTGATCTAATATCAATAATAGAGGACCAGTACGAACGCTCAAGTTATCCAAAGGTTTATGAAAGCTTACTGGCTATTCACAACGGCCAGACAAAAAGCATCCGCCTCCTTGACACTTCAGGCTCTCTCACAGAAACAGATGTTCTAAAGATTTGTATCGAGAAAGGAGGAGCCTCGGTTCTGGCTGACGGCTATCTTGTTTCCAGCTCACTGACCCAATCTCAGGAAAGATTTTTATTTGGATTCGGCGCCTATCTGCAATTGGTTGACGACATACAGGATGTCAATAAGGATTCCAGAGCAGGACTTCTGACTCCCTTCTCACAAGTTTGCCGCCAAACATCACTGGATAAATTAACCAACCGGACTTTCAATTTTGGAAAAAGGATAATGGGTAATACCGACTGTTTTAAAGGAAGCAATCGGGATTGCTTAAAAAGCCTGATAGAAAAAAGTACCAGAATACTGCTTATAGAATCGATTGGACTCAATAATGAATTTTACAGCAGACCCTACCTTAAAAAAATTGAAGAGTATTCGCCATTCAGGTTTTCTTATTTAAAAAAACGAAGAAGCAGTTTATCCTCCGACCGAGATTCACTCATAAAACTAATGGATGAGATTATATCCGAAGATTAATTTTACTTTTTGCTATTTATTCTTTATATTCCACGTCAACATTAACATTTACGGTAATGGATTTTATCTCGTCCCAGTGTTCTCTTATTTTCTGGAGATCTTCTTTTTCAATACCTTCAAATTTAATTTCTGGCCCTTTATGCCCCGGCAAATTTCTAAAATCAAAAATTCTTCCATACCCTGGTATATTAAATTCTTCTCTGTTTAGGGGCCTCTCAATCCTGATTACCCGGCCAAACGGCCTTCCGGCACTAATTAATTTTGGTGATATTGCTCTTAAGCCAAACATTCCGCCTGCCAGCACAAACAATGCTGAGAGAACAATTGATGTAATCAATGCCCATTTGAACTTATTTATGCCAAATATTATCCAGAAAGTCACCCCGGCCAGAAAGATAACAGCAAATATTACAATACCAGCTATTACCAACGGATTTGAAAAGAACATTTTTAATCCCTTCTTTTAATAATTTTTCTCAATCACATGAAATTATATAAAGAAAAAATGAAGAAAATTTGGAGCCCTAATAAGTTCAGGGTGAAATATTACATATTCCACATATCCAGCTATACTCAGTTCAGCTGTATTCAATTGTTTTGTATATATTCGCGCAGCATTGACTTTGTAAATAAAAATTTCCGCGGCAATCTATAAATTCTACATCAATAGTATTATAATCTTAAATCTAATGACCGAAAAAAAGTTATTTTCATTATTTTTCACACAATTACTTTTGGTAGGGCTGGGAGGTTCTGTTGTCGGGCCCTTGATTCCCATACTATCAAATAGCTTCAAAGTTGATTTTGATATAGTCGGTTCTACCTTATCACTAAATGCTTTCGGTCTTCTGCTGGCAAGCCTGTTTTCAGGGATTCTTTCGGAAAAATTTGGGAAAAAAAATATATTTACCTGGGGCAGTATATTATTTACAGTCAGTTTTATAAGTCTATTTTTCTCAGGTAATTTTATCTATTTTACTTTAAGCTATATTATATTCGGAATATCCTGGGGAACAATTGTAGTAAATGCAAATTCCATAATCAGTGATACTTGCCAATTAAAAAGTAGAAGCAGGGTAATAATAAGATTAAATATAGGATTTTTGATAGGCGCCTTTCTTGCTCCTCTACTGATCAGCGGCATTTTATTTTTTGATATCAACTGGAGATATATATTTTTATCGGTAGCCCTGATAAATATATTTTTGCTTGCATTTATATTGGTACTTAAATCGAAGAGTCTCAATAACAAAAGGAGCGAAGAAAATTTTAGGGGCCTGATTTCCACCAATCGCAGGTTTTTATCAAATCTAATTATTATCTTTTGCGGAATCATTAGCTTCCTGCATTTTGGGCTGGGATTTTCTTTCGGAACCTGGTTTACTACTTACTTTCAAAGCCTGGATGTCCCGGTAACCATAAGTTCCTTGATACTGAGTTTAAACCTTATGATCTTCAGCATTGGAATGTTCATGCAAAGCTCTCTGGTGAATAAATTCAATGAAAAAAGATTGATGCAGTTTTTTTCGACACTGGCTTTTGTTTTCTTATTCATTTCATTTTTTTTAAACCAACTGGCCCTTAAAATTATTTTTATACTGCTCTTTAACTTTTCCTTTTCCGGTATAGCTGCCATTTCCCTTTCCATTGCTTTGAAGCAAAATCCCCGTTACTCGGGATCTATTACCAGTATAATAAATGGTTTTGGCTTCACCGGGGTTATTATTTTTCAATACATGGCAGGTTTTTTGTCTGAGAATTTCTCGGTAGTTAGTATATTTTATACCAGCCTTACCGCTTTATTTTTACTGATAATCTTTACCAGTACTTTAAATCCTCATTATAGACTTGATGAGGAAGTAAGCTAATTAATTATTTAAGCAGGGACTGGACCCATTCCCGGTTGGCCCACAGCAAACATCCTCCTTCAGATTCATCCAGCATAAACTGATTATTCCGTATCTCTTCCAACAGTTTTGACTGCAGGGCTTCCTTTAGGGTTACTTCCTTAAGATTTATATCAGAAAATGGTGCAAAAGGACAGGGTTCCAGGTCTCCCTGCGCATTTATATGAATAAATCCTCTTCCGGCAGAAAGACATCCTCCAAACATTTCTTCCTCAGCCGGCAGTCCAGCAAAAAGAGCAGAAAATTTTTTCCGGTATCTGTTCATAATTTCGGGGATTTTATTTCTCTGCTCTCTCGTGGGAGTCCAATTTTCAGTGCCTTCGGTCACAGGAGTATACTCAACATAGAAAAATAGCTTACAACCTTTTTCTACCAGATCAGCCACAAAAGAATCATTGGTAAGCGTTTCAAAATTCTGTTTGGTTACGGTAAGAGAGGTCCCAAAAAATATTGATTCCTTGTTTAATTTTTCTATTACAGTCTTTAAACGGTTGAAAATTCCTGCTCCCCTGCGGTTATCGGTCTGTTCAGAATGTCCTTCGATACTGATAAGGGGGACTATATTCCTGCGACTTTTTATTTCCTCGAGCAAAGCATCATCTATAAGTATGCCATTGGTAAAAACTAAAAAAACCATTTCAGGAAAGGCTTTTATTACCTTTAAAAAATCTTTTCTTACAAATGGTTCTCCTCCAGCTGCTACTATAAAGGATATACCAAGTTCCTTTGCCTGGCCAAGTATATCCATAACTTTTTCCGTATCAAGCTCTTCCTTTGACTGCATTCTTAAGGCTTTATTATAACAGTCCTTACAATTAAGATTACATTTATTAGTAATGCTAAATATTATAACCGGAGGCACCTGTATCCCCTTTTTTATCCATTCCATCCTCCTTCGGTGCGCTCTTCTTTGATTTACTATGGTTTTAAGAAAAAAAAGTGCAGTAGAAGGTTTTCTAATGGATACTCTTAAAGCATCTTTAAAAACCCCCAGAGTAGAGATATTAGATATAATATTTTTTTTCCGGTTCATGAGGAAAGTATCCTTTCTAGAAATTTAATCAAAAAAGTAATATATTTTTATAAGCAAGTTTTTTAATTTAATAAAATTCGGGTTTTAATATATTACCAAGTTTTTCAATAAAAAGCTTGTAAAAATATCTTTAAGATAAGTTATTCTTAAATATTTGGACGGAGAACATTATGGTAAATAGAAATAATAAAAAAATAAAAATTCTTGGCTTTTCAGGAAGCCTGAGAAAGGGATCCTTCAATAAAATGCTCCTTAAAGCTGTAACGGAGCTTGCACCGGAAGAAATGGAAATCGAGACTTTTGATCTTGAGGGTATACTCCTATTCAATCAGGATTTTGAAAACCAGCCCAATGAAAAATTAAAATTATTCAAAGAAAAAATCAAATCAGCGGACGGAATTCTTATAGTAACACCCGAATATAATTTTTCCATGCCCGGTGTCCTTAAAAATGCCATTGATGCGGTATCAAGGCCGTACGGCACAAATCCTTTCGAAGGAAAACCGGTGGGCATAATGGGTGCATCCACAGGGATGCTGGGCACGGCCAGAGCGCAATATCACCT
This sequence comes from uncultured Actinomycetota bacterium, assembly GCA_964610315.1. Lineage (GTDB taxonomy): Bacteria > Actinomycetota > Humimicrobiia > Humimicrobiales > Humimicrobiaceae > JAQVEM01. The sequence goes on from CAZSVM010000027.1 coordinate 5,532, forward strand.
GAGACAATCCATGGTATTTTTAAATGCCCACCCCATGAATAAGCCTGAAATCCTGGTGCCCTTCGCTAAAGATAAATTTGACAGCACGGGGAAACTAATCGATGAATCCACCATTAAATGGATAAAACAGTTCCTGGCTAATTTCGTGGAGTGGGTAATCAAGTTAAGATAAATAAATAGAAAAAATAAAAGGTTAATCTTTTAAGAATCGGGGGGTATCTTTGCCTCACTTGCTGCCTGAATCCCTCTTGCAACCTCACTGATAATTCCCTGTTTAATATATACTGGCCGGACAATTTTCCTTATTGAGGGAAGTTTTATCGAAAAAATAATGGTCCCCAAAATACATATCCCCCCGCTTATCAGTACCGTATTTGGCGCCCCAATCGAATTGGCAAGGGCACCCGCCATTAGATTGCCAAACGGCATCATTCCCAGAAAAGCCATGGTAAAAAAACTCATTACCCTTCCCCGTTTATCATCTTCGGTTATGGTCTGCAGAATAGTATTCACCGAAGCTATATGTATTATCATACCCAGCCCGCTGACCAGCATCATCGAAAGCGAGAGCCATAAATTTTTAGAAACGGAAAAAACTATTAAGCTTAGTCCGAAAATACCAGTTGCCGTGGTCAGGATTCTTCCCAGTCCCAAAACGGTTCTTCTTGATGCAAGGTATGTTCCTCCTATAAGTGCCCCTACTCCCGCCGAACCCATTAAAAAACCAAGAAAATTAGCTCCGCCGTTTAATATATCTCTCGCAAAAATGGGCATAAGTACCGTATAGGGCATGCCGACCAGACTGACAAGCGCCAGGAAAAGCAAAATCGATCTTATGGGAACAAAGCCGAAAGCATATCTAAAACCTTCTTTTATGTCCCCGACAACATTATTGGAATATTTATTTTTTGGCACTTTTTTAATCCTCATGGCCAGGAGAGCGATAATTACCGACATAAAACTTATTCCGTTAATAAGAAAGCAGTAACCCTCGCCAACAGCGGCTACCAGTATCCCAGCAACGGCAGGGCCAATTAATCTTGCGCTGTTTACCATAGAAGAATTTAGTGCAATAGCATTTGCCAGATCACTCTTTTTTTCGACCATCTCCACTACAAAAGCCTGCCTGGCAGGCATATCGAATGCATTGATAAGTCCCAGACCCAGGCTAAGAAATATAACATGCCATACATTTATTCTTCCGGTCAGGGTTAAGAAAGCCAGTATAAATGCCTGGATCATAGATAATGTCTGGGTGGCTACTAGTATCCGGTGCCGGTTCCACCTGTCTATAAATACTCCGGTAAAAGGGGTAAGAAAAAAGGCAGGCACCTGGCCGAAAAAACCTACCAGACCCAGCAGCAGCGCGGAATCGGTAAGATCATATACCAACCAGCTGATAGCTATCAGCTGCATCCAAGTGCCGACAAGTGAAATACTCTGGCCGATAAAAAATAACCTATAATTTCTGTGTTTAAGAGATTGTGCAATCGGTTTAAGATTATTTTTGATTCTTAGAATGAGACTTCCAAATTCCATATTTTAAATTACGAAAATATACATATAAAAATGCCAATTAAATATATTCTATGATTTATACTACTTTAAATGGTTTTTTAAAAGATAAATATTCGTTGTGTTTTAAAAGAATCTATACCGAAATTGTTTTGATGAATACCCCAACCAAGTTTTTACTATGGATTATTTTGATAATATTGATTGTCAATATTCAGCGATTATGTCACCTAAAAGTCCCAGTTTTGTTCAGCGAAAAT
>CAZSVM010000028.1:0-2036 GCA_964610315.1 uncultured Actinomycetota bacterium
GAGCATTTCCTCGGTAAGGAAAAGGTCATCGGTTCAAGTCCGATCGCGGGCTCCAGTTTTAAGCAGGATAAATTTTTATTTTATTATATCTATTGAAACTCTGCAGTTTAAGTTACCACAAATTTCGAAACTTACTTATTATCCATGATTTTTGGCCGGATTGGCCGTATCTGTTGGGAAAATTTATAGCCTTTATAATGTTAGGAAAAATAATCATTCTTATAAACATTTATTAAATTTAATTTAAATATATGTTATACTTGAATAAATAATTATTGTTTTATATAATTAATATATAACTATATAATATTAATATAAATATTTGTTTGGAATTAAAAATATATAAAAAATCTATGCAATTAGAGAATTTAAAAAAGTCCAGCATCGGTAATATCGAGAAAAATTTTGATGGTTCAGGTATTCCAAAAACTAAGGAATCTGTTTTGGATAATAATGGGAAACATAGAGAATTGGCAGAAAGATTAAATGAAATGATAGTTGAAGTGGATACTGATGGCAAAATCATTTATGCCAATAAAAAAGCGTTCGAAAAAACCGGCTACACAAAAAAAGAAATAGATAAAGGAATTAATATAAGGCAGGTAGTAGCTCTTCAGGATAAATTCAAGCTTATAACCAATTTTGAAGGATTATTAAAAGGAAAAGAGTTAACAAGATCAGTTTATACCATAAAAAGAAAAGACGGGACAACTTTTCCGGTTGTGACCTATCCTGATTACATTTTAGATAATGAAGGTAGAATAATAGGTATAAGGGAGCTACTGGTAGATGTAACTGACGTTAAAGAAGCTGAAGAGAAACTGAGGGAAAGTGAACAGCGTTACCGCTCATTATTTGAGAATTCCCTTGATGGTATATATCGGACAACGTTTGAAGGAAAATACATTGATGCCAATCCGTCACTTGTAAGAATGCTGGGTTATAGCAGTAAAGAGGAGCTTCTTAAAATAGATATTCCTACACAGCTATATGTTCGAAAAGAGGACAGGCCCAAACCGGATAAAAGAGACCGGATATTCGAAACGCAGCTTAAAAGGAAAGATGGGTCCATAATCACGGTAGAAATTAACTCCAGGGTAATTTATAAAAAAGGAAAGCCAATCTACTACGAAGGTATAGTCAGGGATATAACCCAGAGGAAAATAACTGAAGGAAAGCTTAAAGAAAGCTATAAAAAACTGCAAAAAACCCTCAATGATATTATTAATACCCTGGCTTCTATTATAGAAGTGAGAGATCCATATACTTCGGGCCATCAGAAGAGGGTGGCTCTTCTGGCTACTGCTATTGCAGCAGAAATGAATCTGGATAATGATACCATAGAGTCAATAAGAATAGCAGCGCTTATTCATGATATAGGGAAAATAAACTTACCTGAATCTATCTTAACCCGGCCCGGAAAATTGTCCGAAATAGAATATGATATGGTTAAAACTCACTCGCAGTCAGGCTATGATATGATAAGTAAAGTAGAATTTCCCTGGCCTATAGCTGATATAATACTTCAGCATCATGAGAGAATAAATGGTTCGGGATACCCGAAAGGTCTTAAGGGTAAGGACATTATGCTGGAAGCAAAAATACTAACAGTAGCCGATGTGGTAGAAGCTATGGCCTCTCACAGGCCTTACAGACCGGCCTTAGGTACAAATGAAGCCCTGGAGGAAATTGATCGGGGTAAGGGTAAATTATATGATCTGGAAGTGGCAGAGGCCTGTTTGAGGATTATCAGGAATAAAAAATTCAAATTTACAAATGAATTCAAACCCCGTTTATAACCTATGTCTATGGTATTAGATTAGCCTTGAACAGTTTAAAATTATCTTAATAGGCTGTATTGACACATAATTTGACACATAAAATCTTCTTTTATAAAATTTATCCTTACTTTAAAAATAATAAAAATTAACTATAATTACTCTTAATTGTTGATGAGTTTTAAGTGGCGGTGTAGCTCAGTGGTTAGAGCACACGGTTCATACCCGTGGGGCCATTGGTTCAAATCCAATCACCGC